>CATOJY010000031.1 GCA_951800685.1 uncultured Lachnospiraceae bacterium
CTTATTTCCAGCCTATTCTGCACTCTGTCATTTTCCCTTATTTTACAGTCTCTTAAATCCTCTTTTCATGTTTTAATGCGTTTTGATGTTTCTGTTTTTTTCTCACATCATAGGGTTGTCCTAAAATCACAGATACCACGCACCATTAACTATAAGACACATGTAAAATATCTGAAATCTCTTCTATTCTTCGATATAAAATATCATGTATTTTTCTTATGACATTTTCTCCTAATAATATAGGTAAAACATAAATAACGTATTTCCAATTTAGTTTACCTAAAAGAGCTCTGGTTTCAAACAAAAATCAGCTCCATATCTAAACTCTGCCCATGTCTATCGGCAATGGAATGATATATTTCCATAAAACGCAGAATGCCTGTTGCATATCCGCATTAGATAGGGTAAAATGCTTAATTACCTGCTCAACTTTTAATGTTCCACCTTGTTTCATTTTTATACAGAAAGGATCTCATTTATCATGAAATCAGAGAAAACTAAAACCAATTTATTACATAAGTTCATTGGTGATAAGGCCTTCTATAAAATGGTTCTTGCCATTGCCGTACCGATTATGATCCAGAATGGTATCACGAACTTCGTAGGTCTTCTGGATAATATCATGATTGGGCGGGTTGGCACAGAGCCAATGTCTGGTGTCGCCATTGTAAACCAATTGATCTTCGTGTATAATCTGTGCCTCTTCGGCGGCGTATCCGGTGCAGGTATCTTCACAGCGCAATATTTTGGCCAGAAGAATCAGGAAGGAATCAGACAGACCGTCCGCTTTAAAATATGGATCGTTGCAGTGATCACACTGATCACTACAGGGCTTTTCGTGTTTGCCGGCGATCGTTTGATCCAATTCTACCTACAGGGAGAAGGAACTGCGCAGGGTGCTGCCGCCACCTTGCATTACGGAAAACAATACTTGTGGATCATGCTGACCGGTCTTTTACCTTTTATGATGGTACAAGTCTACTCCAGCACCTTGCGTGAATGCGGGCAGACGATGCTGCCCATGAAAGCAGGCATCGTCGCTGTAGGCATCAATCTGGTCCTGAATTACATTCTGATTTACGGTAAATTCGGTATCCCTGCACTTGGCGTGCAGGGGGCTGCCATTGCCACAGTCATATCCAGATATGTGGAGGCGGCAATCATACTGCTCCATACACACCGGCATAAAGAGCAGAATCCTTTTGTCGTGGGTCTTTATTCTACGCTGAAAGTCCCTGGCAATCTTGCGAAAAAGATTCTGGTCAAGGGAATGCCGCTCCTTCTAAATGAAACCTTATGGGCTGCGGGTGTAGCAGTGCTGACGCAGTGTTATTCCATCCGCGGACTGAATGTCATTGCTGCACAGAATATTTCCAACACAATCAGCAATGTGTTTAACATTGTATTTATTGCACTTGGTGACTCTGTTGCCATCATCGTTGGGCAGTTACTTGGGGCTGGCAGGATGAAAGAAGCCCGCGACCAGGATAACAAGCTGATTGCGTTCTCCGTTTTCTGCTGTACTTGTGTTGCCCTTGCGATGTTAGCTATGGCGCCTCTCTTTCCGATGTTGTACAATACCGAAGCCGATGTTCGGGAACTGGCGAAATATTTCATTATGATCTCCGCCATTTTCATGCCGCAGAATGCCTTCCTGCACGCCTCCTACTTTACACTACGGTCCGGCGGCAAAACGATTGTTACTTTCCTGTTTGACAGTGTATTCATCTGGTGTGTCAGTGTAACGATCGCCTTCACGCTAAGCCGATTTACCACACTGCCAGTCACCGCAGTCCTCATTTTTGTCCAGCTAGGTGATATCATTAAATGTATCATCGGTTTCGTACTCGTGAAAAAGGGCGTCTGGCTGCAGAACATTGTCGCATAAATGGAGAGAGAAAATGAAACAACTATACACCCGCTGGGGACGACAACTGGATCCTGCGCATGTGCTTCCCGAATATCCGCGGCCTCTTTTACAACGGGAGAGTTATATTAACTTAAATGGCCGCTGGGATTATGCATTTACCCAAAAATTCAAAAGGCCGGCAGCATTTGACGGAAAGATCGTAGTTCCCTTTTCACCGGAAAGTGTTCTCTCCGGCGTCGGCCGGCAGCTGCAGCCGGATGAATATCTCTGGTACCGGACAACGCTTCCAATAGAACCGGACCGTCTGGCAGCCGGATTCCATCTGATCCTGCATTTCGGGGCAGTCGACCAGGCATGCAGGGTCTATGTGGATGGCAAAGAAGCTGCACGGCATACTGGTGGTTACCTTCCCTTTTCCATAGATATCACGGAGTTTGCCAGTGCAGCTTCAGAGCTCCTCGTCGCCGTACAAGATCTCAGCGACACTTCCTATCATGCCAGAGGAAAACAGAAACTGAAACGAGGCGGCATGTTCTATACGGCCCAGAGTGGAATCTGGCAGACAGTCTGGATGGAATATGTACCGGCACGTTACGTGGAAGAAATCATAACAGAACCCGATCTGAAACGCGGATGTGTGAAGATCACTGTCTGTTCTTCCCTTACTCTGCCGGTCCAGATACAAATCAGGGAGCCTGCTTTGTATTTGGAGCCTTCGGAAAGCGATGTCGTAGCCGGAAGCGAAACCGGCACCCAAACCTCTTCCCAGAACATTCTTACCACAACCACTGGTCTTTCCAACCAGGAACTAGAACTTCCGCTCCCACACATCCGCCCCTGGACCTGTGAGGAGCCTTATCTGTATTATTTTACCGTTACGCTTGGAGAGGATAAAGTAGTCAGTTACTTTGCCCTGCGCAGTTTTACTATAGAACCCGACCAAAACAGCATTCCACGCATCTGCCTCAACGGCCAGGCACAATTTCAAAACGGCGTGTTAGACCAGGGTTACTGGTCCGACGGATTGTATACGGCTCCTGCCGACGCAGCTTATATCTTTGACATTCTGGAGATGAAGAAGCTGGGTTTTAACATGCTGCGCAAACATATCAAAATCGAGCCGCAGCGGTGGTATTATCATTGTGACCGCCTGGGCATGATCATATGGCAAGATATGGTAAATGGCGGCAGTTACTATAAACACTGGTTCGTGACCTATGCGGCAACGCTATTCTCCCGGAAACGTCTGCAGATACCTGATCGCTGTCTGCGTCTGCTGTCCCGCACACACAGGAATGGCCGTACGGAATTTGTCCATGAGTTAAAAGAAACAATCCATCTTCTGAAAGGTCATCCAAGCATCGCTGTATGGGTAATCTTCAACGAAGGCTGGGGACAGTTCCATGCCGGACTTATCACCCGGATCGCAAGGAAATGTGACGCTACCCGCCTAATTGACCAGGCCAGCGGCTGGTTTGACCAAAACGGCGGAGATCTGCAAAGCATCCATCACTACTTCTTCACGCTAAGGTTTACCCCGGAAGCAAGACGCGCGACTGTATTGTCAGAGTTCGGCGGCTATTCCCTGCAGATCCCCGGACACAGCGCTTATGGGAAACTGTACGGTTACAGAACTTTTAAGGATACCGGCACATTCAAGAGCGCCTACGAAGAACGGATGCGGAAAGTGCAGGCACAGATTCCCGAAGGCATGTGCGCAAGCGTCTATACACAACTGTCCGATGTGGAAGAAGAAGTAAACGGAATCTTTACTTATGACAGGGAAGTAAACAAACTGTCCTGAATATCCGCCCTATTCCCAGGTTGAGGGGGATCGCATCATTTAGCTACATCGTATGCTCCTTCTCAAACTGCGACGGTGTCGCCCCCACATACATCTTAAATGTGCGGCGGAAGGTAACATCATTCGTAAACCCGCACTTGAGGGCGATCTCCTGCATACTCATATTGCCTTTCAGAAGATATTTCTTTGCACACTCAATTCTTCTGGACGCGACATATTTCTGGAAGGTACATCCAAACTGTTCCTTGAAATATTTCCCAAAATAGGCTGGTGTATAGTGCATCAATTTTGCTGTTTCATTCAGGGAGAGATTTGCGTCTGTCAGATGCTCTTCCACATAATTGCGAATAATCTCATTTCTGGCATGATATACTGGGTTTTCCTTCTCAGCACAGCGCTGCATGATCACACTTATTTTCATCCTGAATGTTTGGAGATAATTCTTAATACTCCGGTAATTCTCAGGATTTAACAGTTCCATCTGTTCGATCACATTTCCTTGGTCGCCTGTTTTGAACAGATCCATGATCCTGTCGTTAAGATTACGTATCCCCAGAAAATATGCCTCTTTATTCAGGCCGCGGTATTGAAAATTATATTTAAGGATTTCCTGGTACTGTTCTGTAAATTTCTGTGCATCCACCTCCTCGGCCGCCTTTTGCAGTTCCTCCATCCATGCCTCTGAAATGACAAATGCCTCGCAGTTTCTATCTCTCTCCTCAATATGCGCTTCTTCCATGGAGATAATCTTCTTTTCCGGATAGAAAAAGGAGTACTCCAGAGCCCGTACCGCCTGGTTATAAGCGGAAAGCAGATGCAGGATTTCCTCATGGACTTTGCTCATGCCCAGAGCCGCATCCTCATAACCGGATTCAGAAAATGTCTGGAAAAGAACTTCAATAATCTCCTCAATCAGACTCTCCTCACAGTAGCTCAAAACCCATATATAATAATTGCTCTCCTCCAGAAAGGCGGCATGGATCTGCGGATAGATCGCCAGACAGGAATCAATCTCTCTGATATACTGTCTGAATTCATAACTATCCTTCAGGACAAGAACCCGGTAGGGGGAATACTGTCTGATCGTATTGACATATTTGACTTCATTCGCCTGCAGTCTGTTGGACGACAGCAGAGCGTGCAGGATATACTGTTCAATCATTGGATTCTGTTCAAAGACTGTCACCTCCAGCCGCTTTCTCTGGGAATCCAGCTCCTCTAACGCCTTCTCTATAATCTGGTACTCGTTGATGCTGTCATCATGTTCTTCTTCCAGAAGCATATCCATAATATGCTTAAGCGGCTGGTAACTGTACTGCGTCATCCGGTATGCCACCAACACAATCAGCCCAAACAAAATCAGGCAGCCAGTAACAATCCATTCTGCAAACAATGTAAAATCCCTGTAGAGAAAATCATTATCCAGAATCTGCAATACGCCGATCTCCATCCCTACCTTGGTATATTCCGCCACATAACTTCTCAGTCTACTGTCATAAGAATAACTTTTCTCATCCCGCTTTAAATCCTCTATCGTTTCCCCCACGTCCAGCGGCTGATCTGGCTGGTCACCAGCATACAGGATTCTCCTTCCATCCGTCAGATACAAATACTGCGTTCCTTCGTCGGCAAAATTGGCAATATAAGCATAAATATTCTCATAAGGGACGAAAAAGAGAATGTTTACCTCCCCAGAATAAATATTTCCCATAGGAATCGTCTGTACTAAGAAAAACCCGCTAATCCGCCGTCCGTTTTTCACCAGACTCACACCGTGAACAATCTGTTTCTGGTTGTTCTCTGTAAGCATCACACCAGACAAAAAACCATCATCCTGACTCACGATCTGGTTAATATCGACGTATTTTTTCCATCCAGACTTTCCATAACTACTAATTCCAAAATCTCCTAAACTGTAATAAATGTAGATGGACTCTATCATACTGTCATTAATCTCCGTGAGGGAGAGCATTCCTGCATAATCGGAAATATCAGACGCCGTAATATTCTTCTCCATAAGTTCCGGCGTCTTCTGCATATATTTCAACCGCATTACCCAAGGCGTCATAGCATACTGGGCCGATGATCTGAGCAGATTATCCATGATATTCTTCAACTCGTCATCCACGTTTTCCGCAATGGAATTCTCAAAAGCCAGTACGCTGCCATGGGAAATCCTATAATAGACGAAAGAAAAAAGCCCAGAAATGATCAAGAGAATGACCACCGGAACGATCACATAGGAGACAAACATTTTATGTTGTGTCTGATATCTTTTTCCCTTTCTCATCTGCTCCCTGCCTTTTCTCCTTTTCTGCCTGGTATCTGTCCCCGTGCTGCAAGGAATCTCCTTTTCCTTCATGTCGACGCACCCAGCGCCTACTCTTTACAAAAGTGAATTTACCAGGATAAATGATCCATCTCTAACTGCGCCAGTCCAATCTGCTCAAAGACCCATATCGGTTCTTCATACGCTGCTCCATTATACCACATCATCCACCTTCCTTTTACTTTCATCACAAAAGGTTTATAGACCGCCACACTGTCCCACGCACCTTGCGTTGGAGCAACTAACGGGTTTTGCGGATGTTTCTCCCAGTCTGTAATTCCATTCCGCGATCTTGCAAGGCCAACCTGGGCGCGTTCCTCGTGAAGATGTCCCACATAGAACAGGTAGAACCAGCCGTCTTCTTTGACCACACAGGGCGCCACTACCTTGTGCTGTTCCCAAAGAATAGCTTTATCGCCTTCCAGGACAGGATTCTGTGTATACTTAGTCCAACAGATCCCATCCTTGCTGGAAGCATAACCGATGGCATCCGGTTCGTGATTGCATCCTGCCGCATACCACATTCTATAACTGTCTGTCTCTTCATCAAACAAGACATGAGGACACATGACGGCCTGTTTCTCCCAGTTCTGGTCCGGCTCCATCACAGGCTGTTCTCTTCTTCTCCAATGGATACCGTCATCACTCACAGCATGGCCGATCACAGAGCAGCCTTCCTCCAGGTAAGGCTTCATCTGTCCGGAATACCACATCTCATACTGCCCGTTGTGACAGATAACCGTAGGGCGGTTGACCTCATCTGACTCCCAGGCAGAACCTTCTAAAGGTGGTAATACCAGTTGAGGCTCTCTCCAATGGATTCCGTCACCGCTCTCTGTATAACCAATTCCCCGTTTAGGTCTCCAGGAAAACCACATCCGCAGAAGCATCCGTCCATCCTCTTTCTCCTCCTGCAGTAACGAAACATCGAAACAAGTTCCATATTCCCCTCCGAAAACGGGATTCTCTTCATATTTTTTCCAACCACCTCTTGTTCCATACTGATAATATTTCCTGTTCTCTTCACAGTCATAGAATGCAATACGCTGTGCGCTGCTCATCTCTTCTGGTGCTTTTATGTTCATATTAATACCCACATCTCCTTTCCTCCCGGTGTAAATTTTTGCTCTTTTCTTATTTTACCGCCCCAATCAGAACCCCCTTCTCGAAATACTTCTGTATAAACGGATATAGGATCATAATAGGGAAACAGGCCACCACAATGACGGCATATTTCATCTGTTCATTCATCAGGATCGCATCCATCCCCATTCCAGCCACACGCACTTCACTGGTGATCAGGATCCTCCTCAGATACAGCTGGATCGGCTGCAGCTTCTCATCTGACAGGAAAATCAATGGTGCAAAATAGCTATTCCAATACCCTACCCCATAAAACAAGATCAGCACAGACAGAATCGGCTTTGACAACGGGAAAAAAATCTTAGTCATGACAGTCCATTCCGATCCGCCGTCCATCTTAACCGCCTCCGCCATCTCTTCCGGCAGCGCTTCAAAGAAAGATCTGGTAATGATCAGATTGTATGCACTGATAATATAGGGAAGAATGATCGACCACCGGTTATTGTATAAGTGCATTTTCTGGACAAGAATATACAGGGGAATCAACCCCCCGCTGACGAACATAGTCAACGTCATCAAAAAGGAAAGCTGTCTCCTCAAGAAAAACTGCCTTCTCGAAAGTGCAAATGCCGTTGTCGCCGTCAGGGTCACACTGACTGCAGCTCCTACCACCGTATACCAGATCGTATTACCAAAAGACCGCAGTACCGTATCATTCTCCAATATCATCCGGTAAGCTTTCAAGGAAAAACCTTTCGGAAGAAAATAAATGTCTCTCGCCAGCACATGAACCGGATCGCTGAAAGACATACTCACCACGTAGATGACTGGGTATAAGGTTATGATGATGATCAAAGCCGTCACTATGTAAATTGGAATATCCGAATCCACAAATCTTTCTTTTCTATTCATAAATCACTCCATACTTTCTCTATAATCTGCTTATTGTAGAAGTAATGTCTGCAAAAATGCTGCATTCTGCAGGGCATATATTCAAAAAATACTCGTATCCGTCGCCTTCTTCGCCACATAATTGGCTCCCAGCAGGATCAATACGTTGATCACGGAATTCGCCAGTCCCACCGCTGATGCAAAACTGTATTGTGCGCTGAGAAGACCCTTGCGGTACACATATGTGGAAAAAATGTCCGCAGTAGAATAAGTGGCTGAATTATACATCAGAATAACCTTTTCATAACCTATGTTCAGCATATTCCCCATGTTCATGACAAGCAGCAAAATGATCGTAGGGGCGATCGATGGAAGGGTAATATAAACCAGTTTCTTCCATCTCCCCGCTCCATCCAGGGATGCCGACTCATACATCTCCTGGTCGATTGCCGAGATGGCCGCCACATAGATAATAGAATTCCAGCCGAATTCCTGCCATACGCCAGATCCCACATATAAGGTTCTGAATGCCTCCGGCATATTAAAATAATTCTTAGGCTGTACCCCAAAAAACATCAGTAACTGGGTAAGTACTCCGCCATCTGACGAAAGTAAATCTTTCAGGATCCCCACAACGACGACTACGGATATAAAATGGGGCAGATATGCGGCCGTCTGCGCCACCCGCTTCCATTTATTGTGTTTTAGCTCATTCAAAAGCAGCGCAAATGCAATCGGAACCGGAAAGGACCACACTAACTGTTCTATGCTCAAAAGAAAGGTATTCTTGACCAGTCTCCCGAAATAAACCGAATTCACCAGTTCCCTAAAATGTTTTAGCCCTGCCCATGGACTTCCCCAGATACCTTTGGAGACATTGTAATCTTTAAAAGCCATAAGAATCCCATACATGGGGCCATAACAGAAAACTGCAAAGTACAACACCCCCGGCAGGACAATCAGCAGCAGCATCCAATCCTTCTCTATATTCTTTCTCAAATCCTGCATTGCCCTCACTTTCCTTCCCTCCTGTTTTCATACAGATATTTCCCCGCAGACAATCAACTCTCTCTATTGTGGAGCTGCCGAATTATGCAGACAGCCCCACAGCCATTCATGAAAGTATGATCTACTTGCCTACAATCTCCTGATACCTTGCGTACTGTGCCTTTTTGACTTCGATAACGTCCTGCATTCCCATACTGTTCGCCGTCTCTACGTACTTGTCGAAATTATCTAATGATTCTGTGCCGATCACAAACGCAGTAAACATCTCATTCAGATAGGTACTCAGGTCCGGCCATATACTTGTATAGATCTCCGACTCTTCTGCTGTTCCTAACATTTCAGGAAAAGGATCTCTCATATTATTGTAAGCTGCTTTGCAGGCTGTCTCCACCTTAGTTCCTTCGAAGATCTTCATAAACGCTTCACCGGAATCGTTGATAAAGTAAGTCGGCCACGCACCTACGCTTCTGAGTGCCGAAAAGGCGGACGTATAAGTTTCATTATTGGTCACCAGCTCTGTAAACTGGATTTCCCCATTGTCGTCATACTCGTAAGTCAGACCCTCAATCCCATAATTGTAAAGCATACTGCCATCTTCACTTGCATAGACATAATCGATCCACTTGATCGCTACTTCCGGATTCTCACAGGCTGATGTGATCCCGTAATAATGCCAGGTCAGGCTTCTCTTCGTCATCTGCGCAGTCCCATTCTCATCAGACTGGAGTACAGGCATAAACTCATAGTCACAATTGGGATTGCCTGTCATGGCCAAATCGTCAGAAGACGCCATATTATCAGCCGGGTCATGACACACGATTCCTACTTTATCCTCTGTGATATTCTGTGTCAGCATTGTGCCATCCAGGTCATCAGAAATCAGACCCTCTGCATAGCACTTGTTCAGGAAGGTCAGCATTTCCTTATACTGCTCCTCTACTGCCGCATAGTGAACTTCGTTGTTTTCATCCACATACCAGAGCGAATTGGTGTCATAGCCAAACCCAGTCATCAGATAGTATAGCTGCCAGATCCCATTCTTGGTAGCCAGTGGGATCTCATCGTTGGGATCTCCATTTCCGTTGGCATCCTGCTCCTTGAAGGCAACCAGGACATCATAGAGTTCCTCCACTGTCTCCGGCATTTTTAAACCCAGATTATCCAGCCAATCCTGTCTGATATAGAGATAATCAGGAACATAGTCGTTGATATCTCCCCACCATCCTGCAAGCGCATAGATATTGCCGTCCGAGGAAGTGCACATTGCCTTAAGTGCAGGATATTTGTCAAATAATTTCTGAATATTCGGTGCGTACTGATCAATCAAGTCATTTAATGGGACCAATACCCCATTACTGGAATAAGTATCTACGCCTACATTGGAATCAAAAGGCGGCAGCTCCACCATATCCGGCAGCCCTTCCATAGAGGCCAGTCTAGTCTGCAATACTGTTTCCACATCGCTGCTGTAAGTGTCCCATTCAATGTGTACTCCTGTCCGTTTTTCAATCTCCTGCTGTACTGCGGTCCCATCATTATAGCTGACTCCTGCACACCAGGTATCATTTCCCATATAGGTCAGACTCACAGAACCTGGATCACAGATTGGAAGCGTAAGGCCGCCCAGATCATATACAGTTCCTGTAGCATCTATAGAAGAGGCATCTGCTGCGGCTGTCTCCGTATTTCCTTCTGGTATTTCTGTTTCGTCTGTACTTGTTCCCTCCGTCTGCGCTGTCTCTCCTCCCGGCTGATTGTCCCCTCCAGTCTGCCCGTCAGAACCCGAACAGCCCGCAAGCGTCGTTGCCAATATGATCATCGATAACAATCCTGCAACTATTTTCTTCTGCATAATTTCTCCCTTTCTGCAGTTTTTTAACTGCCTTTTTGCTGCCCGCGTTTTACCATAGGGCAAACGCTAGGGCATGTTTCTTCTTATTATTTATTTCCCAATTTTGTTTTATCATCTCTATCCTGGATCGCCCGGCCGCAGCTTGTCGAGATGATGAAAACTGTTATTATTCTATATCTATTTTGCACAATTATGAAGAAACAAAAGTAGTGTTTTGGGATATAATTCATAAAAATATCGGATTTTGTTTGAAATGGCGAAATTTGTTTGCAGCCGATTTGTATAAAAAAACGAGCATAGCTCGTTTACGAGATTCGCTTCGCGAACTCGAATAAGCGTAGAAATTTCCTATACCATAAAAAAATAGCGCAGCCTTAAAGCTGCGCCATAAATCTTTTCATATTATCTGTAACATCTCCACGGAACACTGCCGACCCGGACACAATCACATTCGCACCCGCATCCAATACGATAGGAACATTATCCTGTACGATTCCTCCATCAACCTGAATATCAAGATCAATCCCCTGTTCATCAGCCATCCGCCTTGCCTGCCTGATGCGCTCCGTAGACTCCGGTATATATTTCTGCCCTCCAAATCCTGGCTCTACCGTCATAATCAAAAGCATATCAATCTTCGGAAGATATTTTCTGACTACCTCTATTGGCGTTCGTGGTTTGACCGATATACCAGCCCGGCATCCCAGCCTGTGGATCTGATCGATCAGTGCATCCGCATCTTCTGTCGCTTCCAGATGGAAAGTGATACTGTCAGCACCACACTCCTTGAATTGTTTCACATAACGCTCTGGCTCCACAATCATCAAATGCACATCAAAGATTATGTCCGTCACCTTACGGATCGACTCGATCAACGGCATTCCAAAGGATATTGATGGTACGAATACCCCATCCATCACATCAATATGGATATATTCGGCTCCCGCCGCAGACGCTTCTTTGATCTGCTCTCCAAGAATGGCAAAATCCGCTGCCAGAATAGAAGGAGACATAATATTTTTCCTAATAGATTGTTCAGACATTTTCTTAATTTCCTATCGTATATGCTTTCTCTTTTCGTATCAGCACTGTCTCTGGAATTCTCTTATATTTTCATGAATTTCTTAACAGATTCATAAATTCCCTTACCATCCAGACCAAATTTCTCAATCAGTGCATTTGCAGGGCCTGATTCTCCGAAAACATCCTGCACACCGATCTTCAGAACAGGCGTCGGACATTTCTCACATAAGCAATCGCACACCGCGCTGCCAAGGCCTCCAATTACAGAATGCTCTTCTGCAGTCACTACCCGGCCTGTCTTCTTCGCAGACGCTGCTACCAATTCTTCATCCAACGGCTTAATCGTATGGATATTAATTACCTCAGCGCTAATGCCATCAGCTTCCAGTTTCTCCGCCGCCTCCAATGCAGTAGCTACTGTGAGCCCACTGGCAATGATCGTCACATCCTTGCCCTCCCGCAGGAGAACTCCCTTGCCTAATTCAAATTGATAGTCCGGTCTGTCATTAATCACCGGAACAGCAGCACGGCCAAAACGCAGATAAACAGGACCTTCAAATTCGAGCGCAGCTCTCACTGCCGCTTTCGCCTCCACATCATCAGCAGGAACTACCACTGTCATACCAGGAACCGCCCTCATCAGAGCTACATCTTCATTACACTGATGGGTCGCACCGTCTTCCCCTACCGTGATACCAGCATGGGTTGCGCCAATCTTCACATTCAGATGCGGATACCCGATCGAGTTACGAATCTGTTCAAAGTTACGTCCTGCAGCAAACATAGCGAAGGAACTGATAAAAGGTATCTTACCACAGGTAGCAAGTCCTGCAGCAATGCCCGTCATGTTACACTCTGCAATACCACAATCAACATGGCGGTCCGGAAATGCTTTCTTAAATACGCTCGTCTTGGTAGCACCTGCAAGATCTGCATCGAGAACTACCAGATTCGGGAAATTAGCACCACATTCAGCAAGTGCATTACCATAACTTTCGCGGGTAGCGATCTTCTTAACATCTGCCATTAGTTTGCACCTCCTAATTCTTCACCGATCTTCTCAAGATCTGCCATCGCAGTTGCATATTCCTCATCGTTAGGAGCCTTGCCGTGCCAGCCAGCGCTGTTCTCCATGAAAGAAACACCTTTTCCTTTGACGGTCTTACAGATAATCGCCGTAGGCATACCCTTGGTAGCCCTGGCTTCTTTAAATGCGGCATCAATCTGGTCGAAATCATTCCCATCAATATTGATCACATGGAAATTAAATGCCTCAAATTTCTGGTCGATCGGATAAGGAGAACACACATCGTCAACTTTACCATCAATCTGCAATCCGTTATTGTCTACGATTACCACCAGGTTATCCAGCTTACGATGCCCTGCGAACATAGATGCCTCCCAGACTTGTCCTTCCTGGATCTCACCGTCACCAAGCAAGGTATAAACCCTGTAATCCTTTTGATCCATCTTAGCCGCAAGCGCCATACCTACCGCTGCGGAAATACCCTGTCCCAGAGAACCGGACGACATATCCACACCCGGTGTTTCCTGCATACAGGGATGCCCCTGCAGGTAAGACCCCAGATGGCGCAGCGTCACAAGATCCTCCACCGGAAAATATCCTCTGTTAGCCAAAGCAGAATACAATCCCGGTGCCGTATGGCCTTTAGAAAGTACAAAACGGTCTCTGTCTGCTTTCTTCGGCTCCTTCGGATCGATATTCATCTCTTCAAAATAGAGATATGTAAAAATGTCCGCCGCGGATAAGGAACCGCCCGGATGTCCCGCTTTCGCACCGTGCACTGCGGTAACAATTCCTTTGCGAACTTCATTAGCTGTTTTCTGTAACTCTAATTTGTTCATCTTAAACCTCCGTCTGAATAATTACGGCCGCCGCATATAAGACCCCTGTGACAGGAAAGTCAGGCTTTGCAACCTGACTCTCCCAACTCCATGCGACCTTTGCTATTTCCTCCTGCAATGAAGCAGGCGAAAACAACCTTACAATTTCAAAAAGTATTGTATCACAAATCCGGATAAGTCTCTATAGTTTTTTAAATATTTTTGTGGATTTTCTATTTTTCCTGTCCATAATAGGCATTGGCGCCATGTTTTCTGTAATAATGCTTATCCTGTAGTTCCTGGGGTGCAGGCTGGATCCTTGCCTCAATCGTCTCAGCGCGGTAAGCCATCTTGGCAACTTCTTCCAATACCACTGCATTATGCACCGCCTCATGCGCGTCTTTGCCCCATGCAAAAGGCCCATGGTTCTTGCACAATACTGCCGGTACCGCCACAGGATCCTTCCCCATGCGTGCAAATTCGCTAACGATCAAAAGTCCGGTGTTCTTCTCATATGCTTCCTCGATCTCCTCCGCATTCAGGCAGCGAAGACAGGGAATCTCCCCATAGAAATAATCTGCATGGGTCGTACCATAACACGGAACACTCCGTCCTGCCTGCGCCCAGCTTGTCGCATAAGAAGAGTGCGTGTGTACGATCCCGCCAATTTCTTTGTATGCCTTATACAACTCCACATGCGTCGCAGTATCAGAAGAAGGATTATATCTGCCCTCTACCTTGTTGCCATCCAGATCTACCAGCACCATATCATCTGGTGTCAGCTTGTCATAATCAACGCCGCTGGGTTTGATCGCGAAAATACCGCTTTCCCTGTCAATTTCACTGACATTTCCCCATGTAAAAGTAACCAGGCCATACTGCGGAAGAAGCATATTCGCCTCATAAACCCGTTTCTTTAATTCCTCTAACATGTTTTTCGCACCTTTCTAATCTTTTATTCCCTATTTCATACGGGAAGAATATGCACAATGCAGTATTCTTCCCGACAAGATTTACTATTTTACAGACATACTTCTCGAATGTCCCGGCGCAGCTTTAGATTGCTTCCACCGCTGCCCGCTCAATCGCAAGTCCTGTACTGTACCGCTTCATGAAAGCATCGAAACCTTCGACGTCCTTCTTAGCCGGATCCAGTTTCTCTCCCTTCTGTCCCGCAAATACTTTACTATCAAGGAACGCAGCCAGGCTCTCGTCTGCACTCTTATTTACCATATAGGAGGCAAGCAGTGCAATTCCCCACGCGCCGCCTTCCCCGGCTGTCTCCATAACGCTCACCGGTGCATTCATCGCCGCCGCCAGTATACTCTGTCCAACTCCTTTGGTCTTGAAAAAGCCGCCATGGCCTAAAATCTCATCTACCTGCACTTCCTCTTCCCTGAACAGAATATCAAAACCAGTCTTCAAAGCTCCCAACGAAGTGAACAGGTGCACCCTCATAAAGTTTGCCAGATTAAATTTCGCATCCGGTGTACGGACAAACAATGGACGGCCTTCATTAAATCCAGTCACATGTTCCCCTGAGAAATAATTGTATGCCAGCAGGCCGCCGCAGTCATCATCACCTTCCAACGCCTTGCGGTAGAGATTGCCGTACAGCTCGTTCATATCAACCTTATGCCCCATCAGCTCGGAGTACTCTCTGAAAAGATTTACCCAGGCGTTTAAGTCAGAAGTACAGTTATTGCAATGCACCATAGCCACCAGGCTGCCATCCGGCGTTGTCACCAAATCAATGGCATCGTACACCTTCGACAACTCTTTCTCCAATACGATCATACCGAATACGCTGGTACCCGCAGACACATTCCCGGTACGTTTCGCTACGCTGTTCGTCGCCGCCATTCCGGTACCTGCATCTCCTTCCGCCGGACAGAACGGTATGCCTGCTTCCAGCGTCCCTGTAGGATCCAGCAGCTTCGCGCCTTCTTCTGTTAATGCCCCTGCCTGCTGTCCCGCTGTGTAAACTGCCGGAAGAACCTCTTGTACCTTCCAGGCAAATCCCTTATCCGCCACTGCGTCATTAAACTGCGTCATCATCTTCTCATTAAATTGTCCTGTAGCGATATCAATCGGAAACATACCGGACGCCTCACCTACCCCGACAATCTTCTCGCCCGTCAGCTTCCAGTGGATATATCCCGCCAGCGTAATGACAAATTTCAGATCCGCCACGTGCTCTTCCCCGTTCAGAATTGCCTGGTAAAGATGTGCGATCGTCCACCTCTGTGGAATATGATACTGAAATAATTCCGTCAGTTTATTGGAAGCTTCCTCCGTAATCGTATTCCGCCACGTGCGGAAGGGTACCATCAGCTCATCCTTTTCATTAAAAGCCATATATCCGTGCATCATCGCGCTGAACCCGATTGCACCCAATTTCGTCAAGTTCTCACCATACTGCTCCTTGACATCCTCTGTCAGTTTCCGGTAGCAGTCCTGCAGCCCCGTCCAGATATCCTCCAGACTGTATGTCCAGATTCCATTTTCCAGTCTGTTCTCCCAGTCATGTGCCCCAGATGCAATCGGCTGGTTCTTCTCATCCACCAGCACCGCCTTAATCCTGGTCGAGCCAAACTCAATTCCCAGCACAGCTTTGCCGCCTGTAATACATTCTTTTGCTCCCATGCCATACCTCCGTTTATTCTCTATTCGTTTCTAAATATACTACATAACTTATCCATAAACAATGACGCAAACGTCCGCCCACAGAGAGATATTTCTACTTCCTATCTGCAAAACGCCGCCTCATTCCATCTCAGCTCATTCCTGAAGTTACGGATAGTCGTATCCTGATCGATCACAACGCTCTCGATTCCCATCGCCGCTGCCCAATCAACCATCTGCTCTACTGTCAAATCGTAAGAGAATGCTGTATGATGCGCGCCACCTGCCAGAATCCATGCAGTCGCGCCTACCTCCATGTTCGGCTGCGGCGTCCAGAACGCAGTGCCAACTGGCAGCTTCGGCATGGGTTTCTCTACCTTCTTACAGTCAACCGCGTTGATCAACAGGCGGAATCTGGTCCCCAGATCAACCAGAGAACATGCTACCGCCGGACCAGTCTTAGAAGTAAAGATCAGGCGCGCGGGATCCTCTCTGTTACCCATGGAAAGCGGGCACACTCTGATTCCAACTTCTCCTTCTGCAACAGAAGGACATACTTCCAACATATGCGCCTGCAAAATGCCTTCCTTACCCGGCACTAAATTATAAGTATAATCTTCCATCATGGAAGTTCCCTTTGCATTCTTGATGTCTGCAGTCATCAGCTTCATCATGCGGACCATAGCTGCCACTTTCCAGTCGCCTTCCGCACCGAACCCATATCCTTTCTCCATCAGTCTCTGAATAGACAACCCCGGAAGCTGTTTTAATCCGCCCAGCATATTGAAATGCGTTACAACTGCGTGATAGTCATTGTCTACCAGAAACTTCTCAATACCAATCTCCTGCTGTGCCTGCACTGCCACATGTCTTCTAAATTCATCTGCATCTCTGCCGTCATCTATGATTTTGTACTTGCTGTAGTATTCATCTACCAGTGCATTCACTTCTCCCTGGGGAACCGCGTCCACATATTCCACCACGTCGTTGACGCAGTAGTGGTCGATCTCCCAGCCAAACTTGATCTGAGCCTCAACCTTATCGCCTTCCGTAACCGCTACATTGTTCATATTATCACCGAAACGGCATACACGGATATGGGAGGATTCGATCACGCCCAATGCTGTACGCATCCAGCTTCCAAGCTGCTTCTGTACTCTCTCGCTGGTCCAATGTCCTACAATGATCTTTCTCTCAATACCCATACGGCTCACAATATGGCCGTACTCTCTGTCGCCATGTGCGGACTGGTTCTCATTCATGAAATCCATATCAATCGCATCATACGGAATCTCTTCATTAAACTGCGTGTGCAGGTGGCACAGCGGCTTCTTAAATTCCTTCAAACCCAGAATCCACATCTTGGCCGGTGAAAAAGTATGCATCCATGTAATCACACCCGCACAATCCGGATCGTTGTTCGCATCATTAAAAGTCTTTCTGATCGACGCCTGGCTGATCAATGTCGGCTTTAACACCACCTCAAAGGGAAGATACCCGGATGCGTTTAATCCTTCCACGATCTTAGCGGAATGCTCTGCTACTTTTCTCAGACATTCATCCCCATAAAGATCCTGTGAGCCCGTACAAAACCAAAATTTGTAATTCTTTACTGCTTTCATGTTTACCCTCCATCCCGAAATATTTAGTATTTTTACTTCTTTGCTTTAAATTTTATCACTTCTCTATAATCTTTTGCAAGGCATTCGTATATGTTTGTATAAAATATTTTATATTTAATTAAATGCTACGTACTATTTTCTGCCTGGATTCCCACCAGCCTGCAAAACTTTCCAATGATAGAAAAGCAGAGGCGCGCACTCATACACAGCACACGCCTCTACAAATCTCACCGCTCTTACGCTTTCTTTCTCTCTTTGATATTAGCCAGCACTGCCTGCAGTACAATAAAGAAACACAGCAGGACTGCCGTCACGATATTAGCCCAGGAGCTGACCAGCTTACCATTAGATTTCACCAGCGTAGAGATCGTACCGTTAATCATAACGCCGAACAGCGTGCCCACTACATTACCCACACCGCCGGTGAGCAGCGTACCGCCGATAACAGCTGAAGAAATTGCATCCATCTCCAGCCCGGTGGCCTGCGTGGTGGTACCGCTCATGGTATTGAGACAATAACAGATCCCACCTATAGACGCCAGGAAACTTGCCAGCACATAAGTCTTGAGCTTGGTTTTACGCACATCCAGACCCATCAGTGTTGCGGACTGGCTGTTGCCGCCCACCGCATAGATGCTTCTGCCAAACTTAGTATATTTGAGCATCAGAAACACCAGAATCACGATAACCAACGCCACCACCACGCTTACACGCACGTAAGGAATCTGCAGGACACCTTTTCTATTCGTATAAGCACCGATTCCAAAAGGAATATTGATCTTCGTATTGGACAGCTTTACAAAGAGCTGATCCGTCACGATACTCACCTGATCCGTACAGATCACTGCCGTCATACCTCTGGCAAAGAACAGGCCCGCCATAGATACGATGAACGGCTGGATGTCCAGATAGGCGATACAGAAACCCTGCACAGCGCCGAACACAATACCGATTAGCAGCACAAGAATCATCAACACTGGGCTTTTCATACCCCATTTCTCCATGCCCACTGCCAGAAACATACAGTCCATAGCTACCACGGAACCTACGGAAATATCAATGCCCCCCGTGAGCATGACACAAGTCGTACCGCAGGCCACGCACAGAAGGCCCGCATTATTGATCAGCACATTCAAAAATGTCTGCAAATGGGTAAATCCCTTGTCCGCATAGACGATGCAGCCTGCCGCGTACATCACTACAAACAGCGCAATGGTGATCACCAACAAAAGGCTGTTGCCATTGATCTTTAATTTCTTCATAACCTTACGCCTCCTTTGCAGCTGTCTTATTGGCAGACAGTTTCTTAAAGAACTCTTTCACAGGCTCAGACTGGATGACCACAATCAGAATGACCACGATCGCCTTAAATACAGGCGCCTGCGCAGAGGAAACACCCAGCGCATACAGTGTGGTGGTGATCGCCTGAATGGTATAGGCGCCGATGATGGAGCCAGCCAGATTGAATTTGCCGCCACCCAGACTGTTGCCGCCCAGCGCCACGGCCAGAATGGCATCCATCTCCATATTGAGTCCAATATTGTTCGTATCAGCGGAATAGATCCGGGAGGTAGCGGTAATACCTGCAATACCCGCGCACAATCCGCAGATCGCATAGCACATCAAAATGATCTTAGCGGAGTTAAAGCCGGAGATCCTGGCCGCTTTCTTATTGATACCCACACTCTGTACAAAAGTCCCCAGCGCCGTAAACTTCAAGATCAGCGACATGATCAGGACACAGATCGCCGCGATCAGGATCGGCGTCGGCAGAAAGCCGATGTAGGAACCGAAGAACTGGAAGGAAGGCACACGGACATATACAATGGCGCTGTTGCAGAGCAGCAAACCGATCGCACGCCCCGCAGACCAGAGAATCAGGGTTGCCACCATGGGCTGGATGTTCAGGTAAGCCACCAGAAATCCGTTGAACAGACCGCAGACAACCGCCACCAGGATGCCAGCACCGATGCCCACCCAGAGCGGGTTTGCATACTCGGACACGTTAGTCACGCCATACCCTGCCAGAAGCATGCAGCACATACCGCCCGACAGACTCATCACGGAACCAACGGAAATATCCGTTCCGGCAGAAGCCGATACCACCAACGTCATGCCAATAGCCAGAATGGCAACCTCGCTGCCGCGGTTCAAAATATCGATCAGACGGCCATAGAGGATTGTATTGCCCGAAGAAGTCAGCTGCGTACTGATCTCGAAAAAGGAGAACGGAGCATTCCCGCTTGCGATATCATAGATCACATTAACGAACATGACCAAAAGCATACTGAAGATTGGCAGGAATAACTGCATCTTTGTGATTTTCTTTATTTTACTCATGTGCCGCACCTCCTGCAATAGCGTGCATAACGCCTTCCTGTGTCATCTCATCGCCGCTGATCTCACCCACTTTGGCGCCGTCTCTAAGGACCGCCATCCTGTTACAGGTACGCAGCATCTCTTCGATCTCGGAGGAGATGAAGATCAGGCTCTTGCCTTCCTGCGCCAGCTTGATCACCAGCTTCTGGATCTCTGTTTTCGTACCGATATCAATACCGCGCGTCGGCTCATCCAGGATCAGGAAATCCGGGTTCGTGGCAAGCCATCTGGCCAGAATCACCTTCTGCTGGTTACCGCCGGACAGACGTTTGATCAGCGTCTCCCTGCTGGCGGTCTTGATCTGCAGCATCTCTATGTACTGATCGGCAATCTCGATCTGCTTTGCCATCGGAATCTTCTTGAAGATTCCCAGCTTCGCCTGCATTGCCAGAATAATATTCTCGCGCACCGACAGATCGCCAATAATACCTTCCGCCTTTCTGTCGTCCGGCAAAAGGCCCATGCCCAGATTCATGGCGTCGATCGGGCTCTTGATTTTCTCTTCCTTACCGTTTACTTTAAGCGTTCCAGTCTGTGCCCTGTCCGCACCGTAGATAGCCCGCGCCAACTCGCTTCGTCCGCTTCCCAGAAGCCCGGTCAATCCCACCACTTCCCCTTTGTGGATCTCCAGGTCAAAAGGCTTGATGGTGCCCGCATGGCTTAAACCCTTGGCGTCGATCTCCAGGGGCACATTGGTAAAGTCCATGCTGCCTTCCGGCTTGATGCTTGCCAGATCGTCGAAATCCTTACCCATCATGGCAGCCACCAGCTTGACTCTCGGCAGCTCTTCCACTGTGTATTCGCCTACCAGCGTGCCATTCCGCAGTACCGTGATACCATCGCACACCGCGTATACCTGTTCGAGGAAATGGGTTACGAACACGATACCTACGCCCTGTTTCTTGAGCCGCTTCATCATATGGAAAAGTTTCTCCACCTCGTTGTCATCCAGAGAGGAAGTTGGCTCATCCAGGATCAGAACCTTACTCTCCATATCCACGGCACGGGCAATGGCGATCATCTGCTGCAATGCCAGCGAATACTCCTCCAAATTCCTGGTCACTTCGATGTCCAGATCCAGATCCTTCATCAGCTGTGCCGCCATCTGGTTCATCTTGCGGCGGTTGACCGTCCCGATCTTCGTCAAAGGTTCCCGCCCGATATATAGATTCTCCGCCACCGACAGATTGGGGCAAAGGTTGACTTCCTGATAAACTGTAGAAATTCCCTTATGCTGGGCATCCATCGTGTCTTTGTTCACGATAGGCCCATCAATGCCGTCTACATGGATCTCGCCGGCCTCAAACTTGTTAACACCTGTCAGACACTTGATCAACGTAGATTTCCCCGCACCATTTTCCCCCATCAGCGCGCGGATCTCACCCTTCTTCAGTGTGAAGTCCACATTGTCCAGCGCTTTGACTCCGGGGAAAGTCATACAGATTCCCCGCATCGTTAAAGCAATATTACTGTCCATACAAATACCTCCTGCCGTCACACATTTCGTGACAATCCCATCTCCATCTTTCCCGCCGTGTGCACCCATCCGTCTTGGACTGCTGTGCGCCTGCCCGGTTACTTTACACTGCTACATTCTATCCTAGTTTTCATGCCGCTGCATAGACATAATAAAACTGTCTCCATATTTCACCGTATTGCCAATAGTTTTCCAACAATACAAGGCTTACCACTTTATTGTACACCAAATTTGGCGAAAGAAAAAGGAGAGAAAATAACTTTCTCTCCCTATTCTATTCTTATGTATTTCTTTCAAGTACTACCCTTAGTATGCGCGGCCATCCAAAACTTCCTGTGTCATTGTTGTTGCATACTGGGACTCGATGCCAGGTGCTACGAAAGCCTGGTCTACAACGACTGTCTGAGCGTCGATCGCTTCGCCAGCCTGCAGCTTCTGGATAACTTCTGCTGCGAACTCAGCCTGCAGAGGGTTACACTCTACGTTGCAGTTGATCTTGCCGTCTAATGTATACTGTAAGCCGTCGTGTGTAGCGTCGAAGGAGATGATAATCACGTCACCGTCAACACCGTATGTGATACCTGCTGCATCCATTGCGTCCATTGCGCCGTATGCTTCGTTATCGTTCTGGCATACTACTACGTTGAAATCACTGTAGGACTTGATGAAGGACTCCATAACTTCCTGTCCACCTGCCTGTGTGAAATCACCAGACTGAGAATCAAGGATCGTCCACTCGCTGTGCTGTCCTGCGATGTTGTTGAAGCCTTCTGTACGTCCAAGTGTTGCAGATGCACCTACAGAACCTTCAATTACAAGGATGTTAGCTGCTTCGCCGTTCAGGTACTCAGCCAGCCAGTTACCAGCCATCTCACCCTCTGCAACCATGTCACAGCCGATCTGTGTCTCATACAAAGATGCGTCAGCGTCTACGGAACGGTCAACGATCAGTACGGGAATACCTGCGTCCTGTGCCTCCTGGAGTACTGTGTCCCAACCTGCTGTCTCGATCGGAGCGATGCAGATGTAATCCATCTCCTGCTGAATGAAAGTACGAACTGCCTCCAGCTGTACTGCATTATCATTGTCAGCGTCTACGAAAGATAACTCGTAACCGTTTGCCTCGGAGAAAGTATCCTGATAGTTCTGTGTGTTGGCTGCACGCCAGTCAGACTCATGTCCAACCTGTGCGAAACCTACTCTGACCAGTTCGCCGTCTGCTGCAGGTGCTGCTGTATCATCTGCTGCTTCCTCAACCGGTGCCTCTTCTTCCGCCTCTGCTGCATCCTCAGCCGGTGCCTCTTCCTCTGCTGCAGGTGCTTCCTCAGCCGGAGCTGCATCTGCCGGAGCTACGTCATTGCCGCCGCATCCTGCAAGAGACGCCATGGTCATACCAGCTACTAACAAAAGTGCTAATTTCTTCTTCATTCTTTTTTCCTCCCTTATGAATGATAGTCTGTTTTGAAAACAGCCCAGTGGACTTGTTTTCTGAGTCTATTTTATCTGTCACAAAACCAATCGTCAATGTATGCAATTACCGTTTTTTTGATTTCGGTGAAATAAACAATATAAATTCTTCTCTATATAAAAAAATAAATACAAATCTGTTATTGTATGTTATAATTTTTACGATTCTGGTAGTTTTTTTATGATTTCTATGTATTGAACAATAAAAATATTCCTGTTTTTGTTTGTTGATTGTGCCAATTTTGAAAAAATAAGGGGTATTATTTATGATTTCTTTTCTTGGGTGTGAATAATTTTTGAACAAATTGTGAACACGAAATGAAAATTTTTACTATAGACTGCTTCTATAAGGAATGAAAGGACCAATTAACCAAAATGGACGCAAAATATAAAAAGCTGGCTGCCCAGCTAACAGAACTGATCGCAGTAAATCTTCACAACGGCATTTATAAGCTGCCGACAGAAGCCGAACTTGGGCGTCGGTACCATGTCAGCCGCCAGACAGTCCGCCAGGCACTGGCACTGTTAAATTCCCAAGGATTCATCACCACCAGACAGGGCAGCGGCTCCTATGCCACGGGACTGTCTGAGGATAGTCCCAACAATATTATCGCTCTTCTCGTCCGCAGTGAGCAGGAGTATATTTATCCGGAATTAACAAATGAAATCCGCCTGATCCTCTCTGAAAGAGGCTATACGCTGCAGATATTCCCAACCAAAAACCAAGTGATAAAAGAGCGGGAAATTTTGACAGAATTACTCGCAGCACCGCCACGGGGCATTCTGGCCGAACCCTGTAAGAGTGCCCTGCCAAACCCCAATCTTGCGCTCTTCACCAAACTGCACAAACAGGACATCCCTCTTATTTTCCTGCATAGCTGTTATCCAGCACTCTCTGGATCCGTCTGTGTCAAAAACGACGACTATTCCGGCGGTTATCTGCTGGCACAGCATCTTTCCCAGCAGGGTCATACCCAGATCGCCGGTCTGTTCAAGATAGATGATCTCCAGGGCATCAATCGCTATCACGGTTTTCTGGATTGTATGCAGGATGCTGGACATATAGTCCCCGATGACCGGATCGGCTGGTTTACTTCCTCAGAGCTGGATCTTTTGGAACAAAGGCAGGATACCCGTTTTCTCTCAGAATTTATGCAGCGGCAGCTGCCTTTCTGTACTGCCATTCTCTGTCAAAATGATGAGATTGCTTACTGGATGATCAAAGAACTTACTTATGCCGGTTTTCAAGTGCCCCAGGACGTCACTGTCGTCTGTTTTGGCGACAGTTACCTAAATGAATTAAGCCACATCCGTATCACTACACTGGCACATAAGCCCCACGCAGTCGCCCGCTGTGCGGCCGACTGTATGCTGCGCTCACTGCAGCACCTTGCCGTCTCCTCCCAGGAAATTCCATGGGAGCTGGTAGTCCGGGAAAGCGATGCCGCCCTGGAGGCCTAACTCATTCTTGGCAGATCTCCTTTTGTCAAGAAACGCTCCCCTCGGTCAGCTGCCTCTCGTTCTATACTCCCGCGGTGTACAGCCCTGTGTTTTCTTAAAGACGAAACTGAAATAATGGGGATCCTTGTAACCCACTTCCAGCGCAATGTCTCTGGATGGCTTTTCGGTCTGACGCAGCAGTTTCTTAGCCTTCTCCATGCGCTTCTGGGTCACATATTCGATAAAGGTTACCTCCATCTCCTGACTGAAAACAGCACTAAAATAGTTTGCACTGACCCCAACCTCTCCAGCCACGTTGTTGAGGGAAAGCGTTTCCTGCATATAGTTCTCTTCTATATATTCCAGCGCCCGTTTCAGCACTGTCTTACTGCGGTTTACAGATTCCTGGTCCCGCAATTCCATAGCTTTTTCCAAAATATTCCTAATATAGGCTGCTAATTCCTCCATGCTCAAATTGACTTCCTTTATCTGCTCCTCTCCAAGTAACGCAAGGAAATCTCTCTTATCATAGCCGATCGATTCCACATACGCCATCACTACAAAATGAATATGGAAGACAAGATAGTTCTGAAAGAGTCTGGATTTCAGCGCCTCTTGAATACTAAAAAGCCAGCTCTGCGTAAAATCCTCAATCTCATCATGGCTGCCCTGGCTGAGAAAATCGCGGATCAGCCTCGGATCCACCTTATCCGCATCAATATCGCCAAGCTTGCCTCCCGTTCCGAGCGGCATATAGCTATCTCTCACTTCTTTCGTGAAGATATGTACCGATGGTGTTAAAAAACGGTGGGCAAACAAATGGCTGGCCGATGTGTAGCACTCTGCAAGCATACTTAAACGTTCCACCGGCCTTCCAGCCGCCGCATACCAATCCAATACCCCTTCCGTGGCGCCACAGATACGCTCAATTCCATCCAGGCACCTATCTGTCAGCTCCTGCATCTGCTCTGGGTTTCCTTTGATCAGCACTACATATGTATTGATATTCCACCGGAAAACAATATGTTCTGGATAGCGCACAAAAAACCTCATCAGTTCATCTTTTTTCCTGGCAAAAGCTTCTGACTCAATGCCGTGATCAGTACCGCTCTTTTTCTCCAGCAGACTGAACATCACCAGATTATAACAGGAAGCATTGATTTTCAACGATAGCTTAGCCGCCTCCTCGTAGATATCCTGCACAGGAATCCGCCCCTCAAATATTTTCACAAAGAAATTGGTGCGGGAAAATTGTTCATACTCCCTGACCTCATCCTGAAATTTCTCCTGGTATTTTCTCTGTTCCTGCTCGTTCTCGATCTTATCCCGCAGTTCCGTCAGCGCTTTCTGCAGATTCGCGCGAGTAATCGGTTTGAGCAGATACTGCTCTACTCCCAACGCAATCGCCTGCCTGGCGTATTCAAAATCATCATAGCCACTGATAATGATGATCTTTGTTTCCGGGAACTCCTGGTGCACGATCCGGCTTAAAGAAAGGCCATCCATAAAGGGCATTTTAATATCTGTCAACAATACATCCGGCCGCGTTTTCTGGATCATCGGCAGAGCCATCTCCCCATCACTGGCCTCTCCCACGAATTTATACCCATACTGCTGCCAGGGAATGTTGTCCCGCAGACCTTCTCTGACGATGCTTTCATCTTCTACGAGAAATATTTTCAACATGCTGCTATCCTTCCTTTCCAAGTGGAGATCATATAATTTCCTGCCACAAATATCATGCTGCCTGCCAGCAATTCTAATAATTCCTCTCCTTAAGGAGTTCCTCTGTTACATTCTCTATTGTAAATACATCTTCCTCAACATAATAATTCTTTTCCACAGTCTCGCCACGCTCCAACATGGAGATCACTTCCGACAGATATTCTCCCTGGTTCGGATTACACTCAATATCTACATTGATGATGCCATCCGCCACCATCTCCAATGCGTCATGCACGGCATCAAAAGAGATGATGCTGATCTCACCGTGTATGCCCACTGTCCTGCCAGCTTCACGGATTGCTTCAATCGCCCCGAAAGTCATATCGTCGTTTTGGGAAACGACCACATCGATATCCGGGTACTTGCGCAGAAACCCTTCCATTACTTCCTTACCTTTGGCAGAAGTGAAATCAGCGCTTCTTTCCTCCAGGATCCGCCAATTAGTGTGGTCTCCCGCCACCTCCAAAAAACCGGTGCTTCTCCCAATCGCAGAAGAAGCGCCTTCCGTTCCTGTTAACACAACGATATTCACAGTCTCATCCTCAGTTATGCCCTGCCTGCGCAGGTGCCCTTCCAGCCACCGGCCGGCTTTGATCCCCTCCTGCCTGGAATCGGTACCGACCCAGCTGACACACAATTCCTGGTCTGCCGCTTCCACCTTCCTGTCCATCATGATAACCGGAATTCCTGCTTCCTTCGCCTCCTGCAGCACTGTCCCCCAGCCATTCTCCACCACAGGCGCAAACACAATATAATCCACTCGCTGGGAAATAAAACTGCGGATCGCCTTAATCTGATTTTCCTGCTTTTGTCTCGCATTATTAAAAATCAGAAAATAACCATTTCCGCTCGTAAAGACCGATTGTACCGATTCTGTATTCGCCGTTCTCCATCCAGACTCGCTGCCAAGCTGGGAGAGACCCACCACGATCCGGTCGGCATCCTCACTGACATATGTTTCTTCCTCAATATTCGTGAAAAGAAGAAGACCCTGGATGAACACTGCCATAAACATAAGAGCCACTGGCACAAGGATCAGCATTAATTTGTTGAAAGGTTTCTTTATCCTCATCTACTTCCTTATTCTCTCCGTTTTCTGTTCGGCATCTATCTGTCTTTTCTATACAGATAATGCCTCTCTTTTTCTATTCCTACAGACACACTACCCCACCCCTGCTCTGCATCCTCACAGCCC
This sequence comes from uncultured Lachnospiraceae bacterium, assembly GCA_951800685.1. Classification (GTDB taxonomy): domain Bacteria; phylum Bacillota; class Clostridia; order Lachnospirales; family Lachnospiraceae; genus UBA3282. The sequence continues at coordinate 27,636 of CATOJY010000031.1, forward strand.
ATGTCTGTTATCCAAACCGGGAATCCTCATAGGGGATTGCCGGAATCACAACCTCCACACAAGTTCCCTCGCCGGACACAGAATCAATCTTCATACCATATTCCGCGCCAAAATTCATACGGATCCGCTCATTGACATTCACCAGCCCAAAACCTTTCTCTGTCTCTTTGCATGGTTTTGTGATCTCACTGCGCAAATTCTCCAGCTCCTCTTGTTGCATACCAACACCGTTATCCTGCACCTTGAAATGGATAGCGTTATCAACAAGCCTTCCCGTTACAGCGATGATCCCTCTGGCTCTCTTGTATTTAATGCCATGATAGAGTGAATTTTCCACCAGAGGCTGCAGCGTCAGCTTTAAGATTTTATAGTGATACAATTCAGGCGCGATTTCAATCTGGTATTCCAGAATATCACGATAACGCACCTGCTGGATCTCCAGATAGCTTTTGATATGCATTTCTTCTTCCTGGATCGTAATGTATTCTTTGCCTTTGCTGAGAACCAGCCTAAAAAACTCCGACAGCGATACTACCATATTTACAGCCTTGTCCGAGTCATGTCCTTCGATCAGCCACACAATCGTATCCAACGTATTGTAAAGGAAATGAGGATTGATCTGCTCCTGTAACAGCCGCAGGTCCGCCTGCCTCATCTTACGTTCATCCTCCTTGATCTTATCCACAAACTCTTCCAGGCTTTCCGTCATACTGTTGACACTATCCGCCAATACCGCTACCTCATCGCTTGTATCTGAGCACGCTCTGGCGGAGAAATCTCCCTGGGCAATCCTCTGCGTCACCTGGGACAACTCCTGGATTGGTTTAATAATCCCACCCACAATCATCAGCGTCAAGACCACCACTAAAAGCACCAGAAGGAGCAGCAGAATGCCGCAGAAAATCGTAAAAGTATGCACTTTCGTATTAAGCTGTTCCGTCAGATGTTCGATACTCCTGGTCTGGTAATAGATATAAGACTGTATATTATCCTGAACCAGTTCTGTCATAATATAGATATTATTATCTAACATCTCTATGTTCATATCATAACTGTTCTGCGCTTCCAGATTCGTCCTGATATCATCCACCCTGTCTTCCAGGGTATCTATATTCCTCATCAAAATCTGGAGCCAGGCCCGGCTTTCCCCATCTGTCGTAATCGCCATCAGATTCCCAAACTCATTTCGAAGACCCTCAATCATATCATAAGGATTCTGAAGTCCCTCTTCCTCCCCCACAGTCTCAAAAGTCACAGAACCGACTACCAGCTTATACAGGCTTTCATCCATCTCTTCCTTGAAATTCAAATTATAGCTATTCGCCACCGTCATATTGCTCACGATCGTATCATAGGCATTGCTATAGCTGTGCAGTGCATAGATCAAGTAGACCACCATGATCATGAATGGCACTGCCACCGTGGCCGACAGCATGAAAAGTTTGTGCTTGATAGAATATTTTATCTTATCAGAATGCACGATAACCTCCTGGACAAGTATTTGATGCTTATTATAGTACCACACTTTTCATCTCTTTTGTTCATGATTCTTCTGTGCATTTCATATAATAAAAACAAATCTATCAGACAGGTACTGCCTTGAAACACCATTTATCTTTCAAACAGTGGGCCATCGCCCTGCTTCTCTTTGCAGGTTTTTGTACTGCAACTTTTTATTGCTATAGCCAAAACCATACAGATGCTCAATTTGAACAGTTCACAGAAAACTTTTTCCTGGAAGAATTACAGGCGAATCCAATCCATTTCCATTATTCCATAGATAATCCGGCAGACTGGCATATTGAGGAATCCCAATTAAAACTTCCTGTCTATCATGCCGGGGAAGCGGCGAATACAGTGTATGCTCTCTCCACACTGTCTGATGCTCTGGCCAGTTATGATACCGCCAGACTCTCAGATTCCAACCGTTATCTTCATAGGCTGTTAAGCTCCTACCTAGAATCCGCCTCGCATATTGCTGCTTATCCCTATTACTCTGAGCCTCTGTCCCCCTCTTCTGGCATACCTTCTGAGCTGCCGATTCTGCTCGCGGAATACCGTTTCGATACACCAGAAGATGTGGAACTCTATCTTGCAATCTTACAGCAGATTCCCGTCTATTTTGACGGGTTGATCATTTATGAGCAGGAAAAAGCACAGGCCGGGCTTTTCATGTCAGACAGCGCTGCCGATAAAGTCATCCAACAGTGTACGGAATTGATGGATCCTAAACAGCTGGAGGCAAACACTCATTTCCTGGAGCTTACCTTTGCGCAACGCCTGGAAAAACTGCAGTCCTCCGGGTTACTCGCAGAGACAGACGCACTCGCCTTGCAGTCTGAAAACAACCGTCTGCTGACTACTGTTGTCGCACCTGCCTACGACAGGCTCGCCGATGCGCTTACCCTTTTGAAAGGAAGCGGTAAGGAGTCCTGCGGCTTGGCGCATTATGATAACGGACGGGAATACTATAAGGCATTGCTGCGGATGCAGACTGGTTCTGTACGCAGCATCGACGAAATTAAGCAGCTTCTCTATGACGATCTGCAGGCCAACTACCGCGCACTGGCCGAACTTCTGACAGACAATCCTATCCTGAAAGACCAGTTCATGAATGATCCTGCCATGCTGCCCCGGATGACGCCGGAAGAAATCCTGCAGTATTTGGAAGCTTCAATCAAGCAGCAGTTTCCGGCTCTTCCAGGCGACGGAAGCGAAAGTACCGTTGAGTATACCGTCAAATATGTAGACGACAGTTTGGAACCTTATACAGCTCCGGCATTCTATATGACGCCGCCAATCGACAACGTATGGAATAACACAATTTATATCAATGCCCTGGACACTACAGACGATATTGCTCTCTTTACAACTCTGGCGCATGAAGGCTATCCCGGCCATCTCTACCAGACATTATACAGCCAGCAGTACTGGAAACAGACTGGCACAACGCCGCTGCGCAGCACGCTATACTATGGCGGGTTTATAGAAGGATGGGCTATGTATGCAGAACTAGCTTCCTACGATTATGCCATTAGCATGATCCAGGATACTCACCCAGAAGCTGCCGAGTATTACCTGGCCTGCCGTCTGGACCGTCAGATCCAGCTCTGTCTGTATGCACTGTTAGACTTGACGATCCATTATGACGGCGCTTCCTTTGAAGACGTATGTACTATTCTGTCTTCTCTCGGTTCTCTGCAGGAAGATACAATGCGGACCGTCTACTCTTATATTGTTGAAGAACCCTGCAATTATCCAAAATATTATCTGGGTTATCTGGAAATCATGGAACTAAAAAAGCAGGCCGCTGCCCTCTGGGGCGATAACGGCTCTGCCTTCCTCTATCGATTCCATTGTTTTCTGTTAGAAAATGGTCCCGCTGATTTCGGAACCCTGTCGGATCTTCTATCTCAAGCACGAAAAAACTGATCCAACTTCACCAACGCTTTCTCCAACACCACCTTTTCCTCCTGTGTCAGCTCCTCCACAATAGCTTCTATCATCTGTTCATGGAACTGCTGGTGATGGAGATAGGCCTTACGGCCTTTCTCAGACAACGAGATCAACACTACCCGTCTGTCCTCCTCACTCCTTGCTCTGTCCACATATCCCTTCTTCACAAGACTGTTCACTGCAATCGTCAACGTCCCCGTGGTCACCCCTAAAGACTTGGCCACACTTGTCATATTCTTAGCTTCTTCCAGATCAACCGCTTCGATCACATGCATGTCGTTGGCCGTTAAATCCCTATATTCTCCGGAGCAGATCGACCGTTCCTCTATCATATTGATATTGCGGAACAACTTGACCAGCACCTCATTTAACATATGATTGATATTCATTGCATTTCCATCCTAAAACCATCGTTCTGCTCCCAACGTGCAGAATACTTTTCCCACGGCATTCGTCCGACCAGCCTTTCCCTGCTTCCTGTCCCAATGCCACAATATAGTTATTTTATCAAAAAATAGTTTGATAGTCAAATTAAATATCCCTATGTGATAGTATATGCCCACATCTATCATTCCTCTTCCAGCATACTATCTACATATTCACGATCCCAGAGAAGTATACGCAGCTTCTCTGCTGCTTTCATTGCCGGAGATGTAAAATACTGGTTGGTCATGACAACCCCCACCATACGGTCATAATAATCCTTGCCAGCATAAGTCTGCAGAACCGCGTCCACCCCTACCGATCCTTGATAGCGCTTACACTGCACTGCATACGTCACACCTTCTTTCTCCGCAAGAATATCTACCCCAAAATCACCACTCCCACGGGTCACTTCTACATCCATAAATCCCTGTTTCTCCAAAAGATCTGCACAGAAATACTCAAAATCGTGTCCATCCATCTCATCCATTGCACCCATCCGGCGGTTGCGGCAGATATTTCGAATGGCATAAAAAACTCTCGCAATCAGCATGCTTACGAGGAGAATACCTAAGATTATAATGAGGAGTATTATCAGATTCGTTCGGTACATTGGCGTCATCCTTTATTTTCTTCTGACCGGTACACCGTCTGCCGAGACGGCACCAATTGTTCTTATTATACTACAGTTGCTCCTCTCCTGCTATGGATAAAATACTTAAGCAATTCTTAAGAATATTCCATCTATACCTATGATAAAATTGGGACTATGTATAGAATAAAAGAGTTTACATAGTGGAGGAATTTCTATATGGATAAGTATAAACACGCTCTATTATCAATTTTCATCCTATGCTTTTTGACAGCATGTGGTAAAAAAGAAGATTCTATTATCCTGCCGGCGACAGAAGATGTCAGCTCAATTACCTTCTATGATAGCAGCGTCTCGGCAGCTTCCATTACGCCAGATTTCATAGAGGAATTTATGGCACTGCTGGAAACCATGGAAAACACGGATCGCCAATCTGTCAATGACACGCCATCAGCTGACGAGTATATCGAAATTTCCTTAGAATGTGAGGATAAAACAGTTACTATCTTCTATTATAAAGATTATGATACCTCTTACATCGAGCAGCCCTATCAAGGTATCTATAAACCCGACGCAAGATTAGGTGAAATGATCACAGAATTATTTGATTCCGTAGATGGAACCACCGCACATGTAGCCTTTCAGGCAACCGTAATTGAAATACAAGACTCTTACATTTTAGTAGAACCTTTCGCCGGCTCCACAGAACTTCTATCTGCAGACAGGATCTATCTATCAAATCCGGAGAATATTGAACTGCAGCCTGGAGAATACATTGAAATTGAATATGACGGCAGTATTATGGAAACCGATCCCGTACAGTTGGGAGAAGTATATCGTATTATCCCAATAGAACAACAGTAGTCTGCTTATCCCACTACAAATTGCGACAAATGTTTATACAATTTGCAATTATAAAATTTATTTTATAAATTCTTTCTTTTTTCTTTCGATATTTGACACATCCCATTCACAATTCCAATGTATAGTATTACTTGTAGTTGGGGAATACATAATCGAAAAGATGATTCTGACCTACATAATATGGAGCCGCCGGTGCTGACTTGGTGTCGATCGGCTTCGACTAACAATAACAGCTGCATTCCATGCGATGCACTGTTGACATATATTTGAGTTTACACATTTCTATCCTTCTCACACAGGAAAACAGCACTCCATAACGGAGTGCTGTTTTTCTTGATCTCCTGTTCCTTTCAGTTCCAAATCTATCCTAACGATGCTCATACCAGCATTCCTGCCAGAATAATACTCGCCACAATTCCCGCAAATGTTGCAAGCAGCGCTCCTTTGAGGGTATATCTGGTCTTCGTTACCTTGGCTGCCAGGAAGTACACCGACATCGTATAGAAGATGGTCTCCGTACAGCTCATCATGATCGACGTTGTTAAACCAATCAGAGAATCCGGTCCATGATTTTTGAAAATATCCAACACTAGTCCTGTCGCTGCCGAAGAGGAAAACATCTTAATCAGCATGAGTGGCACCAGCTCTGAGGAGAAACCCAACATGGCCGCTACGCCAGAAAAAAGCCTCCCCACAAAATCCAAAAAGCCAGATGCACGCAATACGCCCACCGCCACCATAAGTCCGATCAGTGTAGGCATGATCTGAATAACCGTGTGGAATCCATCCTTTGCGCCTTTAATAAAGTCTTCGTACACATTGCTTTTGGCCGCAAGCCCATAGGCCACAATATAGAAAACAATAACAGGAATGATTATATTGGATATATTTGACAATACTGCAACCATGGAAATGCCTCAATATGATAGAACAGTCTTTCCCTAAACAAGAGATTTTCCGTAACCTTTCAGATACCTTTACTGTTATGGTTTCTCTGTTGAAGGTTTCCTATAGCAGAAAGAAGACTGCACAGATTATTAATATAATCTATGCAGCCCTGTCATGTCATATGTCAGTATGTATTTTTGAAATTCCCATCTTGTTTTGACGATATATCTTATCATCATTCCTAAGGAATATCTGCTTCTATAACAAGCCAAATGTTTACTTTGTAGCAGCAATATCCCGCGCCACATACACGCCGCTGGCAGAAGCATGGGACAGGGAATGGGTCACACCACTTCCATCGCCGATAATATAAAGTCCTTTGTATTTTGTCTCCAGATGCTCATCGATCGCCACTTCCATATTATAGAATTTCACTTCCACCCCATAAAGCAACGTATCGTCGTTGGCCGTACCTGGTGCGATCTTGTCAAGGGCATAGATCATCTCGATAATACCGTCCAGAATACGTTTCGGCAGTACCAGACTCAAATCACCTGGCGTAGCCGCCAACGTAGGCTGTACCAGCCCTTCCTCGATCCGTTTCTCATTGCTGCGCCGGCCCCGCACCAGATCCCCGAAGCGCTGCACAATCACACCACCACCCAACATATTCGACAATCTTGCAATGCTCTCACCATATCCATTGCTGTCCTTAAAAGGTTCTGAAAAATGCTTTGCGACAAGCAATGCAAAATTCGTGTTTTCTGTCTGCTTATCCGCCCCTTCATAACTGTGACCATTCACTGTCACAATCCCGTTCGTATTCTCATTCACCACAATTCCATGAGGATTCATGCAGAAGGTACGCACCTTATCTTCAAATTTCTCTGTACGATAGACAATCTTACTCTCATACAACTCATCCGTCAGATGGGAAAAGATCACCGCCGGCAGTTCCACCCGGACGCCAATATCTACGCGGTTGGACTTCGTCTCGATATCCAATTCCCTGCACACATGTTCCATCCATTTGCTGCCGCTTCGCCCCACAGATATGACACATTTGTCACATTCAAAAGAGTCCTTCTCGCAGACTACACGATAAGACCCATCCAGATTCTCAACTGTTATGACTGGCATATCAAAATAAAAGTCCACCTGATCCTTCAAAGCCGCATACAAGTTTTCCAACACGACATAGTTGATATCTGTTCCCAGATGACGCACAGAAGCATCCAACAGACTCAACTTGTTCTGCAGACAAAGCTTCTTAAAATGCGTTCCCGTCGTACTGTACAGTTTCGTACCCTCGCCGCCGTATTTCATATTAATCTCGTCCACATATTTCATCAGGTCAATGGCCTGCTGCCTACCCACATACTCATATAATGTACCACCAAAATCATTCGTAATATTATATTTTCCGTCAGAAAAAGCGCCTGCTCCGCCAAATCCGCTCATGATCGAACAGGTTTTACAATGCACGCAACTTTTTATCTTATCCCCGTCGATGGGACAACGACGCATGTTAAGCGCATGCCCGGATTCAAATACCGCAATCTTTAATTTCCCTTTCTGCTGTAGCAATTCATAGGCAGTGAAAATTCCTCCCGGCCCCGCACCAATTATAATAACATCATATCTCATACTTGCTTACCCTCCATATGGTTTCCCACCTGTTATCTGTTTCCGGCTGCTCTGCACAAAATACAATACGATCCATTGATCCTCACTGCGTTAATCTGATCATCCAATCATTTTCTAGTTTGCTCACATACTATTTGGCATGTATTATTCATCCATCGAACAGATCGCCTATGTAAACTCAAGATTTCACTGAAGAACAGCCCGAATTATTATATCATGGTACTTCACATCTGTCACATGTTTCATCTAGAGGATTCCGTCGTAGATCTCATTATAAGAAAAAATCCGTCGCGTCGTCTTCTTTGCCCCAAAGTTCCTTATCAAGCCATCTCTCCTGTCGACTCTTAAAAATGATCACCGAATCCAGCCCCTTATCAATATAAGGCTTTAACTCCTGCTGCAGTTTCGTGATCTGCACCTTGGATATTTCTCCCTCAAACACAGAATTTTGAATATGGGACAAATATTTCTTACATATCTTATAGACATGAGACCATCGCCTCTGCCCATTTCTGTCCTGCGCAATGTCATATACCAATACTACATACATATCCTACCACCATATCTTGAATCCTTCATATTCCTTTTCGCCAATCAAGTGTTTAATTAGCTTGTACGCCTCCAACCGCATCAAATACTGATAGCTGACCTGTCTCCCTAGTTCTTTATGCATGATTGTCTTTTTCAAACGTTCCTCCAGTTCCCTGACAACTAATTTCGAAGCCTCTTTTTTCAGATGAAGAAAGTTCAGTTCTTTCGTAAAACTATCCTCTGTTATCTGCCTTCTGTTTAAAAGCGAGAAAATCAGCCTATCACCAATCAATGGCTTAAATACTTCCGACAAATCAAGACAAAGAGAAAATCTACGAGCACCTGGCTCATGCAGATAGCTGATCGTTGGATTTAACTGCGTTCGATAAATCTCACTCAACACTTTTGCATAGATCAGCGCATTTACGAAAGAAATCAATGAGTTGATCATATTATCTGGTGGATGCATCACACGCTTCTCGAAATGAATTTCCTGATCTACAATCACGTTCCACGCCGCGTAGTACTGCTTCCTGATATTCCCCTCTATCCCCATCAGTTCTTCCACAGACTCCGACGCTGATATTTTCTTTCTAAGATCATTTATTTCCGACATTTGGCCGGAAACATCCTTCCCCCGCCCATTATAATAACGAAGATTCCTATAAATATTGTCTGCCGCTGCTTCAATAAATTTCTTAGCAAGCACAATGCGCTTGCTATAATCCGTATAGTGTTCTACCTGCTTCACGAGTAACTGCCCTGCCAACAGTTTTTCCTTTGGATAAAAACTTCCCGTATAAAAGTTATAATAATTAAAGAAATGAATCGGTATCCCATATTGTGACAGGTAGGTAAGAAAAGTCGTATTGAATGTCATCTCTGCCATTACATAAATATCGTCAATCCGCTCGATCGGAATATCCCTTTTCTCTCCCTCCGCATTAGTAAACTGCAGCGTGTTGTCTTTTCTCCTCAAATCCCCGTTGTTATAAACATAAAAACTCTGATCCATGTATTCCCCCCCCCACAAATTAAAATCTCAATTTATAGTAATTCTCACCTTTTATGCAAAAAAGAGTGCAGAATTCATATCTGTTTATATAAAACACAAATCATGATAAGCGCATTTATTGCATATTCTTGCTGCCTGAAAATGCGGCGGATGTTCCTCTTGTTTCAAAAGAAGAATCTCCCGAATAATCTCTTTAAGTTGCTCTTCATCTTCCTGTATGAGTTCTACTGTTAGGTTCTTCTTGATTAAAGGGTAATCTATCCTAGCCTTGAGTCCATCCACACCACGCTGCTTTAGATAATACAGGTAATATTTCACCTGCCAAATACCCGCTTCCTCTATAGCGCGACTTTTCTTAACCTCATACAGTTCTCTATGTTCTTTAATAAAATCAATATTGATAACATCATCGATATTAATATGTTTATCATCCCGTCGAAAACTGCTTTCATCTAAGAGTTTTCCCAGCAGAACATCCTCGTTCTCACTTTCCATACTAATTTCATGAATAAAATACCATAATTTTCTTTTACAGACAAAATAATAGTAGACCATACTTCCGGTGACCCTATTTTCCATGACTTCCTCCTTTGTAAACAACTTTCATCATGTTTCTATTATTCCAGTATGTATCTATTTCAACACCTATACGGCAGCGGAATACTGCTGCAGGATCGCATTTACATTCCACTATGTATCTATTTCAACTATCAGTAAGTCTAACCCCCGTCCTGTTTGTTCCTCTATTTACATTCCACTATGTATCTATTTCAACGCTTGTAATAAACACTCCCGGCGTACTCTTTACAAATTTACATTCCACTATGTATCTATTTCAACAACATTTCCCTATCAAGCGTCTGCCCCTTGCGGGTATTTACATTCCACTATGTATCTATTTCAACGCTGTTATACTGCATGTATCAGCTTCTTATGGGAGTATTTACATTCCACTATGTATCTATTTCAACTCCTGTAAATCGTATGCCTGATCCTCAACTGCCTCATTTACATTCCACTATGTATCTATTTCAACTATGATACTACTGCTGTCATTAGGAGGGTAAATAATGCATTTACATTCCACTATGTATCTATTTCAACCAATTTCGTTATGCTGTTCTTTGTAAGCAGATGCTGTTATTTACATTCCACTATGTATCTATTTCAACTGACTTGTACGCAGTACAGGAACAGATCACAACTAAATTTACATTCCACTATGTATCTATTTCAACATGTTAGAGTTATCGATCTAACGTATACGTTCGATATTTACATTCCACTATGTATCTATTTCAACTGTTGCTGGTCAAACACAGTATTATGATTTTACTGTATTTACATTCCACTATGTATCTATTTCAACATGATACAACTGCTGTTATAAGGAGGGTAAATTATAAATTTACATTCCACTATGTATCTATTTCAACCCACTCTATATTCCCCCGCTCCAATTCAGCAATTCCCCCTCCCATTTTGTCGACTCTCTTCCTCATACCGATTCTATCACAAATTTCTACTTGTGATAACATCTATTTTATATATCGTACCTTCTAACCCCTGCTAAAACCCCGCCTTTCACAAATATTGTCAACCCACCCTGTTTTTAGCATTATCGAAGGTCGACAATACATTTCTCGGTATAGATAAAGTTGTCTGCCCGTCTTCTTATTCAACAACATTACATAAAACCATGCCAAGACACAATTTATAAAAAGTAATACATTTCGCATGTCCACAGGGAATCCCTATAAAAAATTAATCCCCTCTTCTACCTTCCCTAATACCAGTCCCAATCCTGATTCGCCGTCAAAATCATAACATAATGCAGTTCGATGAATATCAAACAGGCCTATCGTGCCTTTATCAATTCCATCAGGAATGCCATATGTTATGCTCAGGCTCAATGTCATATCTGCCAGCCTGGATTTCAGAAGTTTCCTGATACCGGTATCAATATGCGGTGTTTCCAATAAACCGGCAATAC
>CATOJY010000032.1 GCA_951800685.1 uncultured Lachnospiraceae bacterium
AATACCTTCACTTTCCATTCGGCCGGCGTTCTGCGGCGGCCTTTTTGTAGTGCTTATTTTTCAACCCGTATAAAATTTTCAAAGTTCTCTAATTTCTGCTTGACTTTCTATTTGCAGACTATTTTATGATAAAATAATTTCAAAAAAAGTAAAGCTATTTTGATACATCAAAATAGCTTTACTCTTTCACCAATTATCCTATTGCAAAATAATTACTTTCTCATGCAGTTACAGTACATCCAGTTTTCTCTGGTCCGTCTTTCACTCTACATACTGTGGCGCTTTTTCATATTCATTGCATAATAATCTGTATGGCTTTTCATCTTCCTCGATACTAGGAAATCTCCCTACGGATTCATAAAAGCGGTTGTCATTGTCATCATCATTACACATCGATATCTCTCCGATCAGGACGGGACCACCCGAAGCAGGCATCTGGAATTCATGGTACATGTAGGGATAGATCGTGATACTCTGTCCCGGTTTTAATAAAACTCTGCTGCCGGCTTTCACGCTATAATGATGTCCGTCCGTATGAACCTCCACATCTGTGTCCAGCCGGTTCCCATCCTCGTCTCCGTTATACACCTTAATGTAGAGATCATTGCCGCCCCTGTTCACGATGTCCTCCATCTTATTCCAATGATAGTGCATAGGTGCACTCTGCCCTTCATACATCATCAACAGCTTTTCCGCATAAGGTTTCGGATACTTGTCTTTCTGCCTCATATTTCCATTGCGGATCGTAAACAGGGAAAAACCGATCTCATCAAATCTTCCCAGTCCAAAATCTGTAATATCCCATCCCAATTTATTATCCGCGATTTCCTCATACCCTTCTTCCATCTGTTTCCACTTATCCACATCCCAAAAACCAAATTCCGGGATTTCAAACCCTCTTTCCTTGATCAGCGTCTCCATATCTTTGATGACCTGGTTGATCTTTGACCTTTTCACCTCATCGTTCCTCCAGTCTTTCGTTAATTGCTTTCTTCCAATCAGTATAATTTTCGAAGAAATCCAGCCTGATCCAGAAGTTTCGTTCTTCTCCCGGCTGTAAATATTCCAACCGTCCCTGTTCCTTCCAGGCCTTTCTGCCCTCCGGATTGCAGTTGCCAGGTTCCAGTCCCATTACATAATCCCGGATTCCCATCATCTTCCACTGTGTGAAGCTTGGCAGCATCTGCGCGTCATAACGCATGAGAAACCCTGCCCGGTTCCCAGGATGGAACACTCCCGCCTTTCCCACTGCACTCATCTTATGGTAAAAGCATTGTTCCTGATAAGCCCGCTGCGGCTCTTCAACCCTATGCCATTCCTTGATTCCTTTCTCTGCTTCCGCATCACGCGGAACCACTTCGTCAGACCCAATATAAAGCTCTGTCTCCTGGTCTAACAGAGGATATCCCACATTGAAATGATATAACAGCATCAGAGGCGTCTCCCGGTCACCTTCATTCAGAATCTTATCCCGGATCTCCATGACATTTTCTTTCAGCTGGCATACGATCGTCCTCTCCAGCACCAGCTTATCTCCAAACAAAGTTTCATCCCGCAGCGTGCCATGGATCTCTATTCTGTCTTCCTTCTGCTCCCAGTAGGAAGAGGACGCCGGAATATGGGAGATCGTCCCATGAAGCGTCAGCTCTTCCCCCTCCTCCACGCAGGGAACCCCCACCTGCCTTAAGCCGCAGGTGGTCAGGAATCCACAAGTAAAAGATTTCAGGAACTCTTTGCCCTTTTCCTGGAAATAAGCCGGCGCAACATACCCGGCCGCTGACAGGTAAGAGCAGTTTAGTCCTTTGAAAGACAGTCTTCCTATATCCATGCCTCTCTGCGGCAGCACGAAAAAGTCCAATCCTTTCTGGTTGCGCGCCTCATAGAGTTTCATGCCGTCTCCCTTTCCGCCGACAATCTGAAATTCTTCCACACCGCTAAGCTGCAGTGGACATCCCACATGAATATCTGTCATATAAGTCTCCATTCTAGAGCGTTTACAAGTTAAATTTTCACTTTCAACGTCACGATTTCATACGGTTTCAAAGAAACCACCACTCGTCCTTCCGACGTCTGTACTGCTTCCAGTTCCCGTTCCAGCAGATCGGTCTTTACCGCTGCCTGTACTGGTTTTGCAAAGATAAGCGCCGCATTCTCTTCTTTTCCTTCTGCTTCATACAGACGCACAACCAGTTCCTCTGTATTCTCCGCTGTCTTCAAGGAAGATACCAAAACGCCCTCTCCCTCTACTTCCAAATAAGAAGCTTCCGGTCTCAGTGCACCCTGATGACGGCCTCCTGACACCACATCCATAGTGCAGTTATACTCTCTAAATTTCTGTTGCAGGCTGGCTTTGCTTTCTTTTCCGTCTAAGAAGCTCACACAGAACTCACCAGGGCAGATACCATTCTCCGGATAAAGGTCCGGGTCATAGGGAGAACGCAGAAGCGCCAGCGCGATCGTATTGTCCTCGCAGCGATAACCATACGTATTCTTACTAGAGAGTGCAATGCCCCTCTTGCCCTGTTCGTCGAATGCAGCCGTAAAGGAGAGCGCGGGTGTGTCTGTTCCCATCTCCTTCCTTTCCATCAAGCCAAAAGGAATATCCTGGAGATATGCCTGATTCTGGTAGGGCAGCGGCATACAGAACTGCAGTCTCGGTACGCCCGTCTCCTCATTGCCAATCTCATGCCAATCACATGTCACTTTATAATTCAAGTATCTGCATCCCGCATCCAGGGAAACTTCTACCTGCAGATCAGAATGACGGAATTTCCCCTGGAAACAAAGGCTGTTTCTCAGTTTCCCATACTGCATGGTGATCTCCAGATCCTCATGGACGCTTTCCACCGTCTTGAAACGTCCTACCAGCCAGGATGACATCTCTGAACGCCACTCGGAAACAGCCTTATGATTTGCTTCCATCACAAACTGGAAAATACCAGTCTTTCTGCTGCCATCAACCAGCTCTTCTCCTGTCTCCTTATCCAGTACGGAAACGATGCTCGCATCCACTTTATCGAAAGATACCCGCAGGAACTCATTTTCTAACACAAACTGCTCTTTCTCCTGATGTCTTCTCTCCCAGTGGAACGCAACCGGCAGCTTCTTCAACTCTCCTTCTGTCAGCTTCAGCGTTGTATAGCCAAATCCCGGAACACTCACCTGTACCAACAGTTTCATATAATTATGGAACCAGTAATCATGGAAGCCCTGATCCAATACTTGGCAGGGAACCTCTTTGCCGTTGGCGTCTGTGATCTGAATCCTGTCCACATCTCCATACCACTCCCAGAGCAGCATCTCCACATTCTGTGTCCTCGCCTTGGCCGTTGGATTAAATACATGGAAAATACGGGTATTGCCGGATCCTCGTTCCACCTGGCCGGAACCCACGCCAGCCCCATAGGCTCTGGCAAGATCTGGTTCATTTAAGCTAATCTCTTCTTCTTTCACAATCAATTCCGTATTAATCCGGTCTGCAATATATTCATATGCATGGTTTCTCATGCTGTCGGACGCAGCTTTTACCTCCTGGTACACGCCCAATGCATACTCCCTTGTCGCCCGCACGCCAGAACCAGTGACAATATCATGGAACTGGTTGAGCAAGGTCTTCTGCCACGTCTCTTCCATCATCTTGTGGGGATATGTTTTTCCTTCCAAAGCGGCAAGCGCACTGAAGGTTTCCGCCTTATACATCAGTTCTTCTGAACGCCTGTTTCCATTCTTATTACGGCTTTGTGAAGTAAAGCAGCCGTCAAAAATACAGTTCATCTCACCTTCATAGACTGGAAGCTGTGCCTTGTATGGCTCTACCGCCTCAAAGAATTCCCGGTAGGTAGTAAAGGTAAAGGTCGGATAGATCGGCCACTGGTTCATATCGATCAGACGGGATACGTCTCTTCTGGTAGGTCCACCGCCATGATCACCGACACCATATACCTGAAGTGTCTTCTTCACTCCAGTCAGCTCAGCGGTTGCAAATACATGAAACGCCATATCCCGTTTCGTGTCCATATTATAAAAATTGCGTTCCCGGTTGACCAAAACTTCCGCTCCTGACGGTGAACGCCAGACATAAAGCTGGTACTCACAATCGTTCATCCCCCGGCAGTGATAATAATATTTCACATTGGCATTTCTTAAAATTTCCGGTATATTTACATGATGGCCAAACGTATCCGGCTCAAAATCCAGGACCATGTCATCCAGAGAAATGCCAAGCAGCTCTGACAAATACTTCTTTGCATACAAAAGCTGTCTCACCGCGCTCTCACCATTGGGCATATTCTTGTCCGCCTCCACCCATGTAGATGCCGAAACCTCCCATCTGCCTTCTTGCACTCTCGCCTTAACTTTCTCTAACAGTTCTGGCGCATAGTCTTCCAGAATCTTATAAACAGAAGCCTGGGACTGGGAAAACTTAAAGTCAGGGTACTCTTCCATAATCTGCAGGATCGACTTTGTCGTATCCAGAACCACCTTTACGGTCTCATCCCATCCCCACTGCCAGTTCATGTCAATATGGGCGTGCGCTGCGCACATTGCTTCATATTCTTTGGCTTTGGGAGATAAAGGCATCAGGATCTTCTCCGCCTCTTCCATGATCTGCCTGGTAATGATCCCATCCTTCTCGCAGGACGCTGCCACATAATCTTCCGCTTCCCTGATCAGGTCATCATATTGATGCCCATTTTGCTCTGAAAGCAGCATTGCAAACTGCATCTCAGACACGAGTCTTCTCTGGAAATAACTCTTTTTCTCACTTTTATCTATGTTGATCAATCTCTCAAGCATAAACAATCTCCTTTATTTTTATAATATTTTTAATATAACATTCGTTATTTTAATTCAAATAAATGACACGAGTTCTGTCACACTCAGACTATCCCTTTACCGCTCCAGCTGTCAGTGCAGATACAATATATTTCTGTAAAAACAGGAACAGCAGCACGGTAGGCAGAATCGTTAGAATACTTGCCGCCGCAAGATAATGCGTGGTGATCTGCTGAAAAGTGGACTGCAGATTGACTAGCAGGCAGGCAAGCGGCATCTTACTAGGCGTATCCATCAGGATATAGGGTACTACAAACTGTGACCAGCTGCTGATGAACACCAGGAGCATTCCAGAGAAGATCCCCGGTCCAATGGTGGGTACAAGGATTCTCGTAACGACCTGCAGTCTGTGACAGCCGTCAATATAGGCTGCCTCATCCAATTCTGTTGGAATCGTGTCAAAAAAACTTTTCAGGAACCAAACCTGAAAGGGCGCCGAAATCGCAATATAGATCGCTATCAGTCCGACAGGTGAATTCAGCAGCCCAATCTTTGCAAAATACCGGTACAGAGGAATCACAATCACCAACGGGGAGATCATCTGAAACATTAAAATCAAAAACTGTACAAAAGAACTCCCCCGGAATCTTATCCTTGAAAAAGCATAGGCCGCCGGTACCGCGATCAGCATCGTCCCAATTATGGTCGCTACCGTTACAATCAGAGAATTCCATACCCCCCGCAGAATCTTCACCTGCTGCACCAGATAAGTATAATTGTCAATAGCCAGGGATTCCGGAAATAAGGACGGCGGGACCTGATACAGTTCCGGGACCGTCTTAAAGGATAAAGAAAGTGTCCACAGGATCGGAAACAGGAAAAAAATAATGACCAGCGCAAAAACCAGATATAACATTAAATTCACAATTCTTCTTTTCAACTTACCTTCTGTCATGCTTGCACCTCATTTCTACCTTGACACATGCACCCCTCAAAAAGCCGGATATAAGTATCATATCGCGCACATGCGGCACAGCCGCAAGGCTTATGTACGCCCGGCGCAGCGAGTGCGCAGAGCTGTTGCGTAGGTGTTCTTTTCATGCATCATTCTCCCTATTCATAAAAAAGTAAAAAACACTGAAAACAATATTGATACACAGAAGCATAATCGCCACAGCACAACCTCCGCCCAGATCCAGCTGCTGAAAAATATTCCGGTATACGCTGAGCACCAGAACCTCCGTTGATCTGCCGGGTCCTCCACCCGTCAAGGGCATGATCATATCAAAAGTATTAAACGTATTGATGATATTTAACAGTATATTGATCATGATCACCGACTTCATACCAGGTATGATAATATGGAACAGCCGTTTGACCTCCGTAGCCCCATCAATACTTGCCGCTTCTATGAGCTGCTTGTCTACTGTCTTCACCCCCGCATATAGCAGGATCATACTCTGCGCCGTTCCTCTCCACACATTGGCAATGGAGGTAGACAACAGGGCCGTATCCGGATCGGATAAGAAGGCAACCGGGCCTGTTCCACACAGAGACAGAAGATAATTAAGAATACCGGAACCACTCTCCGCGTATAAGATCTTCCAAATAATACCGATCGCTACCCCCGGAATCGCCCAGGACACTAAAGAGATCGTCCTCGTAAGCACAGTTCCTCTCATATGCCTATCTTCCGCCGCATTCACAGCCAACGCAATCAGAAACCCCAGCAGGAACTGAAACACTACGCTGAACGTCACAAAGAAGAAAGTCACAAACAATACATCCCCAAAGGCTTTGTCCTGAAAGATCTTCAAATAGGAATTCAGCGTAAAGCCATTCCCCGCCGGATTGGTCATCGTAGCATCCGTGAAACTTGTCTTGATCACATCCGCCAGCGGGATCAAATAGAAAACCCCCAACACGAGAAAGATGGGCGCCAGCCAGGGGATAGGCCCCCGGCTGAATTTTTGCAACAAATTTTTATCTTTCCGCATACTTTCACCCTTACTGTTATTGTTTTGCATATTCCGCATCCACATTTGCCGCCATCACATCCAATGCCTCCTGCGGCGTCTTGCTTCCATTGATCACATCCGCCAGCGCTACCTGGAATTCATTGGAGAAATACGTATACAGTGTCTTTGCCGGTCTTACATGACCATTCTGGAAGATCTCACGGAAAGCCAGTGCATTCGGATCATCTTTGAACCGGTCAGAAAGATCATAGCTGGTCTCACGGCAAGGAAGATTGCCACTTGCAGATGTATATCCCACATTTCCTTCGTCACTTATAAACATGTCAATCACAAACTGCGCCGCCAGTTCCCGTTTCACCTCATCCTGTGTAAATACGCCGTAGGTCCATCCGCCACAGCAGGTAGAAGGTGCGCATCCCTCTTTGTAAGGAACATCCACAATGCCGTACATTTCATTGAAATTATCCTGGCCTATTACAGCGCCAACCTGCGTCGCCAACCAGCTTCCGCCTACAAACATTGCCACCTGGCCCGATGCGATATCCTCAATCATATCACCGTCTGTCATAAAGGAAGTCACGCGCTGGGGTGTTATTCCTGTGTCGATCGTCTTCTTCAAGAATTCAAACGTATTTAACATTGCCTCCTGATTCGCACCTTCATTGAAGATGGGTTTTCCTGCATCATCAAAGATCTCTCCTCCCTGTCCCCAGAACCACGGCAGAATATCGCAGGAAGTCGTCTCATTCTTACCTGCAGGATAGAGGAAAGAATATCCCTCTTCTTTCAAAGGTTCCATCACCGTAAAGAGTTCTTCCCAGGTAACTGGAGGTGTCTCTACCAGATCCTTACGGTAATAAAGCGCTCTGACATCTGTGTCGTACCACATCGCCAGCACTTCATCTTCCGGCTTCATCATGTTCTGTGCAAAAGGGAACCAACTGTCCAGCGGAATATTGTTCTTCTCCAGGATGTCCCCGATCGGCTGCAGATAGTCATAATACTGCAGCAGGAAGAAACTGTCGATAACCGCCACGTCCGGCGCTGTCCCATTAGCTGCCTGTGTCAGCAGTTTCGCCATCGCATCGTTGATCTGCGTACCACTGGCCGTCAGAGTAATCTTTACTTCCGGATGCTCTTTCACGAATTTGATCGCTCTTTCTTTCATCCAATCCGCCACAGGCTGGTTTGCACTGTCAAATCCTTCCTGCGCAAGCCATGTGATCTCGATCGTCGCATCGTCATACCCAACACCATCTGTTGTCAGGGTAGGCTCTCCACGATCGCCCGCATCCGCTGTGTCTGTGTCACCTGTTGCTGCTTCCGTTTCCTGTGGTGCAGCCTCGCTGCCCGTACCAGCCGCCGTCTCTCCAGAGTCCCCCTTGTTCCCACAGCCTTGCAGCATAGAAGCCACCATCGCTACTGCCAATAATGTACCCAATACTCTCTTCTTCATAACAATCTCCTTTCTCGGCACTTTTATTGCGCATCCTGTCATCTGTTTTCTCTCTGACATCGTGCGCTTTTTATTTGATATATTTATTAAACTCTTTTTATTAACTTTTGTCAACAATTATCGTCATAATTTTTCTTTTAACGACATATTTTTTTAATTTTTGTGCATTTTACATATATTGTCTGTTATTTTAACTTGATTTATCCATCCAACACAGCATATAATTGACATAAATATTAAATTCTTTTTATTAATTTTCCTTTTTATGGAAAATAAGGATCATTTTTGGTAAAATAAAGTTCACGAGAAAATACGGAGAAAACCCGAAAGGAAATGCCTGGTTACGATATGACGCGAGAATCCTTTGTCCCACAACCAAAGAAAGCTTCGAAAAATATGCAGTTTCTGAAAAACAGCAACCGCTCTGCTGTTTTATGCGCTCTGGCACTGAAAAAAGCCTCCAACCGGACGGAACTTGCTTCCTATCTGAATCTCACCCGGATGGCGATCAGCAATATCGTTAACGAATTACGGGACCACGCCATCATCCTGGAAGTTTCTTCTGCGGAAAATGAAAGCGAATCGGAACACGGTCCAAATGGCCGTCCTCCTAAGCAGCTCACCCTGGCAGACTGGTCGATCACGGTTATCTGTATCAATATCCGCCGTTATTCGGTATCCTGTATGCTTATGGACATCAACGGCAATACCCGGCCGCCTGTGACCCGCTGTCTCCCCGCCCATGCAGACAACGCTTTCCTGATGGATACAATCATCCAGCTCATTGAAGAAGTCCAACAAGCGTTCCCTCAGGTTCCCATAATCGGAATCGGCGTCTCATCGATTGGACCACTTGATATTTACCAGAAACACTTGCTGAATCCTCCTGATTTCCGCAATATCAGGAACGTCGATATCGGTGCGCCTCTGGAAGCCCGCTTCCACCTCCCGGTCTATCTGGACAATGATATGAACTGTTCTGCTCTTGCTGAATTGTATTTCGGCGCAGGAATTTCCTGTAGGGATCTGGTCTTTCTGGGATTCTCTGCCGGCGTCGGCGCCGGCGTTATCATGAATGAGAAAATACTGCACGGCTTCGGAGGATTCGCAGGTGAAGTCGGCCATATCTCGATCAATCCCATCGGCCCACCCTGCCCCTGCGGACAGAATGGCTGCATTGAATTATATACAAGAGGTGAGAATATCCTGGCGAATGCAGGGGTTGTTTCTTTTGAAGAGCTGAACGCCCTCCTGGAACAGAAGAACCCCCCGCGTTTTGTTTTAAACAGTATCAAACAGTATATTGACGCTATGCATACACTGATGGTTGCCGTAGCCAACAGCTACGATCCCAATATCATGATTCTGGGAGATATCGACATCGCTTTTATCAACCGGTTTCTCCCGGATTTGGAAGAATATATGAACTCCCATATGCTCAATCATGGTTATAAGCATATCAAAGTCATTCCCTCCGCGCTGGCCGAAGCCGCTTCCCTATACGGTGCAGGCAGTATCGTACTGCAGCGGGTATTCGAAGGGGAGCTGCCGCTTCCTATACCAGCCGGCGGTTAAATAAGCTCACGCTTTTTGCGCAGAGCCAAATAATCTGATCTTCTCCGCCGCCACTTCTTTCATTGCCGCAATTTCATAAGGAATCAGCTTCGTCATTGTCCGTGCCCCTTCTGCCAGTCCCTTTTCCAGACCAAGCCGGCCGGCTTTGTCAAGATCCGTGAAGATATTCACCTTGCAGATCCCTTTCTGCACCGCCTTATGGAAATCAGCATTCGACAATCCGGAGCCGCCATGGAGAACCAACGGGATTTTGGTTCTCCCAGCGATTGCCGCAATCCGTTCAAAATCCAGATCCGGTTCTAAAATATACTCTCCATGTGCGTTACCCACTGCAACTGCCAAAGAATCAACGCCTGTCCGCCGCACGAAATCCTCTGCTGTATCCGGCTGCGTGAAATAATCACTGGGATTCTTTAACCTTCCTTCTCCTGCCGTATCTCCCACATGTCCCAGTTCCCCTTCCACTGTCGCACCGAAGGCATGACAGATCTTTGCCATCTGCGCCACTCTCTCAACATTTTCCTCATAGGGTGCCATAGAGCAATCGTACATAACCGAGGTAAATCCCAGTTTCAACGCCTCCACACAACGCGCGAACGTCAAACCGTGGTCATAGTGCACACATACAGGCACCGAAGCTTTGTGCGCCATTGGAATCAAATACTCCGCTACCCGCTCTAATTCCGTCACCGAAAGCAGAATCTGCGCCGTTCCCACCATGACCGGGGCTTGCATCTCCTCCGCCGCCTCGATAACCGCCCTGGCCATCTCCAGATTGACCGCATTAAAGAAACCAACACCATATCCTCCCGCCATCGCAGGAAGAAGGACATCATTCATATTAACTAACATAACCTGCCTCCTTTGCAGAATTAACATGACTAACATGAGAAAAGATTGTTACGCTTCCGCCATCCAGCCACAATCCGGTCCTTCAACTCCGTATAAGACTTCAGACCGCTCAGCGCATCATATCCTGATACACAAGCAGCGCCTGCTGCTGCCGCCATATGCATGCACTGCTCCAACGTCTCCTCCTCCAACACCGCTGTCAGAAACGCAGCGATGCTCGTATCTCCCGCACCCGTACCAGACACAACACGGTCCGGCACATAACTTCTCTCAAACCCTTCCCTCGTCTTCCATGCCGCCGCATCCAGCCTGATCCTGCCACCAATCCCGGACAGCGTCTTTTCATCCGCTGTCCTGTAATACATGCCGGCAGCACCGCATTTGATCACGAGTACTTTCGCCCCATAAGCCATACATTGCTCCGCCAGAGGACGCACCTCAGCATCCACATCCAGAATCTCCGTGACATCTCTGCCCGCCGCCCTCTCCTGCCACCGCGCGAACCGACGTCTGTCCAGCATATAACATAATTCCTCTACACTGGGGACAAAGAAATCCGTAAATGGCAGTACCTTCTTCAAAATACCCTTCCAGTCTGCCTGCCCGGCATCTGACTCCGGATCCGGGAATGCCATATCCAACGAAGTGGCGCAGCCTGACGCCTTCACCTTTTGAAACAGTCTCACAAGTTCCGTTCCATCCTCTGCATACATCCGGCTCATCAGCGGCGGATACCCGAAGTGGAACAGATCTGCCTCCCGCAGATACTCTTCCACGATATCGTCAGCACAGAACGTATCATTAGCACCCGGATTGTGCAGAAAGATCCTGTCGGTTCCCGGAACCGCCAGCACAAGAGAGTAAGAGGTAGATTCCTGCTCCAGACAGATCAGCCCATCAGCCGCATCATATTGGCGGAGAATACTGCATACGATCTCCCCGAACGCATCTTTTCCGATCTTCCCCATCAAGGAGACATCCACTCCCAGGATCTTCATAGCAAGCCCTGTATTGGCAACTGCCCCACCTGTGTGGATATCTGCCTCTCCCATCTGGATCAGCTTGCCCGGAAGCAGCATTTGGGCAAGATCTGACTGCTTCCCCTCTGGAAACTTCGGTGTAATATCCAGGCAGATATGTCCTGCCACAATTGCTCTCTTCTCCATAGCTGTTTACCACCTTCCCATTTTTCTGTCCGTCACGGTTCCTTGCCTGCCTCTAAAAATCCGGCTCTATGCAAAAAAAGCACCTAATCCCTTAATCTCCTTGCCTGCAAGACCTATAATACGGGCATAAATAGATCTAAAGAAATCTTTTTGGGGTTTATTATAACAATAGACAGATAAAATTTCCTGCGTTTTTTTGCGATAAAAAATAGGACAAATTTGCTTTTTTGCTCTATACTAACATAAGAGAACAGACGCAAGATCGCAATTACGCAAAAAGGAGGATTCCATGGGGCGGGACGAATATGAGATCATAGCACACAATAACAGTAATTTCCATATTTTTCTCGTGAATCTTCTCTACCGAACTCCTCATATCCACAAAGATTTCGAGATCAGTCTGGTTCTCAAGGGTTTTCTCACCGTGTTCACTTCCTCTGGTGAAATTGCCCTGGAAGAAAATGATATCTTTATCATGAATCCCTATAGCAGCCATGAGATTAAGGCAAAAAAGGCGGCGCTCATCCTCTCCCTCCAGGTTTCACCTGCTTTTTTTGCCCATTATTTCCCACAGATTAGCGATCTTGCATTTGATGTTCCCGCTCTCTATGTCAGAGAGGATGCTCTCCTCTGCGGACAAATCCGTTCAATCCTTTTTGATCTCGCGTATGCCTATTTCCAGAAAGAAGACTTTGCCCCAATCCGCTGCGCCTTGTTAATCAACCAGCTTTTCCTCCATCTGTTCCATACCGGGAACTATCATATGATTCCCCAAAAAGAAAAGGCCGCTTATCTGGCCAGAAACATGCGCATGAAGAGAATCATGCAGTATATCGATATGCACTATAAAGAAAAACTGCTCCTATCTGACATTGCCAGACAAGAGCAGCTCGATCTGTTTTATTTATCTCATTTTTTCAAGGAAACGTTCGGAACCAGTTTCCAGGATTATATCAACAAACTCCGCTGCGAACAAGCCAGACAGCTTCTCCTGCTCACAGACTACTCTCTGTTGGACATCAGCCTGCAATGCGGTTTCTCCGATCCCAAATACTTTAACCGGAGATTCCTCTCGCAATACGGCACTACCCCAAAGGAATACCGCCGCAGCTTCTGGCACGCCCATCTGTCCCTGCAACAGCAATCTATGCTGTCCACACAGGAATTTCTCTCCGAACAGGCCAGCCTGGTCATGCTGGAACGATTCCAATGACCACTCCACAGCCCTATATCCTTCTGTTATTCTGCCAGAAGTGCATCGATCTTCTCTTTCCAGGAGGTCTTGTCTCTGGCTCCCACCACAGTGTCTAACACCGCGCCGTTCTCATCGATAAAAAATGTCGTTGGTACAGCGCTCACCTCACTCAACATGGCGTAAAATAACGACTCGTTCAGCAGAAGATGGGGATAAGCCGCCCCGGTCTGGGTAACCAGTGATGACGCATAATCGACCGCTTCTGTCTCCATTCCTTCCTGCACATCGCTGACAATCCCGATAATCTGGAATTCCGCCGCATCATACTCTGCCGCCAGTTCTCCCAACTCCGGCATCTCACTCAGGCAGGGATTGCAGTACGTTGCCCATACGTTGACCATTGTAAGTTTAGCGTCTGAAAAAACAGACTCCGTGACCGTATTTCCTTCTAAATCTTTCGCCTCAAACGTGATCCCGGAAGACGTTTCTCCTGCTGCGTCTGTCTCCTCCGTCTCTGTCTGTGCAGTCTCCTCCTCAGTGTTCTTTGCAGTATCCGGTGTCGTTTCCTTCTGTGATGCACCGCCGCATCCGGTGAATAGAATCATCAGCATAGCACAGCAAAGTAAGCACACATAGTAATTTTTCTTTCTCATGAAGCTTCCTTTCTCTTAATCTGAAAATTTGACATAGAACCGTTTTATTCTTTCTCTATAGAATCACCTTATTCTCTTTTGCAAAATTCAAAAAACTTCTAACGCTCCAACCTGAATTGCGTTAATAAATCTTTGATTGTTTCCACATCATTAAACATCAAAACATCAATTATAGACAATCGCTCTCTACCCCCCCCCCTTGCGTAAATTCCCGATCTGTACATGGCAGACTGACTAAAAACATCAAGTCAAGATCTGCTTTCCTAAATCGTTCCTTATGATATAACTCTTTCCCACCAATAGAATTCACATAACAATCTGCATTTCTTCTCTTACATATTTCGATAATCCTGTCCTCCCCTTTTAATGCATTATCCTTAACGATCTGAGAAGACAATATTATTTTTGTAGATATTTGCAGATAATCACACAGACATCTAATTTGATTTGCCAAAAAATCGGACACCCCTCTGCATCTATAATTTAAAATATCTCCTACCATGTCATATACTATATTAAAATAAGGAGCTCTGCGGTAACTTTGCTTGATGATTGACATAAGTGTATTAATATCATTTTGTGTCATTGCAATCTCAGTATCTTTTATAAGCCTATTTTGACTGGCATCCTTGATCTTCAAATTGATTCTCTTCGGCTGATCATTGAGGACGATATAATTTCTGTTAATCCACCCTCTCTTTATGTAATTAACATCATCTAAAATAACATATTCGTCAACCATATCCATCAGCTGCCAATATCCGATATATGGAAAAAAATATGGCTGCATAATTCCTATTTTCACAGTTCAATTCCCCCTATAATAACATATTTTTCACATTATCCAATAACGCCATAAAGAGTGAGCGCAGATACCATTCCACGATTAAACCTTAAAAACAATTTGTAGTCCGAATTAATTTTCTTAATAAGGACTGGAATAGACCGAATATTACTGCAATCAAATCCTACTGTGATAACCAGCTTAGGCTGATGATTCTGTAAAATACCTGATGCACCTTCCAAAGCTTCTTTCACCCCGTCTAAATAATTTATCTTTAACAACGTTATCTTTTCCGAATATGAAAACATATCATCCAATGGCTCCGCTTCTATGTTTATTGAACCAGCGACACTATTTTCATCCATCAAAATTCCAGATATTTGTTGTTGATTTGTAGAAAAATTTAATTTGCATTTTTGATTCCAGGCACCTTTACCGGTTATCTCTATATTCTGCAATTCCTCATTCCTGATATAGCTTTCCAGCCTTTCCCTGTTACTATTGTCTGGTTCTAATGCATACACCTTCTTATATTTTCCATTGTTTTCTTTCCTAAATAAACGCAACGTATCTCCATCATACGCACCTATATCCAAAAAGACCTCTTCTTCACCAATCTGAAATATTTCATTCCGAAAAAAGTCATTTCCCTTTCTATACACGTCTAATATATATTGATTATTTCCACTCAGTCTTGTCTTTAAAAACGCTATATAACTTCTTCGGGATGCTTCATCCTCCCATAAATTGTATACCATTTCAAATTCATTAATATGATCTCTTATCAAACTTTTTGGAGTCTTATCATACATCCCGTAATTAACACTAAAAAGGTAAAAGATTTTATTAACGTGTTCTCTCTGTTCCAATATATCAGCCTTTTCATAACTAGAATTACCCAAAATAACATTAAATTTTGTATACCTCATAGTCAACTCCGAATACGATATTATCTTCTTACCATCCAATGTCATATTCGGAGTATAATACTCATCATCTACAAAAATGTCATTTAACACAACGCCTTTCATCTTAAGGTAGTCATTAACTTCCTCTGCAATCTGTCCACACCCCCACATGACCAATGGCAGAGTTTCACACCGCAGTTGATCGACAAGTTCCTCTTTTTCTTCCAAATCTTCAATTTCCTTTAGTATATTCATTTTCATACCCCCTGGTAAAATGCTCTTTCTCAATTTTGCCTTCTTCCACACCACTTTGTCATTTAATTTGCAGTATCTGGCATAGCTTCTGTTCCTCTAGCATCCACTGCCGCCTTATTTCCTTTGCCTGTCTGCATCCATAACATACCATACCATAGATCAATGTCCCTTGCAATTATCATTCATCTTTTATTCCCTTCTCTTGTTTTCATCTATTTTATTTCGTTTTTTCTTTCTTTATTTCACGCATTCTATCCGTTATTTTAATATGCTCTCTCCAAATATTCCACCCATAGAGCATAGTTATTTTCTTCTTATCTGCTATAATATTTAGGAAACAATATGATTCTACGGAGGAAATCCAATATGAGAATTCTATTCATCGGCAACAGCCATACCTACTATAATGATATGCCCCATCTTTTCGCAAACTTATGCCGCGAAAAAGGCATGCAGGCAGAAGTCACCATGCTGGCACATGGCGGAAAAGGATGGGACTTCCATCTGGAAGAACCAGAGGTGCGGTTCAATATCCTGTATGGTGGTTACGACGCCGTCATCCTACAGCATACAGCGCACCCGATGGGCGATCTGTCCGTTATGGACCAGTGCGGACAGAAACTAATCCAATGGATCAAAGACGCAGGTGCAAGGCCCATTCTGTATATGACATGGACTACGAAGGCCGACGGTGAGGCAGCACAACCTGGCATGAGCAGCGCCTACCGGAGGCTGCAGCAGGAAACAGGCTGCGAATTAGCGCCTGTCGGAGAGCGGTGGTGGGCATTTCATGCACAACACCCTGAGATAGAATTATACGACGCAGACGGGCAGCACGCATCCTTAGACGGATCGAAACTGGCCGCCTCTGTCCTTGCGGAAACGCTCTGCCATAACGCCACCCCTGTCAGTCCTGGCACAAAGAGAGAACCCTTCAGCCTTTGACTTCCCTGCCGCTCTCATCACGGCTGACACATGTGTTTCATTTTTCCATTGACATTCACCTTTCTCTGTTTTATGATGACTACTGGTACTACCAGTTTGAAAATAGGATAAGGACATTATCATGAAATTTGTACGACAGTTTTGTATTATTCTTTTCATCTCTTTTCTGGGGGAAATCCTGCATGTTATCATCCCACTTCCTGTCCCTGCCAGCGTATACGGACTGCTCCTTCTATTCACAGCCCTTTGCACTGGTATTTTAAAACAGGAGCAGGTAAATGCTGCGGCTGATTTTCTGATTGAAATCATGCCGGTTATGTTCCTTCCCGCCGCTGTGGGGCTTCTGGAAGCCTGGCCTTCCCTCCGTCCTATCTGTATTCCTGTTATCTTTATCACAATCATTACCACGGTCATTGTCATGGCTGTAACCGGCCGGGTGACACAATATCTGATCCGCAAAAAAAACCATAAAAGCCACACTACCGATTGAGAAAGGCATGGAGATACAAATGAAAGCTCTTCTAACCGACTCCGTATTTTTCGGCGCGGCGCTCAGCCTGGCCGCCTATGAGACCGGACTTCTCTTAAAGAAAAAATTTAAATCGGCTCTGTTCAATCCGCTTCTGATCGGCACCGTCTGTATTATGGCAGTGCTGTCTCTTCTGAAAGTAGAATACAAACATTACAACGAAGGCGCTAAATACATCAGTTATCTGCTGACCCCCGCTACTGTATGTTTGGCTGTCCCACTCTACAGGCAGATCACACTGCTTAAGCAGAACAAAAAAGCTGTCGCAGGCGGTATTGCTGCCGGGGTGCTGACAAGCCTGTTGAGTGTTTTCCTTCTGGCAAAGCTGTTTGGTCTAGGGCATGAACAATACGTGACACTGCTGCCAAAGTCGATTACTACCGCTATTGGCCTGGGCATCGCTGAAGAATTGGGCGGCATTACCACCATCACAGTGGCTGCCATTATTGTCACGGGAATTCTGGGAAATGTCATAGCAGAGTTCGTGTACAGGATCTTTCGCATTGAGGAACCTGTCGCCAGAGGTCTGGCACTGGGTGCCGCCTCCCACGCCATTGGCACCGCGAAAGCCATAGAGATGGGTGAGATCGAGGGCGCTATGAGCAGTCTTGCCATTGCAGTGGCAGGTCTTGTGACTGTTTTTATGGCACCGCTGTTTGCAAACCTGATTTGAGAATGAGAAAGAGAGAGCTTCCATGAATCCAGCAGAAGAGGCATACAGCAATACCTTCATGCCTGAGAGAACTTACTTCCTTGTAATCGAACATATCAAATCCCTGATCCGACAAGGTCTGATTACTTTCGGCGGAAAACTCCCCTCAGAAAGACAGTTGATGTCTACTCTGGGACTTAGTCGGAATTCCGTCCGGGAAGCGCTGCGGACTATGGAGAATATGGGGATCATCGAAAGTCGGCAGGGACAGGGTAATTTCCTGATCAATCACATCACAGAAAGCCTGGAAAGTACCTTTTCCCTGCTTCTGACGATGAACGAATGCAGCTACCTGGAGATCAGCCAACTGAGAAGAAGCATCGAGATTGGCGCTTATCTGCTTGTTGTCAAGCAGACAACGGAAACAAATCTGCGCTCTCTCAAGCAGATTCTCGATCAGATGGAAAAAGGCCGTGTCGAAGAACGCGCCCTGTTAGACAAACATTTTCACGATACCCTGATTGATCTTTCCGGAAATCGTCTGCTTAAACTATTAAGTGAAACATTGTCAGGCTTAGTTGAAAACACGATCCAGGATCTGCTGTTTCATGTCTCCTCTGAGGAATGGACCTGCCTTCTCGCCCTCCACACCAGGATCTATGCCTGTCTTCTCACCAGAGATGAAAAAGCGGGCATCGCCGCCGTCATGGAACATTATGACTTTATTGACCGTTATAATCTAAGCTGATTTTGCCCAAACAGCGCCTTTCGCCGGCGCTGTTTCTTATTGTCGCCTGACACTGCCAGAACAAGCCCTATACCTGCCAGGTCAAGCCATCTCCATTCTTCACCTTCTTCTGCAGTCCGTCTGCGCCGGACCATCAATCAACCGCCCTTCCCTATCAAACCGGGAACCATGACAAGGACAGTCGTAAGTCTCTTCATCTGGATTCCATTCCAATCTGCAGCCCATATGCGGACAATTAGGAACGATCCTGCCACTTTCTGCTGGCAATAGATGTTTACCCAATCCTTTGACTGCATAGACACTATTGGATAATAATTCCTTCACCGACTTACCCGTTAGGTGCCTGCGTGGAGAGAAAACAGCTGCCTCTGGACACTGCTGTCCGGTGATCTGGGCCGTCAGGATCTTGGCTGCTGCCATAGCCGTGCTCATCCCCCACTTGCCAAATCCTGTAGCTACATACCAGTCCGGTTTACGGGACGAGTACCTTCCAATATATGGAATCTGATCCAATGTCATACAGTCCTGCGCCGACCAGCAGGCCGTCTCATGACAATCTGGGTATAGTTCCTGCGCTTTCCTGCGCAGTTTCTCATATTGACCTCCCGTCTGGTTTACGCCCGTCCGATGACTGCCTCCACCGAGAAGCAGCACTTCCTCCTGCATACGGAAAGAAAGTCCATCCCGGTCTATTCCCATATACATGCCTTCCATTCTGCCCGCACCTTCCAGCGCAACCACATAACTGCGTTGCTGATACATCCTGGCAAAATAGTAGCCGGGGACATTGATTAACGGAAAATGAGATGCAAAAATAATATGTTTCGCCGTCACACAGCCTTTTCCTGTCTCTACCCTCTTTCCATTGACTTTGAGAACCTTCGTCTGTTCATACACAGTCACCTCCTGCGCCATAGCCTCCAGAAACTTGAGCGGTGCAAACCGTGCCTGTTGTGGAAACCGCACCACGCCTGCCACCGCAAAAGGAAGTTCGCTGTCCTTCTCAAAAGACGCCTCAATGCCAATCGCTTCCGCCGCCTCTGCTTCCCGCCGAAGCAGCTTGTCCTCCTTTTGGGAATATAAAAAAGCTGGACATCTGACAAAATCGCAGTCGATTTTTTTCTCCTGGATCAGTTTTTCATATTCGTCAATGGCATTTTCATTCGCATTGGCATAGGCAAAGGTCATCCTGCTGCCATAAGTCTGGAGCAGCCAGTCATAGATCAGGTTATGCTGGGATGTGATCTTCGCTGTCGTATTCTTCGTCTGTCCGCTTCCAATCCTGTCTGCTTCCAGCACCACTGTAGAGATCCCAGCCATCTTGAGATAATATGCCGTCAAAATCCCCGTGAGGCCTGCCCCTATGACCACCGCTTCTGCTTCCATGTCTCCCGGAAGAGACTCCCGCCTTCTGATTTTCGTTTCCGCTGTCCAGATCGATCCCACTTGAAACCTCCTAACTGCATCCTTACTACTAATAGCATATGCTGAAATTGGCCGATTATGCGGACAACCTCTTTACCTAATCTTTTCATATACTTATTATAAAACAAAACGTTGTTAAATTCAAAAGAATACAGCCATTCAATTCCAGTAATAAAAAATCCCTATACGGATACTTCCGTGTAAGGATTTTATTTTACATTTCCCAATATTTCTTCTTCTGTCGGAGCACATAGGCACTGATCTTCTCATCATAGTCTGGGTAAGTATACTCCAGCCGCTTTGCAACTTCCCCGGAAACCTCCCGGAACAGAGCCAGGCACTCCTCCAATGATTCCCACATATGCAGGTAAGAATCCATCCGATAAGTCGCTATGAGCCGGTTCCACAATTCTTCCGAAAGATACCGGTCCAGGAATTTATAATTTTTCCCCAGACTGAACTGAAATCCCTGCTCCGTACCAACCAGCCACGAAATCATGCGTAGCAGCTCTTTCCGTACAATCTCATTCATATGGTCAATCGCGAACAGGATCTCCCTGCGGCATAATCCCTTCACAACATAGGTTGTGGTATTCCAGAACTCATTACAACAGTCGTCAAACATACGCGCTGTTGGCATCTGCAAATGATAATCAATATCTGTCGGCACTGGAGGGCTGCCAATCCGGCCATCCTTGTCTAACAACAGCTTCACCAGCTTATCCCAGGTAAAATATTCCGAAATAAGTTCCACCGGCAGCAATGTCAGATCCATCTTCACATCATCCGTAAACAACATCAGATACGAATACCCCGGCTCCTGTGCAGGAAATAGCTCCATATCCTCTGGCTTCTGCATAATCAGCCTCTCCCCGAACAAATCAAGCCATGCGTCATCCGCCGTAAAGCTATCCGGATCGGTAACGAAAAAGGTAATATCATAATCCTGAAACTCATCCGGCGGAATATGGATATTGGTCCTGGACCCTTCCAAAGTCACCATGCGGATGCGCTCGTCTGCTCTGGCAAAATTTAGAACAGTGTCAAATAGTTGTTGTTCCGATCTCATAGATCTCCTTTCATATCTTCTGATACGATCTCTCTTTCCTGTTTAGCAATCGACTTTATTTTCCTCCTCCTCATAGATCTTTGTCAAATAACAGCAGGCATCTACCAGATTTAGATGATTCTCTTCAAGCGTTTCCTGATGCATCTCCTCAGTCAACTTTCAAGATCAGGTTCAGGATCCTCTCTGCACAGGCATCCATCTCCTGTCTGGTCAGGCAGCCTTTCTCCAATGCTTCCAGAAGTCTCTCCGGGAAACCGCATCCCATCTTCACATCGTTACCTGCTTTGACTTCCTTATAATGCTCTCCACAAGTCCACCAGTCTGTCGTCACACACCCCTCATAGCCCCATTCTCCACGCAGGATTCCCTCCAGCAGATCCTGGTTCTCAGAAGCTCTGTGACCATTGATAATATTGTAGGATGTCATGATCGACCATGGGTCTGCTTCCTTCACGATCATCTCGAACGCTTTCAGGTAGATTTCTCTTGCCGCACGTTCCGATACTCTGGAATCACTATTCTTGCGGTTCGTCTCCTTGTTATTTAAGGCAAAGTGCTTCACTGTCGCCCCAATCCGGTTTGCCTGGATTCCCCGCACCATCGCGCTTGCCAGCCGGCCAGTCAGGAAAGGATCCTCAGAGTAGTACTCGAAGTTTCTGCCACACAGCGGGCTTCTGTGGATGTTTACCGCAGGTGTCAGCCACATAGCGATATTGTTCTCTTTCACTTCCGCGCCTCCTGCTGCGCCGACAGCTTCCACCACTTCCGGATCCCAGGTACACGCAAGCAGGGTTGAACACGGCCAGCACGTAGTGTGCACACCGCACTCCGGCAGGATACGCAGTCCCGCAGGACCGTCTGCTGTCATGATCGAAGGCACGCCGTATTCCGGCAGATTGCCATAACCAAAGGTATTTGCAACACCCAGATTCGGCTGCCCGCCCAGAAGCACAGCCACTTCTTCATCAGACATTTGCGCCAAAAATTCCTGTACTGTCATCCGTCCCTCTGCGACTTCCTTTAAAGGACGTACCCCTTCTTTGTAAGGCGCCTGCCAAAGCTTAAACCGTTCTTTTGCGCGGACTGCTGGCGCATAACCGTCCATCTCTTCCTCACTCAATCTCTCCAGCTCATCTGCATTAGGATCATTCGGCTCTCTGCCTTGCAGCGTTTCAAAGCTTCCATCCGCCAGCATTCTCTTGTGTAGCTGTGAGGGCGCCAGCTTTTCTGTCAGCTGCCTGGTCACCCGGTTCTCCTCTAACACATACTCATAAGGCAGCTTCCGCACATCCCTTACAGAAGTTCCTACATAGAAAACATACGCTCCCTTTTCCAGCACATAGGCAGATTTCTGTATTTTCCCCAGATCATCGTAGGAAGCCATATCCTCCATGTCAAATGTGAGATAAAGCGTCTGTGTCTCGCCGGGCTGTAACGCTCTTGTCTTCTGGAAAGCGATCAACTGTCTCGCCGGTTTCCCAAGAAGCCCCTGCGGCGCCTCGAAGTAAACCTGTACCACTTCT
Source organism: uncultured Lachnospiraceae bacterium (assembly GCA_951800685.1). Classification (GTDB taxonomy): domain Bacteria; phylum Bacillota; class Clostridia; order Lachnospirales; family Lachnospiraceae; genus UBA3282. The sequence goes on from CATOJY010000032.1 coordinate 22,491, forward strand.
TTGCCCACTACGCGGCCCGTATTAGTCACATGGACACATACACTGCCCTTGCTATCCTGCTCCCCAGCCCATTCGGCATCCACCGTAAAGGTAGTGTAAGAAAGACCGAATCCAAATGGATAATTGACCTTCTGCGCTGCACCCGGAACGGTCTCGAAATAACGGTACCCTACATAAATATCTTCCGTATAATCCACATAATCCTTTGATTCATGGAAGTTATCCGTGGAGGGATAATCTTGCAGCGTCTTTGCAAAGGTATCTGAAAGTTTGCCAGATGGGTTGCCTTTACCCACCAGAAGTTCCGCCGCTGCAAGACCGCCTTCGATGCCTCCTTGCCATGCCATCAACACAGCGCCGATCTTTTCATCCTCGACAAACCATGAGGTGTCTACCATACCGCCCACATTCATGACCACAACGACTTTCGGAAAGCTCTCCTTCACCGCCGCCACCATGGCCGCCTCATCTACAGAAAGACAAAAATCACCGTCCTTAAAGATCTTCGCGGACGCTTCCGCCATCTGCTGCTCTCCCTCGGACAGATGCGTATTATCGCCATCCACAATACTCTTGCGGTCCCAGCCCTCGCCGGAGAAACGGCAGATCGTCACAAGCGCCGTATCCGTATAGGCTCTCGCCTGGGACAGAAGCTCCTGCGGTATGGCAGGCTCTACGGTCATCCCAGGCGCACTGCCCGCTGCATACTGCTTCTCCACATCCTTCCTGTAATACTCGCACAGAGGCGCAAAGACACTGACATGCTCCTGCTGCATCTGCAATCCCTCATACAGATTGCGGATATAGGCAACTGTTACATCACCACTGCCGCCTCCGCCCTTCACATAATCAAAGGCTGCTTTTCCGAATACTGCCAGTCTTGTCCCTTTCGCAAGAGGAAGCAGCTCTTTCTCGTTCTTTAGAAGAACCATGCCTTCCTTTGCAGCGTTTTTCGACAACTCGATATGCTCCCTGCTGCCGGTCACTCTTCTCCCGTCTTCCCCCAGCGGCTGATTCGGTTGGTACATAGCTCTTACCCATTTCTCCATGTTGATACCCTCCTTCATTTCTACAACATATAGTTTTATTGTACCTGTTTTTCCTACTGGCTACAAGATGCGGTTTCATAATAATCCGATACCAGGCGGATCGCGATCTCCTTTGCCGCTGTACTGGTAACATTCCTATCCTCTGTCTTCCCAAGATAGACACAGAAATAAACACTCTTCTCTGTACTTTCCGCAAATCCGGCGAACCACGCATCCACAACAACGCCTTCCGCTTTCCCCATTCCTGTTTTACCATAAAGGAACAATCCCGCTTCCTTCTGTTCCTCTACAAGCATCACTTTCTTTAGCTCCTTCCGCGTCTGTTCCAAATAAACGGAATTTTCTCCAAAAATGCGCTCCATCACTTCTGTCTGTTCTTTGGGTGAAATCACCAGAGAAGACTCGATCCAAAAGCCGGTCAGAGCCCGGTTGTTGTTATTCGTGTTCCATCGCCCTTCCCAGTCAGAAATATCGCAATTTCCATAAGCCAGCCGTTCCAGTTCCTTCTGCATCTGTTCCTGTCCGATCTCATCTATAACTTCCCTGAAATACCAGACACAGGATGCCCGAAAGGCACTCTCAAAATCGATGTCCTTGTTCCATTCATCATTCCAGAACACCTCTCCACTCCATTCGCGCATGGAATCAGCCGGTACAACAATCCCGTTTTCCAGCGCGGCCAGAGATGAAATAATCTTAAAGGTAGAGCATGGAGACCGCCTCGTCTTTGCAAGTTCTCTGTTATATATTGTAAACTGGTGTGCAGAAACATCATACACAACGGCTGCTCCCTGCAAGCCATCAAAATACTCTGACCAATCTGCCTCTATTGTTTCTGGCTCTGGTCTTCTCTGTTCCGCTGACTCTGGATCTTTCTCCGGCATTTTCTGTCCTGTCGTCCCTTGCGCTTCTATTTCTTCCTTACTTAATATTTCCTGTTCTTGTACCTCTTCTTCTACAAAAACCTCCTGCTCCTTCACTCCATCATTCTGCCCGGCGCAGCCAGACAAAAGCAGAGAACATACGATTCCACAACTTGTCCGCCTGATCAAAAAGAGGCATGCAGTCTTCTTTTTCCAGATTCTCATTTTTGTAATATCCCTTCCTGTTTCTGTCTGCATTGCGTTTGACCAGAAAATTATTGTTAATCCACATAGGGCGGTTTTCTCCCATACCCGGTGAGCACCGCTACCAGCAGCATCACCAGCATACAGAGAGAATAATAGTTTACGAAAGGTACTGAGGCCGGCGCAACCGCAAATCCCTCTCCGAACTGTGCAGACTGCTGCGCCGGGATCACACAGTGTACCGTCCAGGGCGCCAGAAAACAGAATACACAACCTGTACAGTCTAACAGATTCGCCCGGCGGTATCGGTTCACTCCTGCCTTTTCCCCAAGCTCATTGACCAGATCGCCCAGTGCCACGATAGCCACAGAAATCACACCCGTTATCATACTTAATATACCGACAGACAAAATAATCGTGGCCTCTGTGCCACGTTCCTTTTTCGCAAAACGCTCTAAAAGGCCTCTCACATCCTCAAACAGTCCGCTGCACTCCATCACACCCAAAAGTGAAAATACCGCAATCAGCATAGCCACTGTACCTGCCGTTCCTGTGATCGCCTCTATGACTGCTCCAGACACTGAAAATCCGCCGGGAAACGAGATGAGCGCATCCATCGTATAGACACCGGAAAGCAGACCGGCACCCATTCCTGCCAAAATCCCCCAGGACAGAGCCGTAATCAGATGTTTCCGCATCATACACAGGACGATGACGACAACCGGAATCACCAGCATGACCAGACTCACCGGCTTCCCTTCTCCGCCTACCGACTCAATCGCTGCGCTTCCATCTGTCGTTCTGGAAAACAGCAGAAACAGTATAAGCGCCCCTGCTGCCGCTGGCAGACTGTACCGCATCCTGGTCTTTACCACGGTGCCAAGATCTGCATGCTGCGTCGCGGAAGAAGCAATGGTGGTATCTGAAATCGGCCCCAGATTGTCGCCGAAGGCCGCACCTGATACGATGGCCCCAATCATAGATTCCGGCGCAGCCCCGGCCATCACCCCTACCGGAAACAGAATCGGAATCACCACAAAATAAGTACCTACAGACGTTCCCGTGGCAAAGGCCAACAAGCAGGTCATGAGGAAAGTCGCCGCCACAAAAAGCTTTCCTGTAAAGCCAGCCGCCACCACATAAGCCGCTATCGTCTGCACAGCCCCACTGGCGGAGATCAGTTTACCCGAAATTGCCGCCAGTATCACTGCCAATACGATCACGGCAAACATTGGCTTGCTCAGGCCATAGACCAGCGCCTCTCCGTATGCTTTTTCCTCTTTCGTAAAAATAACACCCGTTATAACCGCTGCAAAAAAAGCTAACACATAACCGTTCACATTGGACTGGCTAAATGCTGCCCATCCGATCATCACTGCCGCAACCAGAAGCGGCGCCAGCTTTCCCACTCTCCCAAAACGAAATTCTATCCTTTTCACCTTCTGTTCCATCTCTATGCTCCTTCATACAATCCTATAGAAATTTATGCTGCGCACACAGTATAACATTATCAGAATAAAAAATCTATAGGTTGAAAGGGCGGCAAAAAGCGGAAAGATAATGGCTGCCAGCCAATTTAGAACTGCATTCTTTAGAACTCTATAAGTTTACAAATGAATATTACACACATGGCGGTCTCCTCTTATATACCGCCCCTGCTGATTGCTGAGGGTCATCTGGAGGTCTGTTTTTTGGCAAAAAAAGGGGGCAGCACACGCCGCCCGCCGATCCCATACGGTTATTCTATTGCCCGCATTTGTTCAATCAGGGACTGTTTTTTCTTTCTGCGAATTATCCAGGCAGACAAGACCAGTTCCATTCCGAACAGCACCAGAATGAACAGCCCCATTTCCAAAACAGGGAATTTGTAAGGTACTACATTTCCTGCAAAAGCACCTAAGCTCATTTTTCTGCAAGCAAAGATGGAAATTGGAAGTCCAACGATCAGCGTTGCCATTGTTGCAAAAAACGCATAGCCCCTCGCAGATGTTCATTTTGTCCATGGTAATTCCGATCAGTATGGAAATGATACTTTTGGTTACTGAATATATATGAATTCTACTATTGGCGGTACATTCATTAAAATAATTTTCGTATACTTTCTCACCATCTTTGCATACAACGATGCCTGTAATATTTCCATAATCACGCATTACTACCTTTTCAAACGTTTCTTGTTCTTGAATCATATAATTTTTCTCCTTTAAGTGCTCTAAGGATATCCTTAGATAAAGGATAAATCCATTAAAAATCATTTTCAAGACATATTTTATAACAATATTACAACCTAATATCTTCTCAAATAAATCAACTGGGAAACCCATCGTCCTCTGCCCCAGGAGCCATCCCTCGGTGGCTACTTTTGCCAGCTGTAGCAAAATGTTCTTTTGTACTTTATTTCTTTTATAACCTCATACTCCGTTTTTTTATTATCATTTTCCAAGCAAAATCGTAAGTCTCCATATCTGATAACTGAGTATTTATTGCGCCATCAAGATCAAAAGATCCTCTTAATTTCAATATGCCATCCAAAAGCACTGTTTTACTTAAACCAAAAATAATGCATTGGCATTTTCTTTTTCCGTTATGCATTAAAAGTATACTTATTTTCAGTCTTCTTCCGTTGACCAGAAATCATCCAGACTCAATTGCGGACAAGAATTTACATCTACGCCATGATGCTCCGGAAAAGCAATTTTGTATTAGGTATCATCCTGAACGAACCAATGGCCTACATGCAACGTTCTGTTAAAGTTCCATTTTGCAGCTATTGATCAGAAGCCGAGATAGTCATTCAACGCATGCGCCACTCCGGCTTCATTATTCGTCATAGTAACAAAATCAGCTTTTTCTTTCAGTATCTGTATTGCATTTCCCATTGCGATTCCAATACCTGCTGTTTCAATCATGGGAATATCCAACTCATGATCCCCTATTGCAGCTACATTTTCTGTGCTGATATTCAAAATATCGCATAAAGATACAATTGCTTTTCCTTTGTTTACATTTCCCGGAAATATTTCGAGATAATTTCCGCTCGATCTTGCAACATCAAATGCTCTGTTTTTCCACCGCTTCAATTCTGTCTGTATTTCGTCTATCTTCTCCTCGTTTGCCGCTGCCAGAAATTTGTTGGGACTTATGCCGGCTTTGTCCCAGTTTTCAGCCAGTTCATACAGATTCACAACATTCGGCCGGTATTTTATAATGCCGGATTCCTTTTCCACAAAACTGTCTGTTCGGGTTACATACCAATTATATCCCTGATAAACCCATAATGGAACATGATGCTTTTGATCTATACTTGTATACAGCTGTCTCATAATTTGAGTTGACATAACCTCTTCCTTCACACATGCCCCATCCACAATGATAAAGGTACCGGCGTTGCATATTTTTATGCAGTCTGTCTCAAGCTGTTCTTCGACCTGCCGCACTGCACAAGGCATTCTTCCGGAGACAAGTGCAATTTTTCTACCCTTCTCATACTGTCTTTTCACTGCCCGTTTCACCTCCGGCAGCACTTCTTTTACATCATTTAAAAGTGTTCCGTCAATATCAATACAGATCAATTTGCAATGAATGTCATCTCTCACTTTTTGATCCCGTTCCTTTTTATATATAATTTTGTACCGGACCTGGAAAACCATGTCCGGTACATTTTCAGTACATAATGAATCAAAAGAAAGATTAATCTGTCAGCAGAGCCATTCTGTCAGGATCGTCTGCAAACACTTCTTTTGCATTATCCTTTGTCACAACGACAGGTGGCAGTTCGTAAATAGGAACATCAATTACGCCGTTGTCTGCTGTCACATCGGTTTCCGGCATCCCGTTACCGCTTAACAGGCTGTCAATAATAGAAACTGTCTCCGCAACAAGCGCATTGGTTGGTTTCGCAACTGTGGAGTACTGTCTGCCGGACCATACCCACTCAACAGATTCATTTTCTGCATCCAGTCCTGATACTACAGGGATCGGCTGTCCCGCATTCTCACAGGATGTAATGATTGCACGGGCAATACCGTCGTTCGGTGAAAGAACACCGTCAATCTCGATATCTGAATAGTTACCCGCAAGAATGGCATCCATACGCGACTGTGCCTTAGAGTTATCCCAGTCAACTGTCGCACACTGTGTGAAATCTGTCTGCCCTGATACGACAACCAGGGTTCCGTCATCAATGAGAGGCTGAAGCACTGACATTGCGCCTGTGAAGAAATTCGGTGCATTCGGATCCGCCGGACCGCCGCCGAAAAGTTCAATGTTGTAAGGAGCCTCGCCCTTCAGTTCCTCTAACCCCTGCAGAAGCGCCTGGGCCTGTAATTCCCCTGTTTTCACACTGCCAAACTGTACTACGCCGTCAACGCCCGTGGTGTTTTCCAGCAGTCTATCGTATCCGATCACGTATACGCCCGCATCTTTTGCCTTCTCCAGCACTGAACCGAGCTGTGAACCATCAACAGGACCGACAACGATAACCTGTGCGCCGTTCTCAATCATGGATTCGATCTGCTGCTGTTGCTGCGGAACTTTCTGGTCAGCGGCTTGAATGATCGTTTCATAACCCGCAGCCTCAAGTTGTTCTTTAAACATCACTTCCGCCTCTGCCCAGTTCTGTGTTCCAAGCCACGGAAGCGCCACACCGACAATGCCGCCTGCGGACGTAGTCCCAGCCGCCTCTTCATTTTCTGCCGGTTCTGCCGGTTCATTCTCCGTACCTTCGGTTTCGTCAGTCTCCTCCACAACTTCAGATGTGTCAGACGGCTGCGCAGTCTCGCCCGTTCCCCTGCCTCCGCCGCATCCTGTCAGCATAGTGGCTGCGAGAGCTGCCGTCATCAAAAGTGACAATGCTTTTTTTGCTTTCATAATTTCATTTCCTCCTGCTTTTTTGTTTTTGAATTACAGAATTTTACCCTCTGTTTTTCTTGTTATATACATCAAAGGCTACAGCTGCTAAAAGCACAAAGCCTTTTATAACCTGCGTTTTGTCTGCCCCGACGCCCATAAGCATAAGCCCATTGTTCAAAACTGCCATCACCAGGCCACCGACCATCGTTGCAATGACAGTTCCGACACCGCCTGATACAGCCGCACCGCCGATGAATACGGATGCGATGGCATCCATCTCCCATGAAGTTCCGTCCGCCGGTCCCGCCGCTGTCGAGCGCCCTACAAACAATATGCCTGCCACGGCTGCCAAAACTGACATGTTAAGCATTGTGAGAAAATACGTTCTTTTTACATTTACGCCGGAAAGTTCTGCTGCCGACTTATTTCCTCCTACTGCATAGACATGACGTCCGAAGGATGTTCTTTCCGTGATCAGATAATACAGGATGATCAGTATCACAAGAATCAGCCCAGGAATCGGAAAACTTGTGCCCGGCCTTCCGCTTCCGAAAAGCCATGTCGCATATCCGATCACAACCGCCACAATCCCGATGCAGACTGCAAACGGCCAAAACGCCTCTTTCTTTCCGGTAACATCCCCCGAATGGGTAAACTTCCTCATCTGGGCGATTATGTACACAACTATTGCAATCATTCCAAGCAATAAAGTTGAGTTATTCATCCCGGTAAAAGCAGGTCCCCATTCAGGAAGATAACCGGAACCAAACCATTTCAGCTCTGAGGGAACAGGAACTGAAATTGAGTTTGATATCCAAATAACACCGCCTCTGAATATCATCATACCGCCAAGCGTTGTGATGAATCCCGGAATGCCAAACCTCGATAAGAAAAATCCCTGCCATGCCCCGGCTATCATGCCGATTACCAATGCAACCAAAATTGCAACATACCATGGAAGGTTAAACTGGCGGGCGGTTATCGCCATTACCATGGAAGCAAACCCTGCAACCGAACCCACCGACAGATCGATCTGTCCGATTACAATTACCATGAGCATTCCTAAAGCCAAAACCAATACATAAGCATTTCCTGATATTAAATTTTGAAAGTTCGAGGAAGTAACCATCTTACCTCCCGATACAATATTGAAAATTATAATGAGCGCCGCCAGGGCAACTACCATCGTATATTGACGAAGATCTTCGCCCAACACCTTTTTAATATATTTCATTATCGTCTCCTCTTAAGCCGTTATGGTCATCTTCTTCATTAACATTTCCTGATTTGCCTCTTCTGCGGGAATCTCACCGGTGATCCTTCCTTCAAAAATCGTATAAATGCGATCCGCCATTCCAAGAAGTTCTGGAAGTTCGGAAGACACCAGAATAATTGCTTTTCCCTGATCCGCAAGCTCATGAATCAGTTTATAAATCTCATATTTTGCGCCGACATCAATCCCCCTTGTCGGCTCATCCAGAATGAGAATATCCGGCTCCGTAAACATCCACTTTGAAAGGACAACTTTCTGCTGATTTCCGCCCGATAAAGTATTCACGCCAACACCCACATCGCGGCACTTGATTTTCAGGGAATCTTTATATTTTTCCGAGGCTGCCCTCTCCTTGTCAAAGTCCAGAAGGCCTTTGGTTTTAATCGTATCAAGATTTGCGGAGACAATAGTTTTTCTGATCGTGTCAAGAAGATTTAATCCCAGACCCTTTCTGTCCTCCGGCACATAAGCGATCTTATTTTTAATAGCCTCCCTGACAGAATTTATCCGAACTTCCCTGCCTCTTATTTTCATTTTTCCACCTTTGAAAATCCCCATATTTTTTCCAAACAGGGATCTCATCAGTTCTGTTCTGCCCGCCCCCATAAGACCGGCAAAACCGACAATTTCTCCGGCTCTAACATAAAATGCAGAATCCTTGCAGAGCATTTTTCCGGGAACTTTCGCGTCCTCAACACTCCAATCCGAAATCTCAAGAATAACTTCTCCTATTTTAGGCGTATGTTCAGGATACCTGTTTCCAATTTCACGTCCCACCATAGCCCTGATAATTTTATTTTCGTCAACCCTGCCTGCCTCCACGGCATAACCATCCACAGTTTTCCCATCCCTGATCACTGTTACGTAATCGGAAACTGCCGCTATCTCATTTAACTTGTGGGAAATCATAATACAGGTAATTCCCTGTTTTTTCAGTCCAAGCATCAATTGCAGCAAATTTTCTGAATCCGATTCATTTAACGATGATGTCGGTTCATCCAGAATAAGCACTTTGACATTTTTTGACAATGCCTTTGCGATTTCAACAAGCTGCTGCTGTCCGACGCCCAGATTTTTGATGATTGTATCTGGATCAATATGTAATCCGACCTTCTCCAACAGTTCTCTTGTTCTTTTCCGTTCTTTTCCCCAATTTATGAGTCCCTTTTCCACAATTTCATTGCCCATGAAAATATTTTCCGTAACAGACAACTCTGGTATCATCGTAAGTTCCTGGTGTATGATAACGATTCCCGCGCGTTCAGAATCCTTGATGTTTTTGAATGCCATTTTTTTACCCTGAAAAACGATCTCTCCGTCATAACTGCTATATGGATAAACTCCTGACAAAACTTTCATCAAGGTGGATTTTCCCGCGCCGTTTTCACCGCATATCGCATGTATGGAAGCCTCTGAAACTTCCAGCGTCACATCAGAAAGCGCCTTAACGCCCGGAAATGTTTTGGTGATGTTCTTCATCTGCAAAATATAACCATCACTCATCCAACTCCTTACCTCCTCTCCCGTAATATTCGTTTTGCTTTCGCAATCCTTAACTATATTTATTGTAAAAAAACTGCCATGTTTTGCCTATTGCCGGATGTCATATCGTTTATAGTGACATTCGGCATATAAAAAAACGGTCCATATATGACAAATGTCACCGACATTTTTATCATTTACAAACCGTTTAAAATATCTATTCTTCCAGGAAACTTCTGACTCGTTTTTCTGCCATCTGCAATCCTATTTTCGAATCCGTCCCATTTTTTACAATATCATCAATGCCGGCACCGATCATTTCCCTGACTGATGTAATATCCTTGAAATTATAATCCGGTTCGGCATATTCCATAATGGATGTGATAAGGTTTATATCCATTCCACCCTCTTCGGACAGCACCTGATTTATGCTTAACATAGTCGTCGTAGAATCGGTGACCGTTTTCAACACAGACGCACCCTCTTTATAGGTATATATTTCACTTTGAATTTCTATATCGTAGCAAAAAGTTTTTATCAGTTCCCAGGCAAGCACCTCATTGTCTGTTCTTGAATTCATGACCAGTAAAAGCGTGCTCATGGTTGATTTGTTGTTGCCTTTTTCTCCCCGTGGCAGCGTGATACAGTCCAACTCAAAGTTCTTATACTTTTTAATATTCCACGGATAGGGCTTATAAGTTCTGTAATCCGACAAAAGCGCAGGCATAAACGCCACATTCCCCTTATCGAAATCATCTGCCGTGACAACATTTCCTTTTGTAAGCCCATTTATTTTCTTGATGAAATCCACGGCCTCCACTGCATTTTCACTATGCAGATCGCAGCTCGTACCATTTTCGTCAAAGGCATCCACACCGTTTGTGATAAAAGCGTGCTGCCACGTATAACCACAGACGCCAAACTGATCCTCTATTCCGTTGCCGTCAATATCTTTGGTGACTCTGTCGCAGATTTCATAAAAGTCTTCCCACGTCCAGTCTTCCGGTATTTCATTTATTCCTTCATTTTTCAGCAGTGTTTTATTTACAAACATCATCTGCGGCACACTCTCGAAAGGGATCCCGTACTGGCTGCCGGAAATATTACCAAATTCAAAGGATGCCTTATAATATCTGGATTTATCATAATCTGTATCTCTGTCAATATACCCATCCAGTTTCATCAGAGCATCTGTACCTGCAAACATGGAAAAATCTTCCGGCAGTACAAAGAAAACATCAGGTGCGCTGCCTTTTATCAAGGCAGACGCAATGTATTCCGAATAGTCATCTTTTTGGATTCCGCTTACAAACTCCACCTTTACTCCGGGATGACCGGCTTCAAACTTCTCCACTGCATCATCAATAAGCTGATAGGTGTAGGCATCCGGAACATCCCATGCGCTGCCGGTAAAAAAGCCCAGCGATATTGTCCTTTTATGCTGGAAATAACACAATGAGGCTGTCGCAGCCGCCAGAACTGCCGTTATAAAAACACCTGCTGCAAATCTTTTGCCCATAAACTTCTTTTTCATCAAAGTCAACTTTTCCTCCATTGTACAGCCCAGATAGCTAATTGTGTTCTGTCACGCAGATCAAGCTTCTTTAAGACAGAGCTTAAATAGTTTCTTACGGAGCCCTCCGTGAGGAAAAGTTCTGCCGCTATCTCCTTATTGGACAGCCCTTTTGACACAAGCCCTATCACCTTCCACTCCGACTCTGTAATTTCCTTTATGTAATCCTTATCCACCGTAATGACTGCCGCATTTTCCCTTGCCATCTGCGAAAACATCTTCAAAACCTTCCCGGCTATATCCTCATTGATCATGGCATTTCCATGATAAACTTTATGGATTGCCTCGATCAGCCTGTCTGCAGAAATACCTTTCAAAAGATATCCGCTGGCTCCATGCTTTAAAGCGCTGAAAATATATTCATCATCATCAAAAGTTGTCAGTATGATAATCTTTATTTCAGGGTAATTTTCTTTGATGATCTGGGTGCACTGCACGCCATCCATTTCCGGCATTCTGATATCCATTAAAATAACATCCGGCTTATCCCGCCGGACAGCCCTGACCACCTCAATACCATTTGCCGCAGTATTTGCCAAAAAATCCGGATTGCCCGACAACACAATACGCAGGCTGTCTCTTATCAATTCCTGGTCGTCTGCAATTAGTACTTTAATCATTTTCCGTTCCCCACCTTATTGGAATTTCCGCCACCACGCAAAAACCGTTACTTCCATCAACCTGTATCTTCCCACCGAGCATATCCAACCGTTCTTTCATATGCATAAGGCCGAATCCCGGATCGAAATTTTGGGCGCCGATACCATTATCCTTTATTGTTATTGTCACAATATTGTATTCCCGCGTCATCATGATCATTACCGTATCCGCCTTTCCGTGCCTGACAGCATTGGTGATGCTTTCCTGAATGATCCGGTAGATCACTTCCTCCTCATCCTCGCCAAAGGACAGCCTGCCCGCACTGTTATCCAATGTAATTTTCACCTTGGAGGCTGCGCCCATCTGAGAAATCATTTTATGGATTGCCGACAGCAGATCTCTCTGTTCCAGCGCATCGGGACGAAGTTCGTTGACGGAACGCCTTACATCCGTCATACCCTGCCTTGCCACATCTGAGACCAGTGAAAGATATCTCTTTAACATTTCAGGTGATACATCGGCAACAGCCGATGCCGCATCAATCCCTGCTATAATACCAGTCAGGGTATGTCCCAGCGTATCATGTATTTCTCTGGCCAGCCTGTTTCTCTCCCTTGTCTGCGCCAGTTTTTCCGACTCGGCAGCATAATTTTCAAGTTCTCTGTTTGCAGCCTGAAGCCTCTCATTCAGAGAATTTATCTCATCCTTCTCGTCCATCTGTTCCCGCAGATGCAGAATTGTATACACAATAAAAAGAATAATGTTTAAAGTCGTAAAAAGATTTTTGATCAAGATTAAAATCGTCGCCACTGTTCCGATATAATACTCTGTATAGGTCTCAAAGGAAGTAATTTTAAAAATATTAGAGCAGGCGTTAAAATCAAAAATCAGAAAAAATGTACTGCCTAATATAAGGGGTAGCAGTTTTTTGCTGCTTCCTTCAAAGTATTTCATGATATGCGCTACAAAGAGAAGGACGATACCGTTATAATTCACCTGCAGCGCGACGACCACAAGAACAGTACATATAAATTCCATGACAATAATACACCACTGACATTTTATCTCATAATTGTCATGCATATACATCAGCACCATCAAAAACACAAAAAAGCTGAGGGAAATCAAAAGCATTTTCTCCGGGACCGGAGGTAACGTATTTACTTTTTTCAGAAACATGACTGCCCCTCCGGAGTTTCCGATTTTTATAATGGTTACCGCAGAAACAACAGAAATGTACAGCACTGTTATAAAATTAAAACTTTTCATAAAACTTAAAACGGAATTCTTTAATGCCGATGTATCCATTTGCTACTGCCACCCTTTTGTACTGAATTCATTTATATTTTCCTCACTGATCAAATCAACCGAAACTTTTATTTTCTTTTTGACAGGCCTGTCCTCTATCATATTATAAAGCTGATCCACCGCATTCTGTCCGATTTCAGACGGATACTGTGCCGACGTTGCGAGCATGATTTTTTCTTTTATCATAGACTTCGCCTCTGGCGCGCCATCCACCCCAAGAACAGATATGCCGTCCAATTTTCCATAATCTTTCAGTGCTGCCATCACACCGAGAGCGCCCACGTCGTTGATGGAAAAAACAACATCAAATTCAGTACCCTTTTTCAGTTCTTCAATCATCAAAGGCATAGCAATCTCAAGCTGTCCTGCATAATCCAGCCTGTCCACAATCTCAAACTTCCCGTTTCCTTCTATAGTATCTACAAACCCCTCCACGCGGTCATTGGAGGATTTGGTTGTCGGATGTTCAAGGATCAGAATCTTCCCCTCTGCTTTTTTATACAACAGATACTCGGCGCAGAGAACGCCCGCACGATAGTTATCCGAGACAACGATACAGTCTGCCAGACTTTCATCATAGATCTCCGTATCTACAAATATTATCTTTATCCCCTTTTCCCTCCCATACTCGATAGCAGGAATAATCTTCTCAAAATCAACAGGTGCAATAAATATGGCTTCCACACCCTCGTCTATCAGGTCATAAATCTGCTGTGTCTGTCTGACCGCATCAAGCGCCGGGTCTCTTGTGAGCAGAATGTCCCCGTTTGATTCCACGGTAGCGCGTATCGTTTCGTTGACCGCTTCAAAGAAAGGATTGTTCATGGTCATATATGTTGCACCGAATTTGTGTGCACTTTCCCTCTGTGCAAGAGAAAAATCATTGTTTTTGTCAAGAACAGCAAGTGCACCAAAAAGAACCAGTGCCGCCGCTATTGTACAAAATGCAGTTTTTATCTGGTTTAATAAAAGTTTCATTTTACCTTATCCCCCACCCAAAAAAAACAAAAGAGAAGAACACATAAGCCCAGTAGACTTACATTGATCTTCCCTCAAATATTCATCTGATTTGCGACAGGATATTCTCATCCAGCCATTTCTTACCATTAGATCCAGTATAGCAACTCAGAAGATAAAAATCAATAGTTCCTTCCTGATGAATTTTTAACCGACAGAATAAAGATCTTCCTGCTTTTTATTCTTCGATTGCAGATCAGCGAAATAATTCCAAAAACACTGCCTATAACAGCTCATTCTATAAAAGCCGTGGAGAATGCTTCCGTTTTTATTTAATCGGAAATAATCATCTCTTTCACTGCCTGTTTCCAGCATTCTTCCGGCACATCAGGCCAAATACATTCTCCATGTATCTCTTTACATATCTCCATTGCTCTCCCTAAAACATCACCATGTGATATTTCACCTGTTCTAAGCAGATTTTCCGATACCTTACACCAATATGGCGCTTTTTTGTTCAAGCCTGAAGCATATAAATCCGCAATAACTTCCTCTGTATTATATCCCAGACTGACAAATTCATAGTCCCACGCACCTTGCTTTCCTCTTAATATCATAAATTGCGCTTTCCCCTTACTATGCATGGGAATTCCAACGGAACCGACACCAAGTACTACTTTTTCATTATGTTCTATTTTCCTTTGTATGTGAGTGTGCCCGCATAAAATATAATCATTAGGATCTCTTTCCATAATCCCAAAGGTGTTTTCATTGTCCGACAATAATTTTTCATTTACTTTTCGGGGCGAACCATGACAGATCGTAATCGGTGGCAAATCATCAAATATAAGCTCCTTCTTTATGGGTAAAGCTCTGAAAAAGTGCAGGCCTTTTTGTGTCAGATTATTATATGTATAATAAAGACTGCCTGTGGTCGAGTCGTATTCGCTCCAGCCCTTTTGTTCCGGATCATAGTTGATCCAATAGTCTTCTTTATTTCCCCTGATGAAAAAGCATTTATACTTTTCTTTTAACGAATACAAGGTGCTCATTGTCTTTTGGGGATACGCCAACTCCCCCAGATAATCTCCAAGAAAGATAAAAGTATCTGCTCCGCGGGTTATTACATGCTCCAGACATTTTTGTAAAGAAATATAATTACCATGAATATCCGATAGTACTGCTATGTTCAATGCAGTCATAACTTTCTCCCCTTATCTTTGTGAGCCGTAATAATCGTATAGCTATGCGCGTTTATCGTTGTCGTGCACCCATCAACTTTCACATACCAGTTTTTACCGTTCCTTAAACGAATTCTCCTTCATGCCAACATCTTTCCTTCTTCTGTATATCATTCTGTATTTTGTAATAATTAAATATGTACGTTAAAATATATTTTACAACAAATTTCTTCTTCCGTCACCACCTGTAGAAAAGACATTCCCCATTCTCTCTGCTCTGTGCTGACTGCTCTTGACTTGCGGTGGATGACGTAAGATTTCAGAAAAGAATAGATCTTAGATACCTCGCCCTATTCTGTCAGCTTATATGTGTCGGAATAATAGGCAACAAACATGTCAAATCTCCGCATGACTGCCTTATCCCATGTATAAGGGTGGGGGCCTGTTCTCCTGCGTTATAATTGAGAATACTTTCCTGCCCGCATCGTGATAGTTTCATAATCCACGATGACGTATAATAAGTTTCGCAAATTAATTGCATAAAAATAGACATGGTCTATAGCCGTTTGGTAGAATTAAGTCACCACAACAAAATTTGCCAAAGGAGGTATAGAACCATGTCTGATAACATTA
>CATOJY010000033.1 GCA_951800685.1 uncultured Lachnospiraceae bacterium
CATAGGCTTTAAGTGTAATTCTCATTACTTGACTTGCCATAAAAAAAGTCGCCTCCTTTTCGCACTTTTTGTTCTAAGTACGACAAGCGGTGACTGTACACTCTCCCGTGTGTGTCCTCTTTTATAAAAATAATCATGAACACTAATCACGTTGTTTCCGGCATTGCCGGACATCTGTTGTCTGTACAGTGACTTGTCGTCAGTTTCCTAACTTGACATTCGCTCCACGGAAAACCTGCCATAGAGGGCAGCAACCTCACGCTTCACAGCTATCATGCCACAGCAATAAACAGTATACATGATGCATTCATAAGATGCAAGTATTTTTTTAAAAAATTTAGTTTGGTTTTCACCGTATTGTTGTATTGCATAGAATTAAAGATGGGATGCCCTATTTCAGCACCCCTCTCTTTTTCACAATCTGTTTCTTCTTTAATTTATTTCACTAGCACCGTCACCACCTCATAGGGCTTAAGCATGACTTCAACCACATTACCGCTTACTGTCGCTTCCGACTCGATCTCCTCCAGCAGATTGCAGACATACGCCTTTTCAAACGCTGTGTTCACTGTCAGTCTCGCCTTCGTCAGCGCATTCTCTGACTCATACATACGAAGCACGATACCATCGCCGTCCTCCGCCATCTTCACCGTCTCCAGCACCACATTGGCCCGGTCCACACCGGCGAAGGAATACGCCCCGCCGTCCGCGGTACCCGTCTGTGCCGTCAGCGGCTGATTCAGCTTATAAGCCTCGTCCACCGTACCGGCCGCGCGCCAGCCTTCCGCATGAGGATAGATCGCATACGTAAATTCGTGCTCCTCCTGGTCCGCCGTCGGATTCGGCTCGATACCGGACTTAATCAGCGTCAGCGCCATATTGGAATCCTGTACGGAATGTCCGTACTTGCAGTCATTTAGCAGCGACACGCCGTAGTGTCCTTCCGAAAGATCCATCCACTTCTGTCCGCAGCTCTCGAATCTGGCCACATCCCAGCTCGTATTGCGGTGGGTCTTCCTCGTGAGGTTACCAAACTGCACGTCGAATGTCGCCTCATCCGTATGCACAGCCACCGGGAAATGCACTTTAAGAAGCGTCTGGTGTTCTTTCCAGTCCACCTTCGTCACAAACTCGATCCTGCGGCTTAGTGCATAGAAGATAACCTGCTGCCTGATCGTGGAATTAGACGCTTTTCTCGTGATCTCCAACACCGCACGCACCGGTCCGACTTCCGTCCATTCCATCTGTTCTACGCCGTCCACATCCCAGAATTTTTCCGTATAATAAATATCAATATCCCAGTTGTCGAAGTAGATCGGCTTATCCTCATACATCCGCAGCAGATTGGCGCGCTGTCCCTCCTGCACCACTTCCCGCTCGTTTTCCTTATCATAAATGCTCGTAAACATGCCCTGCGCATCCAGCTTCACCTGGTAGAAAGGTGTCTCCAACTCGTACGGCCCCTGCAGCGTAAATGGCTTTACTGCCGCCGTCGCTTCGGCCGCTTCGCCCTTTCCGGCAATCCGGAATGTCTTATAGCCTTTGGACGGAAGATTCTTCACATAAGCAATGCTTCCCGCCGCCGTCTTCTGTACCGGATAGACCGCTCCGTCTGCATCTGCCAGCGCTTCCGCATCGAGATCACCCAGACATACTACATCGTCCCGCACTCTTCCGATGGGGTTAAAGACAGTGACAGCCTCGCCTTCTCCGGCGATGGCCCGTCTGCGCTGTCCGCTCATATCCTGCAGCTGCGCCGCCAGACGCCCGTACTCTTCCTTCGTCACCTCGTACACTTCATGAATCGAAGAGCCCGGCAGGATATCGTGGAACTGATTCAGCAGCACCAGCTTCCACATGGCATCCAGCTCTTTCGTCGGATACGCCTGCGTCTGTCTGCTCATAACGCAGAGAAGCTCCAGATCCATCAGCCCCAGCTCCGATTTTCTGTTGGAGCGCTTATTGCGCGCCATGGAAGTCAGCGTTCCTCTGTGGTACTCGAAGTAAAGCTCTCCCTCCCACACCGGAAGCCTTCTGTTATCCTTCACCCGCTCTTCCAGCTCCTCGAAATAGGTACGTGCAAATTCCTGTCTTACCGTGGGAATGCCTTTGACACCCTTTTCCATACGCAGGGAAGTCTCCAGCATTTCTCTGGTAGGGCCGCCGCCGCCGTCTCCGTAGCCGTAGGAGATGAGAATGTCGTTGTTGATATCTTTATTCTGGTAGCGCATCCAGCCGCCCATGATGGCATCCGGGTGCAGCATCCCGTTATAGGTGGTGAAGAAATCCTTGATCGGCTGGTTCACGCCCAAGGTCGTAATCAGATGCGTCAGCACCTCCGAACCATCGATACCGCGCCAGCGCATCGTATCGTAAGGAACCTTATTGAATTGGTTCCACGCCAGCTTGGTGGTCATAAAATAGTCGATACCACATTTCTTCATGATCTGCGGCAGCGCCCCGGAATAACCGAACACATCCGGCAGCCACAGAATCCTGTTGTCCACGCCGAACTCTTCCTTGAAAAAACGCTTCCCGTGTATAAACTGTCTCACCAGAGACTCCCCGGAAGTCAGATTGCAGTCGGCCTCCAGCCACATACCGCCTTCCGGTTCCCAGCGTTTCTCCTCAATGCGTTCCTTCGCCTTCGCGTAAAGCTCCGGGTAACGCTCTTTCAGAAAAGCATACAGCTGCGGCTGACTGGACATAAACTTATAGTTGGGGTATTCCTCCATCAGTTTGAGCACTGTGGCAAAACTGCGGCCCACCTTCTCTCTCGTCTGCTCCACGGTCCACCACCATGCCACGTCGATGTGCGTGTGGCCGATACAAGTGGCAATCACATCCTTATAACCGGCATGGTCCGTGTACAATGCCTGACTGATATACTCGGTGGCCTCTCGTAACGTCCTGTAGAATTCCTCCGAGTAAGGCGTGCGCAGATCCAGGAAATTCACCGTCGTATTTAAGATCTCCTCGATATCCCTGCGGTTCTTATCATCCTCTTCCATTCTGGAGAAGGCGGCAAGCGGCACCCACAGATCGTAATAGAGCTTCTCGATCTCGTAGTCGATCTCCTGCATCTCCACGATCAGATTAAACTCCGTATGCAGGATACCCGTATAAGCCTGCAGCTCCAGCGTCAATTCCTCACCGGCCTTAGCCTGCGGCCGCAGAAATACATCCCGGTGGTTCATGTCGATACCCTGCACTGCCTCACCGTTTACAAAAAGCAGAAACTGCGGGTTCTTCGCGTCGTCCCACTCGTCAATCTGGGTGCGCACATGCATCCACATCCGCTTGCCGTCAAGCTCCTGCGGCACCCGGTATACAGCCTTGAACCAGTAGTGACGATCCTTGCCGTACCAGTGCATATTCCGGCAGTCAAAACTCTCCCATGGTGTCAGGTCTTTTTCCGCATCCTCAGGATGTATGTAGTTGCCTTCCTTGTAGCTCCACTCATCAATCGCAAATTTCTGCTTCACCTTTAACTTCTTCAACTCTTCACAAATGACATTGACCCTTTTGTCTAAAAAATGCATAGCTGCCTCCTTGTCTGCTCCATTTGCAGAATCTTTTTACCTAAAATATCAGATCCGTGTCTTATGTCATCCCTGACAAAGACGCTTTGCTTACTGCTTCTTTTAAGCGCTTATCACGCTTTATTCTTCCACCAACCCTACCTGCTCTTCTAAACATCTGCATCCTACACTATCATACTTCCATAAATAGAAGTGAATGTATAGAAACATATGCAGACATGTGTTCCTATCAAGTAGGCCGCATGGATAATGATACGTTCACGAACAGAGCCGCAAGTGTGCAGTTCTGATTGCCCCAGAAATGTCTGCTTTTGTTCCTCTGACCGTTCCTTTGGCTTAATTTCTGACATATATGTCAGTTTTGCCTCGCTTATTCTACTATGCAGCATCTCCCGTCCACGCAATCCGAAACCGTTATTCCATACTGATATCTGTAAAAACTCTCCCCCTATGGGATAATAGTTTTGCCGTAACGGTAAAGCATTTTCACACAGAGTTCTGCTACGATGCCGAAACAGGTATACCCGTCTATGCCGCAGGACGCTATGGTACCGATCATCTCCGCAGGGGTCAGCTGGGCATAGATATCGTTATAAATATACCGTCCCCAGTAGCTACCGCCCACCAGCGGACTGCCTCGTTCATGACCCGCATCATGCTGTGCTGACAGGAGTCCACGCAGGCGTCCGGATATCTGTCCGGCGTGACAGGAACCGTGATAAAATGACAGGAATCTACATAGAGCACCAGTTCCCGTGCCTTCCAGAGTACATTGTCCCGCTCTATACTGCATGGATCTTCTCACCTTTTTGGAACAGTATTTCTATCACTTCCTGGTCTGCACACAACAGCACCGGAAATTATAAATAATAGGGATTATTTCACGAAAGAACTTCATAAAATGCCAAGAAAAGAAAAACATGTTTGGAGGAATATCTAAATCAGACATTCCTCCAAACAAATTCAATCTAACCCTCATGCATATCGCAGATTTGCTTGTGATACTGCTTAAACAGCAAAATTGAAAAATCTCTGATTTTTCAACCTAGTTCTTAGGAAGTGGCTTTCCTGCCAAAATGACCTGTTGCAGTGTAAGTCCATCCCTCTTAAGCAGCACAACATCCGCCACTTTACCTGGCGTAATACTGCCATATTCCTCATAAATCCCTACCGATCTCGCAGAATTGACTGCTGCACATTTCACTGCGGATTCCAGCGGAATTCCCATCTTAAGCACTGCCGTGCGCATACAGTCCAACAGATTCGTCACAGAACCGGCGATCGTCCCATCATGCAGTGTAGCCAGACTGCCTGTTACCTTAACCGCCTGTCCGCCCAGAGTGTAATCGCCATCCTCTAAACCAGTCGCCCGCATACTATCGCTGATCAGGATAATGCGGTCATCACCGAATATTTTAAAGGTAGTTCTGACCGCCGACGGATGAATATGCACACCGTCACAAATCAACTCCACCTCTACCTTGCGCGTATCCGCCGCAGCACCAATCGGACCTGGTGCCCTGTGTGTATACGGATACATCGCATTATATAGATGCGTCACGTGATTTGCACCATTTTCAAACGCTCTGACAGCCGTGTCATAATCTGCACAGGTATGCGCAACAGACATGACCACCTGATTATGACGCTGTGCGATCAATTCCATTGCTCCTTCTTCCTCCGGTGCAATAGCCAGCAATTTCACCCGGTTACCCGAAGCCTCATTTAGTTTGTCGAACATGGCAATATCCGGTTTATGGATATACTCGCCATTCTGTGCCCCTTTCTTGGCAAGTGATACGAAAGGCCCCTCCATATTGATGCCATGAAAATGTGCTCTGTCGGGTTTCTCTCCTTCTTCTGCATAAGCTTTGGCGGTTATGCAGATTCCCTGCAATAATTCTTCCGAAAGCGTCATAGTCGCTGGTACAATATTCGTCACACCCACAGAAGCCTCATAGGCCGCCATTGCATCTACAGCCTCCCGTGAGCCATCACAGAAATCATGTCCCATGCATCCATGAAAATGAATATCTGTCAATCCCGGAATCGCCAGACAACCCGCCGCGTCCACTTCCGTTTTATCGCTTACTTTCTCCGCACAGTCTACGAAGCGGTTTCCTTCTATATAAATATCCTTTTCAAGAAATATTCCATCTTCTGTATATACACTGGCATTCTTAATGATCATTCGGCGCTTCTCCTTTCCTAACTTGTCTTCCTACATTTCTGACAACGCTGCCTCATCTGCAACAACGATCACATCGTTATGAAGCTGCAGAACAGACCCTTGTACTTGCGGTGTGATCGGCCCGAAACAGGTTGCCTTGAGCGCTGCAGCCTTATCCTTACCACTAACTACAACAAGAATCTTTTTCGCCCGCATGATTGTTCTGATTCCCATCGTATAAGCTTGACGAGGCACATCGTCGATCGATGCAAAGAATCTCTGGTTCGCTTTAATCGTCGTCTCTGTCAAATCAACACAATGTGTATCCGCCTCAAACACCTCACCTGGCTCATTAAAGCCGATATGGCCATTATGGCCAAGACCCAGAAGCTGGAGATCAACACCACCCACACTGGCAACAATCTCATCGTATTCACGACATGCCTTATCACTGTCTGTTTCCGTACCGTCTGGCAGGAAAGTGCGCTTAGGATCCACATTCACTTTACTGAAAAAATTATGGTTCATAAAGTAATAATAACTCTGGTCATTTTCCCTTGGCAGCCCCTTGTACTCATCCAAATTGACCGTTGTCACACCTGAAAAATCAAGATCACCCTTTTCATATCCAGCCGCCAGGTTCGCATAGGTACCAATTGGTGAAGACCCGGTAGCAAGTCCCAATACACAATTTGGCTTCGTAATCACTTGCGCTGCAATGATAGCCGCCGCCTTTCTGCTCATATCGTCATAATCTTTTGCTCTGATAATTCTCATATTCTTCCTCCATTCCAAAGCGTTTCTCTTAGCTAATTCTGAAATAAGTCTGCCCTACTTTCATTTATTTATCATTTTCTCTGCAAACTCTTCTATTGTCAAGCAATATTCTCTTATCCTTGTTTGAAAAAAAACGGAGACCCGAAGGCCTCCGTTCTGCTAGGGGTTTCGGTATTATGATAGTAAATAATACCTATAACATCTTCTTCATTTCATCAGCAACGAACTGTACCTTCGTACCTACGATAACCTGTACGGAATTCTTGCCAGGTCTCATAACGCCTGCCACGCCTGCCGATTTGATCTTCTTCTCATTCACCTGTGTATTATCCTTGATCTCCAGACGAAGTCTTGTAATACAGTTGTCAAGAGACGCGATATTATTCTTGCCGCCAAGACCTTCAAGAATGATAGCTGCCACTTCCGTATAATCATTGTTGGAAAGAACTGCTTTCTTCTCTTCTTCTAAATCGTCGTCTTCTCTACCAGGTGTCTTTAAATCAAACTTAACAATCGCAAAACGGAATACAAGGTAGAATACGATAAATGCTGCAATACCTAACGGAAGGATTAACCAGGTATTCTGAGCTGCCGGAAGCGATGCTGAGAACACAAGGTCTGTTGCGCCTGCCGAGAAGCTGAAACCTGCACGGAAACCAACCAATGTAACGATAACAGTAAAGATACCGTACAGCAATGCATAAATCAGATACAGTACTGGCGCAAGGAACATGAAACCAAATTCGAAAGGCTCTGTAACACCACAGACAAAAGCACAAATAGCTGCAGAAGTAACGAGACCGATCGCAACTTTCTTCTTATTATCCTTCGCTGTATGGATCATAGCCAGAGCAGCGCCAGGAATACCGAACATCATACAAGGGAAGAAGCCAGACATATACATACCAAGGCTCCATGTAACATCTGCACTGGTCTCACCTGCCCAGAAGTGGGACAGATCACCAAGACCGATGGTGTCAAACCAGAATACATTGTTCAATGCGTGATGCAAACCTGTCGGGATCAGCAGTCTGTTCAGGAAAGCATAGATACCTGCACCTACCGGACCCATTCCTACAATTGCCTCACCTACTGTAATCAATGCGCCAAATACAACCGGCCATACAAACAACAGGACTGCTGCAACAACGATAGATACAACACCAGAAATAATCGAAACACAGCGTTTGCCACTGAAGAAGGACAACCAATCCGGTAATTTTGTAGACTTAAACTTATTGTAACATGTTGCGCCGATAATACCTGCGAGAATACCGATAAACGGATTCGCAATCTTATCAAATGCCAATGTCTTGTTTGCACTGTCAGCGATTGACGGCATCAATGTTGTCACTGTACCTGTAGCAAGCAGGTTTGTGAGCATCAACCAGGATGCAAAAGCTGCAAGACCAGCCGTACCATCATGATCATCCGCCATACCTACGCCAACACCGATAACAAACAAAAGAGCCATGTTATCAATCAATGCGCCGCCTGCCTTCACCAGGAAAAATCCCAGCATGTTCAGGAATCCGCTCATCTCACCGCCCTGCATCGTCGCCGGACACAGCGCATATCCGATTCCCATCAGGATACCACAGATCGGCAGACAAGCTACGGGAAGCATCAAAGCTTTACCCAGTTTCTGTAAATACTTCATCATATAAATCTTACCCCCTCTGAGTTATTATTTCCCGGTTCTACCCTAGCCATAGAACCAAAGCCTTTTGTATCTATATTCAATGGGCATCTGCCCACGAACATCTTAAGAATTCGCCATCCTAATAGCTATTTCGCAATTGTCAGGACTACATCTCCCTGAGACACATCCCCGGACTGCGCCATCTCGAATTTCGAGAATTCATCCGTATTGCAGACTACCACTGGCGTAATGATATCATAACCTTCCGCTTTGATCTGCTCAAGATCCGCCTCTAGGAGCAGATCCCCCTTCTTGACTTTCTGGCCTTCACTTGCATGGATTGTAAAATGCTTACCGTTCAGCTTCACCGTATCGAGTCCGATATGGATCAGGATCTCTGCTCCCGAATCGCCTGTGATTGCCGCCGCGTGCCCAGTAGGAAATACCGTACTCACCGTGCCATCCACAGGAGCACAGATCCTGCCATCAGATGGAATCACCGCTACGCCCTTTCCTAAGATCTCATCCCCAAAGGTAGGATCATTTACTTCGCTGATCGCTACCAGCTTCCCTGATGCCGGCGCTGCAATCTCAATCCCATTGTCCTTGCCAAATAAATTTTGAAACAGTTTCATTTGTTTCCCCCTCTCGTTCTATTCTGCATAGAGATCCGCCATGCGTTTAATATTCAAAGTCAGGTAAATCTTCTCTTCCTCTGTCATACTGCATTGGTAAGTTGTCTCTATGTATTCATTGATTCCATTGATGATCTGGTATTCTTCCCGATAATTCTCTTCCACAAAGCTGTAAAGCGCCTCATCTTTATGTCCGCTCATAGGTTCTTCCGAAACCAGTCTGTTCGCCAACTGCTTTAAGTCACAGATCAATCTGTCTTTTGGGTAATTCCTTCCCTCAGAAATTGTTATGTGCTGCTCAATAATCTCCATCATTTCCCGCATCATCTTGATCATCTGAAACGACTTGCCCATGACAAGATTCGTCTCGCCATTGATGATATGAAGTGCAATGGAAGCAGCTTCATCCTCCACCAGCCGGCTTCCCGTCCGCTCCTCGATCAGCTCCAAAGCATATCTACCCACCGAATACTCTACCGGATAAAAAAGCCTTACCTCTTCAGCCAATATGTTACCGAAATTCATACCCGCCTGATAACGGTCGATCACAAAACTGATATGATCTGTCAGTGTCAGGTACACATTTTGATTCAGATTGATCTTTAAGCTCTCCTTTGCAAATGAAATAACGTCATTAGCCAATCTGATATGTTCCAGCGGCAGAGATGCCAACAGCTTCTTAAATTGCTCCTTATCATCCATATTGTCAAGCCGAAATATCTTTTCGATCGCCGCGCTGTTGATCTCACTGCCAGATACCTTGCCAAAACCGATGCCCCTTCCCATGACAACCAGTTCCACGCCATTATTATCCCGCGCCTGGATAATATTATTATTGATTACCTTCTCGATACGCACTTTCATTCCTCATCCGTTATATCTTTTGATAATAAAATAAAAAAAACCAAATACTGTAAACTGGCCTTTCGGTCAATTTATGCGATCTGGTTTTGCCCGCTCGATTGCAGTAACAATCCAAATGATTGAATTTAACTCATAACTCGATTATAGCAACGTGCACAACCAAAGTCAATACGTTTCCAAAATGTATTTACCAGATTATCAAATGTGTGCATACTATAAGCGCCTTTTTTGTATGTTTTTAACACATCCCCACACACCAGGCAATCCGCTTATCCGCCACAGCTTCAGACATGCTATCTATGATCCCATCAAATCAATTTTAATAGTATTTGCGAAAATTTCTTTCTTATGCATAATAGAAATATACTGGTACAATAATCGCAGCATACAAAATACCATAACAGAAAGGAATCAATACAAATGTGGATTGCTGATACATGGAGAGATTACGAAGTGATCGATACCTCTGCCGGTGAAAAACTGGAACGCTGGGGGGATTATATTCTGGTACGCCCCGACCCCCAGGTCATCTGGGACACACCCCAGCTGGACAAACGCTGGAACCAGAAAAACGGCCACTACCACAGAAGTTCCAAAGGAGGCGGTGAATGGGAATTCTTTGATCTGCCGCAGGAATGGAACATCAGATACAGAGAGCTTACCTTTCATCTGAAACCTTTCAGTTTTAAACATACAGGCCTTTTCCCAGAACAGGCCGTAAACTGGGAATGGTTTTCTTCTGTAATCAGAAACAAAAAACGCCCTGTGAAAGTACTGAATCTGTTCGCCTACACGGGCGGAGCCACACTTGCCGCCGCCAAGGCCGGCGCTTCCGTAACCCACGTGGACGCTTCCAAAGGCATGGTAAATTGGGCCAAAGAAAACGCTGCCGCTTCCGGTCTGGCAGATGCCCCTATCCGCTGGCTGGTAGATGACTGTGTAAAATTCGTCGAACGTGAGATCCGCCGGGGCAATACCTATGATGCCATCATCATGGACCCGCCTTCCTATGGCCGAGGCCCCAAAGGCGAAATCTGGAAAATAGAAGAAAGCATCTTTCCTTTCCTGCGCCTGACAGCACAGATCCTGTCGAAAGATGCCTGCTTTATGCTGGTAAATTCCTACACGACCGGACTACAGCCCGCTGTACTGTCCTATATGCTTCAGACAGTCATCACACCGCAGTTCGGCGGATATGTAGAAGCCGATGAAATTGGGCTGCCCGTAAGCTCCAACTCTCTGGTTCTGCCCTGCGGCTCCTCAGGGCGCTGGTTCTGCACACCACAATGACCGCCTCTTAATCGGCTGGCCTCGCCTCATATAGTACTGCGTTCATACGGATTACAGCATCAGTGCAAAAAGAATGACAGCCAGCCAAACCAATATCATCACACCTATAGAAATCCCGAAGAAGATCAAGTATGCCTTGAAAAAGTTAGACTTGCTCTTCTTCTCTGTGCTGCTGAAAGCCCAGACAAACATCATAATAATGTTGACACAGGGAATCATCATAAGAATCATCGCAAGAACCCATTCGCTGACTTTGACCGGTTCCTCCAATTCCATCTGGTCATTCAGATAAGAAGGGGCTGTGTTATACTGTTGGTAGTTTGTCCCATAATTCTGATAAGCACTGCCAGAATACGGTTTGTTTTGGTAGCTGCCGCTCTGGTAATTGTTGTCCTGATAACTGCTATTCTGATAATTATTACCCTGATAACTGCTATTCTGATAATTGTTGTCTTGATAACTGCCATTCTGATAAGCTGGATAGCCATTGTTCTGGTATACATTATTCTGATAAGCATTGTTCTGGAAAGTATTTTCCTGACCACCATTACTCTGGCGGTTATCCGCCCCAGAAGCATTCAACTCTCCTAGATCAGACTGCTCCTCAAACTGTACCTCCTGTACAATATCACCTGGAACCGGATCCTGCATCGGATTCTCCCGTTGTTCTTCCGGCTGTTCTGGATATATCTTATTCTCTTCCATCTTCGCTCTCCATTCTGTTCTTTCTTAATCGAAACTGCTCCCGCAGTCTTACCGCAAAAGATACGTTTCTGCACATCTTTCCTAGATATCTTACCACAGAATACCCCTTTCGTGTAAAATTTGTTGATAAAAAGGAAAAATTCGTGCAAGCAGATTATTCTCTGCATAGACATACGGCACTCTGTCCGGAAAATAAAAATACATGCGCACACAGTATACAACGAAAAGCAAAACCAGAATAACTCCCAGCATCATTTTCATTCCTCTCGCCTTTGTGCCAAGCAGATACCGGTTCACTCCAAAATATGCGCCACACACCACAATCGGAAAGATAACTGGATTCAACTCCCACGCCATTCCCCATCTTCCAGTAAGAAAACATACTGTCGCCCTGCTAACCCCACAGCCAGGACAAGGAAACCCGCAGAAAATGACTAGTGGACAAAACGCATGAAAGAGCAGGTTGACGATAACCGCATAAACAAAAAACACAATAACAGCCATACCATATTCTTTAACATCTGCCGCAACCCGCCCACAGACCTTTTCGATATAATTCCTCATCGTTCTTATCTGTTCCTCCTTAAATGCCGCCCTTTAACATCCATGATGCCCCATACAGCAATAGCAGGTGCACTGGATAAAAGCTATAACAAAATGCCTTAGGCATTTGACGCCCTCTCTCCCCATTATACAAAGCGATCGGGATAAAAGCAAAAAGCCCATACATTTCTCCCATAGAAAATTGAAACAAATAAGTCAATGAATAACTGCCGGCATACTTAAGACAGTTCGCACCCCATGTTCCAAACAGCATCACACATCCAGCCGCTGCCATCTGCTCAGACAAGTTCCTGCCTCTGGTCCAATACAACGCAAAGATCAGCAGCACTCCCATAAACTTGTAATCTGTCCGCAACCCATACGCCGCTGCACAACATAGCAGGAGTGCCGCGCTGGCCGCCGCTTTGTGGTTCTTTTGCATGGCCCATTCCCATACTGTCAGCACAAGCACCCCTAAAAACAGTGTGAAAAATACATTCTGACTTCCCCATTCAAAACACTCTCCCGAAAAAGCCAAATCAAATGGAATCTCCGACACCAACGCAAAAGCTCCCAGCCGTAGAAGATATTTCTTTCTGCTTCGTGTGTGTAGAAATCCCTCCACCGCCAGATAAGCAAACAGAATAAAAGAAATTCTGCCAATCGCCCGCCCTGCAGAATAGATCTGCTCCATGCTGGCCATCTCACCCCCTGCCATCTCGTGTTCCTGCATGAGTACCCGATACACTACTACAAAGAAATGGTCAATAAACATGGTTACATACGCTATATTTTTAACCACGGCATTGCTAAAAAAACTCTTTTCCACTGCGACGCTGCTCCCTTGGGAATCCTCCTCTGAAATCGATGTACGTTTCTATCCTACACCAAAACCTTTTACTGGTAAAGCCAGTTTCCACGTTTTACTATGTCCAATGCAGGATATACGCATCCCCTTTTACCGTTCCTGCGATACCTGCGCAGTCATTCTTGTGCATGTTTTGGCATACTACCCTACTATGGCAAGACCTGGATCATCATTTTTGCACAGTCCTCTACTGCCAGTCCCACGACAGAGAATTCCTCCGCTATCAGTATATGCCGCCTGTGCGGGAAATAGAGCAAGTTATCTGCGCACTGCAGACAAGATGCAAAAATACCCTCTAATTCCCAGCCGTCCTGGTTTAGAGGGTATTTTCATCAGATTCTCACATCCACAGGATGATATGCGGACGCCCATAAACTACCGTCCTGTCCCGTTTCTTTTTCCTCACCTGAAACCGTTGTGTCAGACGTCGTATGATCCGTTTCCTCCTTCCTTCCTGTCTCTTCTGTTTTTTCGTTCTTTTTGTCATCTGTTTTCTGCTTTTCTGCTTCCGAAGCTTCTTTCATAACTTCATTTGCCTTACCAAGAGCTTCCATTTGGGAAGCCGAAGCCTTCTTGGCCAATGTCTCCGTCTCTGCCAGCGCCTCTTCTTTAGCCGCCGTGGCATCTCCCGGCCCTCCCTTGTCACGTTTGATCTCCGCTTTCAGGATACCAGCCCGGTTCTGTGCATGTTTCGCCGTACTGCCATGTACTCCTGCCTGCTTCATTGAAGCATCAGCCGAGATCATTGCTTCCATACTGCCTGCAGAAATCCCTGTCCCCTGCTCTCGTTCCATACTTTTGGTCGGATTCAAGACATCATCCTGGGAAGCCTTCTCTTCCCGCTTTCTAGCCTCTTCCCGCTTAACTTCCATCTGGTGCTGCCGAAGCTGGATCTGTAGTTCGCTAATCTGCTTTTGCAGTTCCTGCCGTTTCTTCATCTTCATATCCGGCGTCATTTCCTGATTTGCTGACAGCTCTTTCATCTGTTTCTGCAGATTCTCAATCTGCTTCTGAATCCCCTTGCTGACCTCATCCATCGGTTCCCCCATACCAGGAGACATCCCTGTACCTTTCGTCTGCATATCCGAACCGCTTCCTACTCCGCTTACTCTCATGCTTATTTCCTCCTTTTTGACTGACTTCATTATTCTGAGAAGTATAATCCTAAGATTTCAACAAACAGTCTGCCCCCTCTGCGCATACTGTTTGCCGAAATCTTCTTACTTTCTATTTCGGTACACACCACCTAGCGCTAAAGTGAAATGTTGTGAAGCATCCTTATGATGATGTAAACGAATTTTCTATTCGACTGTCCGGTTCCAGTTCAGGGAAGCTTTCCAACTATAAATCAGCTCTGCTCGTTTCGAAACTGCAGCATCACCCGCAGCACGCAGTATCTTACCCCTGCATGCTCTTCCACTCCAATTTCCACATCTCCATAATATTTCCGTGTCACATACCGGATCCCGGAAAGGCCGAAACCATGTCCTTCTTCCGCCTTTGTGGTAAGAGGCAGACCACTAAAATCATCCACGTACAGTTCGCCCGTAAAAGCATTAACCACTTCGATGATGTATATATTTTTCACCAGACGGGAAGACAATGCAATCTCCCGGCGCGTCTCCCTTAGAGACGCCTCAACGGCATTGGCCAGCGCATTGTTCAGGATAATACTGAGATCAAAGACGTCCACTCCTCCCTTCTGCGGATAATGAAAGTCACAACGGAAAGAAATCCTCTTTTCCTCCATCTGGCGTTTCCGCACAGACAAGATCGCATCCGTAACAGGATGCCCGCTCTTAACATCCAACGAAGCCTCCTGCATTTCCACTTTCATACTTTCCGCATATCTGCCCGCCGCCTCATATTCTCCCCTGTCATACAATTCTTCCAGTGTCATAAAATGATTTCCTATATCGTGACGGAGCCTGCGCATATCCGAGTAAAGCCGCTCCACCTCCTCGATATGTCCCTGCATATCTTTCATCTGCGCCGTGAATACCCGCCGCTGTTCGTCCGCTTCCTGCTCCTGCTTCCACCTATGGAACACATACACCATGACCAGGATCGTAAAATAGCAGGCCAAACTGTATAAGATCATCAACAGCGAGTGTCCTCTCAAATCATAGACACTCTTCGTCGTACCAGCCTCATAGGCATTTCTGTAAAAATTCACCAGACTGTAAGCGAACACCCCCGCCACAGAAGGCATACTCAAAAGCAACAGTTCCTTTCCCCGTAATCGGTTACACCCGCTGCCATATGCCCGCCGCATAAGCCGGACCTCACCATACAGCAACACCGCGCCCAACATAAAATCAAGAATGCTGGAAAAAACATAATTATAAAACCAATACTCATAGCTTTCTATTGCTATCTCGTAAAGAAAGGACAAGAATCCATGATCTTTAAACTTTAGAAGTAACGCCGTATGCAGCCGCAAAGACCCGTTTGAAAGATTCCCCACAATAATCCCTGTCTGCCAGCGCATACAGAAAAAGGTAAGCGCCAAAAACACCTTCTGTCCATAATCGTCTCTGTCCAGCAGACACATGACGATAAACGCTGCAAGAGTACCCAGTCCATAAGCCAATATCGGGTTAACATAGTATGGCATCCATTCAAGAATTGTCATAACCACCACGTAGGCCACACCGATCTTCCACAGCCCCTTGCGTACAATCAAGAACGGCTTCACCCAGAGCACATAACAATATGCATTGAACATTGTAACAACTATCTGGTAAATATTACAGACAAACGCATAGTATGATTCTAACGGATCCATCCTGCCGCTCCTCTCTTACTGATATAACGCATATACTGCTTCACGAACCCGGCAAACTGCTTCTTTGACACCAGAGCCGTTCCCGTTTCCAGCCAAATCGTCGTCGCATCATATTTCTCTACATAGTACAGATTCACCAGATAAGCCCTATGCGTCCTGTAAAAGTTGTTCCCGACTTGTTGTGACAATTCTGTCATTTTTCCATAGTACTCCATATCTCCATCTGTCGTATGCAATGTGATCTTGCGGTTGAATACTTCCGCATAGATAATACTGTCAACCGACACCGCCGAAGAAACACCCCCCTGTCTGATGAGAATTGTTTTGGGCTGCTGTCCCTGCACGTCTGCCATAGCCCTATACCGGTTCTCATACTCTTCCACCGCTTTCCTAAGAACCTGGGAAAGTTTCTCATCCTCAAAAGGTTTCACAAGGTAATGGAATGCCCCCACATCAAAGGCATCATAGACATATTCTGACAATGCCGTCACAAATATAAGAATCGTATTCCAACGCTTTTGGCGCAGCTCCTTAGCTACATCCATGCCATCCCTGTCTGGCATCTGGATATCCAGGAAAAGCACGTCTGCCTCCTGTTGGGTATCCAATACTTCTTTCCCCGAAGAACAACAGATAATCTGGCATTCCACATCGATCTCTTTACAGATTCTTTCTATTTTGTTCTGCAGGATTTGCTGCATTTTATAATCATCATCACATATTACAATCTTCATTCCGTCTGTTTTGTCTTCCTTCCGTCTTTATCCTATCTAGAAGCGTCTCTCCAACAAGCCGTCCACACATATATTATGGCAGATATATTACGACATACTTTTTGCACAGCAAATATCCTTCTGTACTTAGTCATCCGCATGGAGACATCTTCTACAGTATACCACGATACTGCCATTCTTCTCTTCTCCATCTTCTGAAAATGTTGTGAAACACCCTTTTTTTGATGTAAATCATACCAAATCAAAACAGGAGCACTTTTCCCTTTTCCGAAAAGTGCTCCTGTTATTTTCACTCTTTTTATACAATCCATTTCTACAACTCCTATTCCTGCCGCAATAATAGGAATTGTAGAAACGCAAACCTTTTTAGGAAATATTCCGCCCTGTGTCATTCTCTAAACCACTATTCCAGACAAAGGTTTCCGCAGCATCTTCCCCAGCATCAACGCCAGCGCAATCTTGACCAGATCTGGCAATACAAATGGAACTACACACCATCCAAGAACAGCCGCCAGGCCTACTTCACCTGTATTTCTTAGATATACAAACATAAACCATACTGTCCCTACCGTATAACACGCCACAAGCCCCAGTACCATGGAAATAGCCTGCACCCATGTTTTTGTACCCAAAATACGTTCCGCCGCCCACATGATCAGTGCCGAAAAAAGAAATCCGATGAGATAACCTCCAGTATTATTCATCAGAACGCCAAGCCCTCCCCGGAATCCAGAAAATACCGGAATGCCGACCGCACCAATCAGAATATAAATAAGCACCGAAAGCGTACCTCTTCTTCCTCCCAGCAGGATAACTGAAAGAAAAACCGCAAAAGTCTGTAATGTAAATGGAACCGCCGCAGGGATCGATATCCAGGAACAGATGGCAATCACCACTACAAAAAAACCAATATATGCCATATCATAGGTCTTTCCCTTTTCCAATCTTTCCGTCTGTATACGCTTAGTCTGCACGCTTTCCTCTGGCCTCATATCTGTCTCCAAAATCATTCTTCTATCATTGAGGCTATCGTACCATTCCTTTCCCCAACTGTCAACCGCTTAGATTTTCCAGTTAACATTCCTTGTTCATACCGACGTCCGCAACGCTCCTACTGTGTTACGTTTGTCCTCGCATTGTCTGTTACCTTCCTGCCTGCTGGAACATGCGCGGTCTTTAAAATAGGACTTAAAGGTTTATAAATAACCATTGTAACAGCAGACGCCGCTACGCTCTTGATCAAATTGATCGGTGCAACTGCAAAACAGACAAAGCTGGTGATACTGTTGATATTTCCATTAATCTCTGATCCTGCCGCGATGATTGCCTCCATCGGCATACCGAACAGTTTTGAAAAGGCAGGCAACAGATACACTCCATTAAACGCAGTGCCAAACACTGTCATGATCAATGAACCAGCCACACAGGCAAGCAATGCATTCTTCCTGGTCTTTTTAAACATATAGAGAATGGACGCCGGCAGAACCAAACTGCATCCAATCACGAAATTAGCCAGATCACCTACAAAAGCCGTACTGGTTCCCTTTACCACAAGCTTCAGTAAAATCTTGCAAAACTCAATCATAACGCCAGCCACCGGTCCGAAAGCAAAGGTACCTACCAGTGCCGGAATCTCACTGAAATCCAGCTTATAAAACCCTGGCGCAAGAAAAAGTACCGGAAAATCAAAAATATGTAAGATCATTGCAAGCGCCGAAAAAAGCCCGATCATCGTGATTTTCCGGGTACTTAAAATACGCTCTGTGATGCCATCTCTCTTGTACACATACTTCTCTGCCGCATAGGCGATGGCAAACAAGCTCCCTGCCACCCCTATACATACCAGCACAAACGTTACGTTGTCTGCAATACTCTGTAATAATCCATTACCCATTTTACTTCTTTCCTCCATTCTTTCTGGAAAAAGTTCTAAAAAATCCCCGGAAGATCATTCCGGGGATACTGAGCAAAGCAAACAAGACCGCACATAAACCCTATATGTGCTGCATTGTTATTTCTTCTCTCATCCAGACTTTACTGTCGGTTTTGGAATTGCACCAAATCAGCCGCCGCAGTTTCGTATCATTCTGTAACGATTCTGCAACAGGTCGCGGACTATACCGCCGGTAGGGAATTGCACCCGACCCCGAAGAACTTTTCCTGTGATTAAATTGTTATTTGTATCTCTTATGACAGAGATTTTACAAAAGGGATTATACCGCATTCCTCTGTGAAATGCAAGAGTCAAATATTTTCAAATACTGCACACCGGCACAGTGAACATCATAAATGTGCCTCCCTGCCCAGACAGTTCCCCGTCCCTTACTGGAACATTCTCAGCATGAAATGCTGCTGGTTCATTTGCTCCCTGACCATAAAGTTCCGATACCCTGTTAAAACTTCTTCTTTCTTCTTCTCGGATACAGCCTTAGGCAAATCCAAATCTTCTAAGCGGCTTCTGGATCCAAGCTGTTCTAAGGATGCACGCGTGTTGTAGTTAAAAGTATGCTCCAGCCGGTTCGTATAGGCGCCCAGACTACCCCTCTGTGAAGTTACCATCTTCAACGCATTGTCAATAGTATCTAAACTGAAATCACCAGACGTGACATCAAGATCAGCAATCCCCAACGCCTCCAAAGTGGAATTGGACATCTGGATTTTCATGCCGCCGCCATTAGGGTTCGTCGCAAGCCCCATATCAGCCATACTTCCATCTAACAACTTCTGTTCATTCAGCGAAGTATCCTTCGCCAGAGACTGGATCCCCTCTTTCAGCTGAGCAATCTCGTTCTGGTAGATCTGTTTATCCTCATCAGAATTCAGTCCATTCATCGACCGCACTGCAAGTTCCCTGATCCTCTGCAGATAATCAGTCATGCCTCCCAGCGCACCATCCGCCACATTTAAGGCGCCAATTCCTGCCATGGCGTTTTCAGCCCCGACACGCAGCCCCGTCTCTTCCCGCTGCATTTTCTTGGCAATCGCAAGACCCGCCGCATCATCTGCCGCCGAGTTGATCCTCTTGCCGCTGGCAATATGAGAGTAAGAACGGTATAGACCATTGCTAATTGTCATCGCACTCATGACTGTCCCCCTTTCCCGCGAAATTTTCTTTTTGTGGTTTTATTATTAACGATATTAAAAATTTCACTTTCAGCCTTGCCTAAACTTCCATATAAAGCTTCTGCAACTACTGAGAAGTAGAAATCTATTATACCATTTACTATATCATATACATATTTCGCAGCACCGTCAAGGTATTTTCCTGGTATCTTACCAGCCACAATATAACGGTTAGACACAGCAGTCCACAACTGTGCTAAATACCTTTTCATCCTATTGACTTTAAGTGTACAAAGTGTTATCTTTTTATTAGATGACATATTCTACTCTTAAATAAAGGTTCTCACAAAGCATTCCAACTGACAGAATAGGAGAGACCTAAAACAGGCAAAAAGGAGGAGATCATGCAACAGATATCAGACTATGAACTAGAATTAATGAAGGTGATCTGGGAAAACAATAACACTGCTCTCTATGCGGAGATCACCGCCGCTCTCTCTAACAAGGAACTTCATTGGACGAAAAATACTATCATCACCCTTCTCTCCCGTCTGATCGATAAGGGCCTTCTAAAAGCCAACAAAATCGGACACCGGAACCGCTACACCGCAATCGTTTCTGCGGATGACTACCAGTCTTCCCAGACAGAAAATTTCCTGTACAAGGTCTATGAAGGAAATGCAAAGGGTCTTGTGTCCACGTTGATCCAGAAAGATCTGCTGTCCGCCGCAGATTATGAAGAGCTGAAAGACTATTGGGAGAAAGGAGTGTCATCATAAAATGGCTGAACTTGTAAAACTGATACTATCCCTATCATTATCAGGGACTGTGATGATTTTGCTGTTATTTCTGCTTCGTCCCTTATACAAAAACAGACTGAGCAAACGCTGGCAGTACTATATCTGGCTCATTGTTGTGCTGCGTCTTCTGATTCCTGTGACACCGAGGTCAAGCCTGATAGGAAACCTTTTTTACCAGGCAGAAGCGGCCGAAGCGGTTCTTCTGCCACGCCCCCTCTCCACGCAGAACAGCTCCCTGCAGGAATCCTTCCCGTTCCAAGGCAGCGCAGGATCAGAACACTCTATTACAGACCCTATTACCGCCCAAAACAACACAGATTCCGTCAAACAAACTATACAAAACACTGCTTCCAAAAAGGAAACCGATCTTCCTGACCGCAGCACAGCAGAAAGCATGTCTGCCAACGCAAATCAGATCAGCCGCACGCTTATTACTTTGTGGCTGTTCACAGCACTCCTTCTGTTCGTGCACAAGATCACAGTCTACCAGAGTTTTTTGAAATATGTGAATGCCGGAAGTAAACCCATAGAGGATATCAACCTCTTAGAACAATTCGGCCATATTATGGAACAACAGAACATAAAGGGATCTGTAGATCTGCACCATAACAACCTTGTTTCCTCTCCTCTGTTGATCGGATTCTTTCATCCACGCATTGTTCTGCCAGATGTGAATCTGTCAGAAACTGCCTTTTATTACACAATCCTGCATGAACTAACCCATTATAGGAGACTTGATATTTTCTATAAATGGCTGTTACAGCTTACACTCTGCCTACATTGGTTTAATCCTTTTGTTTATCTAATGGGACGTGAAGTGAACCGCCTGTGTGAACTCTCCTGCGATGAGAGAGTTATGATGCCTCTCTCTGAAAATGCACGGAAAGCCTACGGCGATACTCTGCTAAATGCTGTTGGCCGATGCGGATCTTACAAAGACAGCCTGTCTGCCATTGCCTTACAGGAAAGTAAAGAATTACTAAAAGAACGGCTAAACGCGATTTTACACTACAAAAACCTGTCCAAAACGGTACGCTATGCCGGCATCCTGTTTACTGGTATCTTAATCGGTTCTGCCGCCGTTCTCGGCGCTTACGCTGCCCCCACCGGCAAGTCTGTTCCCAGTACTTCCTTAGCGGCAGACACTCCCCTTGATTCCGGCAGGAAAACAGCCAAACATAACAGTTCTGGAGACAGCTCATCATCGGATCACATGAACGACAGCTCCTCCGCCGACGCCGCTTCTGTCGCAGCGTCCCAGCCTAATTACCAAATAGCCCGTGAAGATACCATCTACTATATTTATGTAGATGGTGCAGGCGAAACGGACAAACCACTCTCTCTCGTTACAGAAGGCTTCTACAAACTGGTCTTTGTTCACAAAGACCGCTACTCCACCTTTGGAGCTTACCGGGAAAAAGATATGACAGGGCTTGCCAGGCATGTTGAATCTATGTGCAGGACAATGCTCGAAAATCAGAAAATCACGCAAGAAGATATGGATCTGTACCTATCGGCCGCAGAAGATATTCAAGACTCCTGGGCCTCCAAGGATGTGCCCGTTACTGCCCATAATTCCAATGTACGGCACGTCTATTACCAGCATCCCTATATCATTTGGCTTGGTTATAATCTACCTGCCTCCTCTTGGGATTCTTACAGCGGCACGCAGATTACCCTTACAGACGGAACTCCTATACAGGTTTTCTTTCATCAGACATGTACGCAGTTCCAAGCAGATGAGAAAGCCCTGGCGGCTGTCACAGCAGCGACCGAGCGTGCGCTTGCTCAACTTGACGACTATTCTTCTGTGGACTCTGTCGCCATTGTAAACATGGAATATACTGGTGACACCGATCTTCCTTCTTTGGCAAAGAAATACTATAGAGAGGAGAACCTTCTCCAATTCTCCGCTGTTTTCCATGAACTTGACAGCCCGGCACAGATACAGTATCTGGATCAGATGTTTGAGGAGGAAAACATTGACTTTTTCTCCTGTTGTATCGGGGAATTGGTAGCCGATGGGGCACAGATAGACGCTGTAGAACGCTACGCCATGAGAGCCTATCAGAAAGATGATATCTCTTTCTTCGCCCTCCTGACCGGAATGATGGATGCCAAAAGCCAGGTTAAGTGGCAGGAGCGATGCCGGAAAGACAATAATACCAACTATCTTTTTGATATGCAAGAAGACTTTGAAGGTTGGAATGATCTTGGCGACTGGGATGATATTATAGAAGAATTGTGCAGCCTCGGCGGATTAGGCGGTCTGGATGCACTGAACAGCCTTGATGATTTAGATCGTCTGGATACACTTGACCATCTGGACAATTATACTGATCCAGATTCCGATGTGAAAGACCTTGATGACTACTACCTAAGCGACTATCTGAAGGACCGGGGACTTTTGCAGGAATACAATGAAAACGGCATTGTCACCATCAAAAATGACTATTATTACCAAAATGCCCGTGTCCGTATCCTGATGGACGTACGGCCGGATGATTCCTTTGAAAACTTTGATTATAACGACCAGGGAACCGTGGATCTGCGGCTGATACGTGACAACGGTAACAAAATCACCCTTATAGAATACCTTCCCGCAGAAGAAGCTTCCAAGATCATAGACGATCTGTATGATACCCTGTCCGATACTGCGGATGAAAACATTACGCCTCGTCGTTCTACCTCGTCCACTCCTGTACCATCGATTCTATCTGACCCGTCTGTTGTAGATCTGAACCGCGTTACACGGGCGGAAGTATCGAACAAAGTCCGAAATGCCCTGGACGACTGCGAGGACGGCAAATGGTATGTGATCGAATCGGACGGCTGCCAATATATCTACTACAATGGCCTATCCTCCCATAACTATGCCTACGAGCCACAGATCATCGTCAATGAAAGTGGCGACCTGGTAACGATCAATATCAATATTGTAGATCTCAGAACTGACACACCGCTCCTTAGCAAAATGAGATCAGCTGGCAATTATATACTTTTTGCCTTCTCCTATGCTCTACCTGATCCGGACGCAGAATACGAGCTGCACATTCAATATAACCATGTTCCCGTAACATATGCAAGAAGTCAGGCCTAACACGCCTGACTTCTTGTCTCGCTTTCCGCATTACAGCAGTTCAGATCCCCCACTGTTACATATATTCGGATATCCTGACTCACTCTATGATGGCAGGAATACTTTCACTCACTATCCTTTTGCACGGTCAGCACAGTAAATGCGCAGATCTGATTGAACTACTACTCTCTATTTCCCATCAATCTCTACAAATATTATTTTCGCTGCTTTCTCGATCACAAATACTGCCGCTTCTTTCTCAGGCTTCCTGCTTAATCTTCATTGTCAGCCCGATCCGCTTCTTAGCCACATCCACCGTAAGCACCTGCACATCTACCACATCACCCACGCTGACTGCCTCCAACGGATGCTTGATATAGCGATTGGTGATCTGTGAGATATGCACAAGTCCGTCTTGATGCACGCCGATATCCACAAACACACCGAAGTCGATCACGTTCCGCACCGTGCCCTTTAAGATCATGCCCGGTTTTAGATCCTTCATATCCAGTACATCGCTGCGCAGGATTGGCGCCGGCATATCGTCACGAGGATCTCTGGCCGGCTTCTCCAGCTCTTTCAGAATATCGGTCAACGTAATCTCGCCGATACCCAGTTCCTCAGCCATCTTCTTTTTGTCCTTGATCTTCTTCTCCAGACTGCTGACTGTCATCTCCGGTTTGTCACCGCCCCTGCCTGCATTCTTTCCGGCATTGCCATCACTGCCTCTGCTGCCATCCTTATCGTCAGTGTCCAGCGTTATCCCTCCCATAGCCGCCGCCAGCGCCTTGCCCATGGCGGTATTGGTATTGCGGATGACCACCTTCGGCTGCTGCTTCTTTTTTTCTTTTACCGGCACCGCTGCTGCTTTCTTACCTGACGCCTTCTGAGCAGCCGCTTTTTTCTGGGCTTCCTTCACATCTTCCATGGTCAGGCCCATCTTGTCAAGCAGCTTCTTCGCTGCCTCGTATGACTCAGGATGCACACTGGTGGCATCTAACGGATTGTCGCCGTCCGCAATACGCATAAAGCCTGCACACTGTTGGTAAGCCTTTGGCCCCAGCTTGGCCACCTTAAGCAGCTGTGCCCGGTTGGAAAATCTGCCGTTGGTCTCCCGGTAATCCACGATATTTCTAGCGATCACCTTACTCACGCCGGAAACATATTCCAAAAGAGATGCGGAAGCGGTATTCAAGTCCACACCTACTTTATTCACACTGTCTTCCACCACGCCATGAAGCGCTTCACTCAATTTCTTCTGGTTCATATCATGCTGGTACTGGCCCACACCGATGGATTTCGGATCGATCTTCACCAACTCTGCCAGCGGATCCTGCAGTCTTCTGGCAATGGAAGCGGCACTTCTCTGTCCCACGTCGAAATTGGGGAACTCCTCTGTAGCCAGCTTGCTCGCCGAGTACACTGACGCCCCCGCCTCGTTGACAATTACATACTGTACCGGCGTATCCAGTTCTTTCAACAGCTCCACGATCACCTGCTCGGATTCCCTGGAAGCCGTACCGTTACCAACAGAGATCAGGGATACATTGTATTTCTTGATCAGTCTTTTCAGTTCTGCCTTAGCCTCCGCCACCTTGTTCTGCGGTGCAGTGGGATAGATCACTTTCGTGTCAAGCACTTTACCCGTCTCATCCACCACCGCCAGCTTACAGCCGGTACGGAAAGCCGGATCCCAGCCAAGAACCACCTTGCCGGCGATAGGCGGCTGCAGCAGAAGCTGCTCTAAGTTCTTGCCAAATACGGAGATTGCGCCGTCCTCCGCCTTTTCCGTCAGATCGTTGCGGATCTCCCGCTCGATGGCCGGTGCGATCAGCCGGCTGTAGCTGTCTTCGATCACATCTTCCAGGATCGGAGAAGTGACCACATTGTCCTTCGTGATCACCTTCGTGCGCAGGTACTGTAAGATGCGCTCCACCGGCGCCTCCACCTTCACCACCAGGAATTTCTCATTCTCCCCGCGGTTTAAGGCAAGCGTCCTGTGGCCGGCAACCTTTTTTACCGGTTCCTCATATTGATAGTACATCTCGTACACGCTCTCTGCCTTCTCATCCTTGGCAACGCTTGTCAGCTTACCTTCCTCTATTGTGATATTCCGGATATAAATACGGTAATCCGCCTCATCCGAGATCATCTCGGCTATGATATCCTTAGCGCCCTGGATAGCATCTCCCACGGTAGCCACTGTCTTGGCAGCATCCTCATCCTCGTGGATATATTTAGCTGCTTCTTCCTCGATGGGCGCCGTCGTCTCCTGCGCCAGAATGAACTGCGCCAGGCCGTCCAGCCCCTTCTCTTTCGCTACACTGGCCCTGGTCTTACGCTTTGGACGGTAAGGCCTGTAAAGATCCTCCACCACCACCATGGTTTCCGCCGCCACGATCTTTGCCTGCAGCTCCTCAGTCAGTTTACCCTGTTCCTCTATGCTTTTTAAAACCTGTTCCTTCTTCTCCTCCAGATTCCGCAGATAGGTCAGCCGCTCATGCAGGTCACGCAGCACCTCGTCATTGAGAGAGCCCGTCGCCTCCTTACGGTATCTGGAGATAAAAGGAATGGTATTCCCTTCATCGATCAGTTTCACGGCAGCTTCCACCTGCCATTTCTCCACTTTCAGTTCATCCTTGAGTTTTAAAATAATGTCCATCCTTGCTCTTGTGCCTTTCTTCCTTAAACGATATGATTTTTCTTTTCCTGTATATACAGGCTGTAGAGAATGCACGCTATCACATTCTCCCGAACATGACTTAGTTCTACTTAATCTGCGTCTTCCATCAGCTTAGTAGAACCCTACGCCAGACATAGCCTAGTTCTACTTAATCTGTGTTTTCCACTGGTCTAGTAGAACTCTATGTTAGACATAGTCTAGTTCTACTTGCCCGGCGTCTTTTGCCGGTCTAGTAGAACTCTATGTCTTATTATACATGAACCATCCCATTCCCGCCACCCAAATTCTGGTAGTTTTTCATCTTAAATTGTGTTATACTGTGTTTACGTCTGCACTGCCCCGTCTTCTGCCAGAAGAATTGGATTGGCATTGCAGCAACCTTAAACTTTAGCAGCGCAGAAAGGGTTTCCCATGTACGATAATAATCCATACGGCAACAATCCGTATGACAACGTTCCTCCTGATCATACACCATATCAGAATCCGAATTGGCAGCGATACCCTGCGGGCGCTTCCGGCGATCGTCTGGCTTCGGCTTCCATGATCACTGGAATTCTTGCACTTGCCACATTCATTTCCATGACGATCTACCCTCCTTTTATCT
Source organism: uncultured Lachnospiraceae bacterium (assembly GCA_951800685.1). Lineage (GTDB taxonomy): Bacteria > Bacillota > Clostridia > Lachnospirales > Lachnospiraceae > UBA3282. The sequence goes on from CATOJY010000033.1 coordinate 26,788, forward strand.
TCGGCAGTATCGCTGTTGTGCTGGCACTGTTGTCCAAGGGCCGTGCCCCTAAACTGGCCTCCAGAGCCAAGGCGGGAATGATCTGTGCGACGATCAGTCTGATCGCCAACTGTGCTCTGTGCGGAACGAGCCTCTACATGCTTTACACCCGTCCTGAGATCATGAATCAGTTCAACGATATTTTTGAGAAACAATACGGTATGTCCTATGATGAGATGATTGAAATGATACTGGAGGACGGCGGTATTGTTATCGAATAATATTTCATTATACTAGCAAACATCCTATATTAAGCATACAAATCTCTAGAAATTTCAGAAAGAAGGATACTATTATGATCAGTGCAGATTATAATCCAGTCAGCAGCTATAACAATGACAGCTATACCACTTCTAACACTGTCATCCGTAATCCTGGTGAATCTACAGAAAAGAAGGCTGGAAAGAAATCCTCTCCTGCCGAGTGCCAGACCTGCAAAGAACGGAAATATCAGGACGGATCCGATGAGGATGTTTCCTTCAAAGCAGCGGCCCATATTGACCCGAATGCCGCAGCTTCCCGTGTCCGAAGCCATGAACAGGAACATGTGAATAATGCCTACAAGGATGCTTCCGAAAATAACGGCAAGGTTCTTTCCTGTAATGTGTCAATCAAGACATCCGTCTGTCCAGAATGCGGACGCACCTATGTGTCTGGCGGAACCACAGCCACACAGATCAAATACTACAACGAGGAGAATCCTTACCAAAAAGAAATGAGATCCTCTGATGCGGTAAGCAAATACCGCGGCCAGAATATTGATACCAGATTTTGATAGATGGAGGTTATTTATGCATTCATATCAATCTTGTGCAGCGCTGAAAGCTTCCGCAAAAGAGCACATGTTTGGACGTTATGGAAGCGCCATAGGCGCTTACCTGATTGTGACATTTCTCACAGGTTTTGCAACGCTTTCTGTTACTTCTCTTACCGGAAATACAGATTCAGTCTTTAGCATGTGCATACATTATGCACTTCTTTTTGCAATATCTGTTTTTACCGGACTGCTCTCTTCTGGTACTGCATATTTCTATCTCAAAATAGTCACCGGGCATCCTGCCGCAGTCAGCGACGTTTTCTATGGTTTCCATATGCATTCTGACAAAGCGATTTCTATACAAACCTGGATCACTCTGATCACTTTTATTGGCAGCCTGCCCGAATACATCGTTCTGTATCGCATGTCCGGGCGTCCTGACGCTTCCACACTGACGTTATATGGACTGTGTATGATCCTGTCTGGTGTAATTGCCCTGATCCTTGATCTGCTCTATGCTCCTGCTTTTTTTCTCATGCATGATTTTCCACAATATTCTGCAAGAGAACTGATGGTTATGAGCCGGAAACTGATGGTTGGAAACAAAGGCAGATTGTTTTATCTTTATCTCAGCTATCTGCCGCTTCTTCTGCTGAGCATTTTGTCCTGCGGAATTGCTCTCTTATGGGTTTTTCCTTACCTAAACGCAACCCTGGCAGAGTTTTACATGGACATTATCACACATTCCAAAACGTCTGATCATTAACTTTGTGGATGGTGAATCACCGCTTCCATCCTCTTCTAAAAAGATTTTGTTTTATAAAAAGCCAGGCCCATCGGCCTGACTTTTTCCATTTTAACAACTGCTATTACAATTACGCATTAATCCACCGCAGATAAGCATTGATAAACGGATCAAGCGCCCCGTCCATAACTGCATCCACATTACCGGATTCCTCATTGGTCCGGTGGTCCTTGACCATCGTATAGGGCTGCATGACATAGGAGCGGATCTGGTTACCCCAACCGATTTCTTTCACATCGCCACGGATGTCGGAAAGTTTCTCGGCATTCTCCTCCTGCTTGAGCATATACAACTTCGCTTTCAACATTTGCATCGCCTTATCCTTATTCTGGAACTGGCTGCGCTCATTCTGGCAGGTCACCACAATTCCCGTCGGGAAATGAGTGATCCGGATCGCCGAAGATGTCTTATTAATATGCTGACCGCCCGCACCGCTGCTTCGGTAGGTATCAATACGGATATCTTCATCCTTCACTTCCACATCCACGTCATCCTCAATATCCGGCATCACATCCAGCGATACGAAGGATGTCTGCCGCTTCCCCTGCGCATTGAAAGGCGAAATGCGCACCAGCCTGTGTACACCTTTCTCTGATTTCAGATAGCCATAGGCATTTTCACCGTTAATCTGAAACGTCACCGACTTGATCCCAGCCTCATCGCCATCCAGATAGTCGATCACATCAAGAGCAAATCCCTTACGCTCAGCCCATCTCGTGTACATGCGGTAGAGCATACTGCACCAATCACAGCTCTCCGTGCCTCCTGCTCCCGCATTTAATTTCAGTATGGCATTGTTCTTGTCATACTCACCGGACAAGAGCGTATTGATCCGAATCGTTTCGAACGTTTCCTTAAACTCTTTCAGCTCCTGCTCTATATCTGGTATGATCGCAGGATCGTTATCCTCGTATCCCATCTCGATCAATGTCAGGATGTCATCGAACTGGCTGGTAAGACCATCCATTGTACCGACAATATCCTTCAGATTCTTGGCTTCCCGCATTTTCTGGTTTGACTTCTCCGGGTCATTCCAGAAATCCGGCGCCTGCATTTCCATTTCTAACTCCTCAATCCGCTTCGACTTATTCGCTAAGTCAAAGTGAATCCCTCACTTCCGCTAAGGGACTTTCATAAGCCAGGAGTTCGGATTTCATGTTATCCAATTCTACCACTTAACGTCACCACCTTTATTATATTTTATCGATAACACCTTATGTGTGATATCCTTTGCTACAGTATATGCACTTACTATAGTACTTAGAGTTTCTTGGTATTTTATTTCCTTCCACAGCACTGTTTATACTTCTTCCCAGAACCACATGGGCAGGGATCGTTCGGATAAACTTTGGCTTCCATCCGCTTGACAGGCCCCTTCTGGAGCGTATCATCCTTGTTTGTGCCGGTCACCTTCGCAACCTGCTCTCTCTCCACCTTCTGTTCAATGCGGACACGGAAGAGCAGACGGACGGTCTCTTCTCTGATATTCTGGGTCATTTCATCGAACATCTCGTAACCGTTCATCTTATATTCTACAAGCGGATCCCTCTGTGCATAAGCCTGCAGGCCCGCACCCTGACGAAGCTGGTCCATATCGTCGATATGATCCATCCACTTTCTGTCAATCACCTTAAGAAGGATCACTCTCTCGATCTCTCTGATCGCCTCCGGCTCAGGGAATTCCGCTTCCTTCATCTCATAAAGTTTGACAGCCTCTTCCTTCAACTGTTGTTTCAAGCTGTTCTTCTTCGGCTTCAATACCCTCTCTGCATTAAGCGGCTGCAGAGGAATCGTAGGCAGAAGTAACGTGTTTAACTCCCCGAAATCCCACTCTTCGAAATCTGTATCGTCACCGATACAGATATCCACACAGTTCTCTGTGATATCCGTGATCATCTTATAGATGACATCCCGCATACTTTCCCCGTTGAGAACGCGTTTTCTCTCTTCATAAATGATCTCTCTCTGTTCATTCATGACCTGATCGTACTCTAACAGGTTCTTTCTGATACCGAAGTTGTTATTCTCAATCTTCTTCTGCGCCGACTCGATCGCCTTTGTGAGCGCCTTATGCTCAATCTCCTGTCCTTCTGGAATTCCCAGCGCATTAAACATAGTAATCATCCGGTCGGACCCAAACAGCCTCATCAGATCGTCTTCAAGAGAAATATAGAATCTGGATTCACCTGGATCGCCCTGACGGCCGGAACGGCCTCGAAGCTGATTATCGATACGTCTCGATTCATGCCGCTCCGTGCCGACAATCATCAGACCACCTGCTGCTCTGGATTCTTCATCAAGCTTAATATCTGTACCACGTCCCGCCATATTGGTAGCGATGGTAACCGCCCCATGGATGCCGGCGTCCGCAACAATTTCCGCCTCCATCTCATGGAACTTCGCATTCAGTACCTTGTGTTCTATCCCACGCTTCCGAAGCAGCCCGCTAAGCTCTTCCGAAGCGTCAATATTAATCGTGCCCACTAGCACCGGCTGATCTTTGGCATGTGCCTCTTCCACCGCCGCAACGATCGCACACAGTTTTTCCTTTCTTGTCTTATAGACACTATCCTGATGGTCAATACGCGCAATTGGCTTATTCGTAGGAATAGATACTACATCCATACCGTAAATATCACGGAACTCTTTCTCCTCTGTCAGTGCAGTACCCGTCATACCAGCCTTTTTCCCAAATTTATTAAAGAAATTCTGGAAGGTGATCGTGGCGAGCGTCTTGCTCTCACGCTTCACCTTCACATGCTCTTTCGCTTCGATTGCCTGATGCAGACCGTCAGAATAACGCCTGCCCGGCATAATACGGCCAGTAAACCCGTCTACAATCAGCACCTGCTCGTCTTTTACTACATAGTCCTGGTCCCGGAACATCAGATTATGGGCACGCAATGCCAGAATAATATTGTGCTGGATCTCCAAGTTCTCTGGATCTGCCAGATTCTCAATCTGGAAGAAACGCTCTACCTTAGCCACACCCTGCGCGGTCAGATTCACCACTTTATCCTTTTCATTGACAATGAAATCGCCTGTTTCTTCGCGCTCCACGCCCATGATCGCATCCATCTTGGTCAACTCTTCCATATCTTCACCGCGGGTCAGCTGTCTTGCCAGGATATCGCAGGCTTCATACAGCTTCGTAGACTTGCCGCTCTGACCGGAAATGATCAGCGGGGTACGGGCTTCGTCAATCAGCACCGAGTCTACCTCGTCTATGATCGCATAATGCAGATCCCTAAGCACCAGCTGCTCCTTGTAGATGACCATATTGTCACGCAGATAATCAAATCCCAGCTCATTGTTCGTCACATAAGTGATATCACAGTTATAAGCCTCCCGGCGCTCATCAGATTTCATGTCGTTTAAGACAACACCGACTTTCAGCCCCAGGAATTCATGGACCTGGCCCATCCACTCCGCGTCACGCTTTGCCAGATAGTCATTGACCGTAACGACATGTACGCCTTTGCCTTCCAGCGCATTCAGATAAGCCGGCAGAAGACAGGTCTGGGTCTTACCTTCACCAGTCCTCATCTCGGCGATCCGGCCCTGATGCAGCACGATACCACCGATCAGCTGTACCCGATAGTGCTCAGTCTTCAAGATCCTGCGGGCCGCTTCCCTCACCGTAGCATAAGCCTCCGGCAGCAAATCATCCAGCGTCTCTCCGTCCGCCAGTCTCTTCCTAAATTCTCTCGTCTTGTCGCGCAGCTGCTCGTCCGACAATTCCATCATGCCGGAACGCAGGCCTTCAATCTTGTTGACCAGAACGTCGATCCGCTTGATCTCCCTCTCACTATGTGTACCAAATACTTTCTGTATTACACCCATGACCGCCTCGTTTCCGTGTACCAGATGCGCTTCTCTTTTCAACCCGATACACAACTTACCTTTCTTTGGCTGCTGAAATAACTGCCAGACATCCCTATCCCTGAAAATACGCCAGCATATGATTATTTCTTCAAAGTTTCTAAATTATAAAAGACCAACGTATATTGTAGCAGATTTATCAGGTAAATTCAACTGTAAAGAAAATTCCCGCTGTTTTTGAAAAAGTTTCTGATTTCATATTTCATTGTCTATCTAACGGCCAAAAACCGTTGCAGCCTCCAAGATATAGGAATGCTGCAACGGTTCTTATCTAAAATCGGTCCGGTTATCTTCCCTCAACACTCCACCGGATCGCCTGATGCATGATCTTTCTAAAATTCTCATCTGCGTACACCGCATTGTCATGACCAGATGCATAGCAGAAGACTCTGCTGTCCCTAAATTTCCTCGTCCACGCGATCTTTCTGATTCCGCTGGCATTGTCTGTCTCAATGAGAATCTCATTGCCCGGTTCCTCTGGTTCCCCGATCTCATAAGTCTCATCCACCACCGTGAAGTCCTCTATTCCCGCTGTTACTGGATGGTCTTTTGCAAGGATATGCTGATGCACCGTCTCATTCTGATGGTATTTGAACTGTTCTTCACAACGGATTTTGACTCCTGAGACCTCTGTATACAGATCCCATCTTGGAAAGGAGAGCAACGCATGATGCATGAGAATAATCCCTTGTCCCGTTGTGCCAAACTGTTCCTCCAGATACTGCTTACGTATACTTCCCTCCTCTGGAAGCGGAAGGCTCATGCTGTAGAACAACACACAGTCATAAGCATCCCTGTTTGCCTCATCCTCCAGGAACAGATCGAACGGCTGTACATAGCACTCGCAGTCCTCAAAAGACCACAACATTTTCTGGAAATTCACAATATCGTAAGGGTGACATTCTACAATCACCGCCACTTTTATTTTTCGATCCATTTTTTCCTCATTTCTGCGCTGCTTTTTTTGCAAATCTGTAACAGACAGCGCACCGGTACAGATCGCATGTTCCATGTATGAAGACAACACCTGTATGCTAAGGCAGTACGTTGCCCGCAGCGCGGTAGATTTCATACCATTCCTGTCTTGTCAGGCTGATCCTGGAAGCTTCGGCGATCTCTTCCAAACGTTTCTCCTTGGTCGTCCCGACCACTGCCTGCATCTTTGCCGGATGCCGTAAGATCCATGCGATCGCCACTGCTCCCGCCGTCGCGTTGTTTTCCCTGGCGATACGTTCAAGCACCAGATTCAGCTCAGGATACCGATCACTGCCTAGGAAAGTGCCCTCGAAGAATCCATATTGCAGGGACGACCATGTCTGAATGGTAATACCCTTCCTTCTACAGTACTCCAGGATGCTCCCATCTCTGTCGATGCCCGCTTCCTTCTTCATATTTACGTTCAGGCCGCTGTCAATCATACCTGTATGCGCCGCGCTAAACTGCAGCTGATTCACAAGCAGCTTGTAGGGCAGAAAACTTCCCAGGAATTCCATCTGCATCGGATTCATATTGCTCACGCCAAAGGCCCTTACCTTACCGGAATCATAGAGCTGTCTGAATGCCTCCGCCACTTCTTCCGGCTCCATCAGCGTGTCTGGCCTGTGGAGAAGCAGCACATCCAGATAGTCGGTATGCAGTCTTTTAAGAATCTGCTCCGTCGACGTCACGATATATTCCTTTGAAGAGTCAAAAAACCCCGGACGGATGCCGCATTTGGACTGCAATATAATCTCTTCCCGCTCCACCTGTCCCATCGCCATCGCCTTAGCGAAAACTTCTTCTGACGCACCGCCGCCGTACAGGTCTGCATGATCAAAAGTATTGATCCCCACTTCCAGGGATTTCTCTATCAAAGCATTCACATTCTGCGGACTCATTTCACTGATCCGCATACATCCCATGATAATTGCGGAGGCAGCAATATTGCTGCCTCCCAAATGGATACGTTGTACCATTTCTTTCTCCTTTTGGTCTGTTTTATCTATATACCTCATCACGGAGTTCCTGTACGAATTTCAGCGTTGTATCTGTCTCATAAGCATAATCGATCTCCGCTGCGCCGTTTGTGATCACCCACGGGCACGCTACTGACACGCCTTTATCATATCCTGCTTCCTTCAGTACTCTAAACAGATGGAGCAATGTCTCTCTCCGCTCACCCACATTAGGCTGTGCACCGCCATCTCCCTGGATATGTACGTTGAGACAGTAATCCGGGTATTTCAGAATATCTTCCAAAGGCTGATCCAGTTCCAGGAAATAATTCAAATCTGCCATAACCTTGACATTGCTGCGGCCGCACATCTTTGCAAATTCCACCCCTTCCAGATATCTTGGGAACAGGGTATCTGCGTCGGCTTCTGGCTCTAATGCGATCTGCATATCATATTTGGCAGCATAGTCTGCCGCAATATTGATCGTACTCAACGCCTGATCAATGGCTCTTGTTCTCGAAAATCCATCCTGGATCCGGAAATGTCCACCCCAACATCCTACGTATTTGACGCCTAACTCGCTGATCCGCCTGAATTCTCTCTCCAGCGAAAAAGCAATCAACTCCCTGTCGTACTTCTCGCCACTGCCGCCCATCCACGTAGTCCCTGGCCCTAACAGATGGCTTGTCGTCATGCAGGGTCTGCCGTCCTTTTTGTAAAGGTCTCTCCACACTTTCCAGTCCGCATCGCACAGAAGTGCGCTGCCATGGATGGATGCGGGTACTTCAAAATATTCCCATCCTTTGTTTACCTGGTCTAACGGCACAACGTCTACCACAATACCAATCTTAAACTGCTCGCTCATTCTCTTTTCCTCCTGTCATCCTTAAAATTATGATCCTGTTTTATTCGAACTTTACCGGGTTCTTCGCCATATAATCCTGGAATTCTTTCAGGATATCAGCCGTCTTAGGTGCGTAATCGTTCTCGATCACGTCTTTTAATTCTTCTAAGTCTGCCTCGCCAGTCACATAGCGAACTTCCATGTTATTGACCGCCTGCGCGTCGTCTGGGAACTCCACCGCAATCTTGTCCAACATTTTCACAAATGGGGTAAAACATTCTTTCGTCACTTCGTCTGCCGCGCCTGCTTCCTTCTGCCACTTCTCAATCATCACAGGCGTAGAACCACCCATCAATGCTTCCTGGTTCTGGTAAGCATTGGCAAACGCGAACATGTTACTGGTCACTTTTCTGACTGCCTCTGTCTGCTCTTCTGTCCTGTCAATCGCTCTTGTTTCGATATCGTAGCTGTTGTAATGTTCCCCTTCCAGTCCAAGCTGCATTGTGATGAATCCTTCTTCCGAATTCGCCCAATCGAGAACTCTCAGCACTGCATCCACCTTATCAGACTCCGCATTGATGAAATAAGCCATCCAGTTTGAAGGCGGCATCACATAGATCGGATCTTCCGTCTCCTCCAGCACCAGCGGTGCGCAGTACAGATAGTCATCTGGATTCAAACTGTATTTCTCCAGGACATTCGTCGTGAAATTCTTGCCGGAAGCGCCCACAATCCCAACTCTTCCCTGTGCAAATTTCTCTATATGTTCCTCTGCTTTATGGGTTATAAACTCCCTGTCAATAATACCTTCCGTATACATATCTCTCACCAGCGTCACATAATCATAGTATTTGGATTTCAGCGGCCGCAATGTGAAATTCCCATCCGCATCCGGCATACCATGATGCCATGCAGAGATATGGTAAGCCGTGGAAAGGAAATCGTTGTTCAAATGCCAGATACCAGAATCCAGACTGCTCTGCTGCGCACCAAAGCTTACACCATAAGTGTCATCTGCGCCGTTTCCATCGGGATCCTGTGTCGTAAAGGCACGACATACTTCCACGAAGTCCTCCACTGTCTTCGGTGCATCCATTCCCACCGCGTCAAGCCATTTCTTGTTGATCAGAAAACCGTGTTTGTCGTAGGAGTTAGGACGTGGGATCCCATAGATCCGGCCATCCTCCAGCAATTTTGTATCACCGTACTGTTCCGCCGAAATATTACTTGACAGATTTGGATAATTACCGATCAGGTCCGTAACGTCTAACAGCAATCCTTCCTCCGCCCACTGTGTCGCGAAAACATCCGCGCCAAAAGCAAAGAAGTCTGGCATATCGCCTGTTCCAACGAGGATCTTCACACGGTCAGAGAAACTGTTTGAAGGCGGTGCTTCCACAATCAGCCTAACCCCCGTCTCCTCCTCAATCTTCTTAAGAACCGGATTGTTCTCCAGAGAGATCTCAGGATTCAACTGCAGCACACAGGTCACTTCAATCACTTCATCATCTGCCGCTGTGTCCGCCGCTTTCGTCTCATCCGCCGCCGTTGTCTCCGTCGTAGCATTCTCGCCAGACGGCGCTTCACTTGGCTGCTCTGTCCCATTTCCACTCGATCCGCCACAGCCTGCTAATGCAGAAACCGCCACCAATCCACTCAATAGCATTGTTACTATTCTTCTCTTCATTTTTACCTCCATTCCGAAGCGTTTTACGCGCTGCCTCCCATATAAGATTATTTTTTAGGCGTTTGCGAAACGCCAAAACCCGCATAATTACGGGATTCTTTTTGTTATAAATTAAAATAACTCCTCACCGGATATGGTATAATAGAGTTGTCCAGAAACTATAAACCATGCATCAGGAATGG
>CATOJY010000034.1 GCA_951800685.1 uncultured Lachnospiraceae bacterium
ATTTCCCGCTTTTAGTATACCATTTATACATATGTTTGTAAAGAAAAACATTGGCTAAAAACCGATTTTATAAGGGATTTGGGGAATAAGCTTAAAACCTATGTATAACAATTTCGGGAGATTAGGTTGCCTCTCTCACCCCTTCCGGGTTACCTTTTCCATTCCAGCCATAGTCTGAACCACAGTATATAAATCCCCTGGGCGGTGCCATATTTTTATCCAAAAACCCACCGGTGACTGGCCCGGCATGATTTATCTGCCATTTCACCGCATCCCACACGCCATTATAGGTAATCCCACCATCCAACGTAAATCTCGTATTCTCCTCCACATATTTAAAATCCACATGCTCTGCGTTAAATTCATCCGCCAGTTCATCTGCCGTCTGCCGGAACAGATCCTGCATCTCCTCACACGCATAATACCAATCCGCATTATAGTAATAGGCTCCGTTTACGCTTATCCCATTACTCTCCAGCAAATCCTTCCCTTCTTCATTGTTCTGCGCACATGCATTTCTTGTATTCGCCCTGCTGAAATGTTCGTAAAGCCCTGCCAGATATCTCGTGGCCAGCTGCGTTTCATAATTTGTGTACATCACTGCCCGCTGCCCGTCACTAGCTTCTTCTGTGCCCGCAAGTTTTGTTTCTTTTCCCATGTAATGATAAAAATACTCTTTAAAAATATTTTTCACTTCATCACGGCTCAATTTCCCGTCATAATAATCCTTCATCACTTCATAAGTTTCATAAAACATCCTATTTTCCAGCGGTGCGATCTTACCATTGTTTTGCGCTTTCAGCATCTTCCGTACTTCCTCATAGTTATCCGTACCAACTGGTATCTCACAGACATCCATTGAAATCTCCACACAATCTTTTCTGTGATACACCGTTTCCTGTCCTTTGCTGTTCTGGTAAGAATATGTCTTAAAAAGAATCTCTTGCTGACGATCTTTCTGGCACTCCACTGTACTTCTGCTTCCCTCCGATATTATCATAACAGCCTCCTTCTGAATCTATGTTATAAAAAAAATCGGCAAAAAAACTGCTTACGAATACTCTTCTGTCACAGAAAGGTCCTATTATGACATCATAAAACAAAATTGTAATTCTGCTCTGCTTATGGTAAGATACTTTGTGATTGTTTTCAGTCAAATATATTTTACAAAAAAATCGGAGGTACTATTATGAAAAAATTATTCCCATGTCTCTTGTGCATCGCTCTTTCTCTATTCTCCCTTATAGGGTGTGGATCGAAAGAAGAAGCGGTTGTTCCTTCGGAAGAAGAAACAGACACTACTCTAAGCAGCGAAGACGAGTATCTGGAAGGACTGCATCATGTAGAAATCGAAATAGAAGATTATGGCATGATCTCCCTGGAGCTGGACGCAGATACCGCACCAATCAGCGTTACCAACTTCATCCAGCTCGCAAAGGACGGTTTCTATGACGGCCTGACCTTTCACCGCATCATCAGCGGATTTATGATCCAGGGCGGAGACCCTTTAGGAAATGGAATGGGCGGTTCCAGTAAAATGATCCAGGGAGAATTCTCTGCAAATGGCATAGAGAATGATATTTCCCATGTGCGTGGCGTCATCTCCATGGCAAGATCCAATGATCCTGACAGCGCATCCTCCCAGTTTTTCATCGTGCATCAGGACAGTCTGTTCCTGGACGGGAATTATGCCGCATTCGGCCATGTAACAGAAGGAATGGATGTTGTAGACAAGATTTGTGAGAGTGTTCCTGTGGTGGATGACAATGGAACTGTACAAAATGATGCACAGCCCATTATTACCTCTATTAAGGTGATTGATTGACACAAGATACTTTTGAACCGCAATCTGATATGGCAAAGTCTACTGCAGAAGGATATCCTACAATGAATCAGCTCCTTATGATAATAACGGCCGCAGGTGTCATACTTGGCGGTATTGACCGTCTTCTCGGTAATAAATTCGGCTACGGGGACAAATTCGAAGAAGGATTTCGTCTCCTAGGCCCTACAGCGCTTTCTATGGCTGGAATGATCTGTCTGACTCCAGTTCTTTCTGACGTCTTAGGGCGGATTATCATTCCTCTTTATCAGGCAATCGGCGCAGATCCCGCCATGTTCGGCAGCATCCTTGCGATCGATATGGGCGGATACCAGCTGGCAAAAGAATTGGCGGCTGACAGCCAGATTGGAAGCTATGCGGGAATCGTAGTGTCTGCAGTTTTCGGTTGTACCCTGGTATTCACGATTCCTGTAGGTATGGGTATCCTATCACAGGAAGACAGGAAATTTTTTGCCAGGGGAATCATGCTGGGATTAACCGCAATGCCAGTCGGACTGCTTGCAGGAGGCCTTCTGGCAGGATTATCCGTCTCTGCATGTCTTCACCAGAATCTGCCGGTATTTGCCGCCGCTCTGCTGTTACTCTTGGGCCTTTGGAAGATACCGGACCAAATGGTGAAGGGATTTTGTTTCTTAGCTGATGGCATACGGGCAATGATCACCGTAGGATTAGTCCTATCCGCAATAAGGTCGCTTTGTGGATGGCAGATCCTTCCTGGGATGATTCCCATAGAAGAGGCTATGAAGGTAGTCTCCTCTATCGGTGTCGTTTTACTGGGAAGCCTGCCTGCAGCAGAATTCCTGCGCCGGCTTTTGGACAAACCTTTCACCCATTTGGGCGCCAGGCTGTCAATCAGCCCTCAGAGCCTGACCGGTATGCTGTTAGGGCTGGTCAGTGCCATTCCTGTTTTCTCGTTATATCAAGATATGGATGCAAAAGGCAAGACAGCCGTTGGGGCATTCTTAGTAAGCGGTACCAGCCTGCTTGCCGCCCATATGGCATTTACCGTCAGCACAGAACCCAATCTGCTCCCCGCATTGGTCTGTGGAAAACTCTGCGGTTCACTGGCCGCCGTGATCCTGGCGCTTTGTCTCCCTGCAAAATCCCATACCTGAGGTTTTGTCTGCTTTCTTTTCCGCCACCGATTCCACTTTAGTTCCTACGTATCATATCCAGGATTTTTCTCTGCGCTTTTCTATCACAGTATAAATCCTCATACTCCGTTCCTTTTTTACTCCTGCGCAGGTCCAAAAAAAGTCCTGCCTCCAGTCCTTTTTCTGAGATTATCTTTTTCCGCATTCCCTTTTGAAACATCTCTGAAACACATTCTTCATCTTGCAGTTTCCGAAAAATCTCCGCCCCGGAAATTTTCTTCATACGCACGGCATCCCGCAATTCATTCAGTTTCTCTGCAAGTTCTGTAAGCAGATATCTGTCCGCATAAGGAAATTGCTCCGCCTGTTCCTCTGTAAGCGAAAATTCCGTCTTTTTCTCACTTATCACTCTATCCTCTGCAAAATCTATCATCTCTCCGAAGAAAAATTTCTCATGGATTCCACCAGTGTACTCCCTTACTGCTTCCATAAAGCGTTCTCCATACCGCTCATACTTATTCTCACCCACTCCGCTTACTCTTAACATTTCCTCTTTCGATACTGGTACCTTGATGCACATGTCAACAAGCGTCCTGTCCGAAAAAATAATATAGGGCGGCAGACCTTCTTCCCCTGCAATCTTCGCTCTTAGTTTGCGAAGCCGTTCAAACAATTCCAGACCTCTCGAATTAAGAATGTCTGAATTTCTTGTTTTGGAAGAATTCTTCTTCTGCCTACTGCTGCGCTCATTCCTGTCTTCGCCAGTCTTCTTCATCCGTTTTAAGATAACATTTCTTTTGCCATCTATTATTTCATCTGCCAGTCCAGTCACTTGAAGCAGGGCATATTTGTCTCCTGTGGTCGTCAGCAGCTTCTCTGTCAACAGCTGATTAATGATCTGTTTGATCTCTCCTTCGTTCAACTCATGCAAGCTGCCATAGGATGGATACGCCATAACACCATATTCCCGCAGCTTAGCGCGGTCCTCTCCCGCTAACATACCTGCTATTACATTGATTCCATACCGTTGTCTCACTTCTCTGATACAAGTAATAATCTTCCCGGCCGCTTCTGTCACATCCGTTTCCTCAAACTCTCTGATACAATTTATGCAGTTACCACAAGACTTGTCCCCTCTTTCGTCAAAGTAGCGAAGAATATATTCCCTAAGGCATCCTGTAGTCATGCAATAATACGTCATCGTCCGTAGGCGTTCTTCATCCCGTTCTCTTATGGCCGTGTTTTCTTCCTGTGTATATCCATTATTTTGTTCTTTATTCTCTATCAGAAAACGATTGATCATCACATCCTGCGGCGAATAAAGCAGAATGCATTCCGCCCGTTCACCATCACGCCCTGCCCTGCCAGCCTCCTGGTAATAGTTCTCCATGCTTTGCGGCATATTATAATGAATCACATAGCGGACATTGGACTTATCAATTCCCATCCCAAAAGCATTGGTTGCAATCATAACTAGTTTGTTATCATATATAAAATCTTCTTGATTCTGTTTCCGCTCCTCTCCGGAAAGTCCCGCATGATACCTTGTAACCGCTACATTCTTCTGCTGCAGCTGATCATAAAGCTTATCTACATTCTTTCTGGTTGCACAGTAAATAATTCCACTATCCGCCTCATGTTCCCGTATATAGTTTGTCACATATCCCTCTTTGCGCTGAGGTGTCTCCACCGCAAAATAAAGGTTTTTCCTGTCAAATCCCGTCACAAGGACCCGTGGCGTCCGAAGTCCCAAGACGCAGACAATATCCTCCTTGACATTTTCTGTTGCTGTTGCAGTAAAGGCACTGATCACTGGACGTTCTTCTAATTGCCTTATAAATTGCACAATTTTCAAATAGCTGGGCCTAAAATCCTGCCCCCACTGGGAAATACAGTGTGCCTCGTCTACCGTGAGCATGGAGATTTTCGTCTGTTTGGCAAACTGCAGAAACTCATAAGTCTCCAAACGTTCCGGTGCTACATAAATGATCTTATACCGCCCCGTTACTGCCAAGCGGAGTGCCTTAGAAATCTGGAACTCACTGAGTGAACTATTGATGTAAGCAGCATGTATTCCCGCCTGATTCAATGCCTGCACTTGATCTTTCATCAAGGAAATCAACGGCGAAATTACCAGGGTAACGCCTGGCATAAGCAAGGCCGGAATCTGATAACAGATAGATTTTCCAGCGCCAGTCGGCATAATTCCTAGCACATCCTGCCCCTTTAGCATGCTGTCAATCAGTATCTCCTGTCCCTTTCTAAAATCCTGGTAGCCATAATATTTCTTTAGCACATCGTACTTGTCCATTGTGATGTTATCTCCTGCAATCTACGTATTTCTGACGTTTTTATTTCCTGTTTTTTAATTTATTCCGATAATTTATGATACATCTGCATCAGCATTCCTGTATTGCCATCCTCTCATTTCCTGATACAGTAAACCAAGTCCCTTCCAGGATACTAATTTTGGGGCAAAAAATATACGAAATATAAACCATATTTCGTATATTTGCGATTCCCTTTATTTTAAAATACTTTTAAATACTGCTCAAATTCTTCATACGTAACGGTAACCCATCCGACCTCGTAATTAAATCCAATCTCCATCCCCTGCGGTGTATAGAATACTATAATATCAGGAGAATTAAAGTAATCGGTGATTTCCTGATCTGTCATAGCTGTTAAATAAGAAATTTCTCCATTCTGTATATCACTCTTTCTTCGAAACTCTACAGAAAAAGCATCATCCACTCCTAAAATGTTCTCATTATCCAGAACAACACCGTTTTCCATGTCAATGTTAATACAATATAGATATGCATAATTATAATCATTCGTATAAATATACTCAGAAAAAGCGATACTCAGCTTCTCTTCATCCATATAAGTTACATAACCAGAAGAAAGCGCAGAGAAATAACTTCCTTCTTGGTTCATAGAGTCTGCATATTCTTCCTCATAGTAATCTTCAAAAAGATCTACTTCTGACTCAATTAACTCATTCAAATGATCCAGGTTTGGAACTTGGTCACCCTTGATCACCGGATAACTAACTACAATCTCCACATCCTCAAGATCAGTATTATACTCATAATAATCAAACTCTATTGAATAGGATAGATTCTCTTTGATATCATCATGCAGCATATAATACTGGTCATTATCATAATCATGCTCATAATCATAGAAATATTCGTTAAAATAATCGTCATCATAACCATAATTGTAATCATAATCAAAATCATCGTAATCATAAAAGTCTAACTCATCTTCTTCTTTTCGTTTCTCTCTATTCCTTTCCCTGTTATCATTAAACTCATGCTCCTCAAAGTTGTCGCGGCGAAGACGTTCCCTTTCTTCCGTGAACAAGGAAACTGCCTTATAAGTCAATGCAAAAACAGCAACCAAAAATAATATGATTATCCCGGCAACAATACCAACAATCAGCTTCGTGTTATTCTTCTTCTCAGGTTCTGCATAAGGACTGTATTGATTGCTACCATTTCCAGTCATCTGGACATACGGATTATGACCTTGAGAGCTGCCATTCTGTCCATAAGGATTATTGTAAAGATTTCTGTCTCCCTGTACCTGTCCATTTCCGTATGGATTATTATAGGGATTGTTATAAGGATTACTGCCCCCCTGCACCTGTCCATTATTTCCATAAGGATTATTATAGGGATTGTTATAAGGATTACTGCCTCCCTGTACCTGCCCATTTCCGTATGGATTATTATAGGGATTGTTGTAAGGATTACCGCCTCCCTGCACCTGTCCATTTCCGTATGGATTATTATAGGGATTGTTGTAAGGATTACCGCCTCCCTGTACCTGTCCATTTCCGTATGGATTATTATAGGGATTGCTGTAAGGATTACTGCCTCCCTGTATCTCCTGGTTGCTATAAGGATCCGCATTCGTAGAAATACTGCCCTGCTCTTCTTCCTGTGGATCACACTCCTCGTTCTGAACAGATTCTTCCCCACTAGAATTGTGAACGGGACTATCCTCCTGCGCTAATTCCTCTTCTCTTTTTTGAAGGTCATCATATTCTTCCGGCTGGCTCATTCTTTCTTCCTTCCCTTTCCCCACACAACTATTCTCTCATTTTGTTTTTCCACCAAAAGTCACTTCACTGTAATACCGCAGGATACACTCACGCATTAATGATAATGCTGCCGAGACCGTATTCTCTCTGATTTTAGCCCGGCTCCCACTAAAAAGACATTTCTTAACTGTACAGCGTCCACAAACATAACAACCAATATATACTAATCCTACTGGCTTCTCTTCTGTTCCACCATCTGGTCCTGCTATTCCAGTAACACTGACCACCACATCTGCCTTAGCTACTACAGCGGCTCCTTTTGCCATATCTCTGGCCACTTCTTCACTAACTGCTCCATGCTTTGACAATGTATTCTTTTTTACACCCAACAGTCTACGCTTTGCCTTGTTTGAGTACGTAATATAACCAGATTTAAATACTTCTGAGACGCCTGGTACATTGATCAGTCTTGCTGCCACCAATCCACCCGTACAAGATTCCACTGTACTGATTGTAAGTTTATTGGCAAGCAAAAGTTCTACCACAGCCTTTTCAAGCGTTACATCATCCTCCGTTGTATACACATGATTGCCAAAACGACCTTTCAGCTCTTTTATCATAGGCTTTACCAGCTTCCTGGCCGCCTTCTCATCCTCAGCCCTTGCTGTCACACGCAGATGTACTTCTCCGGTCTTCGCATAAGTCGCCAACGTCGGATTTGTCTGCTGACTGATCAGATCCGCCACCATAGTCTCTGCTTTGCTTTCCCCCACACCACAGATCTTCACGGTCTGGGAAAAGATCACACAAGACTGCAACCTGCTCAGATAAGGCATGATTGATGTCTCAAACATGGGAACCATCTCATTGGGCGGTCCTGGCATCAATATCACATGTTTTCCATTTTCCTCCATGATAATGCCTGGCGCAGTTCCATTCGGATTATCCACTACGATGCAGCCTTCCGGCATCATAGCCTGCTTCCAGTTATTATCTGTAATCTCCATGCCTCTCTTTTCGAAAAACTTCTGAATCGCCGCCTTGCTCTCTTCGTGCAGATATAATGTCTTACCCATAACCTTGGCGGCTACTTCCTTAGTCAGATCATCCTGCGTAGGCCCAAGTCCTCCAGACAAGAGCAGGATATCCGCTCTTCCAAGCGCTGTTTTGATCGTATCATACAACCGTTCTTCATTGTCACCGACCACATCTTGGTAATAACAGGAAAGTCCGAGTCCGGCACACTTTTCCGATAGATAGGCAGCATTTGTATTAACAATATTACCCAACAAAATTTCTGTTCCCACTGAGATTAATTCAACTATCATATTTCTATCCATGCCTTTCTCTCCGCCCACAGTTTACAACCCGGACATTACACAACAGCAATCCCTGCTCAGCTGTAGATTCTTCACAATATCTACTTCGTCTCTTTCATAACATCCTTATTCTTAGCCAAATAGTCCACTAAAGATACTATCGTCAACACCACAGCTATCCACATGACGATCATGGTTAGAATCTGGAGCTGTGCAATATCCGCTATCATCAGACAAATCATGATGATCTGGAACGTAGTCTTAAACTTGCCCCAATAGCTCGCCGCGATCACAACACCATTGTCCGAAGCAACCAACCGGAAACCACTTATGATAAATTCTCTGGCAATAATGATAGTAACAATCCATGCCGGTATTTTTGCAAGTTCCACCAGACAGATCAACGCCGAACACACAAGCAGCTTATCCGCCAGTGGATCCATGAACTTGCCAAAATTCGTCACCAGATCATATTTTCTGGCAATCTTTCCATCCAGCAGATCTGTCAGACTGGCGATGATAAAAATACCAAGCGCAATCCATTTATCATAAGATGTTATGTCAACTAGCAAAAAGACTACGAAAAAAGGAATTAAAATCACACGAAACATTGTCAGTTTATTCGGTAAATTCATCTTCTAACTCTCCAATCAGATCATATTCATTTGAGGCTGTAACCCTTACTTTCACAAAATCTCCGGTCATCAGCTCCCGTCGTGCATTCACAAAAAGGAATCCATCCACACCCGGCGCGTCCTTATAGGTTCGCGCCACATATGCATCCTCTTCCGTAATCCTGCCCTCAATCATCGCATCAACTACTCTGCCAACCATGTTATGTGCCGCCTCAAAGGCAATCTCCTGCTGTAGCTCCATGAGCTGCGCATACCTATCTTGTTTGACTTCTTCAGCGATCTGTCCTCCCATAAGCGCCGCAGGTGTATCTTCTTCCTGCGAATAAAGAAAGACTCCCAGCCGGTCAAATTCCATCCGGTCTACAAAATCAAGCAATTCCTCATGTTCTTCCTGTGTCTCTCCCGGAAATCCAGTAATCAACGTTGTCCGCAGACAAATATCCGGAATCCTCTGCCGCAGTGCAGCGATGATATTTTCTAACTGCCTCTTGTCTGTCCTGCGTCCCATCCGTCTGAGTATGTTGTCAGAGGCATGTTGAATCGGAAGATCCAGATAATGACAAATCTTATTCTCCTGCTGTATCGTCCTGATCAGGTCATCATCTATTTCCTCCGGATAGCAATACAAGATCCTAATCCAGTACAGACCATTGATTTTGCAGAGTCTGTGAAGCAATTCCGGCAGTGCTTTGTGCCCATACAAGTCCATCCCGTACAGCGTCGTCTCCTGTGCTACGAGGATCAGTTCCTTGACCCCTCTGTCAGCCAACATCTCCGCCTCTTCAAGCAGATGTTCCATAGGCACACTGCGGTAATTTCCCCGCACTTTTGGAATAATGCAGTAAGTACAATGCTTATCGCATCCCTCCGCAATCTTCAGATAAGCGAAATGACCTCCTGTGGTCACAACACGTTCCACTCCAGTCAACGGTTTCTCCTCCAGGCTCTTATAGTGATTCTCTTTCACTCCCTGAAAGACGCCATCTATCGTTCTCACAATCTCATCGATCGCAGCCGTACCCAGAATAGCATCCACCTCCGGAATCTCTGTCTGGATTTCTTCCCGATAACGCTGTGCAAGACAGCCTGTCACAACCAGTCCCTCGACCGCACCACTTTTCTTTAATTCCGCCATCTCCAGGATCGTATTAATACTTTCCTCTTTCGCGTCATTGATAAAGCAGCAGGTATTAACCACCACAAAGTCTGCCTCCTGCTCATCATCAGTAAATTCATACCCGTGCTTCGCTAGCATTCCCAGCATCATCTCAGAATCGACCAGATTTTTATCGCAGCCGAGGGATACGAACAATATTTTCTTTTTCATTTCAGTCTCTCTGCCATCTCATTTATACTTCTGTTTCTTCTTCTTTCTCTTCTTCACCAAGAATCTTAATCTTACCCTGGTTTAATTCTTCCACAGCGACAGACAGCGCTTTTTTCCCTTTGTCATTCACAAGCGTTTCGTCACCCGCAATAATCTGCCTTGCCCTCTTAGAAGTAGCCATCACGATAGAATACCTGCTGTTTACGACAGGATCCTCTCCTTCCTCTACCCCGCTGTTTACTACATTGATCAGATCTGCATATGATGGATGTAACATGCTTACTCTCCTCCTTCTAATTCTTTCCTGATATTATCGATAAATTCCATATTCCTATGGGCAGCATTATGTGCCGCCATAATGATCCTGTGAACTTCATCAACACATTTCTCCAGTTTATCGTTCACCACAATATATTCATATTCTTTGATACCAAGTGCTTCCTTCGCAGCGCGCTGCATGCGCTTCTCAATCACTGCCTCACTCTCTGTCCCCCTGCTCTCAAGCCTGTACCTCAATTCTCCCGCATCAGGTGTCATAACGAAGAGTGTCAAGGCATCCGGATACTGCTTTTTTACCTTGTATGCTCCCTGAATCTCGATCTCCAGAATAACATCCCTGCCATCCTCAAGCTGGCGCTCCACATATTCTCTTGGCGTCCCGTAATAGTTGTCACAGTAACAGGCATACTCAATCAGCCCATTTTCTTTAATCTTGTTCTCAAACGCTTCCTTTGAAAGAAAAAAATATTCTCTGCCGTCCACTTCACCCGGCCTAGGTTCTCTCGTTGTTGCAGAAATGGACAAGGCATAACTGTCGTATTTCTCTACCAGCCTTTTCACCAGGGTCCCTTTTCCCACTCCCGAAAAACCAGAAATAATAATCAAAATACCCTTACGCTTCATCTGCTTCGCCGCCTTCCATCTGGACTCTGCCGGAAATAGTCTCCGGAAGTAATGCCGATAATACAAGCTGGCTGTTCTCCATCACCAGCACTGCTTTTGTTTTGCGTCCCTGTGTCGCGTCGATCGCCATTCCTGCCTCTTTTGCCTTCTGAACCATCCGTTTGATCGGTGCTGAGTCCGGGCTGACAATCGCGATGATCTTACCTGTATTTACTACATTGCCGAATCCTACATGAATCAGTCTTCCCATAACTACATGATCCTCTTTCCCCGACATCAACGTCGAGATGTTTATTCAATATTCTGAATCTGCTCACGCACTTTCTCGATCTCTGTCTTCAGCTCAATCGCACGATTTGATATTTCCAGATCATTTGTCTTAGACAGGATCGTATTCGCCTCCCGGTTCATCTCTTGTGCGATAAAATCCAGTTTACGCCCAATGCTGCCACCCTGCAGAAGATTTTCCTTTGTCGTCTCAATGTGGCTTTGCAGACGAACCAGCTCCTCATCCACACATACTTTATCCGCAAAGATCGTCACTTCCATAAGAAGCCTGTTTTCATCCACATTCGCGTCTTCCAAAAGCTCGGCTACTTTATCCCGCAGCTTCTGCTTGTATTCCGTTATGATCTGTGGGGAACGCTTTGTGATATAATCTACATGTGCCAGCATACCATCCAGCTTATCGATTAAGTCATGTTTCAGGTTCTCTCCTTCCTTTACTCTGGTCTCTACAAACCCTTCTGCCGCGCCACGGACTGCTTCCGCAAGCAGCTGCCACAATTCCTCTTCATCCGCAGTCTGCTCTTCCATACTCAATACTTCCGGATATCTTGACAGCGCAGAAACACGGATATCATTGTCCAGGGAAAAGTCCTCCGCTATCTTACTCAGATAACTCATATATTCCGCCGCAAGTTCCCTATTGTACTTTACACACACATTACTCTCTGTATAATCTTCGTAATTGATGAAAATATCAACCTTGCCCCTCTGGACATAATTCTTTAATTCTCCTCGTATCGCCGTCTCAAAAAAGTTCAGTTTCTTTGGCATCTTGATACTTACATCCAGATATCTATGATTGACAGATTTCATTTCAACACTGATCTTACGTTCTCCTCTGGCAATCTCACATCTGCCAAAACCGGTCATACTCTTTATCATAGTCGTATACATACCTTTCCTGTATTATCGGTACGCCCCTAAATGCCTGACCGTAGACCTGTCACTGCGTACAAATTTCATTATAGATTAATTGTAGGAAGTAGTCAAGAAAGTTGAAAATTCCCTGCAGTTATTATACAATAAAAAAACGAGCATAGCTCGTTTACGAGATTCGCTTCGCGAACTCGAATAAGCGTAGAAATTTCCTATACCATAAAAAAATTAATTTGTTTAGCAAATTAATTTTGCAGGATTCGTTTGCTTTGTTTCGCGAATCCGAATAAAGGAAGGATTTTCCTATATTACAACAGAAAGGAACCCAATCATGGCTTTTGATGGTATTACCATTGCAAATATTGTAGCGGAACTGAAAGAAACACTTTCTGGCGGCCGGATCTATAAAATTGCCCAGCCCGAAAGTGATGAACTACTTCTAACCATAAAGAACAACGGCTCCCAATACCGGCTCCTGTTATCCGCAGACGCTTCCCTGCCTTTGGTCTACCTGACGCAGTCTAACAAACAAAGTCCAATGACTGCACCTGGATTCTGCATGCTTCTGCGCAAGCACTTACAGAATGCCCGTATCCTCACAGTTACGCAGCCGGGTTTGGAACGTATTCTGCATCTGGAACTGGAACATCTGAATGAATTAGGCGATCTATGCCGCAAGAAATTGATTGTCGAGGTGATGGGCAAACACAGTAACATCATCTTCTGTGATGAAACAGACAGGATCATAGACAGTATCAAACATATTTCCGGCATGATCAGTTCGGTCCGTGAAGTACTGCCTGGCAGAGACTACTTCATCCCTCAGACCCAGAATAAATGGAATCCACTCCGCTTCTGCCCGCAATACACTGGCGACATTCTAACTTATGGAGATTTCTGCGGCCATATGCGTTCAAAACCCATGGCATCTTATAAGGCGCTCTACTCTTCTTACACAGGCCTTTCTCCTATTATCGCGCAGGAACTGTGTTACCGCTCCTGCATCGATGCAGATCTGCCTGCCAACGTACTGGAAGACGCCGCTTTACACGCGCTACATGACGCTCTTGCTAAGATGATGCAGCAAGTCATAGAAGGCACATTTACACCTTCTATCCTCTACGATGGCAGGGAGCCGATTGAATTTTCATCGCTGCCATTGACCCTTTATGCTGATAAGACAAGCAAACCCTGCGATTCCATCAGCAGCGTCTTAGAACAGTACTACGCAGAGCGCAGCGTCGTAACCCGCATCCGGCAGAAGTCCGTAGATCTGCGCAAGATAGTACAGACCGCTTTAGAACGCAACGTAAAAAAGTATGACCTGCAGATAAGACAGATGCAAGATACTGAGAAGAAAGACAAATACAAAATTTATGGGGAATTGATCAATACCTACGGCTATCATATTGCATCCGGGGCAAAGTCTATGGAGGCACTTAATTACTATACCAACAAAACCATCACGATTCCTCTGGATCCAACACTTACTCCACAGGAAAACTCCCAAAAATATTTTGAAAGATACGGAAAACTAAAAAGAACCTATGAAGCGCTCTCAGAACTAACAGTACAGGTTAAAGAAGAGATTGAACATCTGGAATCGATCCTTGCCTCCTTAGATATCGCCATGCAGGAGGAAGATCTCGTTCAGATCAAGGAAGAACTGATCGAAAGCGGATATATCCGCAGAAAAGGCGGTACGAAAAAAGCAAAGACAACCAGCAGGCCTTTCCACTACTTAAGCAGCGACGGTTTCCATATGTATGTAGGCAAAAACAATTTCCAAAATGACGAATTAACTTTTAAATTTGCTACCGGCAATGACTGGTGGTTCCATGCCAAGAAAAAAGCCGGTTCCCATGTAATTGTCAAGACAGAAGGCCAGGAACTGCCCGACCGGACTTTCGAGGAAGCCGCCCGTCTGGCCGCCTATTACTCCAAAGGCCGTGATCAGGCAAAAGTAGAAATTGATTACATCCAAAAAAAACATGTTAAAAAGCCCGCCGGCGCAAAACCAGGATTCGTCGTATACTACACCAATTACTCAATGGCAATCGATTCAGATATTTCCACGATCGAACAAGTTTCTAAGTAGTGCTGCCTCTTTTCAATAACAAACAGTCTCTAAGGGCATAAGCAAAGTGCCATTGCCCTCAGAGACTGTCTTGCTAAAAAAATACACTCAAAGTGTGCTGGAAGTGAACAGGGATCTTACATGGTCAATCTCTTCCTGCGTCGCTTTCGCCGCCGGTACATAATAAGATTTCTCCCGTGCAATCTGATACAGCTCTTCCTGGGACTGTTCACAGGCATTACGAAACTGTTTCAACGTCTGCTTTAATTCCTTATTCTCTGTCTGTGCAATCATCTCACCGAAGCGCACCAATTCCCCGTTGATACCGGTCAGGGTATCTGCTACCATTGTCTTTTCTTCCATCTGCATAATACGGTCTCCTTTTCTTATCTTAAATACTCCATCAACTGCTGCTTATTCTGCTTCGCAGACTGCGCGCCTTTCTCGAAAAACTGTTTCACCTTCGTGTCAGATGCACACTCTGCATATTCTTTCATCTTGCAATGTGTCACATCATAGCCGCCCATAAGGTGACGAAGATTCTGTAAATCTAACTCTGACAAATTAGCCATATGATTCTACCTCCTGAAATTAAAAATGATTGTCTCAAACAGTATTTGTATTTGGACAATCATTTATGCGAGGTTTTCATTTTTATTTTGGACTAAATACCTGTATCGTTCAGACAGACCGTTATGCCCTTCTATTTCAACAGATGCAGCTTTTTTGCAAAATGCACCAGCATGGCTCCTTTCGGAAACGTTCTCAATTCCTTCTCCCTGATCCCGCCGGTCAGAAGAATCATAGCAAAATAGATCATAGCCCCAATCCCAATCGCTACCAAAAGCGCGGCCCTGCTGACAGGCAATATTCTATACAAAAGATGATACACACCGTACGCTGCCGCTCCCATCACCAGGGAAGAAATAAAAGGCAGTATAAAAGTTCTCACGACTTCCTGCTTATATCCCAGCTCTCTTCTGACCGAAATCTGATTCAGAATACACATGACAAACGAATAGATAATATTGGCACAGGCAAGCGCATACAGATTCAAATCCGTAAACCATAATAGAAGCGCCAGCCCTGCTGATTGGATCACCAGCGCAACTGCCGAGTGGATCACTGGTGTGTTTACCTTGCCGATCCCCTGTAACACAGCATTCGTCAGCGTAGATAAACAGTATAGAACCACCGTAATAGACAATGCCGCCAACAGCCCTGACGCCTTATCCAGCGCCTCTTTCTGAGGAAAGATAAAATACATGATCGGCTTGGCAAGCAGAAGCAGTCCTACGGACGCCGGTATCGCAATTAACATCGTCATACGGATGGCCTTCGCCACCTGTTCCCTCGTTTTTCTGTATTCTTTGCGTATGAAAGTGGTTGACACGCTCGGTATCGTCGCAGAAGACATCGCCGAAGCAATCGCAATCGGAATATTGACAACCGCCACTGCCTGCGTTGCAAAAATACCATAATCAATATGCGCCGTCACTGAATCCGCTTTCTTATACTCGATCAGAATCCTATAATAGGTATCCATATTAACAACGGTGGAGCAATTATAAATAAACGTACTCAGGATAAATGGCGTAACAATGGTAAAAATCAGTTTGAAAATCTCTCCATAACTGTCCAACTGCCCCGACCTGTCATGCTTCATACGCCGGTTGATCGTCCTATGGTTTAACATATACATACCAAACATAAACAGCAGTGCCGTCACCACACCTGCCCCTGTTCCAAGTGCACTTCCTGCCGAACCATAGACTGCCTGCGTAGTCTCACTCTGGTCCGCCACCATCTTAATCAACAGATAGCCCGCCAGAATACTGACTACCGCGTTTAAAATCTGCTCCAGAATCTGCGACAACGAAGTGTGGAGCATGGAACCATGCGCCTGAAAGTAACCTCTCAGTACTCCTAACAAACCTGAAAAGAAAATCGTCGGTGCAAGTACCCGCAGTGCAACGATCGAATTCTCACTTTTACTCATCAGAAAGGGAGCTGCCGCAAACGTAAAGACCGCCGCCGCCCCTCCTACCACCAGCACATAAACCAGCGCGCACTGAAACACACGCTGCGCGTTGCGGTACTCTTTAAAAGCCAGCTTCTGCGCAATCACTTTCGAAATGGCTGAGGGAATACTGTAAGACGAGATCAAAAGAATGATCGTATAGATATTGATCGCTGTGCTGTAATATCCATTGCCCTCCAAACCGATGATACTCAAAAGCGGACTGCGGTAAATCAGGCTGATTACTTTCACGATCATGCCAGACGCTGCCAGAATTCCTGCCTGAAGCACAAAATTATTCTGTTTCTTTTGTCCGCCCATGCATACCTCCGCGTTACCACAAGTGAAGAGAGACGGGAAAAGAGCAAGCAAGACGATCTGTCAGACAATCCTTCCTGTACTGACAGATCTGGCTGCTTGCTCTGCTCTCTTTTTATGAAATGTTAACCGATCAGCCAGTCATACATCTCCTGATATTTCTTCGCAGACACATGCCATGAAAAATCTACTGCCATCGCCCGGTCTACGATCTTATTCCATTCACGTTTCTTATCATAATAGATATGTTCTGCATAGCGAATCGTGCCAAGCATCTCATGCGCATTATAATTTGTGAAACTGAATCCTGTACCTGTTCCTTCATACTCATTGTATGGTTCTACCGTGTCTTTCAATCCGCCTGTCTCACGCACAATCGGCAGTGTACCATAACGCAGAGACATCAACTGACTCAACCCACAGGGCTCAAATAAGGAAGGCATCAGAAACGCGTCGCTTGCTGCATAAATCTTATGGGATAACGCATCGGAATAATAAATATTTGCAGACACTTTACCGTGATACTTCCAATCATAATGACGGAACATATTTTCATACTGCTCCTGCCCCGTACCCAATACTACAATCTGTACATTATCCTGACACAGCTCATCCATCACATAAGCAATCAGATCAAATCCCTTCTGGTCAGTCAGACGAGATACAATACCGATCATCATCGCCTTGTCATCCTGATTCAAGCCCAATTCCGCCTGCAGCGCACGCTTATTCTTAACTTTCTCCTTACGGAAATTCACTGCATTGTAATTATATTCAATATTCTTGTCTGCTTCCGGACTGAAATCAGTATAATCAACCCCGTTAACGATTCCTCTTAAATCTGCTGCTCTTGCACGCATCAGACCATCCAGCCCTTCTCCATAGAAAGCCGTCTTAATCTCTTCCGCATAGGTATCACTTACAGTAGTGATCGCATCTGCGTAAACCAAACCTCCCTTTAGAAGATTGGCATCCTTGTAAGCCTCCAGCTTGTCAGATGTAAAGAAGTAATCCGGCAGTCCTGTAATCTCCTTGACTTCTTTCACGCTCCACTTACCCTGGAACTTCAGATTATGTATCGTCATGACTGTCTTGATACCCCTATAGAAATCACCACCCTGGAACCGCTCTTTAAGATATACTGGAATCAACCCAGTCTGCCAATCATGACAATGAATCAGCTCAGGCCTGAAATCAATTACTGGCAGAATAGACAACGCTGCTTTACAGAAAAATGCATACTTCTCAATTTCAAACAAAGCATTATCACTATAAGGCTTAAAACCACCAAAGAAAGCTTCATTATCAATGAAATAGTACTTCACGCCCTCAACTTCTGCCTCAAGAATTCCTACATATTCTTCTTTCCAATGAAAATCCATGTAAAAATGCGTCTTATAAGTGAGCTTATCCTTCATCTCCTGCTTCATGCAGGTGTACTTAGGCAATATCACTCTGATGTCAAAATACTCCTTGTCAATACACTTTGGCAGAGAACCGATCACATCTGCCAGCCCGCCCGTTTTAATAAAAGGAACTCCCTCCGATGCAACAAACAAAATATTTTTCATACTAACCCTCCAAAATATAAATTGTCCTGTCTTCGCCAGTCATTGATTGTTATTATACAGCATTTCGAAAGGCAATTAAAGGGTTATTTTGAAAATATGTGTTTCTTTGTGTGCTTTCTCAGTGCCGGTATTGCAGTCTGATCTTATCTGCAATCAATGCAATGAATTCTGAGTTGGTAGGCTTTCCCTTACCGGTATTGATCGTATAGCCAAACAAGGCATCCAACGTCTCCATTCTTCCTCTTGACCAGGCTACCTCGATCGCATGCCGAATAGCCCGCTCCACTCTGCTTGGCGTAGTCTGATACTTCTTTGCAATCGTTGGATAAAGCACTTTCGTAATAGAGCCAAGCATTTCTACATCCTCCACAGACATCATGATCGCCTCTCGAAGATACTGATATCCCTTAATATGTGCAGGAACACCGATCTCATGGATCATGTCCGTTACATCCTTTTCCAGGTCCCTTGCTGTGAATGGCATAGCTATTTTATCCGCCTCTTGTGGCATTTCTTCCTTTGCTCCCGAAGGAACCGTTATCATAATCTGGAACTCCTTGTTAGTACTAATCAGATTATCCAGAAGTTTGTAAAATTGTTTCTGATCTCTCGCCGCTGTCACATTTAATGTCTCCATAAGTACTCCTCCATATTCCTAATTGGTCTGTTAAGGCCACGGTATGCCGGTTTGTTGACGCGTTCCGACATAAACCATTATAAACAATAGAAGAATACTATGGAACCTTAAGGCATCGCACTGACCTGCTGCACGCTGCACTTCTCAACAAATCTCTACAGTATTCCACCACTTCCCATAAAACAAAAATGCACTGCGTATACTCTCACATCCAACCTCTCTGACAAACGCTGCTTTCGTTCCGTGCGCGAAGCTGCGCATCCCCCTTCTATCATAGGGCGTGTTTTCCTATGACAGAAAAAAAGGACAGGCACAATCTACAATCATGCCTGTCCTTTTATTCATTTCAGTAAAAGATTCAATTCTCTTTACTCAGCTGCATCCGCCTCTGCCTCTGCATCTTCAGCCGCAGCTGTGCCATCGGTAATATCCGCATACATGAAATACCAGTAACCATAAGGTGAATGCCAGGAACCAATAATCTTCGGGCTCTGTAACCAGAAGTCATTGTAGTAAGCTACCGGAATACATCCAGCTTCTTCCATCAGAATATCTTCTGCTGTGTGAAGCGCTTCGGAACGCTCTGCTGCATCCAATGTTGTTCTGGATGTGTCCATAGCTGCATCATACTCAGCGTTGTTGAACTTACCATCGTTGTTACCGTTGGTGGAGTAAAGCAGATCCAGCATATTGGAAGGATCGCTGTAGTCTCCTACCCAACCGTTACGGGATGACTCATAGTCTCCGTTACGTCTCATAGGTGTGAAACTTGCCCACTCTACGATCTCTACAGACAAATCGATACCAAGCTCTGCCCATGCCTGCTGTAAGTACTCAGCAACTACCTTGTGGTAACCAGTATCATTGGTAGAATACGTAATGGAAGGGAAACCTTCCCCACCCGGATAGCCAGCCTCCTCTAACAGAGCCTTCGCTTCTTCCAGGTTTGCATCGTAAGTTGTTGTGTCAATGTAAGGCTGACCACCGTTTGCATTTTCCATGAACTGACTTCCGTCTGTATCGATCCAGCCAGGACCCATGAAGTTGCTTGCCGGAGAATAAGTACCCTGCATCAAAGTGTTCGCAACATACTCACGGTCAATTGCAAGGCTCAATGCCTTACGAACCTTAGGATCGTTGAAAGGCTCTTTCTGTGTGTTAAGGCTCAGGTAGTAAGTACCAATGATCGGATCTACAAAGAACTCACCGTTACCTTCCAAAGAAGGAATTTCCTCTGTCGGAACGTCCTTAATCATAAGAACTTCCCCTGTCTGGTATGCACTGTAAGATGCATTGGCATCTTCGATCAGGTTCCATTTGATACCATCCAGCTTGATTGCACCTGCATTCCAGTAGTTAGGATTCTTACTCATCAGGATGTGGGAACCAGGTACCCACTCAGATACATAAAAAGGACCATTACAGATATAAGTTTCTGCTGCGGTTGCCCATGCATCACCATTCGCTTCTACAGTCGCCTGCTGAACAGGGCTTAAAGTTGCGAATGCTGCCAGGCTGCCGAAATAAGAACAAGGACTGGACAGCGTAACCACCAGTGTCTTATCATCTGTTGCTTCTACTTTCAGAGCATCCAGATCACCTGCAACTGCCTCACTGAATCCCTCTACCATACCAAGTACTGTCTCAGCATAAGGAGCTGCTACCATAGGATCGCATACTCTCTTCCAGCTATATACGAAATCATTGGCTGTCAAATCAGAACCATCAGACCACTTCAGGCCGTCTCTTAACGTGAAAGTCCATGTAAGACCGTCTTCACTTGTCTCCCAGCTCTCTGCCTGTCCAGGAATCAACTTGCCTTCCTCATCTACTGCCAGTAGACATTCAAAGGAATGCAGTAACATGTTACCGCCGTCTACCGCACTGTTCAGTGCAGGATCGATGGTTTCAGGGTCAGGACCAACCTGAACGGAAAGGATTTTCTCTCCTGTTGAAGTCTGTCCTTCTGCTGCCTCATCACCAGCTGCCTCTGTGGTTTCGTCCGCTGCTGCATCTGTGCTCTCTTCTGTCGGTGCAGAATCCGCCGCCGGTGCATCACTGCCGCCGCATGCTGTCAGACTTAATACCATAGTCGCTGCCAGTAAGAGTGAAACTACTCTCTTCTTCATAATTTTTCCTCCTCTTAGAATTAGAATTGAAAAGTTTATTATAAACTATACAGGCTATGAAAAGCCTATATCGGTTTATCACATTTAATTGCATTTGTCAATATGGTGACAGGCTGCAAAATGACCTTTTTCCACCTCACGCCACTCAGGTACCTGTGCTGCGCAGCTTTCATCTGCATAAGGACACCTGGTACGGAAACGGCACCCGGAAGGCGGATTCAAAGGACTGGGTACATCTCCCTCCAGCACGATTCGTTTGCTTCCTCTCGCCATCTTAGGATCCGCGATCGGAATCGCTGAGATCAAGCTCTTTGTGTAAGGATGCAGCGGCCTTGTGATCAGCTCATAACTGTCCGCCAGCTCCACCATTCTTCCCAGGTACATAACGCCAATCCGGTTCGATATATGTTTAACCGCAGACAGATCATGGGCGATAAACAGATAGGTCAACCCCATCTCTTCCTGAAGATCCTCAAACATATTGATAACCTGCGCCTGAATGGAAACATCCAATGCCGAAATCGGCTCATCACAGACAATGAATTCTGGCCGCACCGCCAGCGCCCTGGCAATACCCACACGCTGTCTCTGACCACCGGAAAACTCGTGCGGATACCGGTTCGCATGTTCAGAATTCAGTCCGACACGCCGCAGCATTTCTATAATAATTTCATATCTTTCCTGTTTGTTAGAAGCCATCTTGTGCACATCAATGGCCTCCCCTACAATATCACCGATCGTCATACGCGGATCTAAACTGGCATAAGGATCCTGGAATACAATCTGCATTTTCTTGCGGTAAGGCAGCATATCTGCATACTGCTTCTTCTCCACGTCGAAGATCACATCGTCATTGTAAACAAAGCGCCCCCCCGTCGGCTCATATAACCGCAGCAAAGTACGGCCTGTTGTAGTCTTGCCGCAGCCTGATTCCCCTACCAGCCCCAGCGTCTCTCCCTTTTCAATGGTAAAAGAGACATCATCGACCGCCTGAATATATTTCTTATGCTTTCCTAAACCGCCGCCCGGAAAATACTGGCGTAAATGCTCTACCTGTACTAATTTCTCACTCATTTGCGGCTCCTTTCTCAAATTCATCCTTCTGGTTCAGCCAGCACTGGGTATAATGTACTCTTCCGAAATGAGTCACTGGCGGCATTTCCCGCAGGCAGATCTTCATACAGGCATCACACCGGGGTGCAAAAGGACACCCTGCCGGAGGATTCAACATATCCACCGGGGTACCTTCGATGGGTACCAGTCTCTCATGCTCCTTCGTATCCAGTCTCGGAATAGAACGGATCAAGCCTTTCGTATACTGGTGCTTTGGTTCATAGAAAATATCATCTGCGGTACCATACTCCACAATCTTACCTGCATACATAACTGCAATCCGCTCACACATACTGGCAACTACGCCCAAATCATGTGTGATCATAATGATTGCCATTCCAAGCTTATCCTTCAATTCCATCATCAGTTCCAGAATCTGGGCTTGGATAGTCACATCCAGCGCTGTAGTTGGCTCATCCGCGATCAGCAGCTTTGGTTCGCAAGCTAACGCCATAGCGATCATGACACGCTGACGCATGCCGCCCGACAACTCATGCGGATACTGTCTTAATCTTTTATCAGGCTCATTGATACCTACCAGCTCCAGAAGCTCTCTGGCTCTCTCCTTCGCCTGTGCCTTATTCTTATCTGTATGGAGCAAAACTGCCTCCATAATCTGATTCCCGATCGTATAGACCGGATTTAAACTTGTCATAGGATCCTGGAAAATAATAGATACTTCATTCCCCCTGATCTTTCGCATTTCTTTCTCTGACATCATTTCAATCTGATGTCCGTTAAAGTGGAGCGTACCATCGATCAGTCTTCCCGGATGTGCAGTCAGCCCCATCAGACTGTAGGCTGTCACAGATTTTCCAGAACCGCTCTCTCCCACGATTCCCAGCACTTCTCCTTCCCGCATATGGATGGACACATCATTCAGCGCCTTTACCTCTCCGGCAGGAGTGAAAAAAGAAAGCCGTTCATTTTTGATATCAACAAGATATTCCGACATATTCCCAAACCGCCTTTCCTAGTGTTTTAATTTCGGGTCAAACGCATCCCTGAGTCCATCCCCCAGCAGATTGAAGCTTAAGATGATCAAACTGATCAAAACTGACGGGATAAAAAGCAGATACGGGTACGTATTAATACCATTCAGCGCATCGCTAGCCAGACTTCCCAGGGAAGGCAGCGGTACCGCTACACCCATACCCAGAAAACTCAGGAAACTTTCTGTAAAAATAGAAGACGGAATCTGCAGTGTCGTCGTTACGATCAAAATACCTATACAATTTGTCAACAGATGCTTACGGATGATTTTGCCATTACTCACACCCAGCGCTCTTGCTGCAGTCACATACTCACTCTCTTTTAATGTCAGAATCTGACTTCTCACCATGCGGGCCATACCAACCCAATAGAGCAAGGCAAACACAATGAAGATACTGATCAGGTTCTTTCCTACAATGCCTACCCAGCCCATTCCCGGCGCATCTTTAAGCGTATCGAGCGGCGCTTTTAATGCAAAGGACAATAGCACGATCAACAGGATATCCGGTATCGTATAAATAATATCCACGATACGCATCATGATAAGGTCCACCTTTCCACCAAAAAATGCTGCAATGGAACCATACAGCGAACCGATGACAAGAATGATTGCTGTCGCGATCAATCCTACCACTAGAGAGATCCTGCTTCCCATCATCACACGGATGGCATAGTCACGACCCATCTTGTCCGTCCCGAAGATGTGCGGGAACACCTTCTCACCCGCATCAATCCTTGCCTGTTCCTCCGCAGAATATTCCATCGGTGCCAGATGGTTAGCTCCCTTAAATTGTTCTTTATAACTGTAAGGATAAAAAATCGGAACAATAAAAGAAAAGATCATGACTAGAATAATAATAATCAGGCTCACCATCGCCACCTTATTCTTCTTGAAGCGACGCATACCATCTCTCCAAAAGCTGACGCTCTCACGCATAACAACCTGACTCTGCTTCTCCTCTTCGGTAGCCGGAAGAAAATCCTCCGGATTTAGTTTTAACTGAAAGCTCAATGGATTTTGCTTCATACTAACCTCCATGATGCCGCAAGGCGACATCCCAAATCTATGTGGCAAATGCCCTGCTTTGGGCATTCCCTTTCACATTTACTCCCTCCTGTACGACATTCCCTGCCGTCATAGAGCTTTTTCATGTTCTTCTACTATTTCAACTTGATCCTTGGGTCAACCAGCTTATAAACAATGTCTACGATCACATTCATGATAACGATCAGCGTTGCCAGGAAAATCGTAGTACCCATGATCAATGTATAATCGCGTCCACCAATGGCGCCGATAAATTCTCCGCCCAGACCCGGAATAACAAAAATCTTCTCCACAACAAAACTTCCTGTCACTGTGTAAGCCAGCATGGGACCAACATAAGTCACTACTGGTAAAATCGCATTACGCAGGGCATGTTTAAACATAATCCAGAAACCTGCCACACCCTTAGCCTTGGCTGTCCGCATATAATCCTGCCCTAACACGTCAAGCATAGAAGAACGCATCAGTCTCATTATGTATGCGGTCGGATAGAAAGACAGTGCAATGACTGGCATAATATAATTCTTCCACCCGGAAAGTCCCTTGGTAGGCAGCAGCTTTAGATTCACGCCCAACACATACATGAGCAGCGTACAAACCACAAAACTGGGAACCGCAATACCACAAGTTGAGATCACGCTGATCAGACTATCCAGAAATTTACCTCTCTTCAGCGCTGCCATACATCCCAGAGGAACTCCCAGACATAACGCCACCAGAACAGAGATTCCGCCAACCCGTGCCGATACTGGAAATTTCATGGCAATAATGGACATAACTGTACGTCCCCGCTGCTTCAGGCTGTCCCCGAAATCACCATGTAAGGCATCTTTCATATAGGTTACATATCGCTGCATCAGGGGTTTGTCCAGGCCATATTTCGCCTCCAGAGCGGCGGTGGCCTGCGGACTGATCGCCTTCTCAGAAAGGAAGGGTCCGCCGGGAACCATGTTCATCAGAAAAAAAGTAAGGGTAGCAACCGCCCAAATCGTCACGATTGCCAATAGGATTCGTTTCGCCACATACTTTACCATGCTAAAGTCTCCTTCTTTAAATAAATAGAAAGCGCTGTTCTGCATGCTTTCTATGATTACCATTCCTGCTACAGGAAGTGCCCAGCCTATTACAAAATCTCTGCACTCTCCATACGCTAAACGAAAGAAAGGAACCATAGCGTCGTCCAGAGCAACACCATCGTCCCTCCAAAAATCTCTACTATACTATCAAAAAAGGTGTTATTTTGTCAAGTCTTTTTAAAATTTTGATTCAAAAAAAATCAAGGAGAATCCCTGTTTCCCAGGTATTCTCCTTCACTTTACACAGCATTCTTGCAATGCTATTCCGTTAAATTTCTTCTTGTTTTTAATGTACTGCAACTATGCATACAAGGTGAATAACCAAATGACAAGTGCAATCCCACTTAACAAAACTACACCGATCAGAAGCGCTGCACTTAACGCCATCACAATATAACGCGCACGTTCCTGCCATGTGAAAGGGATATCCTCTACGCCACATTCGGCACTGTCTTGTCTTCTCTCCTGCTTTCGCTTCCTCCACGAATTATGGGATCGTCCGCCAAACAGACCGGTGCTCTCTAAACCGCTCATATCGGCAATCATGCGTCCGTCGTCTTCAAACTCATCCTGCCGGCCCATATCCGCACCTCCTATCATCCCCGCTACAAGCTCCTTCTAAAATAAAACATAAGCGTCAGCACAGGCATTTTGCTCATACACTGTCATACAGATGACATACTACATAATGGCCGGGTTCAATCTCCTTCTGCTGTGGCGCCACTTCTTTGCATTTCGCCATACAATTAGCACAGCGGGTATGGAATTTGCAGCCAGAAGGCGGATTCGCCGGAGAAGGAATTGTACCCTCCAGCACGATCCGGTTCATTTTCGCATCAGGATCTGGAACCGGGATCGCAGAGAACAATGCCTTTGTATAAGGATGCAGCGGATTCCGGAAGATATCTTCCGTCTCCCCATACTCCACCAGATTGCCCAGATACATAACTCCCACCGTATCTGAGATATGTTCCACAACACTCAGGTCATGGGAAATAAACAGATACGTCAGTTTATACCGCTCCTGCAGGTCTTTCAACAGATTAATGATCTGCGCCTGAATAGAGACATCCAGTGCACTCACGGGCTCGTCACAGACCACAAACTCCGGATTTAAGGCAAGCGCACGAGCAATACAGATACGCTGTCTCTGCCCGCCAGAAAACTCATGAGGATAACGGTCCTTATGAAAAGACTGCAGACCGCAGCGATCCATGATCTCATCAATATAGTCGTTGAACTCCGCTCTGCTAACCAATCCATGCTCTCTGACCGCTTCGCCGATAATTTCACCCACAGGCAGTCTTGGTGACAGACTGGAGAATGGATCCTGGAAGATGATCTGCATCTTAGTCCGTATAGACCGCATCTCTTTATTGTTAAAGTCATAGACTTCCTTGCCGTTAAACAATACTTCTCCGCCAGTCTTCGGTCCAGACAGCCGCAATATGGTCCGCCCTGTTGTGGTCTTACCACAGCCGGACTCTCCCACGAGCCCCATCGTCGTGCCGCGCTTCAGATTAAAGGTAACGCCGTCCACAGCCTTCACATACCCCACAGTCTTAGCAACCATACCGCTCTTGATGGGAAAATATTTCTTCAAAGCATTGACCATCAGAATATACTGCGGGTCGTAAGTCACAGGGGTGAATTCCTTCTCTGTCATGGTATGTGCATCCGCCATTTATTTCTCCTCCTTTCTGTCATAGAATCGATAGCAGCTGACTTTATGTGTCTCCGAAAGGCTGATTTCTCCAGGATATTTTCCCGAACAGCTCTCTACACACATTTCACAACGGTCTTTATAGTAACAATAATCAGGCATATCAACAGGATTGGGCACTTTCCCAGGAATTGAATAAAGTCTGTCTACCTGTTTGCCAACCACCGGTTTTGATGCCATCAACCCAATCGTATAGGGATGTGAGGGATTGGTAAAGATCTCCCGTACCGTTCCCTTCTCTACCACACGTCCCGCATACATGACTACCACATAATCTGCCATCTCCGCAATCACGCCAAGATCATGGGTAATCAACATAATGGAGGAATTAATCTTATCTTTCAGATTCCGAAGCAGGTCCAAAATCTGCGCCTGAATAGTCACATCCAACGCAGTGGTCGGTTCATCCGCTATAATGATCCTTGGACTGCATGCCAGTGCCATCGCAATCATAACACGCTGCCGCATACCGCCGGACAGTTCATGCGGATACATCTGGTAAACGCCCTCACTGTTCGCGATACCAACCATTTCAAGCAGTTTAATGGTACGGGCCTTGATCTCCTCCTTGGACTTTCCTTCTCCGTCATGCAGAGAAATAACCTCATTTACCTGCTCTCCAATACGGAAGACCGGATTTAAACTGGTCATAGG
The DNA here is from genome assembly GCA_951800685.1 of uncultured Lachnospiraceae bacterium. Taxonomy (GTDB): domain Bacteria; phylum Bacillota; class Clostridia; order Lachnospirales; family Lachnospiraceae; genus UBA3282. The sequence goes on from CATOJY010000034.1 coordinate 27,696, forward strand.
CTCCTGAAAGATCATAGACACATGATTTCCCCGCAGGTTCATCATTTTCTCATTCGGCGTCTTTGCAATATTGTAGGCTTTGCCATTGCCCAGATTGAGGCGGATCTCTCCTTCCACAATCTGTCCCTGAGGCCGCTGGATCAACTGCATCAAGGACAGGCTGGTCACAGACTTTCCACAGCCTGACTCCCCTACCACACCCACGGTCTTACCGACTGGTACATCGAAACTGACACCATCCACCGACTTGACGGTACCTGCATCTGTGAAGAAATACGTATGCAGATTATCAAACTCCACCGCATTGTCAGCGTTATGCATCGTCGTCATGTATTCAGACTCTGGGACATTCCTGCGCTTACGCGCCTTCTCAAACTGATTCGTAATACGACGATTCTCTTTGGAGATCTTACGAGACTCTTTCGCAGTAAGATATCCTTCCGGTTTATTCTTAGCCATACTTTACTCCCTCCTAACGTTTCATTCTGGGGTCGAAAGCATCCCGCAGGCCGTCCCCCACGAAGTTGAATCCCAGAACTGCCAGTGAAAGACACACACCTGCCGGAATCCAGATAAACCAATACGTAGTCAAAACATAGGAGTTCTTAACATCGTTAATAATATTGCCCCAGGAAGCAAAGGGAAATTTAACACCAAGACCCAGGAAAGACAGAGTCGCTTCCATTAACATTACAGAACCCAGATTCATTGTACAAGTCACGATCAGCTGCGGGATCACATTAGGAATCAGGTGTTTAAAAATCCTACGGGATACCCGTATTCCACAAGCCTCCGTCGCCGTCATAAACTCCTGCTCACGCAAAGACAAGATCTGTCCACGGACCAGACGGGCTATCCCAGGCCATCCCAGAATGCCGAGAACCAGCATCAAATACAACATACGGATTTGCGGATCCACGCGCATGCCATCCATCGCCGCACCCAAGATAATAATCAACGGCATGGAAGGAATACAATAGAAGATATCCACAATCCTCATAATCAGATTATCTACCCATTTACCGAAATACCCTGAGATCCCCCCCAAGATTGCTCCCAGCAGCGTCTCAATAATGACTACAATGAAACCGATGATCAGGGACACTCTTCCGCCATACATCAAACGGGTCAGCATATCCATACCATTACTGTCCGTCCCCAGGGGATGCGTTGCAGAAGGAGCTTCATACTGGCTGTATACATATGTCTCTGTCTCTTGCATGACTGACCAGACTTTAGCACTGGCGTCATAGGTGATCGTATAGTTATGTTCCTCGCCGTCCTCCCCTGTATAAACAAATTCCGTACCCTCATTGTCCAGGACCTGCTCTAAGTTTTCCTTGAAATCTCTGGAAATTACAACACCGTTCTCCTTCGATTGTACAACAAAACGGCTGATATAACCCATGACTTCTTCTCCCTGCAGGATATTGCCATCCTCATCCAGCGCATACTCTGCACCGTCAGCAGTGAAACTTCCCGTACCCTGATTGGTATACAGTTTAAGCGCCTCATACTTTACACCAAAAGGCGGCTCTTCCTTATTATCCGCTGCATTTACAATATCCTTATAGGCAATCGCGATCACAGATCCATCCACAGAAATCGCGTAGAAATCTTTCCCTTCCTCTACCACGCCATAAGTTACATCTTTATAGTCAAACTCCGCCTTGCCCATCATCTGCGCCATCAAAAACTGCGCCTGTGCCGCCGACCCGAACTCCTGTCCCTCGGCGGAGATGTAACGGAAGTCTTCATTCCTCGTCACACCCACATATTCCTTTTCCAGATAAGTATAAGTATAAAACTGCTCATCCTGCCCATAGGGTGAAATCAAGCCGCCTACAAAAGAAAACACAAACATGACAGCCAGAATCACCAATCCCAGCACCGCCAGACGGTTCCGGAAAAAGCGTTTCACCACCAACGCACCAGGGGAAAGAGTTCTCACACGACGGTCATCATTTAGCGATAAAGTTTCTTCTGAAACGCCGCTTGCCTGTTCGTTTATCTTGTTCTTATCAGACATATCATCTTCCTCCTTTCTAAGCGATCCGCACGCGGGGGTCAACCACGGCGTAAAGTATGTCGGTGAGCAGATTGCTTGCCAACGTCAAAACAGCAATAAAAGTCATATAAAACATTGTGAACGGGATATCACCAATAATCATGGACTGATAAGAAGTCCAGCCGATTCCTGGAATAGAGAACAACGTCTCCGTAATCAGCGCACCGGTAAAAAACCCCGGCAGAGATCCGCCGATGATCGTCACCAGCGTAATCAGTGTATTGCGGAAAGCATGCTTATAGATAACCGTATGTTCACTTAAACCCTTGGCCCTTGCCGTCCGTATATAATCGGCATTCAGGACTTCCAGCATATTGGTTCTTGTATAACGCATCAGCGGCCCAATGGAAATAATCACTAAGGTGGCAATAGGCAGAACCAGATGCTGCGCCTTGTCCAAAAACTGTTCCCAGGAATTCATCTGGGCGAAAGTACGTCCCACAAGTCCAGACACATCAAACCACTGTAATTTCACAGCAAAAACTAATTTCAATAACGATGCGAAAAAGAAAGATGGTAACGAAATACCAATCAAAGCGCCTGCCGTGATCGCATAGTCAGCCTTCGAATACTGTTTGGTGGCAGCAATGATACCTAACGGTATTGCAATCAGAATCTGCAGAATAAAAGAAATGGCCGCCATCACAAAAGAAATCCAGATCACGTCATGAAATTTCTCAACCACCGGAACTGTAAATTTCCAACTGTCTCCGAAATGCCCCTGAGCAAAATCCCCCAGCCAAGTAAAATACCCGGCAATAATACCCTTATCCAATCCATAAGATGCGTTCAGCTGTGCGATCCATTCTTCATAGGGCTTTGCACCCGGCGCCTGTGCAAGCTGCATAGCCATCGTCTCCACATAAGAAGCCGGCAGACAACGCAGAACTGCATAGATGATGAATGTCACACTGAAGAGGATAAGAATCGATAACAAAATGCGCTTGATGATATAGTTACGCACAACTATCCCTCCTTCTCAATCAATAAAGTATCGCTCCCTTCAAAGAGAGGTAAATCTATACAAAATTCCCTGCCCCAACGGAGCAGGGAATCCTCTGTTTATCCAAATTTACTTTTTATTTCATTTCCAAATTCTGTACTTCCTGCTGCCATGACAGATAAGGAGTCATATCAGTCGGAAGCGTGTCTCTGTTCACACGCTCAGTAGAGAGCATCACACACTCAGAACGCTGATATACAGGAAGTTCTACGCCCCAATCCATAATGATCTCCATCGCTGCCTTGTAAAGGCCCTTACGATAAGTCTGGTCTGTGGACAGACGTGCTGCCTCGATCATCTCATCCAAATCTGTATCGACGATCTGATAATAGTTAGTAGCACCCAGGCTGTGATACAACTGATACATATCCGGATCTGTACCGGCCTGCCATGCTGCACACCACATATCTGCCACACCTGTCTGGTAAGAAGCATACAGATCACTTGCATTTGCAAGGTCATTGACCGTCAATGTGATGCCAATAGTACTAAGAGCATCACTGGCGTTCTTCAGAATCAGGAACGTAGGATGGTCTCCTGCGCCTCCTGCACCGATATTCACCACATACTCCAACTTCGCGCCTGCCGGAGCCGCCGTCACCTTACCGTCTTCTACTGTGTAACCTGCCGCTTCCAGATAACCCAGCGCTGCCTCTAAAGCTGCCGCATATTTGTCTTCTGCAGACATACCATCCGTATAGATCGGATTACCTTCTACATCTACGGAATAAGCGAGCTGGTAACCGTCATCCGTAACCTGAGGCGCTGCCCAGGAAGTATTGGAAATCGGATAGTTGATCACTGATGCAGTGTTGCCATAGTAAGAATCAATACCCTCATCACGATAAGCAGAGATTACAGTTGCAAGTGCTTTCCGCAAGTTGCGGGATTCCTCAGAAGAACCATCATCCCCTACTTTCACATTGTTCGCTGCAAGACCTACATAACCATAGCCGCGGTAGTCAATCAATCTGGTTGTGATCACATCACCATCCAGATCTGCGTTGCCGCCGTTTAACTCAGCAACCTGATTTGCCACATCGGTGGAGTAGCTTGGATCCGTGATATCCATCGTACCTGCCGTGATACCTGTCACCTTATCCGCCTCCGCTGCTTCCATGAAATTCAAATGTGCGATCTTAGGTGCACCCTTGAAATAATTCGGGTTTGCATCCATATAAACCACACCATTGGAATAATCCTTAAAGATGTACGGTCCTGCACCTAACGGCTTACCAGTCTTCTCTTTCACGCCAGACAGGTCACCCTTCGGGAAACCGAAACTGTTATTCTCATAATCATACAGGCTCTCATCACCATAATAGTGCATCGGTGAGATCGGGATCTGCAGCTGATAGATCATGGACGCGTCAACCTTGTCGGCTACCACACGCATGGAGTAGTCGCCTGTACGCTGAATGCCGGAAACATTCGGTGCAGATTCGCCAGTCTCGACACCAACCTGATAAGCCGGGTCAAGCAGACTAAAGATCGTAACGCCATTTGCCGCTTCCGCCTCGGACAATGCGTTGTAATCCCCTTCATAAGCCTCTAACATAGCATCGAAGAAATCCTGAGAGGTAGCGCCTTCCGGCAGCCCTTCAAATCCCCAGTTAGGAGCGATTACTTCTACCGGATCACCTTCTGCAGCATAACCGTTGGCAACACAGTAATCCAGGATCGCCTGCGCAAATCCCTGCTGTGCTGCCGGGAAATCTGTCTCCCAGAATGCCTTCTGCGTTGCTTCATCCCAGTTTGTGAAATCCGTGTTGTTCTCCCCTGCCTTGATCAACAGGCTGTAAAGCGGTTCCATACCACTGCGGTATTCCTCGATTCCCTCGATCGCTGTAGAATACAAGGTAGCGTTTCCGTCATAAGTAGGATCCAACAAAACATACATACCGAAGATTACGTCATCGATATCTGCGTTCGTGCCATCAGTAAATTGAATGTCATCGCGGATCGTCATATCATAATAAACAGTACCGTCCTCGTTCTCTGTGATCTCGATATCGGACGCTGTGTAATAAGTATAATCTGTTCCGTTATAAGAACGGGTTTCTCCTTCGATGCCCTTGAGAATCGGATTGCCCACACGGTCAACCTCCAGCGTGTAGACACGGACCATCTCATCGATCATCGTATCATTGGCAGCCAGAGAAAAATACGGAGAGAACTTACCCTCCAATCCCTGTTCAACACTGGCTACCAGCGTATCATTAGCAGGCGCTGCATCAGATGTTTCCGTCTCAGAAGCATCCTCTTCAGGCGCGGCTGCATCATCGCTGCTCTCAACTGGAGTCTCATCGGCTGCCGGTGCATCGCTTCCACCACCACATGCAGTCAATGAAAATACCATCGCCATCGACAACAGCAATGCTACATGTTTCTTCTTCATTTTAAAAACCTCCCTTGTCTTTTAAATTTTACCCTATATATTTTACATAAATTTATGTTTCTCGTCAAATAGAAAGTAGGAGATTCCAGAAATTCTCTGGACCCTAAATTGTCCAGATATCAGCCGGCCTGCTCTTACCCGCAATCAGGGAAGCTGCGATCTGTACCGCACAGCAAAGAAGACATATACCCCCGCCTTCCCCGACGCCGCCGCGCAGAAGAAAAATAAGTTCTCCAGCTGCTGTCAACCCCGCTCCTGCAAGAGGTAAAACGGTGCGCAGCGCATACTGTGCCACGCTTCGCTCATAAATATAATTCCGCAGCGGGTTTCCCCCAAAGGTCATAGAACCCAGCGTATAAGTGAGAATAACATCAGAGAGAAACCAGAATGCATACGGAAGGATGACGTAGTAGGTATTTAAAAGTCCTGCGGTCGTTTTGAAACCAGGCAGTAAAACGGCCACAAGCATGATCCCCTGCAAAAGCCAGAGCTTTCCAAGCAGCCGACGCCGCAAGATGGGATCCGCATGCCAGATCTGTCCAGTATAGACATAACTGCCATCTGCATGCTTCTCAAAATCTCTCAGATAGCTTCTTTTATTTCTCTTATTGTGATCATGTCTTTCTGGGTCCGTCATACTCTCTTCTCCACTCTGCCGTCTGCCCAAACCTTTCTTAAATATTTCCCGTCTGCTTTCCCTGCTGTATTGGAATTCCATAATATGCTTCCTACTCTAATCCTTCAAGATCATACTCCTCCAGCCATTGGCGCGCCGCCGCACATACTTCCCGCAAGCATTTTTCCTCAAACGGATCATCCAGTCCTGCGTTCTGCAAAAGCTCCGTAAACACAGCGCTGCCGCCCTGTTTCGTATACGCCATATACTTCTCCCATGCCGCCTGAGGATCCTTCTGAATTCTTGCCCAAAACTGTAGAGCAACCGTCTGTGCCAGACAGTAGTCAATATAATAGAATGGACGGTCATAAATGTGATGCTGCCTCTGCCATCCTTCACCATCTGCATAGAAAGGAATCTCTCCGTCCAGACGCATCCATGGCATGTAAACACCAAGCAGTTCTTTCCAGAGTGCGTGCCTTCCCGTCGGCGTCAGATCCGGCTCCTGGAATACTCTGTGCTGGAAATGATCTACCATTGTACCATACGGAATGAAAGTCAATGCATCCGATAAATGGGAATAGAAGAACTTACGGGTATCCTTCCCAAAAAAGCCCTCCGCCCATCTCCATGCAAAGAATTCCATAGACATAGAATGCACCTCACAAGCCTCTAAGGATGGCCAAACCGCAGAAAGAGGCACACGTTCCCGATTCATCCATGCTGCAAAAGCATGTCCAGCCTCATGTGTCACCACCTCCACATCATGCTGCGTACCGTTAAAGTTAGCGAAAATAAACGGTACTTCATAATCTGGAATACTGGTACAGTAACCGCCGCCCGCCTTTCCTTCCGTGGACAGCACATCAAGCAGCTCTCCATCCAGCATCATACGGAAAAATTCGCTCGTCTCAGGACTAAGCTCATCATAGAATTTCCTGCCCTGCGCCAAAATATCATCCGGCGTTCCCACAGGTCTTGCATTGCCAGAACGGAATGCCAACGCATTATCCGCAAAGCTCATCGGATATTCCTTCCCTAGACGCTTCGCCTGCTCCTGATAGATCTCTGTAGCTACCGGCACCAGATATTTCACCACAGCCGCCCGGAACTTCTCCACATCCTCTTGCGTATAACAGTTACGCATCATCCGGTAATATCCAAGCTGTGTATAACCGTCATACCCCAGCTTGGATCCCATCTGATCCCTCAGATGCACCAATTCGTCATACAGACGGTCAAGATCCGCCTGATGATCCTTATACCATTGCCCTTCCGCTTTCCATGCAGCAAGACGCCGCGCATCGTCCGGATCAGATTTAAAAGGCGTGATCTGGGAAAGCGTATAAACGCCTTCCTCGAACGGAATCTGGGCTGAGGCCAAAAGCTTACTATATTCTTGTTTCAGATCATTTTCCTGCTGCAGCTCCTGAATAATCTTGGGAGAAAATGTCTTTAATTCCATTTCCGTATTTAAAAACATCATATTACCGTATTCCGCCTCGAATTCCGACCGGAACGGACTTTCCAGCATTGTATGATTCCATGCTTGAAGATACTCCTCCAGCTCAGGCATGGCGGCGCTCCAGAATTTCACCTCTCCATCATAAAATTCATCCCTGGTATCAATATCGTGCCGGATATGGGCAAGCGTAGCCTGTGTCTCTACATGCTTGATCAATTCTTCTTTTTCCAAGAAAACGGCCTTCGCTGCAACATAGCTCTCCGCCGCTTCTAATTGTTTGGTCAAATCTGCTACTTTGTTCTTCACACTCTGTATATCAGAGCGCGTATAGAGCATTTCTGAAAATTTCATAATACTGTTCCTCTCTTTTCCTTAATAGAAATAAATGTCTTTGCCGTATGCTATCTGTGTTACAAAAACCACAGCCCGATAAAATCTATCATATCCTATTTAACCGAGATCAGTCAATCGTCAATAAACAAACTCTCCTTTTAGATTCATGACACAGAATTCCCGTTTCATTGCTTTTCTCTATAAAAACCATAAGATCATGACGAAAAAAATAGTAACACACTACCAGAAATGGAGGAACCAATCATGAGTATAACTTACACATCCGCTATCAATCCACAGACAAACTTAACAGAACCTTCTACTGGAAGCTGCGTGAAAACACCTGTTTCCTCCAATAGCTTCAAAGATCATGTGAAAGAAAGCGTTGTAGACGAGTACAAAAGAAAACATCCCGACCATGCCCGCCATGTAGAGCAGCAGGTAAAAGCCGGCCGTGCAGTCCGCGAGAAATATGGCAATGCCATTCCTACTGAAAACATGACAATGGCAGAATATCAGGCCTATTTCTATGCTCTGCTAGACACCATTCCTTACGATTCTACAAGAGTCAATGATACAACAACTCTCTCTATCTCCGACGAAGGCTGGGAGCAGATGCGCAAAGACCCGGATTACGAAGCCTGGATTCTGGGATATTTTGTAGAAGACCGTGCCGTCCGCAACCCCTTCTTCGGCTGGGGCCACAACGACGGCAGTATCATCTTTGAAAGGTTTGGCGCTTCCATAGAAGAACACCGGGGCGATGGATTCAGTAAATCTATTTTTAAAGGAAATGATCCAGATGACGATGAGGAGGACAAAGAAGACTGGTGGATCAAACGACACAGGCGAATGAAAAAGCTGCTGAAAGAACAAGTGGAACGTGATCAGAAAGAAGATGCTGCCAGGCGGTCGGCCTTACAGCAGGAATACGCAAGACAGCAATATATCAGCCGCCAGCGTCATCACAATTTTCTGACCGCCGGGACACCTAATAGTCCAGACGTACCTCTGCCACAGAATCCCCTCACTTCCGTAACGGCATTTACTGCCTATGACAACATTTTGGGCCTGTTTAGCAGTAATATCACCACTTTACAACTTTTAAGCTAAGCTGTTTCTTCAAGACATAGCTTTCGTAAGGCTTTGATAACAGCCATTGATTTTATATGGGTTTCGATGTACTGTACCAAGTTTACATAAAATATCTGCC
>CATOJY010000035.1 GCA_951800685.1 uncultured Lachnospiraceae bacterium
GTATCCGTTTCCCCTAAACATTTACTGTTTGGTTTGTATCTGTCCGATACTCTCTGAAAAATCTTTAAGAATTTTTTCTCTTGAATTTTCAGGGTTGCATTACTGTTTATTTGTCAAGGTTCTGTGCCGCGTGTCGGTTCTTGTTGAACACGCAACGTTGATATACTATCATATCTATCGCTGGTCGTCAATACCTTTTTTTGAATTTTTTTACAAAAGTTTTTGACCCGCTTTTTCTACATGCGAAACACGACTACTTTTCGCGGTAGGTTTTTATAATAGCACCCCTCTCCTCCTTTTGTCAATATCTTTTTGCATAAATTTTCGCAACAGCTCCTAACGATTCAAAATACGTCCACTCCCATATATCCCAGTGCATAATACAGTACCCCGGTAAGCACACAAGCTTCCAGTACTCCCATGACTGCACCAAGCATTTTATTAAATCCTTCAAGAAGTGATATATTGCTGAGTGCCAGGACTGGCCTAAAGATCAAACTGCATATTTTAAAGACAATGCCTAGCAGGATCAAGGCGATCATACATACTATCAATGTGCTCGTCGCCCTGACCATTACGCTGGTAACTGCAAACAGAATCAGAGCCACACACACCAGGGCTACAAGGCCTGATACGATCGTAACAATCTCCCCCATAATTCCATTACTGAATCCCTTCTTAATTCTCCACACAAACAAAAGGAAAACAATCAGCACAAAAATAAATTTGATCATAAAAGGCCACGACTCTCCTATTCCATCCAATCTGTCTAAAACATCCTACTTCAGCTCAATCGTATCGATAGAGTCAGGCGTCACTACCATATAACGGCGTGCCGAACTCTGCGGTATCAATAATAGCGTAGTCTTGCTAAAATTTCCATTATATTTCTCTGCCCCGCTGCTGTTATAGATACGGCACTCCGATTCATTATAGATAATGATCTGATCGTCATGGAACAAAATGTCTCTGAAGTCTATATCAAATTCGATTGACTGTCTTAAATCCCCCGATTTGTGGTATACATCCAATCGGAATCTGTTACTACTCTGCGTGCTATTGAAAATCAATCCTACGTATTCATCCCCATAATATACTCCCTGCACATTCTCCGCAAGTAGTTTTTCCGCTATACTGATCGGCTTCTGTGCTCCACTGAAAAACATAACTCTATCGTCAGATACCGCAAACACTGATCTGTCATCCAAAAATCCTGTAAGCGGCACTACAGAATTCAAGTAATCATAACCACTTACATAATTATTTACATTATTTTTACCTACAGGTCCAAAATTATAAAATGCAACGCTCGATTTCATCTGCCCGCTGTCTACAAATAAATAAGATACACAGACTATTTCTCCATTAGGTGAAATAGATACGTTGACCGGATAACCACTATCTTTCATCGTCGTTCTGAAATATACTAATTCTTTTCCCTGAGAATCATACAGATAAATCCAGGTAGCGTCTGTGTCGTCCAGTACAGCCGCAACCACCCCGTTTGATGCCACACAGAAATCCCGCACTGGCCTGCTCGTTGTAATACTGCCCATAACACCACTGGTATTCATGACATAAATCGTTCTTCCATTATAGTCTCCGATTGCTGCCACATTCTTACACACATCCACAATAGGATTCTGCATTTCAAAGGTTTGGTTCCATACAGCATTTCCTCGGATATCCATACAACCAGCGCCATCCTTGCTGTATGTCAGCAGGTAACCCGAAAAGGGTACAAGTGTAGAATCCTGTGTGATACGGACCTCCGTAGAAAAAATCACCGAATTCTCCGTATAAACTTTATTCTTCCATTGAATATAAAGTACCGTTCCGACCGCAGCCAGCAGTAGGATCACCAAAATCATCCGATAAAAAATCGTAAATTTATGACTTTTAATCTTTTCCCGATAACTGATCCTGCCCCTTTCTTCTTTTCTTTCTTTTCTCTTTTTCAGGTAATCCCTAACGTTAACCATTCGTTGTTCCTCTATACAGCAATTTAAGCCAATGCTTTGCAATTTACCAAAAAATACCGTCACAGAAAAAATATGCGCTTATCGCATTCTTCCAGACATGACCTAGTTCTACTAAAACATCCATTCTGGTATCTCAGTAGAACTTCATGTCTTATCATACCACAACAACTTCCCTTACGGCAGTATTATTTTTTGTCCATAACGGATATTATCCGGATCTGTTATCTGATTGATCTCGCAAATTTTCTTTACATGGGAAGTGTCACCATATACTTTCTGGCTGATCATATACAGAGTATCCCCTCTTTCCACTTCATAGTATCTGGCCACATTGCGAGACAACGCCTCCACTCCCTCTTCACTTTCTGTTGTCCCTGTTTCCTTGTCCCCGCTTTCACGTTCTCCTTCCTGCTGTTCTGTTTGTGCCTGACCATCCACTGAATCTTCCGTCGTCTCTTTTTGCTCTTTCGTATTCTTCTCTCCTTCGGACTGCTGCTCTGTTCCAGCGTCTGCATCGTTCCTATCTTCTTCTATACTATTCTCATCCTCTCCAGCTACTGTTTCTTCCTGCTCATTCCTCTGTTCCTGAAAGGCGTTTTCCTTTATAACGCTGTCCTGCAGCAGATTGGATTCGGACACATCTTTGATTGATTCATCCCGTTTTACAATGATATCGTTCTCTCCCTCTTCTTTTGCTACTTCCACGGTTTCTACATCCAGCGCTGCAGGATCACTTGCTTCCTGATTCTCCATGACGAAAAACACTTCTGCAGCTGACTGGTTCAATTGCTCTAATTTATCATAACTATTTGCAGAATTGATCACAATTGCCACCAAAACAAGGAAAACAAGGCCCAGCTGCAGTGAAACAGCGTAATGTGGATTTACTTTTCTTTCATTTCTCACCGTTTTTCCTGCATATCGTCTCTCATCTACACCCGCTCTCTGACAAGATGCAGCTTGTCCCACAGGAGTATACATTTCCTGTCTTGAAGACTCTCCTCTTTCTTCTCTACCCCGATGAATCAGGTAATCCTGCATCTCTGCATTATCATAATAGAACACATGATATCCTTTTACTTCATAAACACCATTTGTCTCTTTGATCAGAAAAATGGGGCCTGTCTGTGTCACTCTGCAGCTTATTTCCTCCAACAGTTCATATTTGTCAAAAACCTTAAGATGCCTGTCCTGTCCCGCTCCATAAATCGTATATTTTCTGCCATTTTCCTCCCTGCATCCGTAGAAAACAATCTCTGGTGCATCTTGTATGTCTCTCTTTTCTTTGATAAAAGAAATAACATAATCTTCCACATAAAGTCTGTATTTTTCTTCTTTTTTTCCTTTGTGAATGACAATCGATGGCTGCCGCATTTCCCTCACTCCATTCCACAACGCCCATATCTATACAAACATCTGGGCAGATTCACAGCATTATGGAATCATCATATCATGCCTTTCACAAGAAAAATGCCGCAATCTGCGATAACTACAGAAGTTCACAATACAGCAAAAGAGATGCGTTCTTCGCATCTCTTCATTAAAACAAATCTTATATAAATTGATAGATTGTAACCGATTCATAGTCTTTCCCTGGCCCGAATACAGCAGCCGGAAATTCAGAATGATGAATATTATCAGGATAGTACTGTGTCTCCAGACACAAACCCACACGAGCGCCATACACAGCAGCATCTTTGCCATCCTCTTGCTCTATACAGTTGCCCGCATAAAATTGTACCCCTGGAAGACTGGAGAAAACTTTCATCTTCCTACCACTCTTAGGGTCCTCCACTACTGCAATCTCCCTAATGCTTCCATCGGCCCCATCAATCACGAAATTGTGGTCATATCCCTGTCCGATCCGAATCTGCTCTGAATCAGCATTGATATCCTGCCCAATCGGTTTCGCCGCCATAAAGTCAAAAGGCGTTCCGGCTACCGGTGCAATTTCTCCTGTGGGAATCGAACCCGCCACAGTAGGCGTATAATGGGATGCCCTGAGACATAGCAAATGGTCTTCAATCTTGCCAGCCTTATGCCCAGAAAGATTGAAATACGTATGATTAGTCATATTAATGATCGTATTTTGATCTGAGGACACATGGTAACTCAATTTCAGTGCATTATCCTCCGACAGACTATATGTCACGGAAATTTTCTTGTTTCCTGGGAATCCCATCTCCCCGTCTTTGCCCTCCAGGGTAAACGTCACACTGTCTGTACCCTCCAACGCCTCCCAAACACGCTTATGATAGCCTTCCTCTTTATGACTGTGAAGATTATTACCCCCATCGTTATCATCGACACGATAAGTCTTTCCATCAATCTCAAAACAAGCACCAGCAATCCGATTAGCGCTCGGTCCTATCGTTGCCCCAAAGAAACTTCCATTGTCAAAATATTTTTCCAGCGAATCATATCCCAAGACAACATCTTCAAGCACACCGTTCTTGTCCGGCACAAGAAGATTGACCAGAATAGCGCCGTAGCTGATAATTTTTGCCCGCATGCCGTTGGTATTAGACAATGTAAAAGCATACACTTCCCTGCCATCTTTCGCCACACCAAATTTTTCTTTGCTTACTCCCATCGTATGTTCCTCCATTCGTCTACCTTGTAAACTCCCCTATTTATACAGAAAATTCCCTTCTGTTCCTGGATTCTTCTTGAAATATTCATAATTTTTAGACAATTTCTTTTTCCGGGCTGGTTTTCCTAAATGCTTCTTAACACTCTTTCTTTTCCATTGCTGGCAGCATTATCCAGAATACCGCCAGTATCACTATAAAATCGTATTATAACTCTATTCTTCCTTCCAAGGCACGCAGCAGCGTGACTTCATCAATGTATTCCAGGTCACCGCCTACCGGCACACCACTGGCAATCCTCGTCACTTTGATTCCAGTAGGCTTGATCAGCTTGCTAATATACATAGCTGTAGTCTCCCCTTCCAAACTGGAATTCGTGGCGATAATCACCTCATCTACCTCACCCTCCAGCCGCTGCATCAGCTCTTTGAGCTTGATATCCCCTGGGCCAATACCGATCATAGGGGAAATCGCCCCATGGAGTACGTGGTAAACCCCCATGTACTTACCTGTCTTCTCATATGCCGCCAGATCTCTTGTATTCTCTACCACCATGATCATCCTGTGATCCCGCTTCCCGTTGGCACAAACCGGACAGATCTCCTGGTCTGTCAATGTGTAGCATTCTTTGCAGTAACAGACATTCGCTTTTGCATCCAAGATCACGCGAGAGAGACGTTCTACCCTCGCCTTCGGCATATTGATGATATGAAAAGCCAGTCTCTGTGCAGATTTGGAGCCAATGCCCGGAAGACCAGCCAGTTCTTCTATTAATTTATTGATATAGCCGCTGTACAAATCCATCAGAATGGAAAGCCTCCGCCTAATCCGCCTGTCATCTTATTCATTACTTCCGCACTGGCATCTTCCGCCATGCGCAATGCCTCGTTAGCCGCTGCCATCACCAAGTCTTCCAGCATCTCTATATCATCCGGATCCACTACCTCTTCCGACAGTTTCACCTTTGCAATCTCTTTCTTACCTGTCACAGTCACTTCTACTGCGCCACCGCCGGCTTTCGCCACAAATTCTTTCGTCTCTAGTTCCTTCTGACTCTCCTCCATCTGACGCTGCATTCTCTGCGCCTGTTTCATCAGATTATTCATATTACCCGGCATACCGCCTGGAAATCCGCCTCGCTTTGCCATATCATTTCCCTTTCTCATTGAACAGTTAAACTATCTTTCCTGTTATATTATTGATCACTCTTCCTCTTCTATATCCATATGGATCACCTGACTTAAATCTACATAATTCTGCACAAAAGCATTCTGATCCGGCACGCTCTGTATTGTTATGTCGATCTCTTTCCCAACAGCTTCCGACAGGGTCTGTATTAATAACTCTCGATGGCCTTCCTGTTTTAAAAAATAATCTGAAGCCAGACCATCTTCCACGACGATTGTCAGCCTATTATCGCCGCCCAGACTCAAATTGGCATTCTTAAGGTACTGTTTCATCGGCATGGATGTCTGTCCCACAATCGAAGGCCATTTGGCCACCACCGCCTGTACATCCTCTGGAATTGCCTTCGGAAGCGCCGGCCGCTCCTTCTTTACCACCGACTTCGTCCCTGTGTCCTCACTGACCATCCCGCCCAAAACACCATCAGAAGACATCACTGTAATGCCATTCTCTATCTTCTCCTCCACGACTCTGAGTCTCTCCAGAATAGATTCCTGATCCTTCTCCATGCTCGGCCGGCAGAGCTTGATCAACGCAATCTCGATTAGGACCCTTTTCTGCACCGCATATTTGATCTGACCGGACAGCTCTGAAAATATGCGGATGTAACGCATGATCGCCTCTACCTCTAACATATCCGCCTCTTCCCGCAGTCTGAGAAGATTATCCGAAGAGACATCAATCACATCTTCAATATGATCTGACGATTTGACTAACAACAAGTTTCGCAGATACCAGGTAAAGTCCGTGACAAACTGTGTAAGTTCCCTGCCTTGCATGACAATCTCTTCCAACAGCCCGATACACCCATTTACATCCTGCTGCAGTACGTACCGGAGCAGTCTGCCAAACACTTCCGTATCTACAGCTCCCAGTACATCCAACACCTTATCATAGGTCAGTTCCTGTCCAAAATGAAAGGCAATACACTGATCCAACAGACTTAAGGCATCCCGCATAGAACCATCTGCCGTCTTCGCTACATAACGAAGTGCTTTGTCCTCCACCTGGATCTGCTCTGTCTTCATCAGTTCCCGCAGTCTATCCGTAATCGTATCAATGGTGATCCTTCTGAAATCATACCTCTGGCATCGGGACAAGATCGTGATTGGGATCTTATGCACTTCTGTTGTTGCTAAGATAAAAATAGCATAAGACGGCGGTTCCTCCAATGTCTTGAGAAGCGCATTAAACGCCCCAATGGAAAGCATGTGAACCTCATCTATGATATAGACCTTGTATTTGCCCTCGGCAGGGGAGTAGGACACTTCCTCCACTATTTCGCGGATATTGTCCACACCATTGTTAGATGCCGCATCAATTTCGATCACATTCATACTGGCACCTGCCGTAATCGACTTACAGGCGGCGCATTCCCCACAGGGACTGCCCTCCACAGGATGCTCACAGTTCACTGCTCTCGCGAAGATCTTGGCGATCGTCGTCTTACCTGTTCCACGAGTTCCGCAGAACAGGTAGGCATGGCCTACCCGTTCTGCTTTTATTTGATTCTGTAAAGTTGTAACAATATGTTCCTGTCCCTTAACGTCCCCGAAACAATCAGGGCGGAACTTACGATAAAGAGCGGTATATGACATTACTTCCCTCTGTACTGCTCTGCGCATTTAAGCAGCGCAGGGCCTCCTCTCTACCTTTCTATGTTTCCTACCTAATCACCAAAGCTGATCCCTACCATCTTGGCTTCTTTCACGATCGTCGCATCCGGTGACACCATCTTAAGCTTACCCGCTACATCTTCCAAAGATACTTTGACTACTTCTCTGTTCTTATAGCCTACCATAAATCCGTACTCGCCTTTCAGGATCAGCTTACCTGCCTCTGCTCCCAAACGGGTCGCGAACACACGGTCATAAGGACAGGGACTGCCGCCACGCTGTGTATGCCCTGGAACAGTAACTCGCACATCTTTGCCACTCTTCTTCCTGATCTTATCTGCGATCTCATAAGATACTGATGGGTAAGGATTATTTTCCAGCTTCTTCTTATATTCTTTCTTAGAAAGTTTCGCGTCTTCTTTGGAGATCGCGCCTTCCGCCACAGCCATGATTGTGAATCTGGATCCTCTCGCCTCACGCTCATTGATCGCCTTGATCACTTTGTTAATATCGTAGGGAATCTCAGGAATCAAAATAATATCAGCGCCCCCTGCTATTCCGGCATTCAATGTCAACCATCCTACCTTATGTCCCATAACTTCCACAATAAAGATGCGTGCATGGGAAGAAGCCGTCGTATGGATACAATCAATACAATCTGTTGCGATATTCACTGCGCTCTGGAATCCAAAGGTCATATCCGTACCCCACAGATCATTGTCAATAGTCTTCGGAAGCGTGATTACATTCAATCCTTCTTCACGAAGCATATTCGCCGTCTTGTGGGTTCCATTCCCTCCCAGAATCACCAGACAGTCTAATTTCAGCTTGTAGTAATTCTGCTTCATCTCCTCAACCTTGTTAAGACCATTCTCGTCTGGTTCACGCATTAGTTTGAAAGGAGTCCTGGAGCTTCCAAGAATCGTACCGCCCTTTGTCAAAATGCCTGCAAAGTCATGCCCAGTCAACATACGAAAATCCCCGTAGATCAAGCCTTTGTAGCCATCCAAAAAACCGTAAATCTCAACATCCTCTCCGCTGCAGGACAGACATTTCACCACGCCCCGCATCGCCGCATTCAATGCCTGACAGTCTCCTCCGCTGGTTAACATACCAATTCTCTTCATCCTGAATCCTCCTTACATCATCACTGTCTTATGTTTCTGCCTAACCTCACGTTCTATTATAGTCCTTTTTCCTTCTCTTCTCAACTGCTTCTTGCTTTTCTTTTTTCTTTTTCCAGCTTATTCCGCACCCGGAGTTCCTTAAAAAAAGTCGTCAGCATCTGTGTACATTCCTCCGCCAACACTCCTCTTGTAACCTGTACCTGATGGTTAAACTCCGACATCTCCAGAATGTTTAAGATCGAACCGCCACACCCAGCTTTCGGATTCATGCTTCCCATGACAACTTCGGTGATCCTGGCCTGCACAATTGCGCCAGCGCACATCTGGCAGGGTTCCAACGTCACATACAAAGTACATCCCTCCAGACGCCAGTCCCCCATTTTCTTACTCGCCTTATTGATTGCTGTGATCTCCGCATGGGCGAGAGTATTCTTGTCTGTATTGCGCCGGTTATATCCTCTGCCAATGATCTTATCCTGGTAAACGATCACGCAGCCGATCGGAACCTCACCTAATACATAAGCTTTCTGCGCTTGCTTGAGCGCTGCTTTCATATATTTTTCGTTCTGTGTCATAGATACCTCAAATAAAAAAGTTCCTAAAAAATGAATGAAATAGTAGACAATCACCAAAATTCAAATTATAATGCTATTCATATGGAGTTGTATCGAAGTGGTCATAACGGGGCGCACTCGAAATGCGTTAGCCCTCCGGGGCACGAGGGTTCGAATCCCTCCAACTCCGCTCTCAAAACCGTCGGTTCTTCGGCGGTTTTTTTCGTCTATAGTATATCTGTTTTCTGTCCAAAAAGCAATAAACCCCTCAAGAAGAAAATTGATGGAATAATACTCCTGTTAAAATCCTGCTAAATCTTTGCTAATAACTTGTTTCTATTTCGCTCAGCTTACGTTAAGAAAGCTTCTTATCTATTTTCCCGTCCCTTCTTATTCTTTATAATAACCATACGAAAACTTATCAGGAAAGAGAGGACAATATCCTATGAGCATTGGAATGATGATTATCTGCGTGGTAGGCGGTCTGGCAGGTGCGCTCAGCACAGCTTATCTCTTGATCAGCTTCCCGGCTATTATCGCATGGAAAATCTACCGTCATTTTAAATTCGGCTATACGCTGTTCGAATAAACAGCGCAGCACATAATATCGCACACACATACAAAGAGGGTGCCGCAAAATCATCAAATCAGATGTTCGAGCGGCACCCTCTTTTCTATAGTTCTCCCTTTTA
Source organism: uncultured Lachnospiraceae bacterium (assembly GCA_951800685.1). Taxonomy (GTDB): domain Bacteria; phylum Bacillota; class Clostridia; order Lachnospirales; family Lachnospiraceae; genus UBA3282. Next base: position 9,748 of record CATOJY010000035.1, read on the forward strand.
CACACAGCATATTTATCATCCTTCATGATCTGTTACTGATGATAGAATAAATCAGGCATCCACCCAACGCTGCAAACACGACTCCTACAATCAAAATCTCTACGATTCCCATTCTATATGTGCACCCCCTTTACCTCTACAGTCGGCTACCAAAACATAATCGTTTTCCTTTACCCTACTGCCTACTTGTGTTCATACCAGATTCCACCAAAAAACCCGACTACTACGAGTATAATTGATACAATTGACCACCCATCCATCTGCATTCTGACTTCCTCCCGTTTTGCCGCTTGCCTCTGCAAGACGAAATTGTGCTGTTCGAAAGACATCTTAGAATCTGCGCGCTATTCTTTATGTACTTGCACATTTTTTCTTCTATACTAGCATACGCCTATATGCTTTTACAGCTTTGCGCCTTCTTTTTAACGTGTTTTTAGCATTTTCTTGATATTGTCTTATCGGTTTCTTAGCGTCTTTTTAACAGTTGTTCCTGTTTTTCTTTTCAGAGAAATAGGGTATACTTGTGTGACAGACACTTGCGCGTCTAAATTCGGGTTATCCAGGAGTATCAGCCTATATGTCCACTACTATAAAAAACTGCCTTATCACAGTCTCCGGACTGACAGCCGCTACAATAGCTGCTTTTCTATTCTACCGCTATGTTTCAGGGAATTCTGGGAATATTTCCTTGATCTATATCCTCGCGCTTGTGACGATCGTCCGCTTTACGGACGGCTATCTGCCAGGAATGATTGCTTCTGTAATCGCTGTCATCTGTGTAAATTATCTGTTCACTTATCCCTACTTCGAGTTGAACTTTACGCTGTCCGGCTATCCCGTCTCTTTCCTAGGCATGTTCGGCGTTACATTTCTTACAAGCACTATGACCGCCAACATGAAGGAACAAGCCCGGACGATCGCTGAGAAAGATAAGCTTCTCTCAGAGACTGAAAAGGAAAAAATGCGCGCCAATCTACTGCGTGCCGTATCTCATGATCTCCGCACTCCTCTGACTAGCATCATTGGCGCCAGTTCCTCCTATCTGGAAAACCGCAGCCTGCTGCCAGAGGAGGAAAAAATCGCAATCATGACCCATATACACGAAGATGCCAACTGGCTGCTCAATATGGTTGAAAATCTTCTCACAGTAACCCGCATCCACGACCAGTCCTCCACTGTCAAGAAGACTGATGAGTCCGTTGAGGAGATCGTATCTGCCGCTATCCTGCGCCTGAAAAAAAGGCTGCCGGAGGCTGCTGTCAATGTAACTGTGCCTGACGAACTGCTCATCATACCTATGGATGCCATTCTCATCGAGCAGGTTCTGATTAACCTTCTGGAAAATGCCATTATACACTCACAGAGCAAAGAACCTATCCTGTGTTATGTAGACGACGACAGCACTACCGTAACTTTTCATGTCAAGGACTATGGGATTGGGATTGACCCAGAACGGTTAGAAAATATTTTTGACGGGAATTCCTATATCGGCAACAAAGTGTCCGACTCCAACAAAGGTATGGGAATCGGACTCTCTATCTGCAAGACTATACTCACTGCCCATGGCGGGATCATCAATGCCAGAAATCACACACAAGGAGCAGAATTTTATTTTACACTGCCTAAAGGAGAGGCACATTATGAATCTTAAACATGAAATATTGTTGATCGAAGATGAACGCAACATCTGCAATTTCATTATGACAACGCTGCGTACACACGACTACAAGGCCACTTCTGTAGGCAATGCCTCAGGTGGTCTGTCTATTGCAGCCTCTGGCTGCCCCGACCTAATCCTGTTAGATCTGGGGCTTCCTGATATGGACGGCATCGATGTAATCCGCAATATCAGGGAATGGAGTAATGTCCCCATTATCGTCATCTCTGCCAGAACACAAGAAGCCGAGAAAGTAGAGGCGCTAGACGCCGGCGCCGACGACTACATTACCAAACCATTTGGCACCTCAGAACTTATGGCGCGCATCCGGACTGCCCTGCGCCGTTCTACTTTAAGCGGAGCGATATCGGTACCCACAGAGAACCGGTATGAAGCGAAAGATCTGGTGATCGATTACAACAAGCATATTGTCACGGTAAATGGCACTATCGTCCATTTTACCCAGATAGAATATAAGATTCTGACTTTTCTGGCACGTAATGCAGGCAAGGTCATCACCTATGATACGCTGATCACCCATGTCTGGGGTCCTTTTGCAGACAGCAATAACCGCATTTTGCGCGTCAATATGGCAAACATACGGCGGAAAATGGAACAGAATCCAGCAGACCCGCAATATATCTTCACAGAGATTGGAATTGGTTACCGGATGATTGATAATGAAAATCTATAATAGAAAAATACAATCTTATAACATTGACAAATACGTCAAAAAACAGTATACTGATAAGACCGTGCAGCCGGGGCGTTAGCGGTGTCCTGTACCCACAATCCGCTCTAGTGGGGGTGATGCTTTATCGAGGGTGTACGCTTGTATAGCTGCCCTTTATAAGTGGCGTTGAAGTTTGGGTCTTACGCAATGGAAATCCATGAACCGTGTCAGGGTGGGAACACAGCAGCACTAAGTGGAATCTTTCATGTGCCGTGAGGGTGCCTGGCGGAGTTAACTGTAAAGGTAACGTGTATGGGTTAAACTCGACATAAAGCGCACGGTTTTAACGTGCGCTTTTCTTATTCCTTGATTCAGTTTTAGATTTCTGCCTGCTCAGCACGGGCCATTTTCTTTGTTTTCTTGCTGCGGTACATATTTTCATTTGCTTTTTGTACGAGTTCACTCAGATCAATATTCGCTGAATCTTCCTCCAGCCAGTAACCAACACTCGCACACAACGGACATGGTCTGATACTTACCATGTTATAGTAGTCGATCGCTGTCTGGATCCGCATAATATGCTTTTGGATTTGCTCCTCATCGCACCCTGTTTTCAGGATCACAAATTCATCTGATCCAAGACGCTCCATAATTTCTTCCGGCGCCAGCGTCTGCTCCATTGCAAAAGACATCGCTTTCACCAGAACATCCCCTTCCTCGTGCCCATAAGAAATATTAACCTCTTTCAGCTCATCGATATCTGCAAAAATAACTCCTACCGTTTTTCCTTCCTTATGCGCCTCTTCCATTATCCGACCTGCCTTATCGCGAAATGCTTTCCCGCTATACACGCCAGTGAGCTCATCGTATGCCCAGCCATGACTGAGTCGTTTGGCCATTGCTGCCATAATGTCATGTCTTCTGATCGTCTCCAACGCATTATCCAGATTCAGCATAAATGTCTGAGAAAACTGATCATCGATCGCCGCGCGATAGTTACCCGTCACACAATATCCAAAGCAATAATTCTGGAAGTGCAGCGGCATAACAACGCAAAGAGAACTTTTGTTCTTTATCTTACATTCTTGCGGTAGTAGTTCACTCTTATGGAAATGCCCATAGCTGGTGATCTCTCCGTCCTCATATGCGAAAGGAATCCATATTTGGTCACTATAAGTCGATGTATCTCTTAAAGGTCCCTCTCCTTCTGTGATCCTTCTGATCTCATCCTGGTATTCATCTGCGTCACTGCACATGCACAGATAAAAATATTTGGTTCCCATATATCGTATATGCTGCTCTAAACAGTCCAGAAACTCATTAAAATCCGCCACCCCTGTAAACTCTGCGAAAGTATTATTGAGAATTTCCAGATTTCTCTGCGAATTGATATAGCCTCTAATATATTTTTCCTGCAACTCTACTCCACTATTCCCGTACTCCGTTTCACATCCACAGGACTCTGCAAAAACAGGCTGCCCCTGTATCACTGTATACTGCTCTGTCTTTTCCCCCCGCAGGGCCGCCAAAATCTTTGTATACGCCACATTACCGGCCTCATACTCCCCCCTGCGCACTGTCGTCAGACAAGGATGGTTATATTTCGCAATACTGCTGTCATCGTATCCTGTGACGATAATGTCTTCCGGTACTCTATAGCCAGCCGTCTTAAGCGTCAACACTGCCCCTACGGCCATCTCATCATTGGCCGCTATAATAGCATCCGGCAGGCTGCGCGCTTCACTTAAAAATTTACTGGTCGCCTTCATACCACTTTCAAAGCTGTAATCTCCATAATAAATATGTTCTTTATCCCAGCCCAGCCTGTTGACCGCCATCGTATCCTGGTATGCCTTCAAACGCATATTCGCCACATCACTATTTGACGGACCTGATATAAAATAAATATTCCCTGCATGATGCTTCGTAATAAGGTGCTGCGTAATCTCGGTGATCCCTATGGTATTTTCCATCTCTACGTGCATAAATTCCGGATTATTGGCACTCAGATCTACACAGGGTACGTCTGCCTCTTTGATCTTATTCACAATATAATCCACAATCTCCGGATCATGGATCGTGTCACTGCTTAAGATAACCCCATCGTACTGCGCGAAATCCGGTAATTTGAAAATGTTATATTCTCCATCACTATAATTAGTTAGATCCTCATAATGACCACCATCGCAGATAAACACACAAACATTCGTCTGGTCTAAAAGCGCTTTATCCAAAATACCATTGATAACCCGTTTTTGGGAATCAAATCCCACATTCCCGATTAGAACTGCAATTCTCATTTTTCTTCCCTCTTTGTACCCTGACAACTTTTGTAACAGTTTCTCTATATAGATGCATCCATGCACTTCTATAGCATTTCTCTTGTTTCTCAGTATACCATAGATTCCCTCTGCATACTATCTCTTTTGTAATCACAATTCCACCTTTCGAAGATAATATCCAAATTCCCCTGCTCTCGCAGTGCCTCCAGGACATTCAAAGGCTTCGAATCCAAACATCAAAGCCACCATCTTCTCTCTCTCATAGAAAACACCTGGCACACCCAAATAATAATCCTGCTCTTTTCCGAGAATAATATATCGGTAATTATAGAATCCATGAAGTAGAAAACTATTATTCACCAGATGCTGGTACTTTGCCTGTAAGATGATAAAATCTTTTGGCTCCAATTTCACATAAATCCGTTCATCCCCATAAGGATGTATCTTTTCATAACTGTCCAAAATCTGTTCCCACTTGTCCTCTTTTAGATTGTATGAAGCTTTAGGCATCGCTGTCTGAACATCCGCAGTGTCCTCTAAATGACCCTCCAGTGATGGCCTTTGAAGCTCTTCAGTTATGATGATTGTCTTTTGCCTTTCTCTCGTATCATCCTTCCTGTTTTCAAATACACTGCCTACTGTACTTTCCCTTGTCACATTCTCATTTCTCTGGGCGGTATGGACAAATGCTGTCTTTTCACCTTCCTGTAGTTCCTCTGGCCTATATAGCAATCGATCCGTTTGCATCTCAACCATTCTTTCTATGCAATCCTCCTTTGACTTTGTCTCTGGTCCGCTCATCTGTTCTCTTTCCAATTCCCTGTCTGATACACTTACCGGCCGTTCTTCTTGCCTACTCCCCAGTGTCTTCCCTGCTCTCTCGTCCAGTGCTCCTTGCTGCTCATAGACGATGCCTGGTCCTGCTTTTTCTATCTTTTCTCGTTCTTCCTTTTCCTTTCTTTCATATCCTTTTTTCGGTCTTTCACTTTCAGACGCAGCTTTGCTTCTTCCTTCCAAAAAGTAACCACCTGGCAGGGTAACCTGGACTTGTACTCCCACTGCCGTTTCCATCCTGTTTTCTTCCCAGCTTCCACCACCCTCCTGTATTGAAATTCCGTTAATCTCCTTCCAATCATTTCCATTGTGCACACGAATAGGAAATCTCCCTTTGATATTGTAAGGAATATTCTGCAATTTCAGATGAAACCGGCTTTCCTCTTCCCGATTCTCCACCTTCAAAAATCCAGCATTGCCGATTCTGCTCCCATCTTTGTACAATCCCATATAAATGATTTCTTTCTGGTACATGTCCTCCCCCTTGCTCTTCTTTTATAGTTACACCACACCGACAATCTGTTTATCTTCAGGCCGCACGCAGAATGCCATATCGGTCTGGTCATACCCCTTCACACTACACAGATCATAGGTGCAATCATTCGGACTTCTATTAGGTATATATGCACCACGAAACAAAAAAATGCCGGATAGAAATCTATCCGGCACAAATAGTATATAACATCTTAATAATCTAAAGAATCTAAATATTTCATATAATTGACAACCATGAGTGCAATCTTGAAGGTCAGCGCATCCTCGAACGTGCGGATATCTAACCCTGTACTCGCCTCCAGCTTCTCGATACGGTATACCAGCGTATTACGATGCACAAACAACTGTCTGGAAGTCTCAGATACATTCAGATTATTCTCAAAGAATTTGTTAATCGTTGTCAAAGTCTCATCATCTAATTCACTTGGTATATTAGAGCCGAAGATTTCATCAATAAAGATACGGCAAAGATTAATCGGAAGCTGATAGATCAACCGGCCAATTCCCAACGTATTATACGCACTTACCTTCTTCTCTGCATAGAAAATCTTCCCCACATCCAGCGCCATTTTCGCCTCTTTGTAGGATTTCGATACTTCTTTCAGCTCTCCCACGATTGTTCCGTAAGCCACACGTACATTCATCATCGCTTCCATGTTCATCATATCCACAATCGTATTGGCCACTTGCTCCAACCGCAAATAATCATCTTCTGGCACAAGCTCCTTAATCAGGATAACGTTACTCTCGTCTACCGCCGTAATATAATCGCCCACCTGCATGGAGAACATTCCATTTAATAACTCTGTAGCTGTAAAATCTTTTTCCTTCTCTTTCTCTTTGTCTGTCTCGATCAGGAAGACCGCCCTGGGAACTGCCGCCTCAATATGCAGTTTCTTTGCTCTGTTATAAATGTCCACCAGGAGCATATTGTCCAATAGCAGATTCTGGAAAAAATTGTTGCGGTCATATCTCTCTTTATAGGCAATAATCAGATGCTGCAGCTGGCTGACCGCAATCTTGCCCAGCATATAGGCTTCCTCACTGCTCCCCTTAGCATCCAGGATAAAAAGTACCTCATCTTCATCCAATACTTTCAGCAGATGATGTATACCGATTACCTGACTGTCCGCCGGCGACTGCACAAATCCCTCTATAAGCGCCGTCGTTATCTCCTCGGCATCAAAAGTAGAGGCAACTACTTTACCTTCTAAGTCCCATACGCACAGATCAACCTTGGAAATTGTTTTAAGCTCTTCAATACTACTCCTAATCACCTGACTGGAAATCATTCCGCAACCTCTCTTCCTGTATTATTTTGATCTCGTTTACAATTATAGCATATCCTGCTGATGGCAGACACCCTCTAAATTTCCCATTTCTCAAAAAACTTGTGACAGCTTTAGCTTTACGTCGATCATAAGCCAAACTATAAAAAAACGAGCATAGCTCGTTTACGAGATTCGCTTCGCGAACTCGAATAAGCGTAGAAATTTCCTATACCATAAAAAGGGGATGCCGAAGCATCCCCTTATGGTTATTCTATTAGTTTGTGATTGTCTGCTCTGTCTCTTTGTCGAATACGTGAATCTTCTCAACATCGAAAGCAAATTTAACAGTATCACCAGGTCTTGCAGTTGTACGGGAATCAACTCTAGCTGTGATCGGGAACTCAGCAAGATCAAAGTATAAATAAACTTCTGCGCCAAGCAGTTCGTAAACCTTAATTGTAGATTCAAATACACAAGGTGCCGCTGAAACAAACGCTTCTGAATCATATACATCCTCAGGACGAATACCGAATGTTACAGTCTTGCCATTATATCCGCCATCAATCAGCTTCTTGGATTTAGCAGCCGGTAACGGAATGCTCTTGCCTGCAATCTTCAAGTTTGCAACATCACCCTTCACCTCAACAACAGCATCAAGGAAATTCATCTGAGGTGATCCCATAAATCCTGCTACAAACAAGTTCTGTGGCTTCTGATAAAGGTTCTGCGGAGTATCTACCTGCTGAACAATACCATCTTTCATAACAACGATTCTTGTTCCAAGTGTCATAGCCTCTGTCTGGTCATGTGTTACGTAGATAATCGTGGTGCCCAGTCTCTGATGCAGTTTGGAAATCTCAACACGCATCTGTACACGAAGCTTAGCATCCAGGTTGGAAAGCGGCTCGTCCATAAGGAATACTTTAGGGTTACGTACGATAGCACGGCCCATCGCAACACGCTGTCTCTGACCACCAGACAAAGCCTTCGGTTTACGGTCTAACAGAGCTGTCAGGTCAAGAATCTTTGCAGCCTCTTTAACCATCTTATCGATCTCGTCCTTCGGAACCTTTCTCAGTTTAAGGCCGAATGCCATATTATCATATACAGACATATGAGGGTACAAAGCGTAGTTCTGGAATACCATCGCGATATCTCTGTCCTTAGGCTCTACATCATTAACCACTCTGTCACCGATCTTCAGCTCACCAGAAGAGATATCTTCCAGTCCTGCGATCATACGAAGTGTTGTAGACTTACCACAACCTGACGGTCCTACGAAAATGATGAACTCCTGATCTGCGATCTCAAGATTGAAATCCTTTACTGCCTCAAAGCCATTCGGATATACTTTGCAGACATTCTTTAAAGATAAACTTGCCATGATTGCCTCCTGTTTTTTGAATTTGTAGTTTACGATTAACTCTGAACATAGTATAACGGACTTTTCCTCTCTTTGCTATGCCATTATTTCACAAAGATTTCAGATTACATTGTAGAAATTGCTTACTTTATGCAATCAATTTCACAGCGCCTGACAAGTTGCCGAAGAATCGTGAACTTTCCTATGCACTTTTTACAAAGATAAATTTGCATATTGACAATCAGCGTTTCCCAATCAAACAACTTTATATCCAGCCCCCGTCACCGCATCTGCCAATGCCTTATCTTCCACAGCTGCAAGCATCGTCACAGTTGCCTTGTTCTCTTCCAAACTGACCTCTACTTGAGTCACTCCTTCCACATCCTCCAGCGCCTTCTGCACATGTGCCTGACAGTGTGCACACATCATTCCTTCAATATTGATTGTTTTTACGATTGTTTCTGCCATATTTTCTTCCTCCTTATTCTTATTTTTTTCTATCGCCACTTTTGTTTGTAATGGCCCAGCATTGGTGTTACAATCTTTGCCGCCAGCAAGCAGCTCCGGCAGAGGCATCATCTCTTTTTTCTTATCACGCTTACTTGAATTGATTGTAAACAAGTTCAAGCGCAAAGCGTTGGTCACTACGCAGAAACTGGATAAGCTCATGGCAGCAGCCGCAAACATCGGATTAAGACTTAATCCAAAGACAGGCACAAGAATACCTGCGGCTAACGGAATCCCGATACAGTTATAAAAAAAGGCCCAAAATAAGTTTTCATGGATGTTGGTAAGTACCTGCCTGGAAAGTCTGATTGCCGCTGCCACGTCTGTAAGTTTAGATTTCATCAGCACCACATCTGCCGCCTCAAGTGCTACATCCGCACCTGCGCCAATCGCTATTCCAACATCTGCTCTGGTAAGCGCCGGCGCATCATTGATACCGTCTCCTACCATGGCCACTCTGCCTGCCTCGGATAACCTTTTGATCACCATTTCTTTATCCCCTGGAAGGACGTCCGCTATTACTTGATCTAATCCAACCTGACGGCCGATCGCCTGTGCTGTCCTCCTGTTATCCCCCGTCAACATAACAACCTGTATTCCCATTCCCCGCAGCTGTGTAATCGCCTGCGCGCTATCCTCCTTGACTACATCCGCCACAGCAATCATGCCAAGCATCCTTTTTTCTGAGGAAAAATAGAGCGGCGTTTTGCCCTCTTCTGCCATCCTCTCGCCCACCGTCCGCATAGCGTCTGTCAGAAGTCCGCGTTCCTGGAACAATGCGCCGCTTCCTCCTGCAGCCGCCATACCTGCGACGGTGCCTTCTATGCCCCAGCCTGGCAATGCATGGAAATTCTCTATAGGAAGCACAGCAATCTTTTGTTCCTCTGCATACTCGCAGACCGCCTTTGCTAACGGATGTTCGCTCAGCCCTTCCAATGCTGCCGCTGTCTGCAGCAATTCCGTCTCCGAGATCCCCTCTGCAGGGTACAGATCCGTAACCTGAGGTCTTCCTTCCGTCACTGTACCGGTTTTATCAAGAACTACATAGTCCATCTTGCCGGTCCACTCCAATGATGTTGCATTCTTAAATAAAATGCCCTGTCTGGCTCCCATGCCATTTCCGACCATGATCGCTACCGGTGTAGCAAGTCCAAGAGAACACGGGCAGCTGATCACCAGCACGCTAATCGCATAGGAAAGTGCCTTCCCGACACCCGCTCCAGCCACCAGCCAGACTAATCCTGTTAAGATCGCCAGCACTATGACTACTGGCACAAAAACACCAGATACCTTATCCGCAATTTTCGCGATCGGCGCTTTGGTCGCTACCGCATTCTCTACCATATCAATGATTTGCTGCAGCGTAGTGTCCTTACCCACGCGCACGGCCCTGCATTGCAAAGCGCCATTCTGGTTGATTGTAGCCGCGCTAACCTGATCTCCCGCATGCTTGTCAACTGGAAGGCTCTCTCCTGTCAGCGCAGATTCATCCACAGCGCTCTCCCCTTCCAGTACCTGTCCGTCTACCGGTATGCTCTCTCCCGGTTTCACCAGGAAGACGTCTCCTTCTACAACGTCCTGGGCTGGTATCGTAACTTCCGTACCATTACGGAGAACATGAGCCGTCTTAGGTGCAAGGTCGATCAGGCTCTTGATTGCATTGGTTGTCTTTCCTTTACTGTAGGCTTCCAGCATTTTTCCCACTGTAATTAAGGTCAAAATCATAGCAGCCGATTCAAAGTACATATCATGCAGACAATGTCGGGCCATCTCTCCATGATCTCCTCCCATCCATACGCCCATACGGAACATGACTGCTGTACTGTATACAAAAGCAGCTCCGCTCCCCAAAGCCACAAGCGTATCCATATTAGGAGCTTTATGCAGCAGACTCTGAAATCCACTGACAAAAAATTTCTGATTGATTACCATGACGAAGCCTGTCAGTAATAATTGATACAATGCGATCGCCCAGGGGTTTTCTGCAAACGCTTCTGGAAGATACCATCCCCACATCAAATGCCCCATCGATACATACATCAGCGGAAAAAGCAGACACAAAGATGCAGCCAGACGCCTCCGGAGTCTTGGCGTTTCCCTATCTTCCAACATCGTTTCTGCAGCTGCTTCCCCTCCCGTCAGATTCTTTCCCTCCCTCTGGGCGCCATATCCAGCAGACTCTACTGCCGCACAGATTTCCTGTGGTGTCGCCGGCCCATCATACTCCACCGTCATACTGTTCATTAGAAGACTTACATTCACCTTGTTCACACCCACAACTGAGGCTGCCGCCTTCTCCACATGTGCGCTGCAAGCTGCGCATGTCATCCCTGTTATTTGAAATTTCTCATTTTTCACTCGCTTTCACCTCTCTTGCCTACTTCAATTTCTTGATCAGTTCTATTGTTTCCTCCATAATCGCCTCATTACCATTCTTTATTTCTTCCACAACGCAACTCTGCATATGTTCTTGCAGTATAATATATCCAAGACTCTGCAGCGCACTTTCCACCGCTCCGATCTGAATTAAGATATCCCCACAATACCGGTTCTCGCCGATCATATTCCCAATGCCATTGAGCTGGCCTACGATACGGTTGATCCGGTTCTGCAGACGTTTCTGGCTTGCGGCGTCACGAGGTACAATCTTAGAGTGGCCGCACAGGCACGTATCTTGATCTGTTGGTTTAACACATAGCATTTCTTCTATATCCACATTTTCCACTTCTGTATCCCCACTAAGCTCTATATGTTTCGCTGTTCCCATGCATTCTTCATTTCCCACCTTTTCTATAAATCTTTCCTTCTCTGTCATGGATATTTCTCCTGTATTCCTTTCTCTAACTTCCATCATGCCGCATAATCCATACCGCGGTCTTATACAAAGAATCCTCTGTTTCTTGTCATCCTTTAAACATTTTATTATGTGTAAAGTGATAAGATCATAATATACCCCCATGGGGTATATTGTCAACAGCAAATTTCATGTACTGAATCGTCTTCTGTCAAAAAATTGAAAAGGGATGGCTTCCCGCCATCCCTCATGTTTTTCTCCATTCTATGGACTTTATTCATTCATACCTTGTGTTTCATCGGCCTGTGCCCACTTATCCTCATAAAACGCCAACTGGTTCTTACCTCTTCTCTTCGCTTTATACAATCCTTGATCCGCGGCCTTATACAGCGTTTCAAAATCACTACCCTCATACGGAAAAATTGCCACACCGATGCTCGCTTTAACATCATATTTCACAGGGTCACCTACCTGGAAATCCCGGAAAAAATCTTCTACTTTCTTTGCCTCTCTGCGGATAACCTCCGGTGTCGGAACCGCTTTTAGGAAAATCATAAATTCGTCTCCGCCCACACGTCCGATAATATCAGATGCACGGAAAATCGCGCTGATCTCTTCCCCAAGAGAACTGAGTACCTCGTCGCCGAATGCATGCCCCATAGTATCATTTACTGTCTTAAAATTATCGACATCCAAAAGAAACATCATAGATTGTGATTGCGGATTCTGCGCAATATATTCTTTAATCTTGCGTTCTGTAGCCAATTTATTGTTCAAGCCTGTCAACAAATCCGTATCTGCCTTATTTTCCAGTTCCTTTTTCTGCTGATTATCCCGAATCCTGCCAACTATATCCACCGCTGTGACAATACAACTAAAAGCAATTGTCACCAAAATCAGAGCGATCAACATGTTCTTGGCATTTTCCCACTGATAGCTGACCAGCCGGTCCACGTATGACTGCTTGACTCCCATTACAACACTCCACTGGTTTATGCCAAGCGGTATATAGATCAGTGTTGTTTTCTCACCACCGACTTTCACGTCCTGGTCCATCCCCTGAGAACCATTAACCGCACAACTGACTATCCTGTCCGCCACTTCTGGATTCTCTGCCCGAAGATCCTCTACCAGATTCATACCGCTAAACATCTCACCGTCAGTTCCAGAAACCGACAATACCCTTCCTTCTGCATCCAGAAGCGTTAGGAACGTCCCCGAAGGCTGTTCTTTCGCAGACAGCATACCATCAAACTTCTCTACCGGATAGAAGATCAGCATTAAATTCTTATCCTCTCTCTTCATCCGCTGTACAGCTACAATGAATTGCTGCATCGTCGGTTCACTCTCTTCCACATAAAAAAGGGTTGTACCAGAGAGTACTTCTTGAAAATACTCCTCTTCTCCTATAGAAACGGTTTCTCCCGACTGATTAATACCATTTCCGCTATCATCACATAATTTCACCTCTGCCGCTTCTGTACACTCCCCTACAACCTTCAAGAGTGCAACGATCTGCTGTTCACTCAGAGACGAATCCTCTTCCACTACGGTACGGACAGAGACCACCACCCTGCTGCTTGTTTCGAGCTGGCCGGCAAGCGACTCCGTATATCTTTGTGCCGTCATCGTCATCTCATCCATAACCGACTCTTCCGCCTTGGCGTTGCTTCTGACCGAAAAATTAAATAATATGATCAGCACCACGACCATTGGGACAGCAAATGGAATAATCCAATGCAAAAACGAAGACTTATTCTGATTCTCCACTAATCTCTTCACTTTTCTCCCCCATGTCTACTGTAAAGTCCATATCTGAAACCATCTCTACTTCCGGTTCAAACTTCTTGAAGATATTACTGTACAGCCACGCCGCTCCAAATGCAGGCGCCGATATGCCAAACAGAAAAACAAACAACATCGCATACGTAGAAAAATAACTGATCACTAACGGCAGTACATAAAAAATCGCCATCAATATTGTCTTGGGTAGATTACCAATCGCAATAAGTGCTGCATTCTTAATCGTGTTACGGATAGAATTCTCAAATCTGGCAAGCAGCGGGAATACATACATAGCGATCAGAAAAATGACTACACCGACAGCAGCCACCGCAATCACAAGCGGTTTTGGAAAAACAATGCCTGAGAAAGAAAAAATCACTGCGTCCCCGATATAAACTGCGATTACCACCAACAGTAAAAGCCAAATCAGCGTAGCCTGTTTAAAGTTCTCCTTAAATGACTTAAAAAACCCTCTGATTAGATAGCCGTCCTCTCCCCGTATCATCTTTAACAGGACATAATGCATAGCCGTAACAGAAGCCCCGATTGTAATGACTGGTATACAGCATACAATCATTAACAGATTCAATATCATCAAATCCGCCACGCGGTTTAAAACCCTCATGAACGGGCTGTCCAGATCAAAAAATCTTCCCATAATAGCCTCACTCCTAACCGTTTATTCCCTCCATTATAGTACAAGGGAATACCAAAAAGCTATAACAAACAAAAATTTTATATATTATGCTTCTCACTGATCATTGCATACTGTTTGTTAAGTGTCTCGTACATTTTCAGAATCTGGGTAGATTCTTCTTTGATCCGCTCTATAATCTTATCGTAAGACTGTATGACAACAACTACTACCTGCCGTTTCAATCTGCCTCTCTTGGATTTTTCATCCAAAATAGCGATTATTTTCTCTTTCGGCATCGACTGGCGGTAACTCCTTTTATTTAAAAGCGCCACCACTACGTCTGTTACCTGCAGAATCTTCTGTTCCGTACTCATATGGTTATCCGTGAGCTGTTTTGGATACCCGCTTCCATCACATCGCTCATGATGTGCCAGTGCAATATCGACTACTTCCTTGTTCATTCTACTGCTCAAAATCTTGCCTGCAATCTCCACATGTGTCTTCAAAAGCCTGGCTTCTTTCGGTTCTAACTTACGGGGTGTCTCAATCAATTCCCGCGGAATGGCAAGCATGCCAATATCATGAAGCAGCGTTCCATAGTAGAGAATCTCTCTCTTTGGCAGTGGCAGCATCATCTCCTTAGCAATCTCCTCGCTGACGCATACTGCCATCGCCGTCTCCACTACCATCTCGCTGCGGAAAAATCCCTGACAATACATTAACATATCAAGAAATTTCTTCTTATCTTCATTATTAAAGATCATATATTCAATGATATCATCCAGCTCCTTCAGATATGCGCCACTTCGAATCTTCTCGAACATGCCATACTTATCCTCGCACTTATAGAAAAGAAACAGCCCGTCATCCGAAAGTTTCGTACCTGCATACTTTTGGAACATACCCATTTCAAATTTGCTCCCAAGAGCGGTAGAATAATGGTCCATCTTCTCAGCAATATTAATATAAGCCGCCACATCCTTATAACCGTAATTCATCTGTTTAAGCTGCTCATAATCCATGTGATGATACATGATTACCTTTGCCAGATCAGGAATCGGCGATAAATATTTAAAAAACAGATACCCATAAATTGAATGGGCCATATATTCCTTCGTCTCGTAACGCAGAATATCTCCTAATCTCTCCCGCTCCGTCTTATAAGCGCCAATATCATGCAAAGTGGCCGCCATAACGATATCTGCCAGCTCAAACTCCTCATACTTTCCTTCTTCCCGAAGCATTGTATAAACCATATAAGCTACCCTCGACCCATGTTTCATGAGCCGCGGATAGACAATTTTCAAAGTATCACGCACTAACAAAAAAATATCTTTGCTCTTGATATACTCCATAATATGTATCCTCGCATCTTAAAACTTAAGTTCCATCGGTGTATAGATAATGCCATCCTTTTGCTCCTGCGGACGTAAATCCCGAAATCCAAGCTTATGATAAAACCCGACCCCGTAAGGAGAGGAATTGACCGTCACCCGGTACACACCCATTTCTTGAATCATGTACTCTGTCAGATATTCCAACAGAGCACGCCCGATTCCTTTTCTGTGATATCTCTCATCCACAAAAAGCAGTGAAATATGTTGGGAATCACGTAATGTGATCATCCCTACAATCTCTCCATGCGCAACTGCCACAAACATCTGGTATGCACCCATGACAAACATCCTGTATAATGTCGTGTCGGTAATAAAATTCTCAAAATTCTGCACGCCCTCTGGTGTATACACATCTGCTTCAAACCGCAGGAAAGTCCTCCATGCAACTGCCATAGCCTCTTCCCAGTCTTCACGGTATGCACTTCGGATCTGATAAAACGTTTCCACCTCTTCCTGCGGCTCCTTTATCATGTTACATCTATTTTATCGTATTTGCAGGAAACATACAACCATGAAGTTGCTTCCTCCCTACCATACTACTTCGCCGCTTCCGCACCCACTTTATTAACAAGCGGCAGGCCATTCTCCAACGCATATGCATTCTCCAGCGTTACTTTAGCAATAGACTGCATCGCCTCTTTGGTAAAAAATCCCATATGAGAGGTAATCAGTACATTGGGAAAAGTCATCAATCTTGCCAGATTTTCATCCTGCATGATCTCTCCGGACTTGTCCTCATAGAAGATCCCCTCTTCCTCCTCGTAAACATCCAATCCAACACCGCCGAACTTCCCCGCAACAAGCCCGTCTATCAAAGCGTCTGTATCAATCAGACTGCCTCTGGAAGTATTAACCAGATACACTCCCTGTTTCATGTGATCGATCGTAGATCTGTTGACTATATGCTTCGTCTCTGAAGTCAGCGGACAGTGCAGAGAAATCAAATCCGCTTCTGCAACCAACTGCTCCAAAGCCACATACTCCACATCCAAATCTTTATTCGGATAGGGATCGTACGCTAGCACGCGCATGCCAAATCCTCTACAGATCCTTATCATCGCCTGCCCAATCTTACCAGTCCCGATGATACCTGCTGTCTTATGATAGAGGTCCACTCCCATCAGCCCATTCAGGCTCATGTTAAACTCTCTCGTTCTATTATATGCCTTATGCGTATAACGGTTGACAGTTAAGATCATGCCCATTGCAAATTCCGCCACAGCCTCTGGCGAATAACTAGGCACACGCAGAATCCAGATCTTGTCTTCTGCAGCCTTAATATCTACATGATTAAATCCTGCACTCCTAAGCAGGATCGCCTTAACTTCCATCTCATACAGCTGTTGTATCATCCTCGCGTTCACATAGTCATTGACAAAGATGCAGATTGCATCATATCCTCTGGCCAATGTGACCGTCTCCTCCTGAAAGGGCGTCTCATAGAAATGAATCTCAAATCCATATTCTTTCCCCATAGGTTCAAACCATATCTTATCATATGGCTTCGTGCTGAAAAATGCTATTTTCATGCAAATCGCCTCCTCTTACCATTTCTATATAGTATGGTCAGAGAAGGCAAAAACATGCGTGATCGTCATCCGTTTCCCGCTATCAAATTCGTAAAAAAGTCACTCACTGTCTTCCCGATGCTGTCAAAAAAACTTTCCGCCGCATCTGTCACGGCGTCTTCTACCGCTTCGTTAATCGATTCATTCGCTTCTTCCACCAATTCCGTGCTATACTGCTGATACTTCTGCTTCGCCTGATCGATGAAACCTTCCGCTTCTACGCCGACACTTCCCAATGTCTGCAGAAACCCAACAATCTTCTCCTCATCCTCCTCTGTCAAGGAGACCTCAAACTCCACTTCTGCCTCCTCTAACGCCCGCTTGATGCTATTTTCGTCCGATAACTCAACTTCTCCATCCGCTATTCTCTCAATCAACCATCCAACAATTGTCTGGTCAGCCTGGACAGTCGGTACTCCTACCGCATTCCCTGTCCCGGCCTTCCCACCCGTCCTGTTCTCATATGCTTCCTGCGCTATGTCTCCCTCTTCCTTATCATCTGGAGACAGAATCATCATACCGAACACAAACAAGAGCGCCAATATAACTATCCTTCGCAGCCATTTATGTCTTCCCATAATCATCCTCAATTCTGCACACGTTTTTGGGATTCTGTCAAATCCGCTGTAATAGCCAGCGGTAGACATCCCCGAAGACATCCTGCCTGTCCACCTCATTCAGCAGCTCGTGCCGATCCTCTGGATATAACTTCATCTGTACATTTTCCATACCAATCTTTTTAAAGGCCTGGTAGATCTGCGCAACACTCTGTCCATAATTGCCTACCGGATCTTCTTCCCCTGACAGAAAGAGTATTGGAAGATGCTTCGGCATCTCTTTTAGTTTCCTCTCATCATACAGGTTCCAAATCAACTGGAACAAGGTCTGAAAACCATTGACCGTAAAAGTAAATCCGCACAGGGGATCCTCCATATAACGCCGCACATTATCTTCATTTCTGGAAAGCCAGTCACAGATTGTTTTATGTTGCCTGATCCTCTTATTATAACCTCCAAATGCCGCCACATTCAAAAGCTCGCTCACATGTTTTGAACCACAGAAAACACGCTGGACCGCAGCCAGCATCCGCGCACATACAAGCAGGGATTTAGGCTGCATTCCTGTTCCTACCAGAATAGCCCCGCTTATACCGCTGCCATAGCGCAGTAGATAGTTCCGTGTAATAAAAGAACCCATACTATGTCCCAGCAAGATATAGGGTATGCCCGGATACTGTTCCTGTATCATTTTCTTGAGCCTGTGTTCATCCCGCACGAGCACCGTAGGTGCATCTTCTCTACAGAAATAACCATAGGGTTCTCCCTGCACAACTGATTTGCCGTGTCCCAGATGGTCATCTCCCACCACCAAAATGCCCTTTCCGGCCAGATAAGCGGCAAATTCATCATATCTGTCTATATACTCCGCCATCCCATGTACGATCTGTACGATACACACTGGTTTCTCTGCCTCCGGCATCCACTTAACTGCATGGATCTTATGTTCCCGGTCCCTGGACTCAAAATAAAACTCCTGCTTCTTTACCACTGGGGCTCCTTCCTTACTCTGTATCTAAACAGTCTTCTACCCTTCCCCGTTGAAAACAGCGGTGAACCTGCTCTCGAAAATAAATCAGCAGATTTCAGCGCCAGCGGGCATTGGCCTTTCTGGTGTCATCAGAGATAATTTTCCTTCTGCATCCTCCGCACACAGAAGCATCCCCTCGGACATCATCCCTGCAATCTCCCTCGGCTGCAGATTTACCAGCACCATAACCTTCTTGCCAACCATCTCCTCAACACTGTAATGCTGTTTAATTCCGGAAAGAATCTGTTTTACCTCAGAACCGACACGCACCTTAGAACACAACAATTTCTTGGATTTTGGCACTTCCTTACATTCTAAGATCTCGCCTATCTGGAATTGACATTGATCAAAGACATCGTAGGAGATCGTCTCCTTCGCTTCTAAATCGATCACATCTGTTGGCATATCCTTCTGTGCTTGCCCATCTCCTTCTTCCTCGCCTGCCGCTGCCTTTCGTGCCACAAACATAGCATCGACTTTCTCCGTTATCTCTTTCAAATCTTGACGGGCAAACAGGATCTCCGGTGTCTCAGTCACCTGGTTGCTTTCCGGATACAGCGTTGACACCCGCCCAGTATCCTGATTCTCTGCACATGCTTCCAAAACTGCAAAATCAACCAGATCAGCCTTGATCTGCGCTGAAATCCTGGCTGCAGTTTCAGGCATATAAGGTTCTAAGAGGGATGCCCCCACTAAAATACCGTTCAGCAGATTATACAGCACGGTTGCCAGCCTGTCTTTCTTCGTCTCATCTTTCGCCAAAACCCACGGCATTGTTTCATCAATATATTTATTACAACGCTTGAACAGCACAAAGATCTCTGTGATCGCATCCGCCACGCGCAGTTCATCCATCTTCTTAGACACTTTGTCATAAGTATCAACCGCCACACGGAACAGATCTCCATCCACATCCTCTGTACCTGGGTCCACGCCGACTTTCTTGTTTTCCACCACACCCCCAAAATATTTATTGCTCATAGAAATCGTTCTGTTGACCAGATTTCCCAGAGTATTGGCAAGATCTGAATTCATGCGTTCCACCATCAGGTCCCAGCTGATCACCCCATCATTTTCAAACGGCATCTCATGCAGCACAAAATAACGCACTGCATCCACCCCGAAGAAGTCGATCAAGTCTTCTGCATAGATCACATTTCCCTTAGACTTACTCATCTTGCCGTCTCCCTGCAAAAGCCATGGATGTCCAAACACCTGTTTCGGCAACGGCTCACCCAGAGCCATCAGAAAGATCGGCCAGTAGATTGTGTGGAAACGGATGATATCTTTACCGATCAGATGCAGATCTGCGGGCCATAATTTCTCATACTGGCTGCTGCTTTCTCCTTCCGCCTCATAACCAATTCCTGTGATATAATTCGACAACGCGTCCATCCAAACATAGATCACATGCCTATCGTCGAAATCCACGGGAATCCCCCATTTATAGGAGGTTCTGGAAACACACAGGTCCTGCAGTCCTGGCAGCAGGAAATTATTCATCATCTCATTCTTGCGTGATACTGGCTGAATGAATTCCGGATGAGAATTAATATGATCGATCAGCTTGTTGGCATACTTACTCATTTTAAAGAAATAAGCCTCTTCTTTGGCTGGCTTCACTTCCCTGCCACAGTCAGGGCACTTACCATCCACAAGCTGCGACTCTGTCCAGAATGATTCGCAAGGAGTACAATACATTCCCTCATAATATCCTTTATAAATATCTCCCTGGTCATGCAGTTTTTTGAAAATCTTCTGAACCTGTTTCTCGTGATCACCATCTGTTGTACGGATAAATTTATCATAAGAAGTATTCAGACAGTCACAGATCCTGCGGATCTCTCCGGCCACATGATCCACAAATTGTTGCGGTGTCACGCCCTGCTCTTGTGCCTTTAGCTCAATCTTCTGCCCATGCTCGTCCGTCCCTGTCTGGAAAAACACATCATACCCATCTTTGCGTTTAAAGCGGGCAATACTGTCAGCCAGCACGATCTCATAGCTGTTCCCGATATGTGGTATACCAGATGTATAAGCGATCGCTGTTGTCATATAATACTTTCCCTTGCTCATGATATCCCTCTTTCTTTGTATTTTTGTACAGTTTTCTTCCCTGTTACACAAAAACCGCCTTCTCATATTTATTCTATCCAATCCGGATATAACAAAAACAAGAAGACGGGATTATACCGTGTTACCACTTCTCTTCACCAGTCTCTCACAAGACTGGTCTCAGCGAGTACTATCATACTCTGCCGCTGTAACAGGCGGAACCTGTTGTACCCTAACTGTATCGGTTCAGGCACACTGCTCAGAAGCCATCTTCGATAGATTCATCACTTCATTCCTCTCAGCCCATGGAATGTTCTCTGGAAAGGATATCTCCATCTACTCTCTTCATCATCGCTTTTGTTGATTCTGAAAGTAGCGTATCATAAAAGAGATACCTTGTCAATTCCTCAACACGAATCCTGATACTTTAACCTCTGCACACGCTTTTATGAGATCTATATCCTCATTTGACACGGAAAGTCCGCACCAATAGTTTCCCGGTTCCTGTACAAACAACTCCGTTCCTGTTCCAAGAGGTTCTTTGTTTTCATTCATCCACACCAGTTGTTCTTCCCCTGACCAGATGAGCTGTTCATACCCATCACCTGGTTCCAGGTAAGCTTCCAGCCTGACCGCCCTATCTGTGTAATCCGTATCACTTCCACCTAGATCTAATCGTGCATAAAGCACATCTGTCAGCCCACATATGATATCATGATGCCATACTGTCGTCGATACGGTAGTCTTATGCCTACATGTCCCTGGAGAATCGTAACTGCCCCCATGGTTTGGACACGTATAGTTTCCGCCATGCCAGGAACCCCCTCCAGGTTCATCTGGATTCGGATACCAAGTAGCCTCCGTCTTCTTCAAAGAAGCACTGCATCTTTTCTCTTCTACTTTGGTCTCCTTAGAATTCTGATAGCATCCAGAGACACCCTCTATCTTGGCTTGTTCCCCCACATGCATGTGCTTTACTTCTATAGATGCCGCTTGCACCGAAAAGATGGGATACAAGGATTCTGGAATGGATCCATTCTCTCCATCTCGCATTCCAGCCTGATATGCTTTATCATTATCTGCCCCATTGCCAAGCAGCAGGTCACCGTCCGCCCACGCTGCTTTTCCACGTGAAATATTGTCTGCCACGGCTGTCCTGTAGGAATCGGTATACTCCTCTACTCCTTCTATCCGCAAAGCATTCTCTGGATGTAATACTGGAAGACCTTCAGGAACATTTTGAGAATCCATCGCAGCTTGTGTCAGAACCGGCCAGCTTATCTGCGACAAATCTATTTCTCCCTGCTCAGTATCTGGGTTGCGGTCATAGACGATCCCTCCCGATTCCTGGCGGAATTTCGTTCCTAACTGCACCAGAATTCCAGCCGTATCATTTCTTTTTCCTGATATATAGGCATACATGTTCTGTAAGTCTGCCGCATCGATAACCGCTTGCTCACATTGCATTACCCCTTTACTGCGCAATGCTCCCGGCCCGTCCGCTGCCGCTACCCTGATCTTTCCCGCAGTACCTACCAAAAATACGACTGCTGTCAAGACAACTGCTGTCTTTCGCTGCTTTCCTTTGTTTTCATCTTTCACGGTACCCGATCCACCTTCCTTCCTCATCATAAACTTCTTCATAATCCGTACAACCACTGCCCTCCAGCCAGCCGCGGATGTAATGCTCAATCAGATCACGGTTATTGCCCCGGACAAGACTCCCATCTGACCACGCAGCCCTGCCCAATGTCAAATTGTCTGCACATGCCAACGTATAACTCTCTTCATATCCAGAAGGAAGTGTCTGGGACTCTGCCAACGCCTGCAAAAGCATATCAAAATTCACCGCCTGTAATTCCTCTCTTGTCTGCAGACGTTCCACTGCCGCATCTGCTGCTGGATTCCTCGAATACTGATAGCCTGCTCCATCCTGAACCAATTTCGTTCCAACGCCGCCAAGCGCATAGGAAAGCCCTCCTTTGCCCTCAGCGGCATATTGAAAAAGCACATGTAAATCTTGTGAATCAAGAATAATTTCCTGTCCGTCTGTATTGGTATAATGAATCACACCCTGGCTGTGAAACTGCCCCTCCTCTCCAGCCGCCTCCACCTGTGTTCCCACAAACAGCATTCCTGCACCTGCAATCCCTGCGCAAAGCATCATAACCTTTCTGGTATATTTCACAGATCTTACCTTGATCTGCCTTCCTGTCACCCTGTTTATGCCTGCTTTCCGGGTTATCGTCTTCTGAACTGTTCTTCCGCACAGAAATCCATGCAGGCAACCCTTTGTTTTTCTTATATTTGCTCTCATCTCTTTGACCGCTCCTCTCTTAAAATTCTGCTCTTTCGTCCTACCTATCTTCTTTTTCTAACACAGCAATATTAACTATCAATCTTACAATACTGCAAATAACAGATAAAACCTTTCTGACAAATCTCTCTTTTAAGCAAATCCCATACGCCATTCCACCTGTTCCACGGTAAATTTTGCTCGGACGCCCTATTCTGTGTACGGTTCTAAATAAAGCGTATTGTTCTCTGCATCATAATGGTATTTCAACGTCTTAGAAGTCAGTCCCTGCAGCCTGTTTTCCACTGAACCTAATTGGTTCAAAAGAACGTCCAGCTGATTATTAACTTCCGTCATATTCTGGTTCATTGCAGTTTTCAATGTTTTCTCCACCTCACCAATTCCTGCCCAGAGTTTGACATCCTCCTGCTCTAATGCTGCAATCTTTGTATAAAGATTCGTAATATCCGTCTGTGCCTTACTCATATTTTGCCGGATCTCTAAAATCTGCTGTTGGATCATTGGAATTTTCTGCTGGTCCATAACCTGCACAATATCGATCAGATCATATAATTTCGTCTGTGTTTCTTTCAGATTCTGGACAATATTCGTAACTTCCTCGTGAAGGACTTTCACCTGCTCTAAGATCGACTGGTCTCCAGCCTTATACTCCTCGATCGTCTCTGATAGATTTTGCTCTACCTGCGTCATAGACTGCAGCAATTCTTCAACTTTATCTCGCAGATAATCAATACTTTCCAGATACTCCTGCTGGAGTAGTTCCTGCCCATCATTCTGTGCCATATATTCTTCTGCTTCCTCCTCGAAAGTCTCAGACACAAGCGCTTCTTCCCCATAATCTATAGTGTCCTCCACCTCAAGTGCCTCTCGTTCTGCTGCTTCGGTTTCCTTCTGTCTGCGCTCCCTTGCCATATGTGCCCACAGCACCAGCAGCAGCAAAATGATAATGATAACCGCCACTGCCCCAATGATCGCTGCCGACAAATGATCCTCTTGTCTCTCAGGATCGTTCCTTCTCTCATTCAGATAATCTGAAATCTTCGTCATAAATTCTTTCATGAACATCCTTTCCTCTCTAAAATTAATCTCAACATTTGGAAATCAGTGGCGATATGCCATAGAACCGTGCCGTACGATACACGGAATAAAGTATACTTCAAGATGAATCCAAAGATTGTATAGATAAAATAGCAGAATTGGCTTCAATTTACAATATCGGAATACTGCACAAATTTTAATTTAAAAAAAGCCAGGAAACACCCCTAATGCAGATGTTTCCTGGCTTTACCCCATACAAACGAATTACCGTATATATTATTTTTTCTTTTCTGAGAAGCAGTTAGGAGCAGTCTTCTGTTCTAATATGTCAAAATTTCATACCCATCCTCCGTTACCACCACTGTCACTTCCCACTGTGCAGATGGTTTGCCGTCCTCTGTATAAACTGTCCAGCCATCTTCATCATCAATATAAATATCCGCTTTACCCATATTGACCATCGGTTCAATCGTGAACACCATTCCCGGAACCATGAGCATTTCTGTTCCCTTACTCGTTACATAACTGACAAAAGGCTCTTCATGAAACTCTAGTCCTACACCATGACCGCCAATCTCGCGCACAATGGAATAGCCGTTAGCTTTGGCATGGTCATTGACCGCCTGCGCCATATCTCCCAAAAAGTTCCAAGGCTTTACCTGCTCCAATCCCACATCAATACATTCTCTTGCCACCTGTACCAATCTCTGCGTCTCAGGTGCTACCTCCCCAAGTAAAAACATGCGGGAAGAATCTGAAAAATAACCATTGTAAATAGTCGATACATCTACATTGACAATATCTCCATCCTGCAACAGACGTTCTGCACAGGGAATCCCATGACATACCACTTCATTGATCGACGTACATACGCTTTTGGTAAACCCTTCATAACCCAAAGGCGCCGCGACACCACCCATCTCCTTCGTCAGATCAACCACAAGTTTGTCAATTTCCTCTGTACTCATCCCAACGTGAATCTGTTTCCCAATCTCGTCCAGAATAGCAATATTCAACCTGCTGCTTTGCCTGATTCCCTCAATCTGTTCCGGCGTCTTAATGATGTCGTGACCAGGTACGATATGACCCTGCAGTGCATAGTATTCAATCTTCTCATCGAAAGCCATATGACACGCTTTATACTTCCTGCCGCTTCCACACCAACAGTGATCATTTCTCCCTAATTTCTTCATCGCTTCTATCATCCCTTTCCCAGATACAAGTATATGTGGACACGATACTAATGCGCAGAATTCTCTTCATAACATTACAAACTATATCTTATGCTTAGTATTTATCTATATCATAACCGTCCTCCGCCCACAATAGCCAATATAACCATACTACTCTCCTGTACGCTGGTTTTCAAGTCTGAACTATTCTTCTTTCTTCTCCCGCTCGTCAATCAGTTTCTGCACCATAGCCTGCAGCTCAACAATAGAAGATTGTTTTGCGCCAGTCATATTTAAATCAGCTACCGTATGATCCAATCCTGTGATTGTGCCACTCTGCTTTGCTATATTATTTTGCAAATCTGCAACCAGAATATTCTGTTCTGCTATGGTATTGTGTAAGCCCGTGATCGTAGCATTCTGCTCTGCTATGGTATTTCGCAAATCTGCAATCATAACGTTCTGTTCTGCTATGGTATTTCGCAAATCTGCAATCATAGCATTCTGTTCTGCTATGGTATTTCGCAAATCTGCAATCATAGCATTCTGTTCTGCTATGGTA
>CATOJY010000036.1 GCA_951800685.1 uncultured Lachnospiraceae bacterium
TAAATACCTTCACTTTCCATTCGGCCGGCGTTCTGCGGCGGCCTTTTTGTAGTGCTTATTTTTCAACCCGTATAAAATTTTCAAAGTTCTCTAATTTCTGCTTGACTTTCTATTTGCAGACTATTTTTTACAAATCATCTCTTTATTTTTCTGGGAAAAAGTACGATATATGTATATATGGAAGAAACTGTTTCCAGGTTGTACTTTTGATAAATAGAATGATATAATAAAATTGTAAGTTTTTCAATAGAGTTCTGTAAACTTCTAAATAATATAATAATAAAGAAAATGCCCACACCAGATGTCTTGCAGGCTACGGACAGCTTATAGAAGACATCAATGGATCCGACCAAAGTTTGATCCATCTCATGGAAGAAAGGAGGGGCCATGTCAAGCACGATCGGTACTCTGACCAACGTCTACAATTTCTATATGACTACCTATGCGCCGAAATCCAGTACTCCTTATGACTCTCATAAGAAGAGCGAGCTGCGCCGTGTCTACAATTCCATTGTTAAGATGAATAAGGAATCACCGCTGTATATTCTGGATACCAGCAGATCCTCTCAGCAGTTTGCCGTCAGTATGAAAGAAAATGCCAGGGAACTGCGCAACACAATCGCGTCTTTAGGCGGTCTGGATGAAGAAGAGCTTCTGAATAGGAAAGTGGCTTATTCCAGCAATGAGAACATCGCCACAGCAGCATATATCGGTTCTGCCGGACAAAGCGACAGGACTCCTTACTATGAGATCGAAGTGGACTGCCTGGCTATGCCACAGGTTAATATGGGCAAGTTTCTACCCGCAGAAGAGCCTGTAGCACTGCAGCCCGACACTTATTCTTTTGATATCAGGATCGAAGATCTAAACTATGAATTCCAGTTCGGCATCCGGCCTACAGATACGAACCGCACGGTACAAGCACGGCTCGCACGGTTAATCACCAATTCCAACATCGGTATCACAGCTAAAGTTTCCACTGATGCAGACGGTACTTCTTACCTCAACATGGAATCCAATGCAACCGGCGTGAAGAACGGCAAAACCCGTATTTTCCATATATCTGACAACCGCACCAGCAAAACTGCCGGCGCAGTAGAGTATTTTGGCCTGGATTATATTTCTACGCCTCCCTCCAATGCTTCTTTCCTTGTAAACGGGGAACCACGCAGTTCTGCATCTAACCGCATCTCCCTGGACCGGATCTATGAGGTACATCTGACCGGCGTAAGTGGTGAGGACGGTGCAGTAGCTTCTATCGGCCTTAAGACGGATGTGGATTCACTGGCTGAGAACGTCAACACTTTGGTGGACGGGTATAATACCTTCCTTGACACCGTATCAGAATACAAGGATGAACAGCCTAAGAGCACTCGTCTCTTCAATGAAATGAGCGGTGTGGCAAGAACTTATGCAAACGACCTTACTGTTGTGGGCTTAAATTTGAATCTGGACGGCCGGTTGGAAGTGGACGGTGATACCCTGCGGGAGACAGCTATGAGTGAGGATGCCAAAGAAGCTTTCCAGCCTATGAAGAGTTTCACTAACTCTATCTTACGCAAATCCAACCAGGTAGCTTTAGACCCGATGAACTATGTCAACAACACCATTGTAGCCTATAAGAATCCTGGTAAAAACTTTGCAAGTCCCTATATTACAAGCGCATACAGCGGGATGATGTTTAACAGCTATTGTTAATCAGAACCCCTAAAAAGCTGTCGCAAAGGCAATGATTCCATCATATGGATATACCAAATTGGTTCCATATTGTTTTGAATCTGCTTTTTGCGGCAGCTCTTTTTGGCTGTTTCTACGGCTTTCTACAGTGGTATATTCCCATGCTTCTTTTTCGGCTGTTCCGTCTGCTTATTCTTAAGTCCCCGCAGCGCCTTCACAAGCGCCATCCTGGTTTCCTCCGGTTTAATGACTTCGTTGACATATCCTCTGGCCGCCGCTACATAGGGATTTAAGAAACGTTCCTCATATTCTGCCTTGCACTGTGCCCGCATCGCTTCCGGGTCAGGCGCACTTTTGATCTTGCGCTTGAAAGCGATATTGACTGCACCGTCAGCACCCATGACTGCAATCTCCGCAATGGGCCATGCGAAAACAATATCCGCTCCCATCTCCTTAGAATTCATAGCAATATAGGCGCCGCCATAAGCCTTACGCATAATCAGCGAAATCTTAGGCACCGTCGCCTCCGAATAGGCATACAGGATTTTCGCCCCATGCCGGATGATGCCATTATGTTCCTGCGCCGTACCAGGCAGAAATGCCGGCACATCGATCAGCGTAATCAGCGGGATATTGAAGCAGTCGCAGAACCGGATAAATCTTGCGATCTTATCCGATGCATGATAGTCCAACGAACCTCCCATGGAATTAGGCTGATTCGCGACGATCCCAACAACTCTTCCTTCCATTCTGCAAAAGCCTACCACAGCGTTGGAGGCAAATTCTTTCTGCACCTCAAAGAAACTGGCCTCATCTACGATGCAGTCAATCACTTCTTTCACATCGTAAGCGTGGCGGGAATTATCAGGAACAATATCCTTGATCTTAGCCGCCTTAGTCTTCATAGAGGAGGCCACCTTACCATTCTCCACCTTGCCAAACACTTTCCCGACTTTTGGCAGGATGCTCTGTCTTTCCTTCGTATTGATCACAGGAGGTTTCTCTGTCCAGTTACTCGGCAGATAGGACAACAGTTTCCGCACTCCCATCAGACATTCGTTTTCTGTGTCATAAGTAAAATGTGACACGCCGCTCTTCTTCGCATGCACCTGTGCACCACCTAGTTCCTCTACCGACACCTCTTCATTGATGACTGTCTTCACCACGTTTGGCCCAGTAATGAACATCTTAGAAATATCTTTTACCATAAAAATGAAATCACAGATTGCCGGTGCGTAACATGCCCCACCGGAACAGGGTCCTAATATGACTGCGATCTGCGGGATCACACCAGAAGCCTTCGTATGACGCAAAAACATTCCGCTGTAACCACTCAAGGACGAAATTCCTTCCTCAATCCTTGCCCCGCCGCTGTCATTGATACAGATCAAAGGCGCCTTCATTTCCATCGCCATGTCCTGGATCCTGCAAATCTTAAAAGAATGATATTCTCCAAGCGTACCACCGATCACCGTAAAGTCCTCACTTGCCACGAAAACCTGCCGGCCGTCAATCTCGCCATATCCAGTTACAACACCGTCTCCCGGCACTCTTCTTTTATCCAGATCAAAGTCATCAATCCTGGATTCCAGAAAACCATCCACTTCTACAAAAGTACCCGGATCCAGCAACACCTCAATCCTCTCGCGTGCTGTCATCTTCCCTATGGCATGCTGCTTGTCGATTCTGTTCTGTCCGCCTCCCAAGAGTGCCTTCGCTCTTCTATTATCCAGATCTTTTATTGCCTCGTTCCAGTTCATAGCTTTTTCTGACATCCTTTCTATTTGCATTGCTCAGACTACAAATTACTGCTCACCCAAAATCCTGGCTCCATATATAGATAATGAAACAATCCATAACGCGAATTTTATTTGACAGTCCAATACTTTGATAATCAAACTATCATCTTGTATTATAGGCAGAGTAATGTACCTTGTCAATACTCTGCCTGGAAAAATTTTGCACATGTTACGATAATTCACGCGCTACTGCATCAAGCGCCGCCGCAATCACCTTATCCATATCATAATATTTATACTGGCCAAGACGTCCGCCAAACAGGATATATGTTTTCTCCTGTGCCAACTGCTGGTATTGCTTTAAAAGGGCATCATTCCGCTCATCATTGACCGGATAATACGGCTCGTCCCCTTCCTGCCATTCTGCAGGATACTCTCTTGTAACCACAGTCCCCTTCTGCATTCCGAACTCGAAATGTTTGTGCTCAATCACACGTGTATAAGGAATCTCCCGTTCCGTGTAGTTCACCACGGCATTCCCCTGATAATTATCACATTCTGACAGCTCTTCCGTCTCAAACCGCAGGGATCGGTACTCCAGATGTCCCAGACGATAGTTGAAGTATTCATCTAACATCCCCGTATAGACCACCTTTGCGTAGGTATTGCCTTCCCTGTCAGCAATCAGTATACCCTCACCACTTTCCTGCTCCGTAGCAAACTGCTGGTAGGAAACGCCAGTCCTTACCTCGATCCCCTGCAGCATTTTCTCTACCATAGCAGTATATCCACCTATAGGAATTCCCTGATAACGATCATTAAAATAATTATTGTCATAGGTGAACCTGAGCGGAAGCCTCTTAATGATGAAGGATGGCAGTTCCCTGCAGTCTCTGCCCCACTGCTTCTCTGTATATCCTTTGACCAGCTTCTCATAAACATCAGTGCCCACCAGAGAAAGCGCCTGTTCCTCCAGATTCTGTGGCTGTCTGATCTGTAAATCTGCGATCTGCAAAGCAATCTTCTCCCTGGCTTGGTCTGGCGTTACCACGCCCCACATTTTGTTGAACGTATTCATATTAAAAGGGAGGTTATACAACTCTCCCTTATAATATGCAATCGGTGAATTTATGTAGTGGTTAAATTCGGCAAACTGATTCACATATTCCCATACTCTCTTGTCAGAGGTATGAAAAATATGCGCTCCATACTTATGTACCTGTATGTCCAGCATCTGCTCTGTGTAGATATTACCAGCAACATGCTCTCTTCTGTCGATTACAAGTACGTTCCTGCCCTGCTGCATCATCTCATGAGCAAATACCGCACCATACAGCCCTGCTCCCACGATCAAATAATCATATTGCATTAGTTTTCCTCAACTGCCTTATATTTGTCTAACTGCGCATAGTCTTCCATCAGCTCCAGCGCTTTCTTACGCCCTGTCTTATTCAATTTCACATAATACTGCATTACACGGTTTTCCATAATCTTACTTCCCAGCACGCTCTTCTGATTGAGAGGCGTAAAATCAACAGGATTCAGGTTCAGCTTGTCACACATTCTGATCACAGTACCGTACGCCATACCCTCTATACCTCTGTCAAGCGCAGTAACCAATGTAGAGTACGGAATTTCCATCTCGATGGCGAACTGTCTGACACTCTTGTACTGTTTCAAAATCTCTGCCTTCAAAATCTCTGCTTTTGTCATAATAGTCCCTCCTATAATGTATGATTCTGGTTATTTATACACAGTTTAACACAAATTCCTCCAAAAAGGAAGCACTCAATCCGAAATTTTAACGGTATTTCGTCTTCATCAGCGTTTTGCATAGATTACAACTATATTTTTTGTAGAAAAAGTATAATGGCTGTCATAAAGTACCTGAAATCCCACTCCCGTAAAACAAAAATAATATTGTCGTAACATACAGAAAATGCTAATATGAAATAGGAATAAACAAAATGAAGAGGTGATCCCATGCTTCCTATTTCGGTATGCATGATAGCAAAAAATGAAGATAATCACATAGAAGAATGTCTCAAAAGGCTCCGTCCCTGCAAATTCGAAGTTATTGTAGTGGATACTGGTTCTGTAGACAGAACGGTAGAGATTGCACATAAATATACAGATAAGGTATTTCATTTCGCCTGGTGCAACAACTTTAGTGCGGCAAGAAATTTTTCGATCCAGCAGGCGTCCAATGATTGGGTACTAGTCATAGATTGTGATGAATATCTGGAAAATGTCAATCTTGCAGAACTGGAAGAAGCGCTGGCGGATCATACCCATGCTGTCGGCATGATCGTCCGCAATAACCCCTATATCATCCAGGGTGTGCGCTCTATCATGTCAGAACGTATCGGCAGACTCTTTCACAAAGGATACTGTCACTACGAGGGAACTATCCATGAGCAGGTGTGTACGCTGGACGGACGGGAACCGAAATCTTTCCAGATTCCCCTGACCTTCTATCATGAAGGCTATGTGACGGAGTCCGATAAGCGTATGCGTGCTACCCGTAATCTGGAAATGCTGCTTCATGATCTGGATCACAAAGGTCCCAGTCCCTATATCTATTTCCAGCTTGGCCAGAATTACATTTCCTTAAATGATATGGAAAAAGCCTCCTACTATTATCAGAAAGGACTGGAGCTGGACGCTGATCCAAAATCCGCTTTCGTCCAGAGCATGGCGGAAACATACGGTTACTGTCTCCTGGATCTGGCTAAATACGACCTCGCTATGAAGCTGCAGGATAGATACGAACTTTTCTCCCATCGGGCAGATTTTGTGTATCTCATGGGAATGCTCCATATGAAAAAGGGCTGTTACCACAAGGCGATCGAGGAATTCAAGAAAGCCACTACCCTTTCCACCTGCTCCCGCAAAGGTGTCAACAGCTACCGCGCCAACTATAATATTGGTTCCATCTACGAAACTATAGGACAGACAGAGGAAGCCACAACCTATTATAAGAAGTGCGGCGACTATGAACCTGCTGTCAGAAAGCTCAAAGAATTTACCATCGCACTGTCCTGACTATTGTAAGCAGTAACTTTGAAAACTAGAAAGATGAGGTTTCCCGTGTACCCCATATCCGTCTGTATCATTGCAAAAAATGAAGAAGCCCATATTGAGGAATGCTGCAAACGGCTGATGCCTTATGGATTTGAGATCGTTCTTGTAGATACTGGTTCCAACGACCGTACCATCGAACTGGCCAGCAAATATACCAAAAGCATCTATCATTTTGACTGGTGCAATGATTTCAGTGCTGCCAAGAATTTTGCCTTTTCCAAAGCCTCCTACGACTGGATACTTTCTCTCGACTGTGATGAATATATCGAGTCTTTGGATCTGGATGCTCTTCAGAGATGTATGCAGACATATCCACGTTACGCGGGCCGCATCCTCATCCGTAACCGCTTTACCCAAAACGGACAACCGACTTGTGAGCAGGTGTGGGTAAGCCGCTTTGTAAACCGGCAGTTCTTCCACTTCGAGGGTGCCGTACATGAACAGCTGGTGCCGGCAGATCATGATGTTGCCCTGAATGCCTCCATCAAACACGTCTATCCGGCACCGATTACCGTATTACATGTAGGTTACGATGGCACAGAAGAAGAAATGGCACAGAAGTCTAAACGTAATATCACTCTTCTAGAAAAAGAATTAGATACGCAGGGTCCAGATCCCTATCTCTATTTCCAACTGGGACAAAGTTACCGCAGACTGCATGACTATGAAACAGCCTGCCAGTACTTCGACGCAGGACTTGCTATGGATCTTGATCCGGCACTGGATTATGTACAGACTATGGTAGAATCTTATGGTTACACCCTGCTCGACTTGAAACGGCATCAGGATGCTCTCAATTTGCTGGGCGTTTATGAGGAATTCTCCAAAAGAGCCGATTTTGTATTCCTAATGGGTTTGATCTATATGAATAATGGATTGTTTACAGAAGCGGTCCAGGAGTTCCAAAAGGCTACCATGATGGAAGAGTTTGCCGTGGACGGCGTGAATAGCTATAAGGCTAATTATAATATCGGTGTCATTTACGAATGCACTGGCCATAGCAAAGAGGCCCGGAATGCATACCTGAAATGCAGTGACTATAAACCTGCGAAAATGCGTCTGCAGGCGCTTTAAATCCACTCACACCGAAAGAAAGGCAGGCTATCATGGAAATCCATCAATCTGCAGAAGATTACCTGGAAACCATACTCATACTAAAGGAACGGACTGGACAAGTTCGCTCAATCGATATTGCCACCGAGTTAAACTACTCCAAGCCAAGCATTAGCGTAGCCATGAAAAAGCTTCGCGAAAACGGCTATATAGAAGTAGACAAAGAAGGTTCCATCACCCTGACTGCTTCTGGGTATGAAATCGCATCCAATATTTACGACAGACATAAGCTGTTAACCAACTTTTTTATTGCTCTGGGTGTAAACGAAAAAACCGCTGCACAAGACGCCTGTAAAGTTGAGCATGACCTGAGCGAAGAAACCTTTGCCAGGATTAGGGAACATGCTTTGAAAACAAATAGGCAGAAGTTGGAATAACCGGCAAACGGCACCAGGTTTAGCAGTATCGCAAGCAAGCTTGCGATATGCACGGGAGTAGATTGAAAAACCAAAGATTTTTCAATTTTTTATTTTAGCAGTATCGCAAGCAAGCTTGCGATATGCACGGGAGTACATTGAAAAACTAATGATTTTTCAATTTTTTATTTTAGCAGTATCGCAAGCAAGCTTGCGATATGCACGGGAGTAAAATGAAAATACTGTTTATAGAATGGGCAAGTTTCGGAAACGAAGACATCAAGGAAGCTTTTATCGCAGAAGGGCACACCCTCCTCTGTTTTCCTTTTTCCAATAAAGACGGACGGAAAGATACAGAAGTCAGCCAGGAATTATCCAGTGTCCTGCAAAAGACAGTACCAGATGTTGTCTTTTCCTTTAATTATTTTCCTGTGATTTCCCAGGTCTGCAAGAAAGAAGCCATCAAATATATTTCCTGGATCTATGACAGCCCTTATGTCATGCTCTATTCTTATACTGCACTCAATCCTTGCAATACGATCTACGTTTTCGACAAGGAGCTCTATCTGGAATTTCATCGGGCAGGCATCCACACGGTCCATTATATGCCTATGGCGGCAAATGTGGAGCGTCTGGACAGAATCGCTGGCCAGACATCCAACAGACAGCTCCCCTTGTTATACGACATTTCCTTCATTGGCTCTCTCTACACGGAGCATCACAATTTCTATGACCGCATGACCAGCCTGTCAGAGTACGCCAAAGGATACCTGGAAGCTCTCATGGCCGCCCAAATGAAAGTACAGGGATATAACTTTATCCAGGAATCCCTATCTCCTGTTCTGGACGATCTCTATCATGCTCTGCCCATGGATCCTAATCCTGATGGCGTAGAAAGCCGCGAATATCTCTATGCACAGTATGTGGTCAACCGTAAGATTACCGGGCTGGAACGCACTGACCTGCTCACTGCCATCACACAGTACCACACTCTCGACCTTTTTACGCACGATGCCGCTTTTGTCATGGAACATCTACGGAATCACGGTACAGTAGACTACTATGACCAAATGCCACTTATCTTTAAACAAAGCAGGATCAACCTGAATATTTCCCTGCGCAGCATTAAGAGTGGTATTCCTCTCCGCGCCTTCGACATCATGGGAAGCGGCGGCTTCCTTCTTTCTAACTTCCAGGCCGATTTCCTGGATGATTTTGTACCCGGTGAAGACTTCATCTATTATGAGAGTAAAGAAGATCTCCTTTGGAAAATCGATTATTATCTGCAACACGAAGAAGAACGCGCTGCTATCGCGAAAAACGGACATGACAAGGTCGCGGCGGCACACACTTTCCGGCACAGAGTGCGGGAGATTTTCACAAATAATGCCATCTAAGGAGCCTGGCGTGAAAGAAAATAGACTTTCATTACTATTTGTGCCGCCAATTGAAAGGCGGCGGAATGGAGATTTTTATGAATTACCCAATTTCCGTCTGCATAATTGCAAAAAATGAAGAAAAACATATTGAAAACTGCCTTGCTGCAATCCGTTCCCATACAACGGATGACGCAATTCTTGAAATCGTCGTCGTAGACACAGGTTCCACCGACAGGACCAAAGAGATTGCCGCCAAATATGCAGATAAAATTCTGGATTTTACATGGGTAAACGATTTTAGCGCTGCAAGGAATTTTTCTCTCGCCCAGGCTTCCCATGACTATGTTCTCATCCTCGACTGTGACGAGATCATGGTCTCTGTTGATTGGAAAGATATTTTTCATTCAATCGAGCAACATAAAGACGGCGTTGGTCTGATCGCCCGGAATAATCATTATACTTCAAACCAGACAGATACTGTATATCAAGACAGGGTTGAGCGCCTTTTTAACAGGACATTTTATCACTATGAATCACCGATTCATGAGCAGGTAACCCATAATCACACTGGTATGCGTTATGTAAGTTATCCCATTCCTTTGCTGACAGATCATGCCGGGTATACAGGAACTCCAGAAGAGCTACTAGAAAAAGTAAACCGGAACAATGCACTCCTCTTCCAGGAATTGGAGAAAGATAAAGAAAATCCCTATCTGTATTTTCAGATAGGGCAGTCCTATAATATGATCTATGATTATGAAAATTCTTATCAATACTATCAAAAGGCGCTTGCCTATGATGTGGACCCAAACCAGGAATGGGTTCAGATGATGATCGTCGCCTATGCCAACGCTATGCTTCACACCCACAGACAGGAGGAGGCGCTCTTACTCGAATCCGTGTATGACGCGTTTGCAGACACTGCAGACTTTCTGTGTATCATGGGGCGTATCTACCTTGCAAACGAACAATACCTCAAGGCAATGATGGAATTCCTAAAGGCACTGCACTGCCCTGTTGCAAGAGAAACTGGCACAAACTCCTTCATTCCCTCCTATAATATTGGATTGATCAACGAGATGATGGGCGACATTCCAACCGCTCTGACACATTACCGCAATTGTGGAGACTTTCCCATGGCACTAGAGAAAATAACTGAGCTGGAAAGTGCCCGTTGATGGAAAACAGTGTAGATCTATAGCTTTGCCTCGTTTCCCATAAGCAGCCTCTCAAGGCCAGTCCGATAAGAAAATAGTTCCTGCGCCTTCTTCTGTCCATTTGCAGCTATCCCTATACGCTTCTCCTCGTTCGCGAGATAGTACGCTATTTTATCCATGCAGTCATCCAGATTGTCAAAAGTGACAATCTCCACGCCTTCCTCAAAATACTCCGCAATCTCAGGCTGCCAGTTCGACAGCACGAAACCGCCGCATGCCATAATGTCCAATACCCTCAGCGGAATTCCCGAATGAATAGAGCGCAGGGAAACGTTGAGGTTTATTCTGCTGCCAGAAAAGACAAGCGGCATCTGTGCGTGATAATCAACAGTACCACGATTCAACCCGTCCAGTACCGTCAGACCTTTCGTATCGGAACCCGTATACAGTCTGAAATCAAACCTCTTATCTTTCCCTCTATCGTCCGTCATACCCCTTTTTTCTTCCCTTTCATATGCATAACGTCTTGCCGTCTCTGTCAGCAGAATTCTTCTCTCTTCCACTGTCACTTTCTTCTCCAGAACTGCTGCCAGAAAGAGATCCTCCGGCTTAGCAAAATAGTCCTCCCCCAACATCAGTCCCTGTTCTTCCATCTGTGCCTGTATCTTATTTAAATCAATTCTTCCATCTATGACTCCCTGTCTCATATAATCCATCTGATAGGAGAAGCATTGTCTGTCAAGAATCGCTTCAAAATCTTCTCCTACAGAAGTCTGGCCATCTGTAAACAGCTTATCATAGTAATCATGCTCACCTGTGTACAGGGACCCTACAAAGGAAATATCGCATTGATACTTCTCCTTCTCCCTTCGGGACGCCTTCCCGATGATTCTTTCGAAATATGCCGGATCCACGGAAAGCGGAACATAGGAAACCGTTCTAACCCCATACCCCTCCAATTGTCTGACCATCTCCCGGTCAAAAATACCGATATGATTACATGGTAACATAACCATCTTGGCGTACAGTGTAAAATGCGGACAGTCATACACCCACGAATAATATGGCAGCTTGCAGGTATTACAGATCATCGACACAATCGGAAAGTAATTAAAGGATATTACCCCTTCCACTCCCTGGGAATGGATAAAGGGAATCATCTCCATTGCCAATTCCATATCACGGGTATAATGCCTGCACTCCTTGCGAAACCATATCACCTCAAAACCCATTCCTATTAAATTATCTGCCAGAAGACGCTCGTTATTGGCGTTCCAGGAATATAACAACAGTTTCATCTAAAACTTCTCTTTCCTCATCATTCTGCAATACACTTTGGAACAAGCTTCGAACCTCATTGTCGAAATACAAGCTGTTTCTGGAAAGCAGTATTCATTACCTGAACATTTTCTTCTGTAAGCTGCATATCCAGCGATGCCAACAGTAAAGAAAACGCCTCTCTTTTTCTAGTAACATAGGAATTCTCCCGGATATCCGGGAAAAATCCAAGCAAGGACTCCCTGAAACGTTTTATGATATCTGCCGTCAGACAATATCCTCTTTGCAGTATCATCCGAATACTAAGTTCATATCCCCATCGAAAATAAATGTAACTCAATTCATCATAGTATGGCTCTAATAGTCCTCTTTGCTTTACATCCCTGACCAAAGTCTCCCACACCTGCACATTATCCAGCTTTCGATTCTCCCAGTTGCCGCGAGTTGTACTGTCGGGTGACATATAATAGAAATAGAGTAACCTGTCTAAAAAATAATGTCTTTTCTCATACAAACGTACTGGTAAGGTAAATGCCGGCTCCTGGTGTGCAAGATGTTCCGCGAATTGAATATGATTGTCCTGGATCATGCTCATACGGTATAGTTTTCTCATACACCCCAAAGAACAATTTGGGGTTGAGATTATCAAATAGGCTTTTCTTTTTTCCTCCGTATCTAACTCCAACAGATGACTCTTCTCTCCTTCTTCCGTAGACAGCAGCGAAAAGTCTGTGTTGTCGTCCACCCGCGTCATCCGGTATTCTATTACATCCGCATCATACTCTTTTGCCTTATCATACAGGCATTCCATCGCATCCAACAGAATCCAGTCATCTGCATCACAAAACATCAGATATTCTGCGCCCGCATAAGAAATTCCAACATTCCTGGCGCCTCCTTGCCGCAAATTCTCTGATAATTGTATGGCTATCACCGTATCAGGAAACATTGTCTCATATTTCATAATACGATTCCACGTTGCTCCCTCATCCGTGGAAGCATCATCCACAAGAATGATTTCTATGTTCTGCATTCCAATTGTCTGATGAATCAAATGATCCATACATTTTTCTAAATAAATGGAAACATTGTGGCAGGGAACAACAACACTGATCTTCTTCATCTTCACACTCCTCAGCTGTTCACCTTTCTATAAATATAAAAATCCGACCATGATGTGTTCAGCGGGTCTTTTTCATCATAGGGATATGCATTCTCGATCTTTTTCACCAATTTCCAGTCAAGCATATGGCAGTCCACATATTCTGTAAATTTTCTGCACCTTACATGCGCCGCCGAGCATCTGTCAAAATTACAGGAATAGATGCACACACATTTACTACTGGATGCAAACAGTCTCTGCATATATAATTCGAAAACATCATCCTCTACCAGATGATAAAGCACATCCAGTGACAAGGCTAACTCTCCTGTAATCTCACTGGTGAAATGATCCCCACCGCTCCATATAAATTGTTTACTACTGTCACCCTTAAATAACTCCTGGCATCTCGCCACAGCCTCTTTCGATACATCATATCCTACATACGCAGGATAATCAGCCAGTCTTAATTGGTTTCCATCGCCGCATCCCCATTCGATCACCGTATTGATTTTTTCCTCGCGAACCAATTGGTTGACCACTTTGGCCTTAAACTCGGCAAGGCGGTGATAAGAGCCTGCGCCCGATGTCCCCCCGTGCAGATAACGCTGTTCCCAATACTTAGCGCTGCTTTCCCATCCCGGTTTCATAGAGCGCTCTTCTTCCTGCAATATTGTTAATAATTCTGGGTATCTGGTCAAGATACGGTCAAGATAAACATCATTTTGCCGTTGTGCGCCATTACTCTGATACAGCGTCGTCTCATCAGTCATGCCAAGCTCTCTTGACCAATTAATTGCCGCTGGCTGTTTGATGCCATCTTTCACTACTTTTATTTTGGTTCCCTTTAACAGGCACATCGCCCAAAACCATATGTCATCCGCATTCGGCGCGATCTCCATAAAGTAGTCTCTTCGCAGAATATCCTGGTGAAGCTTGTGGGGCGGGAACAAAGTTCCTCCTCCATTTGTTGGAAATACCTGATAAACAGGCTGCTCCTCTGACACCTTTTTGGGCCAGCTGTTATAGGGCGCAAACCTATTACCTGCAACCTGTACTCTATGTGCACGATGGCAGTTTATACAATCTGGATTCTCTAAATAAGAATGATATAAAAGTTCCAACCAGTTTTCCGGATAATAGAAATCATCATCTGCTGTGACAATAATCTCCTCCGGAAACCTTTCCAGAGCCGGCACTAATTTCTTATATGATCTGATATCCTCACACCACATGATTGAGAGGCCATTCTCCTGCAGTGCCAGCAGGCTAGGAGCAATATCCGCTTCCTTATTGGGAAACTGTTCTTCCGCCAGCCATAAGATGATCTGGTCGGGCTTCAATGTCTGATGCAGAAGCGAATATAACGTATATTTCAATTCATACATCCGGTCTGGATACGACGTAAGAGATACAATGATCTGTCTCTCTCTTTTCTGAACTGTAACACCTAAAGAATGATCCGTTTCTAATGCATAATTGATCTTTTCCTTGTTGATTTCTGGATACCATCCCTTACGTACATTATTGTTGCCTGCCAGTTTCTGTATGAGTTCAGACTGTTTCTGAACCTCTTCCTGCAAAACCTGAATCTGACGTCTGCTCTCCATATGATCGACCCAGTTTAATGTTTCCTTCTGCCATTCCGATATTCTATTGCATACTTCTTCCGTAATCCTGCCCTGTTTGAACTCTGTATAGATCTGCTGCCAGCCATCCCTGTGTGAATGAATTTTGGTCATTTCATCAACTGCGTCCATGGCATCCGCCAGCACATCCAGTACCTGTTGATCTGGATATCTTTTATTTTCCAATTTGCCCGAAATGTTTTCTCTTAACTTCTCAATCTGGCCAACCACGTGTATAATTTCCTGTAAGTTCTTATTTTCCATCTTATACCTATTCCCTTCCTTTTGTTTTCTAATGTCCTCTAGACGTCTATCGGCAAATACTCCTGTACAAACTTCCTTCTCTCCTCCTCATAATCCTTGAGATTGATAAATCCGCAGTCATGGACACACCATGGTTCCTTCATATTAGGGATTACCACCTTATACCCTTTTCTTATAAACTCCATACTCTGTGAACAATCATAAAAATCCCACTTCGTAAACAAATCCTGTCTCCAGGGAAGATCATGCTGCGTAACCATCAAAAAACCATCTATAGCGGCTACCTCCAAATATGCCAGCTCTGAACCAATCGCATTCGCCAAAAGTTCTGTCTCATAAATATGCTGTTCATATAACATCCCAAAACGATCCCGGTCCCACATAACACCAGAATCAGACATCGTTGGCGCACCAATATTC
Organism: uncultured Lachnospiraceae bacterium; assembly: GCA_951800685.1. Taxonomy (GTDB): domain Bacteria; phylum Bacillota; class Clostridia; order Lachnospirales; family Lachnospiraceae; genus UBA3282. The sequence goes on from CATOJY010000036.1 coordinate 15,198, forward strand.
CCTAACATCCCAATCTGTGGATTATTCTCAAAAACACGTAAACAATCATGAATAAAATACGGATTAATGATAAAGGTATCATGATGCAGATAGACCTTATACTTAGCCTTAGAATAACACATCGCCTCATTATATGCCGATGTAATAGAAACTGCATCCTCCACTGTTACTACATCTATCTTAATATTCTCCGGCACAATCAAATGTTCTATATAATAAATACACTCCTGCGCATACAAGGAATCATTTGTGCAGATGATAAAACACATTTCCTGCTGTTCTTTACCTTCGATTTGCTCCTGGGAAGCGCTCACAGCAGCCTTTTCTGTCTGTTCCCCTTTAACAGCCCGCAATACTTTATCCTTATGTATAATACTAAAATCAATGACCCTCAGCAACTCATAAGAAGAAATCCGATTCTGGACCAAAAATTGGTCAAAATCATTTCTACTGCTGTCCATTATATCAAAATCTATTCTTCTAAGATAAAACTTCAATTTCGTATATCGCTCAAGCAACTCTCTCATACAGGATATTTTGGAAAAAATCACATCTTGCCCCGCTTCCCTCTCCTGCTCATAGATCGTACAAAGATAGCACACTGTTGCAAGATCATTATCCCGTTCTGTCATTGCTTTATGCGAAAGTAATAGCGGCTTAATCTGGTCATAGCCTGCATCAGCCAATAATCGATCAATCTGCTTCTTTAATTCCGGTATATCCATAAATAGTTTCTCCATTTCCAGCGCTATACTGCACATCAGCTGCTTCCCCCTGGAGACTGTCCTCCAGACTTACGCCTCCGTCTCTACCCAATTCATAAGTTCTTTTAATTTCTTTTCATACGTATAGCATTGTAGTACTTTTGCACAACCGGCCGCTGCGATCTGTTCCCTCTCCTCATCATGAGAAAGATAATACTGAACCTTATCGACCAGCTCTTCCGGCGTTCTAAACATAACAATCTCCTTGTCTTCCTCGAACAGCTCCGCCGTTTCCTCACAATAGGTTGACAATACAAATCCACCCGCTCCCATAATATCCATAACCCTCTGCGGTGTTCCACCTTCCATTCCTTTCAAAGAAAGATTCAGATTTATTTTACTCCCGGCATAAACAGTAAAAACATCTTTTCCCGGCAAGACAGGCGGCATCACTTCTACATTGACAAGCGCTGATGTATCTGTGTCTGTATTTGTATAAAATGTCATTGGAAATCTTTCCCCTAAAAGGTTTAAAACACAAATTCTTTCCAGATTTGCTATCTTTCTGATCAAATATGCAACCTCAAAAAATCTGACATCCTCCACATCCAGCCGATGCTCTATTTTAAAATCTGGCAGAGCACTTTTCACATCCTCTAACACTGCCTGGTCCATTTTTCCATAAACACACCCGCTTCCATCCCAGCAAAACGCTGACGCTTCGAATACGCGGACAAAAAATTCCTGCAATGCTGCTGGCAGCTCTCTTAAATCCCGGTCAAACAAATTATGATCATATAGACTGCCAACAAAACTGATCTCATGCAAATAATTTCCTTTCAGTTTTCTTTTGATGTCTAATTGCAAAATTTCAAAATGATTTACCGCCAAAGGCTGATACATCACATGGGGAATTCCATCCTGTAAAAATCTATTGCAATCCCGTTTGTCAAACACCGTAAACCAGCAGTTGTCCATTCTGCCAAAAGGTGTATACAGCTTTATATAAGGCGCATCCCAAATAAGTGCAATATATTTGATGCCGCATCTATAAGCTGTTAGCGCTGCATTATAAATCAAATGAATCGACATCAAATGCGTAATATGATTCCTCTTAATATAAGTCATTAACGCATCCAGCTCTGTATCATCCAAAAGAGAATTCTGCTGCCTTACCGGATATTCCTCCACCGTATATCCGATTTCCCGCAAGTTAAAAACAATATCCTTCGTCTGTGCCATTCCATATACATATAATATTTTCATACTCAAAATCTCCAGTCTCTTTCAAGCACAAAACTGATCGCTGACTGATATTATTCTACGTCCTTTCCACCCACTCCAGCAGCTGCTGCAGTTTTTTCTCATAGGTGTAACATTCCAGAACTTTCTTATGTCCTGCTTCGGCAATCTGCTCCCGCTCCTGCTCATGTGTTAAATAATAATCCACCTTCACCAACAGTTCCTCAGGCGTGCGGAACATAACGATCTCTTTATCTTCCTCAAACAGTTCTGCCGTTTCCTGGCAATAATTTGTCAGCACAAATCCTCCTGCGCCCAAAATATCCATAACGCGCTGTGGCGTGCCCCCTTCGATCCCTTTTAGTGAAATATTTAAATTGATCTTCGTGCCCGCATATGCAAAAGAACATATTTCACCATCTGGCACCGGCGGCCTGATCCGCACGCCTGGAAGCAATGATGTTTCCACCTCGCTGTTTGTATACAAAAACACCTCGTGTTGCTCTGACAACATGTCCAGCACGCAGATTCTCTCTATATTTGCCAGTTTTCTAATCAAATAGGCCACTTCGAAGTATCTGACATCCTCAACCTCAAATACATTATGCATTTTGAAAGTAGGACTGACGAATCGGATATACTCCAAAATTTCCTTGCTTGTTTTTCCATAAACCCTGTTGATACCATCCCACTTAAAAGCAGCCTCCTCAAAGATACTGCGGAAATACTCCTGCATATTGGCTGGAATTCTATCAAGACAGCGGTCATAATCATTCTTCTCATATAAATTGCCGACAAAACTAATATCACTGATATATTTCCCGGCAACCCTCTTTTTGCTGTTCCACTGCAGTACTTTGTCCCTGTCAACCGATAACGGCTGGTACATGACATGCGGGCATCCCCCTTCCTGCATCCTCTGACAGTCCAGCTTGTCAAAAACAGAATACCACACATTATCCAGCTTTCCCACCACCGTGTATGGCCTTAGATAAGGAGCATCCCAGATGATCGGAATATATTTAATTCCCGACCAATAAGCCGCCACTGCAATATTGTTGATCAGGTGGATCGACATTAGGTGGGTAATATTATGCTCCTTAATATATGCAACAATCTCATCAATTTCTTCTTTGTCCATCGCAGAATTGTTTTGTGTCTTCGGATATTCCATGACATCATATTGCATTTTTCTTAATGTTAACACAACACTGTTACCTTTGGCTGTTCCATATACATACAATATCTTCATCGTTCTATTTTCCAATCTTTCATCGTTTTTTCTCACTTCCTATAGTATAATGAAAAAAGCAAAAGTAATCTACCACTAAAAACGAGGATTTTCTATATGAGCGTTTCTATTTATACCATCACACATGTTCCTTTCACCCCACCTGATCTTCCGATCTACATTCCTTTGCAGGTCGGACATGCTGTTCATGAAGATTATGGATACCTGGGTGACGATACCGGAGAAAACATTTCCGATAAAAACCAATATTACAGCGAATTGACCGGACTATACTGGATCTGGAAAAATGACTTCAAATCAGATTTCCTGGGACTATGTCATTACCGAAGATACTTTTTGACTAAAGACAACCGGTTAATGACCGAGAAGGATTACCTGGATATTTTAGCTTCCTACGATGTTATCGTCTCCCGTCCCCATACTGGCGCATATGATTATCGAACCGTTTATGGGCGCTCCCATGATATCCGCAATCTGGATATGACCGGAGATATCATTAAGGAATTATGGCCTGACTACTATGAGACCTTTCAGGCTGTTATCCACGATACGCTCTGCTATGTGGGCAATCTGTTTGTGGCTCCGCGCACGCTATTCTGCGCTTACTGCCAATGGCTCTTTCCTATCTTCTCCGTCCTGGAAGCACGAATTGACATGAGCAGTTACGATGACTATCACCGGAGAGTATTCGGATTTCTATCCGAACAGCTTCTGATTGTCTGGATCAAATATAACCAGCTGTCCTACTATGAGGCTGATTTTGGAGTCAGTCACGAAAAAGCAGAAACCATTTATCTCAAACAGGAAATACAAAAATACCTGTACGCTGAGGATATCCCAGGTGCTTACCGTATATTCTGCGATACTCTTGAAAAGCGTCCTGACCTGCTTCTCCCCATATCAGATTTCGACCAGGAGTTAACTGCTATGGAACATATCCTTAACATATGCCGTATAGAGCAGGAAGCTGGACTGCCGACTTTACTACAATTTTCAAGAAAACAAGAGATCCTGATCAGACAGTTCCGGCTAATCCTCAAAATCCTTTCCAAAATCCAGGACAACACCGTCACAGAAGAAGAACTTCAATATCTGACCGACTGTAAGATTTCCTGTCAGGCTGTTGTCTATATGCTTCAAAATTTTAAACAGTTTGCAAATCCACTGTTATTGCTCAATCAACTTGCTGTTATTTATGGATCGACAGGAAATTATCTGTCTGCCCTCACCTTTCTGGAACAGGCGCTGACCATCAACGAAGCTGACCACACCACGCTATCCAATATTGCCGCCATACTGCAAACGATTGGCCAGACAGAAATGGCAGAAGAATACCAGGCATTATTAAGCCAGTCTGCGCCCAAAAGAATTGTGGTATTCACAGGAGGGCAGATACCCGTTTTAAATTACATAGCGGAACAATATGCGGTCGCCATAGAAGTGCTCGGCCATACTGTCTTTCGCTTTGACAAGTCCGCTTTTGCTGAAAGTTTCGAAAAGATGATCCTTTTCCAGCAAAGTGGCCTGGACGCGGCTATCGTTCTGAATAATAGCTGTTTTCAGATGATCACAACGGCGGGAGAAAGTATTTGGGATCTATGGAACGTTCCCTGCTACAATATTATCGTAGATCATCCCATGTATTTCTCCGATACTTTGGATCATGCACCCCGCAATGGTATTGTTGTGTGTTCCGACCGATACCATACAGACTATATCAGGCGCTTTTATCCAACTGTTGCACGAACGTTCTTTCTGCCAACCGCCGGAAAATGCCTGAAACCTTATGATGCCTTAAAACCATTTGCCGAACGCTCTATAGACGTTCTGTTTATTGGCTCCTACAAATTCGACAGTACCTATATCTACGACGATGTGGATCTGCTGACCGCAGAGGAGATGATCAAGCACCCCTTCATGACATTCGAATCTATCCTGGAAAAATGTCTGTCAACAGCCCAACCATCTCTATCCTGCGAAACGCTAAAAGCAAACATCCAACAGCGCTGCACAGTTGACAAAAATACCTGCGCCCTTTTCCGTGCAGAGATTCTCAGGGTGCTTCTGGAGGCAGGGATCCGTATAACCGTATATGGCAACAACTTTGAAAATACCGATCTCTGCAGTTACCCTAATTTCATCTATAAGGGATGTTGCTCTGTCGAAGAAGGCATCCGCCTGATGGAAGACAGCAAGATCGTTCTCAACCAATTAGCCTGGTTTAAGGCCGGTTCCAGTGAGCGGATCTACGAAGCGATCTTACAAGGCGCTGTCGCTCTGTCAGACGACAGCCAGTACCTCCTGGAAACCTTTGAAGATACTGTAGATATCAGATATTATTCTTTACAGCATCTGGAAGAACTTCCTGCTATTGTACATTCCATTCTTTCCGATGAAACCACAACCGAAGCGCTGAGGAAAAATGCTTACCAAAAAGCCTGCAAGCAACACACTTGGCTGCAGCGTGCTGCTGCGCTGCTTGATGACCTGCCGTCATAATTCAAAATCTCTGCACAGCAGTTCTGCAATCTCCTTCTGAATGCCGCATTGCTGGGCAAGATCCATAATCTTTTCCTGTACCAATGGCAGAATGCCATACTCTGTCATTTCACGACGGTATTTAGACACTAAATAGCATTGGACAACAAGTCTTTCCGCCACACGGGTCGAGAGACTGTTGTCTGTTTTATGCACTTCTACAAGAACTTCGTCGACAAAACCAATCTGCCATTCCTTCGCAACTCTGAGAACTAATTCGTAATCCTGCAGACATGGCAGGGACTCCTTAAAGCCGCCCACCCTCTCCAGACATTCTCTGCGGACAAGCATCGTCGGCGTTCCGATAAAATTCCACCAAAGCAGCAAGCGGAACATATCTCCCTCAAGCAGATTTTTTGAAATATCATAAGCCGGTGTATAACACCGGCGGCTCCCATTTCTTTCGATTCCGCTCATCCTGCAATAGACTAGCCCGACATTCTTGGAGGAATTCATCATGTTCTCCATTTGGAGCCTTAACTTGTCCGGCATCCATTCGTCATCACTGTCCAGGAAAGCAATATAATCACTCTGGCTTGCCTGTATACCTATATTTCTCGCATGACACGCACCCCGGTTCGTTTCCTGACAAATATAGAGAATCCTCTCATCAGCAAACTGTCCAACAATTTCTCTGGTATGATCTGTCGACCCATCGTCTACAATGATAAGTTCGTAATTCTCATATGTTTGACTCAAAACACTTCTGATCGCTCTTCCAATCTGCTTTTCTCTATTATATGTGGGAATGATCACGCTGACCTTTTCGTTCATGTTTCACACCTGCCTTGTTTTCTCTAACTTCAAAATATCCCTTACAAAATGATAAACTAACTTATACTCTGAACCTTAAAAGAGGGACTGGCTTTCGCCAATCCCTCTCCGGTAATTTAGCAATCATTTCCAAACTATCAATATTAACCAAGTAAGGACAGTGCCAACTGGTTAGACTGATTAGCCTGTGACAGCATAGATGTACCAGCCTGCTGCAGAATGTTGTTGTTAGCATATCTAACCATCTCTGTAGCGATATCTGTATCACGAATCTGAGCCTCTGCAGATGTGGTGTTCTCTACGATGTTATCCAGGTTGCTGATCGTATGCTCAAGTCTGTTCTGGATTGCACCAAGGTCTGAACGCTGCTGGGATACATCCTTGATCGCACTCTTAGCAAATGCATTCAATGCTGCGAAGTCTGCTGCTGTAGGTGCATTGTCTGTGTCAAGCGTTGAAGCAGTAACTGTAGAGTCTGGATCCACAACCTTGGCCGTATCTACTCCATAGAACTTATCCAACATAGCCGATGTCAGCGTATTTGTGTCGCCTTCTTCGTATACATCTGTCTCATCAGACTGCACATTTGCTGTACCAAAAGTCGTTCCCTTAGTAACTGCATTGGAAATCAACTCATTGGTATTCATGTTCTTGATCGTGATGCTGATATGCTGTCCAGACTCTGCACCAACCTGAAGACCCTTGTTAGAGAAAGAACCATCCAACAGGCTCTGCTCATTGAATGTTGTTGTGCTCTGTACACGGTCGATCTCGCTCATCAGCTGCTTAACCTCTGACTGGATATAGCTGCGGTCTGCAGATGTCAGAGTACCATTCTCACCCTTAACAGCCAGTTCGTTCATTCTCTGCAACATATCCTGTACTTCGTTCAATGCACCTTCTGCTGTCTGTACGCAGGAGATACCATCCTGAGCGTTTGCAGATGCCTGTGTAAGTCCTCTGATCTGTCTTCTCATCTTCTCGGAAATAGATAAGCCTGCTGCATCATCTGCTGCACGGTTGATCTTGTAACCAGATGATAACTTCTCTGTAGACTTAGCCTGTGCGCTTGTTGTAAGACCAAGCATTCTGTTAGAGTTCATTGCTGTAATATTGTGCTGTACTACCATGTTATATTCCTCCTTGAATTTGATGTGGCTTCCCTGCCACTTAATTTACCTTGTTGTAATGAAATCTCTGGTTCGTACGCTACCATCATTTTCATTACATTCTATTCAGTAAATGTTCTAATTTACTTGTAATATATATCGGATGATCCAAAATTTACTTTAGAGAATACGAAAATTTTTCTTACCTTGCGGCGTTTCTATGCGCACAAATAATTGGAAGACTTATTGATTTCCTTCCATAAAAGAAGACCGGTCAAACACCGGTCTCCTTCTTAAACCTTCATTATAGAACTATTACAAATCATTCTTAACCAAGTAAGGACAGTGCTAACTGGTTAGACTGATTAGCCTGTGACAGCATAGAAGTACCAGCCTGCTGCAGAATGTTGTTGTTAGCATATCTAACCATCTCTGTAGCAATATCTGTGTCACGGATCTGAGCCTCTGCAGATGTGGTGTTCTCTACGATGTTATCCAGGTTGCTGATCGTATGCTCAAGTCTGTTCTGGATTGCACCAAGGTCTGAACGCTGCTGGGATACATCCTTGATCGCGCTCTTAGCGAATGCATTCAATGCTGCGAAGTCTGCTGCTGTAGGTGCTGCATCCAATCCCTGATCCTTCGCAAGTGCAGTAGTACTATTGTTCACTGTGTCAACTACTGCGTCCTTATCAAAGGTATAGAACTTAGACAACATATCTGCCGTAAGAGCATTCGTATCGCCTTCTTTATAAGCCATATCGGTATCCGAACCAGCCGCTTCAACATTTGCTGTACCAAAGCTTGTTCCCTTACCTACTGCACTTGCGATCAACTCGTTAGTATTCATGTTCTTGATCGTGATGCTGATATGCTGTCCAGACTCTGCACCAACCTGAAGACCCTTGTTAGAGAAGGAACCATCCAACAGGCTCTGCTCATTGAATGTTGTTGTGCTCTGTACACGGTCGATCTCGCTCATCAGCTGCTTAACCTCTGCCTGGATGTAGCTGCGGTCTGCAGATGTCAGCGTGCCATTCTCACCCTTAACAGCCAGCTCATTCATTCTCTGCAGCATATCCTGTACTTCGTTCAATGCACCTTCTGCTGTCTGTACGCAGGAGATACCATCCTGAGCGTTTGCGGATGCCTGTGTAAGTCCTCTGATCTGTCTTCTCATCTTCTCGGAAATAGATAAGCCTGCTGCATCATCTGCTGCACGGTTGATCTTGTAACCAGATGATAACTTCTCTGTGGACTTAGCCTGTGCGCTTGTTGTAAGACCAAGCATTCTGTTAGAGTTCATTGCTGTAATGTTGTGCTGTACTACCATGTTATATTCCTCCTTGAATTTGATGTGGCTTCCCTGCCACTTATTTGCTTAGCTGTAATAAATCCTCAGGCTCGTACGCAGCCATCGGGTTTACTACAGTGATGTAAGTATCACCTTACTTAAAATATATATCGGTTGAATTTCCGCTGACTTTAGAACCTTTCCCTAATTTTTAGAGATATTGCCCTAAATTAACCAAGTAAGGACAGTGCCAACTGGTTAGACTGGTTAGCCTGTGACAACATAGAGGTACCTGCCTGCTGCAGAATGTTATTGTTCGCATATCTAACCATCTCTGTAGCAATATCTGTATCACGGATCTGAGCCTCTGCAGATGTGGTGTTCTCTACGATGTTATCCAGGTTGCTGATCGTATGCTCAAGTCTGTTCTGGATCGCACCAAGGTCTGAACGCTGCTGGGATACATCCTTGATCGCATGTTTCGCAAAGGCATTCAGCGCCGCAAAGTCTGCTGCTGTAGGTGCATCTGTCAGATCACTCTTCGTTGTACCGGTTTTATCATCTTTCGTCGCCAACGCTGCCTTAACATCCGCATCTGTTACTTTCGTATCGTCAAATTCATAGAACTTTGATAACAGATTAGAAGCAAATTTCCTCTCGCCATCCGTAATACTCGCATCCGCGTAGTTCAAGCTATCCGTACTCTGCGTATTCTTAGAGTCTACATTGGACACACCGAATTTCACTTCGTCGGCAACTGCATTCGCAATTAACTCATTGGTGTTCATGTTCTTGATCGTGATCCCGATGTGCTGTCCAGACTCTGCACCAACCTGAAGACCCTTGTTAGAGAAGGAACCATCCAACAGGCTCTGCTCATTGAATGTTGTTGTGCTCTGTACACGGTCAATCTCGCTCATCAGCTGCTTAACCTCTGCCTGGATATAGCTGCGGTCTGCAGATGTCAGCGTGCCATTCTCACCCTTAACAGCCAGCTCGTTCATTCTCTGCAGCATATCCTGTACTTCGTTCAATGCACCTTCTGCTGTCTGTACGCAGGAGATACCATCCTGAGCATTTGCAGATGCCTGTGTAAGTCCTCTGATCTGTCTTCTCATCTTCTCGGAAATAGATAAGCCTGCTGCATCATCTGCTGCACGGTTGATCTTGTAACCAGATGATAACTTCTCTGTGGACTTAGCCTGTGCCTTTGTTGTAAGACCAAGCATTCTGTTAGAGTTCATTGCTGTAATGTTGTGTTGTACTACCATAATATATTCCTCCTTGAATTTGATGTGGCTTCCCTGCCACTTTACTGCCCCTGTAATAGGTTCTCCGACTCGTACGCTGCCGACAGATTTACTACAGGCATGTAAACAAATTGATATTACATATAATATATATCGGGAAATCTCTAGTTAACTTTAGGAATTCTCCACAAATTTCAATATGTTCCGGCATATTCTCCACACTGGACGATCAGCCTATCCAATGACAAAGAAAAGACCGATAGCAATACCGGTCTTTTCTCATTATCTTACAAATTAACAATTTACAAAACAACCAAACTGTCCCTAATTAGCCAAGAAGTGACAATGCCAACTGGTTAGACTGATTAGCCTGTGACAACATAGATGTACCAGCCTGCTGCAGAATGTTGTTGTTAGCATATCTAACCATCTCTGTAGCGATATCTGTATCACGGATCTGAGCCTCTGCAGATGTGGTGTTCTCTACGATGTTATCCAGGTTGCTGATCGTATGCTCAAGTCTGTTCTGGATCGCACCAAGGTCTGAACGCTGCTGGGATACATCCTTGATCGCATGTTTCGCAAAGGCATTCAGCGCCGCAAAGTCTGCTGCTGTAGGTGCATCTGTCAGATCACTCTTCGTTGTACCGGTTTTATCATCTTTCGTCGCCAACGCTGCCTTAACATCCGCATCTGTTACTTTCGTATCGTCAAATTCATAGAACTTTGATAACAGATTAGAAGCAAATTTCCTCTCGCCATCCGTAATACTCGCATCCGCGTAGTTCAAGCTATCCGTACTCTGCGTATTCTTAGAGTCTACATTGGACACACCGAATTTCACTTCGTCGGCAACTGCATTCGCAATTAACTCATTGGTGTTCATGTTCTTGATCGTGATCCCGATGTGCTGTCCAGACTCTGCACCAACCTGAAGACCCTTGTTAGAGAAGGAACCATCCAACAGGCTCTGCTCATTGAATGTTGTTGTGCTCTGTACACGGTCAATCTCGCTCATCAGCTGCTTAACCTCTGCCTGGATATAGCTGCGGTCTGCAGATGTCAGCGTGCCATTCTCACCCTTAACAGCCAGCTCGTTCATTCTCTGCAGCATATCCTGTACTTCGTTCAATGCACCTTCTGCTGTCTGTACGCAGGAGATACCATCCTGAGCATTTGCAGATGCCTGTGTAAGTCCTCTGATCTGTCTTCTCATCTTCTCGGAAATAGATAAGCCTGCTGCATCATCTGCTGCACGGTTGATCTTGTAACCAGATGATAACTTCTCTGTGGACTTAGCCTGTGCCTTTGTTGTAAGACCAAGCATTCTGTTAGAGTTCATTGCTGTAATGTTGTGTTGTACTACCATAATATATTCCTCCTTGAATTTGATGTGGCTTCCCTGCCACTTATTTGCTTAGATGTAATGAAACCAAAGACTCGTACGCAGCCAACGGCCTCATTACATTATACCAGTAAAACTTTTATCTTACCTGTAATATATATCGGGTGGTCATCGGATTTGTTTAGAGGTTTTTATAAAAAAATTTCTATTTCTTACTATCATAAAACTGCGGCGACACATAATTCAGATTATTCATGCTGTTATAATAATTTCTGGCCACCTTATTTTTTGATGCTCCAGTGCCTATAGCAGCTCTTTTCTTATTAAATTGATTCTCTGCCAGCACTTTGTTGCGCATATTACCCGCATTAACTGTCACGATCTTGTCCGTGATCCTCTGGATCAGCTCTTTCATCTGAGCAATCTCAGCCCGGTAGCGGTTTTTATCCTGAACAAGTTCATCCCGGACCCTGTCATAGACTGCCTCAAACCCTTGATCCAATCTGTCTAATTCTTCTAAATACTCCCCTTGCTTATTGATGGCTTCATCAAAAACATCCATATCCAGCTCTTCTTGTTTCAAAATATCTTCCTGTATACTGTTCTGCTGGATCATCTTGTCAAGCAATTGTATTTTTTTCTCCAGGCTCTGTAATAATATCTGTGCACCACTCTGGCTCATAGGTCATTCCTCTCTATGCTCTCTATGCCTTATTGCATTTCTTCATGACTTCTTTCCAAGTATCTCTGAGACTGCGGAGATGTCCGTTCACTTCTTCCAAAATCTCTTTGTCCTTCTTAATATTAGCATCGAACAACCGCCTGAGCACATATACATAGATTCTGTCAAAATCTTCCGCTACTTCATATTTACGGTCAAGCGTGTTGCGAAATTCCTCGATAATGCGTTGTGTCTTCATAATATTGACATGGGCTTTCTCCATATCATTACTCTCGATCGCCATAATCGCGATATTACAGAACTTGATCGCACCCTCATAAAGCATCAAAGTCACTTCTGACGGCGTAGCCGTCAATATTTTATTTCTCTGATACTGTTCATAGGGATTCTGCATAGGCATAAGTCTGTTCCTCCTTGATCGTACTGATACACATTTAAGTGTATTATAAAAGTCTTTTGTTTTATAATACAGACAAGAATGCGGCCTGTCAAGCAACAGGCCGCATATCCAACATCATACACTCGCCGTATAATGCATTCTGAACGGTAATACACTGATCAACCGCCAAACATACCCGATACAGCATTATTCTTAGACTGCAGTTTCGCCATAGCCGTTTCCATCGCTGAAAACTTCTTATACCAGTTATCGATCAGATTATTCAGCTTCGTCTCTTCCTTCTTGATCCGGTCTTTGTAATCGTCATATTCCTTCTGCATCGTCTTATCATTGTATACCGTAAAGGCGCTGCTCGTATCCTTGACGCTCTTCATCTTGTCTGTCAGCTTATCATACAGATTCTTAGACAGACCTGCAAAGAACTTCTGAACCGTCGCCGGATCAGATGCGATCATGTTCTTGAGTGTCTCATCCTCATTCGCAACCGGCGCATCGTCCTTATCACCGTCGATATGATAAGCCCCCTTCTCGTTATCAGCTGCATTGAAATACCCTAATGTATTGATACCGAAATCGGACAAGTACATCTGCTTGCCATTTACTGTAGCCCCCTGCAGCATCACTGTCTTGATTGCATCCGTCACATCGCGCAGGGTAGAGTCTTTGCGAAGCAGAGAATCTTTGATTTTCTGCTCCCACTCCTCGATCTCGGCATCTGCCAGCCCGCTTTTCTCTTCGGAGAGAAGAGGCTCATAGCCTTTCGAAGACTCTGCATTGTACATACCATCCATCTCATTGATCAGCTTATTGTACTCTGTGAAGAAGTTCTTGATCATATCATAGATACCGTCAGCATCTTCCGCTGTCGTTAACGTAACTACTTCTCCCGCCTTCGTCTCCTGCTGTGCTGTGATGGTCAACCCATTAACCGTAAAGGTATTTGTACTGTTGGTATATACCACATCATTCAGCGTGATCTGTGCATCACGACCGTCGACTTTCTTAGCCATCTCCTCCTTCTCCGCGTCAGTGGCATTTGCCGCTTTCTGCAGATAATCCTGTGCTGCTGCGATCTTATCTGTAAAGTAATCTGTTACCTCTTTCTGTTGATCCGCCGTGATAACCACTTTACCATCTGCATCAACTTTTAATTTACCATCCGCATCAACTTCATAGTACTTCTTATTGTCATCGATCGTCTCGTTATTCTTATCAATCGCTGCCTGCGTATCCTCCACAGACTTCATATAGTTGTACTCGCCGCTGACTTCGTTGAAGCGCTTCTGCAGGTTGGAGACATTCTCACTCGCTGCCGCAACATCCTGTTCCAGCTTCGCGATCTCATCTGCAGTCAATGTACCATCTTTCTTGCCGTCTGCCAGAGCCTTCTTAGCTGCCTCTAAAGCCTTCTTGGCATCTCCCAAATCTTTATTGATACCGCCGTCCCTGACCTTGACCATCACTGGAACCATCTCTGGATTGCCGTCTGTGCCGATAACAGGATTGCCATCTGCATCAAGCTTCTCGGTCATGACCACATTCCCGTCCGCATCCTTCTTCTCTACTTCATGCTCCTCGCCATACAACTGGTCATATAAATCTGCTGCGCTGGTCTTTTCGTCATAAGGCGTATCTCTCTCAGAATTAGCCTTTCTTAATGCATCCAATCTCTTCTGCAATGTCTCATTAGCTTTCAGAAGCGCATCCGTACTCGCCTTCCTGGCTGCTGCACGCTTCGCCGCTTCTGCATACTCTGCATCAGCACGCCCAGCAGTGGCATAACCAGCCCATTTCTCGTATTCCTTGTATTCATTGCTGTTCTCATCATAAACTGACATCAGCTTCAATGTAGAGAGTGCATCCAGCCCGGCTGCATCATTGCCTGTGATTGTAAAGTCAGCACTTGCACCGGAATTCTTAGAATTCACATAGAATCTCTGGTTCTTCGAATCAAAGCTTGCACTGATACCAGCCGCCTGCAGTTTCTTCACCACATCGGATATCTTCATATCCTTGGTGACTGTAATATCTGTTGTTGCGTTGCCAACCTTCACACGGAATTTACCTTCACCGTTACTGTCACCTGTGAACCCAAGCTGCTCTAACGTCGTAGATTCCGTAACTTTCTTGCCATCCTTATCCTTTGTGAGCGCTCCGCCTGTCAGATATCCCTGTTTCGCCAGCTTATCAACCGTCATTGTCTGCACACTGTTCGGCGCATCCACTGTCGTCACTACGCTGACCGCGCTGCTGGATACCTTTGTCGCTTTCTTCATATAGGAACCTTCAAAGCGCATATTACCCAACACATTGGTATAAAAACTAAAAATCTTCGTATTCAGGGCTTTCCATGCATCCTGTTTCCAACTCAATTTGGTCTGCGCCTTCACGAGCTTATTCTTCTTCATGCTCTGTGCTGAAGCAAGCTCGCTGATAATACTCTCCGTATCCAGACCAGAATACATACCCGTAATTCTGATAGCCATTTCTGTTCCCTCCTAAATGCTGTCTATTATGTTTTGGTCAATCTCACATCACAACTTCTCATCTACAAGAATACCTGCCATCTCCCAGATACTGGCAATCATATCCAGCGTCTTCTCTGGCGGAAATTCCTTGATAATTTCCTTCGTATCCTTATCCAATATCTTAATCATGATCCTGTTGGTCTTCTCATGAACACCAAACACAGCTTCCCCGTTGCTATTACTGATCTTCCTGTTCATCTCCGCAATCATCTTCTTCAGATGTTCCGGCGTCTCAGGGGTCTGCGGATCCATCTTCTCCTGTTGCTGCTGACTTCCATTTCCCTCGCTGCCAGTACTCTCTTCTTCGGCCTGCACTTTCGTTACCGCTGCAGTTGTCGCATCAACGTTTACTGTCTGTCCGTCTTCAGGAACTTCCGTGTTCACTGGTGTAGCTGTCTGTGATTTTACAGCCGTCTGTGCCTGATATGTCATAGCACTGTTTAATGGTTCTATTGCCATTGCCGATCACCTCCATGTGATATAGTATATTGTATAGAATCGTCTTATGATAACGCCCGTCCCTCTCTACCATGTGGGATTGTGGTAGTCTGCGCCTTCTCTGATAAGCCTTTTACTGACCGCTATTATGTCTTTCTACTGACATCACATGGGAAATAGCACAAACTTAGAGAGTTACCACGTAATCTTTGATATATATATCGGAAAAAAGCGGAATATATTTAGAGAGATGCGGCTAAAACCGAAATGGAAATTATTCTTTTCCCCGCAGGGGTATTGTATGATACAATAAAAATACAACAATTTAGCGCAGCTAATTTTATCCCAAACTATTTATGGCATGGAGCGTTCAATGGAAATCCTATTTTACCGCTATAACAATATCTGTGAACCTGACCTCATACAGACTTTTACTACCTTCGGTATTACTGTCTGTACAGAAGAAATGGAAATGGCCGATAAATCCATCACCCCAAAACAGTGTGCTTCCAAAATCACCGAATGGCTCATGACCCATTCCTTCGCCTTTGTGTTCAGCATAAACTTCTTTCCTGCAATTTCCTACACTTGTGACCACTTCCAGGTTCCTTATGTATGCTGGAGCGTAGATTCTCCTGTGCCGGAGCTTTTTTCCAATGCACTTAAGAATGAATGGAACCGGGTCTTTCTTTTCGACCAGGCGCAGTATCAATTTTTCCATCCAGTCAATCCAGACCGTATCTTCTACCTGCCGCTTGCCACTAACGTAAAAAGATGGGAAGCTGCAATCTTAAATATGACCGAGGAAGATTATGCAAAATACGGTGCAGATATCAGTTTTGTCGGCTCCCTCTATACCGAAAAATGCCGCTATGACCGGCTGCTCCACGCACAAAACAAACTCGAAAATCCCACTGCCAAAAAAGCTGCCATTCCTAATGCTTCCGATGGGCCTGCCTGCCGCAGTATTTCCCAATATACACAGGGCTTTATCTCCGGTCTGATAGAAGCACAGCTTAAAATCCATGGTTATAATTTTATCTCTGAAACGTTGTCAGACCATGTCATCCGCGAGATTGCTGACGCGGATCCAGACTTCTATCATGGTTCTGATACTTACATGGATACAGACCGTTATCTGACCGCGCATCAATATGTCGGCATTAAACTGGCTGCTGTAGAACGTGAAAGAACTCTTAACCGCCTGGCAGAGCATTTCAATGTAGCTCTTTATACCCGAAGTAATCCTGCGCCGCTTCCGAAAATCCACTGTATGGGCCCCGCTCTCACGCTGACAGAAATGCCTATGATTTTCCATGCCAGCAAGATCAACTTGAATATCACTATGCGTCCAATTGAAACAGGATTGTCTCTTCGCATATGGGATGTTCTAGGCTGCGCCGGATTTCTGATTACGAATTATCAGGCAGAAATTCCGCAGTACTTCGAAGTCGGACGGGAACTGGAAACTTATGAATCCATGGAAGAATTAGAGCAGAAAGTACAGTATTATCTGTCCCATGAAGAGGAAAGGATCGAGATCGCCGTCAATGGTTATGAAAAAGTGGCCAGACTGCATACTTATGAAGTCAGAGTGGCAGAGATGATCCGGGTACTGAGCACTTTAACAAATTCTCGCCCAAACTAATTCCATTAAAAATGACTGCCCGGCGAATGGAATCTGATTCTACAGATTTCTTCCATTTGCCAGACAGTCTCTTTTTATTCGTTCTTATCCCAAAAGCGTTTTCAGAGCCTCAATACCATCCACATTGATAGATTCCTGGTTTGCATCCTGGATCTGCTCATACACTTCTTTGCGGTATACCGGCACCTCACGGGGAGCGCTGATGCCCAGCTTCACCTGTTCGCCCTTAATTTCCAGCACCGTGATCTCTACATTATTGTTAATCACCAGCGCCTCATTCTTCTTTCTGGATAAAGCTAACATCTACTCACCTGCTTTCTTCTGATTTAAGATCTCATAAATCGGATATTTCACTTGATAGGTATCACCCTCCACAATGACTTGTATTGCTTTACGCTCTGCAGCATTAATCACAATCGGTCCTTTCAAGTTTACCGACATCTGTGTCAGATCTTTGGGTACTGTCACAGTCACAAGCACAAGCATATCTTCCTGTTTAAGTTCCCCCAGATTGTTTAACAACTCATCGTCAGCTTCTGGATTATAATCCGGACACACCCGAAGAGGATCCATAACCGGCATGGCAAAAGCAGGTTCCTGGATAGACTGCAGCCAGTGAATGGAATCTGAGCCTTTCTCCTCATCATGAATTAATGCGAAATCTTTCAGATCCGGAAATCCAATAATCCCTTTGGGAAAGTGGATCATTTTATCATCGTCTACTACAATCTTACCAAACACTTTTGTTGTAATCTGCATATTCTACCATCCTCTCTCAATTATGGCATTGTTCCGATCCTCGGCCATACTGCTGCAGTCAAATTACCAGATGCATGGCCATACGGCCTGGTTTTAAATATAATTCATCAAATTAGTCTGCATGATCTTACCAGTTGCCATAAGCGCTGCCTGGTAAGTCAACTCAGAACTGGACAATTCTACCGCCACCTGCGTAATATCGATACCCTCATTATCTGTCTGCAGCTCCTTAAAAGTCTCCTTCTGATTGCAAAGTCTCTGTGTAATCAGATCAAGGCGGCTTCCTCTTGTCGCATTGTTGGTAATCGCCAGATCGTTATCATCCCTGTACTTCTGATATTTTGTAATCTGATTTTCAAACTTCTTCTGAATGTTCTCACGGATATAAGTGTCCGCTTTCTTAGCGCCTTCAAGCTGCGCCGAAAGATCCTTGTAAGCCGGATCATCTTCCGGAAGATCCTTCATCTTCGCCTCGATATCACTGACCTTCGTTTCAATATCTTTAAGCTGTTTCATGCTCTGCTGATAGAAATCATCCATATCACGCTGTACATTGTGTGTGAAGACCTCGTCTGTCACTGTATTCACCTGGATCTTCTGGTTGAATCCTACATCATAATAAATATCCTGGTCTTCGTCTGTTGTATTGTAAGCGATCTTCTTATCATTTCTGTTCTCTGTGCATTTGAAATAATGCACAGGATTGATATCGCCCTCTTCCCACTCGGACTTACTATAGGAAACCTGGAAACTGTCACCCTCCTTAAAGTTTGCCTTGTAATACTCCTCGCTAAATACCAGTTCTCCTGTTGACGGGATATACGCAATTCCTTTCTCCGTGCCATTCGCAACTGCCTTATAAGCATCTTCTGCTTTTTCATATGGTGTAGCATTGATATCTGTAATGGCAGCGCCGTTTTTGGTCAGTTCTGGTATAACAGGATTTCCATCCTTATCTTTACCATCCACATTATCATAAGACAAACGGAAACGGTACAATGTGTTGTTCGTCACATACTGCTCATAACTTTCACCTGCCTGCGGACCTGCGCCTCCATTGACACCGTTCAGAGAATTCTGTCCATCGGCCAATACACTAAAATCTGTGTAGCTGATCGTGCTGATATTCTCAAATCCAATATCTTCCTGAATATCATACGATACTGGGGCTTTCTCCCGGTCACGCTCCATCTGCGCAATATCTTCAGCTGAGAAAGTAATCGCCGTATCAGTCCTAAAACCAGAGAAAACATAGCGCCCTGCATAATCCACATTACCACTCGCGTAGAACTCCTTAGTGAGGGACTTCATCTGCTCCAGAATGATGCTCAGATCTTCTGAAGTCAGATATTTGTTCGCAGCGCCTGTAGCCTGTTCGTACAAATCCTTCAAAACCTGATCCAGCGTAGTCAGCGCATCTGCAGTCACTGTCAGCCACTGGTCTGCATCCTTCGCATTTTTATCATGATACTGTGTCGCACTGGACACGTTACTCCTCAAACGTAATGCCCGAATTGCCACCACCGGATCATCAGAAGGCCTCACGATTTTACTCTGATTGGTCATCTGATTCGTCAGCTTATCTTCCAGAATCTTATTCTGATTGATATTATACAGCGAATTATTCCGCATGATCTTATTCGTCATTCTCATGGCTTATCATCCTCTCTTCTCAATTCTAACTTCATCTTCTTCTGCCATACCCGATCTGAACAGGAAGAATCGGCGCCCCTGGCGAGATTCTTCCGGAGATGATTTAGTTATTCCTGGGCTGCGTTCTTTGCTGCCCTAGTATAACTTCATCTCTCTCCTCCTACTCCTTACCACAATGCGGGAAGAATCGACGCCCCTGGCGAGATTCTTCTGGAGATGAT
>CATOJY010000037.1 GCA_951800685.1 uncultured Lachnospiraceae bacterium
TATGAACCGTATGCTCTAGCCAGCTGAGCTATCTCGCCATATTCAGTTCCAATGGGGCCTATAGGGCTCGAACCTATGACCCTCTGCTTGTAAGGCAGATGCTCTCCCAGCTGAGCTAAGACCCCATTTGGACGGGCCACTTCCGCAACCCGCTTTGCTAGTATACAATCTATTACTATTATTTGTCAAGTGCTTTCCTAAAAATTATTCTGATTTTTTACAAATTTTGTAATCACTGCCTGATCTTGGCCATCTCTGTCGGCTTCATCGCGATACTTACGGCCATTTTCCTAAAGAATTTGTATTCCTGCCAGCAGAAAACACAGTCAATCCAATTACATACGCTCCGGCGCGGAGAAACCAAGCAGATCAATGCATGTCTCCAGTACATCCCTGGTCAACATAAGTAATGCAATCCATCCTGCTTTTTTCCCGGCATTCTCTTCTGTCAGAATCTTTGTTTCATGGTAGAAGCGGTTGAATGCATTGGCCATGTCATAAATATAGGCACAAATCTTGTGTGGCGCGATCTCCTCATAAGCCGCTTCCATCACAGCATTAAACTTTGCCAGTTCCAGCATCAGACTCTTCTCAGAATCATTGGAGGCCCCTTCTATGGCAACCTTTGTCAAGCTGCCTCCCTGCTCCACATACTTGTTCAAAATGGACTTAATTCGTACAATCGTATAGAGAATATACGGTCCTGTATCACCCTCGAAGGAAGTAAATCTATCCAGGTCAAAAATATAATCCTTCGATGCTTGATTCGAAAGGTCCCCGTACTTGATTGCTGCTAACCCTACGACTTTTGCCAGCTGTCTGGCCTCTTCCTCATCAATCTCATACCCTTTCGTCTCCGCATTTTCCCGGATCTTACAGATCATCTCCTCATTGATCTCGCGGATCAGGTTTTCCAACCGCATAACACCGCCTTCTCTTGTCTTAAAAGGCTTCCCATCTTTACCGTTCATGGTACCGAAACCAATGTGCACCAATTCTGTATCCTTTTCGACTAAGCCTGTCTTTCTCGCGCAGCGGAACACCTGTTCAAAATACAGTTCCTGCCGCTTATCTGTCAGATAGATCAGCTTATGCGGATGGTACTGTGTCATACGGTCCAATATCGTGGCCAAATCCGTGGTATTGTAGAGAGACGCCCCGTCCGATTTCAGGATCATACAAGGCGGCACTTCCCTCGTATCTGTCTCTTCCTTCACGTCCACTACTAGAGCGCCGTCACTCTCATATGCATAACCGCCCTTCTTCATCTCCTTCACCATACCAGGAATGATATCATGGACATCCGACTCTCCCTTCCAAAGATCAAACTCCACATTTAGATTTACATAATTCTTCTTCAAATCAGCCACAGAAACCCGGATGATATGATCCCACAACGCCCGATACCCCCGCACGCCTGTTTGCAGCTTAAAGGTAGCCTCCATCGCATCTGCCTTGTAGGCTTCATCCGCCTTGGATTTTGCACT
This sequence comes from uncultured Lachnospiraceae bacterium, assembly GCA_951800685.1. Classification (GTDB taxonomy): domain Bacteria; phylum Bacillota; class Clostridia; order Lachnospirales; family Lachnospiraceae; genus UBA3282. The sequence continues at coordinate 1,488 of CATOJY010000037.1, forward strand.
GGCAGTTGGATAGATCTCTTCCAGCTCGGAAATCGTAAAGGGTGCTTCCTGCGGATACTCTCCCTCATAGGACTCGTCGAAGTAGACCAAGCCTGGATTGCGCTTCTGCAATTCCGTGATAATCAACCCCATCTGTAGTCCCCAATCGCCCAGATGAATATCACCGATCACATCATGCCCCACATAACGGCAGATCCGCTTGATACTCTCCCCAATCACGCCAGAACGCAGATGGCCTACGTGAAGCGGCTTCGCCACATTGGGACCGCCATAATCAATGATAATTTTCTTCGCCATCTCAGGCATCTGCAGTCCGAATTTCTTACTCTCCCGCATCTCACGCAGATAATCCCGCACGAAAATTTCAGAAATCTTCATATTCAAAAAACCCGGCGCCACTGCAGACACTTCCGTAAAAACACTGCTCTCCTGCAGCTGCCCGGCCACATCCTGGGCAATCATAAGGGGCGCCTTATGATATTTCTTCGCTCCCGCCATAGCGCCGTTACATTGATACTCACATAGGTCAGGTCTGTTAGACAGCGTTACCTTTCCTAGAGCGGCATCATACCCGGCCGCTTCAAATGCTTTCATCATCTCTTCCGAAATCAAATCTAATAATTTCTGCATTTTTTATACCTTTCCCTAATCCTTAAACTTATTTTTCCTGTACTGTAGTTTTGTCAAACCATAGCGCTGCCACAATCCTGCAGCATCATTCTATTTCTGCAGCATGGTTATCACTATTCTACTATAAGACCACCCTTATTTCCATTCCTATGCTCCAACTCCCGCTGCACGCGCGAATATACACAGCCGCAGTAATCCTGCCTGTAAAGATCGTATTCCCGCGAAAGCTCAATAGACCGCTTATAGCCGTTCTTCTTCTTAAAATCTGAAGGCAGCCAGGGAATCCCATATTCTTCCGCAAGTTGTTCTCCAATCTCATTCAACTTCGCAGCATTTTTTAGCGGACTGATCGTCAATGTAGTGGCGAAATAATCATATCTTCCCATCCGGGCATGCTCCGCTGTCTTTCGCAGTCTGAGCGCATAACAGGCGAAACACCGCTCTCCGCCTTCTGGACACTGTTCCAGTCCACTTGCGATTTCGTAGAAACACTCCGGTTCATAATCTCCTTCTAAGACACTGATCGGATATGCCATAGATTCCACTTCTTCATTGTAAGCAGCAATCAATCTCTTCTGCTCCGCCACCCGCTTACGGTATTCCTGGTCCTCAGTAATATTGGGATTGTAATAAAAAACAGTAATCTGAAAGAACTTCCGCAGATATTCCAATACATAGCTGCTGCATGGAGCACAGCAGCTGTGCAGAAACAGCAATGGCACACGCTTGCCGCCGTTTCTGCCCTTTATGATATCTTCCGTTATTTTATCTAATTCCTTCTGATAATTCCTGACTATCTTCATAGCACCCTGTCTCTTATGCCTTCCCGCGTCTCGCGATCGTTGCAATATCAATCAATGTCATTTCTCCCTGCGACACCGCATTCTCCAGACTGGATAACAGAGCTGCTGCCGTATCTAATGCCGTAATACAATTCACTCCCGTCTCGATCGCCGTCCTGCGGATCAGGAAGCCGTCTCTGCTCTTATCCCTGCCCTGTGTGGGCGTATCGATGACTAGATCGATCTTATGCCCCAGAATCAGATCCATAACAGTGGGAGACTCCTGTTGAATCTTATTGACCTTTCTCGCCTTCACACCAGCTTCCCGCAGCGCTGCCGCCGTGCTTCGCGTGGCATAGATGATATAGCCCAGTTTCTCGAATCGGCGTGCCAGCCCAATCGCTTCCCCCTTATCCGCATCCTTCACGGTAATGATCATCTGCCTATGCTTAGGCAGATTCACCCCTGCCCCTAAGAACGCCTTATAGAGCGCCTCATTGAAAGTCGTCGCGATACCCAGACATTCTCCGGTAGATTTCATTTCAGGCCCTAGGCTGATCTCCGCACCACGGATCTTCTCGAATGAGAATACCGGCATCTTGACGGCAAAATAATCCGCCGCCGGCTGTAAACCCGGCTCATACCCCAGATCCCTGATCTTCTTGCCGATGATCACTTCTGTGGCAAGATCCACGATGGGAATTCCGGTCACTTTGCTGATATAGGGAACTGTGCGGGAAGAACGCGGATTTACCTCGATCACATACACCTCATCCCCCATAGCAATAAACTGAATATTGATAAGACCAATCACGTGCAGCGCCTTCGCCAGCCGCCTGGAATACTCTGCAATAGTATTCTTCACCTTCTCACTGACTGTGGGAGCCGGGTAGACCGAGATACTGTCCCCGGAATGAACGCCGGTGCGCTCAATATGCTCCATAATTCCCGGAATCAGGATATCAGTGCCATCACATACTGCGTCCACCTCCAGCTCCTTGCCCTGGAGGTATTTATCTATCAGGATCGGATGCTCCTGCTCATAGCGGTTGATGACCGCCATAAACTCTTCGATCTCCTGATCTGACAATGCAATCTGCATTCCCTGGCCGCCCAGCACATAGGAAGGCCGTACCAACACCGGATATCCCAATCTATTCGCCACTTCCTTAGCCTGCTCTGCTGTATAAACCGTGCCTCCTGCTGCTCTGGGAATCCCTGTTTCTTCCAGGATCTTATCAAAAAGCTCCCTATCCTCGGCCGCATCTACATCTTCCGCTTTCGTCCCCAAAATGGGCACTCCCATCTTCATCAGACTCTCCGTCAGCTTGATCGCTGTCTGACCGCCAAACTGTACCACCGCACCATCCGGTTTCTCCACATTGACGATATTTTCCACATCCTCCGGCGTCAAGGGTTCAAAATAAAGCTTATCCGCAATATCGAAATCCGTGCTGACCGTCTCCGGGTTATTATTGATAATAATCGTCTCGTAACCCGCTTTTGCAAATGCCCAGGTGGCATGCACAGAACAGTAGTCAAACTCAATCCCCTGCCCGATGCGGATGGGACCGGAACCTAACACCAACACCTTTTTCTTCGAATGGGTCTCCTCCACTTCCGTCTCAGAACCAAACACCGAATAATAATAAGGCGTGCTGGCCGCAAATTCAGCTGCGCAGGTGTCCACCATCTTGAAAGCTGCGATGATTCCATTATCATAACGCATGTTCTTTATTTCTTCCCCAGTCCTGCCTGTCAATCTGGCAATCACCGTATCAGGGAATTCCAGCCGCTTAGCTTCTTTTAATAATGCTACTGTCAGCGGTTCCTGCTCAAGCCTGGACTCCATTTCCGTGAGAATCGCAATTTTGTCAATAAACCAATGATCCACCATGGTGATCTCATGGATCGTGTCATAATCAATCCCCTTGCGGACTGCTTCCGCGATCATATAGATCCTCTGGTCGTCCACAATTTTCATCCGCTCTTTCAGTTCCTCTACAGAAAGTGCCGAGAAATCATAGCTGCGCAGACAGTCTACGTGCTGTTCCAGCGAACGGATGGCCTTCATCAACGCGCCTTCAAAGTTATTACCGATACTCATCACTTCACCGGTAGCCTTCATCTGGGTTGTCAGTGTTCTCTTTGCCGTGATAAATTTATCAAAAGGAAGCCTTGGAATCTTGACCACACAGTAGTCTAACGTCGGCTCGAAGCTGGCGTAAGTCTTCCCCGTAATAGCGTTCTTAATCTCGTCTAACGTGTAGCCCAGCGCAATTTTAGCAGCTACCTTGGCAATCGGATAACCTGTTGCCTTACTTGCCAGCGCAGAAGAACGGCTCACACGGGGATTGACCTCAATTACACAGTATTCAAAACTGGTGGGATGCAAGGCGAACTGTACATTACACCCACCGGTGATGCCCAGCTCGTTGATGATATTGAGCGCGGAACTGCGTAACATCTGATATTCTTTGTCTCCTAATGTCTGAGAGGGCGCTACCACAATGCTGTCCCCAGTATGCACACCCACCGGATCGATGTTTTCCATATTACATACCGTAATACAGTTGCCGGCGCCGTCACGCATCACTTCATACTCGATTTCCTTCCATCCCGCGATACAGCGCTCCACCAGAACCTGCCCCACACGCGAGAGCCGCAGACCGTTAGCCAGAATCTCTTCCAGCTCAATCTGGTTATGAGCGATACCGCCGCCGGAACCACCCAGCGTATAAGCCGGGCGCAGCACTACCGGATAACCGATCTTATTTGCAAACGATACGCCTTCTTCTATGTTCTCCACCACCAGGGAGGGGGCACACGGTTCCCCAATCTTCTCCATGGTCTCTTTAAATTCAAGACGATCCTCCGCTTTCCGGATCGTTTTCGCAGTTGTCCCCAGCAAAGTAACGCCATGCGATGCCAGAAACCCTGATTCATCCAATTCCATACCAAGATTCAGCCCAGCCTGTCCGCCCATGTTCGGAAGCAGGCTGTCTGGTCTCTCTTTTCGGATAATCTCCTCCAACACTTTCGCTGTCAAAGGTTCAATATATACTTTATCTGCAATATCGCCGTCAGTCATAATGGTAGCCGGATTAGAATTCACCAGAATGACTTCCATACCCTCTTCTTTCAGGGAACGGCACGCCTGCGTCCCGGCATAGTCAAACTCCGCCGCCTGCCCAATCACAATAGGACCCGACCCGATTACAAGTACTCTTTTTACATTCGGATTTTTAGGCATGTACTACCTCCATTATCTGTACTGTCCTTACCAAACATCTTCTATATAGCATTCCTCTAGTAAAAATGTCCGCGTAGGAAGCATTTTTCACACGAAACCTGTCCACGCTTCGTAAATATATGCCCCTTACTTAGCACTATTTTTCTCTCTCATCATTCTGATAAAACGCTCAAACAGATCCCCGGAATCCTGCGGACCAGGACATGCTTCCGGGTGGAACTGCACCGTAAAGATATTCTTGCCAGTGTAGGAAAGCCCTTCATTGGTCCCGTCATTGACATTGACAAACGCAGGCACCGCCACTTCAGGATCCAGCTTCTCCATATCCACCACGTAACCGTGATTTTGGGAAGAAATATAGACTTTGCCCGTCTCTAGGTCCTTCACTGGATGATTTCCGCCCCGATGGCCATACTTCATCTTATAAGTATCCGCCCCGGTGGCAAGCGCCATCAACTGATGACCAAGACAAATTGCAAAGATCGTGATGTCCGTGTCATACAATTTCTTGATCTGCGCTATCACATCCCTACATTCCTTTGGATCGCCTGGTCCATTGCTCAGCATAATACCGTCCGGTTCCGCGTCTATGATCTCCTGCGCCGTCGTAAAAGCCGGATAGACCGTCACCTCACACCCCCTGGCAGTCAAGGATCTGGCAATATTATCTTTTGCTCCCAGATCAAGCAGTGCAATCCTTAACCCTTTGCCTGTCAAAGCGCGGACCATGCTGGGTTTCTTTTCCCGTATGCCATTCTCATATTCTTCTGATTTAAATTGGGAACTTCCAGAGATCGGACCATTATCTGATAAGTCCTGTGCGGCAGACAACGTATATTTCTCCCGGCAGGTTACAAGATCCACTACCTTACCTGTCGTATACGTCTTCAGTTTCGGAAGGATTTCTTCCAGATCATATTTCTCATTGGTGGTAATCATACCATTCATCGTGCCTTTTTCACGGAGAATCCTGGTAAGAGCTCTCGTATCGATTCCAGCAATACCTGGAATGCCGTTTTCTTCAAGAAACTGCTGAATCGTCATGTCACACCTGAAATTGCTTGGGATACGGCTCAGCTCCCTGACAATAAAGCCAGCCGGCCACGGCTTCCTTGACTCCATATCGTCCTTGCAAACACCGTAATTGCCAATCAACGGATATGTCATGCAGACAGACTGTCCGGCATAGGACGGATCCGTCAGCACTTCCAGATACCCTGCCATCGATGTGTTAAACACGATCTCGCTGATAACCTCCCCCTGTGCGCCGATGTGACTCCCCTCAAACAGTGTCCCATCTTCCAAAATTAAGAAAGCTTTCATCCTGTCACCTGTTTCCTCTCAAACAATCCCTAAACCGTTTCGAATAATCGTTTCATTATAGCACAGGCGTTTCACACGTTCAATTCCTAAAAATATTTTTTGATCTATGTGATCTATGCAAAGAATGCCCCATCCCTTGGCTCTCTTTAACACAAAGTCTTAGATTGAAAATCAGAGATTTTTCAATTTTCTATTTAAACAGTATCGCAGGCAGACTTACGATATGCATGGGAATTAGGGTTTCTTAAGCAGCCTTTGCAGACGCCCTCGAACATTTCTTCGTGTTATTCACCCATCAGATCATAATACAGCATGGAAACAGCAGGAACTGTCGGCCTTGTCTCGATCAGCTCCGCCGGAATCTTACAGGTTCCGAACAACTGTCCAAACACCGTGAGAATATCCCCCTCCAGAATAATCGTATCATCTGTTTCCCTGTCATCTCTCACAATATAATAGCGTTCGATCTTCCCCGCATCCTCTGTCTTGCAGAAATAATAGATATTATCATCAAACAGACCGCCGTTAACCTGACATACTACCTGTACTTCTACCATAAGCGCTCTATCCAGGTATGTCTCTGTAGCCCTGAGAAGTGATTTGTAGCTAACCGTTACACAATCCTCACGGAAAGCCAGCTCCTGCTTGTCCACTGCCCTTTCCTGCTGCCTTCCTCTGGACTCATCTGCCGTTCTCTCCTGCTCCTTAATCCCGTTTTCCTCTTCTGTCTGTCCATCCATGCCGTCTGGCTCGGAATACGCATCTTCTGTATCCGCCTGGGTTTCTGCCGTCTTCTGTTCCTCCTGCTCTCTTCCCTGTGCTTTCACAGACTCTGCATCGTTTCTATTCTCTATATCCTCTGTCTGTGCAGACGCGGCGTCGTTTCTATTCTCCGTATCTTTCGTTTCCGCCGGCTCAGCGTCATTCTCACCCTCTATTTCTTCTATCGTCTTCGTATCGTTCTTGTCCCCTATCTGTTCCGCCTCTACAGCCGCTGATTCGTTCCTACTCCCCGCTTTCACGTTCAAACCTGTCGTCTCAGCTTCTGCATCTGTCTGACTTTCCGCCGGCTGCGCTTGCGTTTCTGCCTCCTCTGACATTCTCGCGACCTCTGTGGTCGCTGCCACTGGCTCAGCCGCCGTCTTCGTACTGTCCACTGTAGTCATCGACATCACAGGCACGGCAGATCTGTCCTGGGCCATCCAAACAGATGCTACCGCATCTTTCATAATCCCCCAGTGTTCCGACAGATAGTAGCCGCCGGCACCGATCACCGTGACTGCAAAAACCGCTGCCACCAGATTACGGAACCAGTGTCCCTTCAGATTCATCCTGCAATTAGGACAGACCTTCGCTTTCTTCGGGATCATCACGCGGCAGTAACGACATTCTTTCAGTTTCACATCTGGCGCAAAATCATATTCCCGTCGAATAGAATCTTCTCTCCCAGTTATTTCTTTCTGTCCCACTTCCCGCTCTGTTGTTTCTCTTTCAGTTTCCATTTTTCCTCATTTCTACATTGCTTATCCGTATCTGTGTGCCACTTCAGCGCAACACGCTTTCCCCGGCGATGACGCTATACCAAAGCCAGCTGGAAATCACTCTTAAATGCAGCGTTTGCGCTGTTGCCAAAAGAACAAAGCAGAGACCTTCTGTAAAGGATCACACCCCTACATAAGGTCCCTCCATCAATGACCATATGGCCCGCAAATCCAACAATGTGTCACATGATACATGTTTAAGTGCCGGTTATAGATCTACAGGAATCACATCCTTATTGTTATCATTATAATGGGACGTCCCCTGCTTGACAAGAACTTCTTTCCTAGTAAACACTGTCTTTGGGGTATTTACAATCCCTTGAAAACCATAAGCCAACGCTCAACAAGATCCCGGACACCCCTTTCCTCCGAAGTCCTTACTTAAAATAACCTACCCCAGATTCAAAGATCTTCAAATCCTGCTCTCCGTATATATTCACAGCCACACCGTCGCCCCTTCTCTCCGAGTGCGCCATCTTACCAAAGCATCGTCCATCAGGAGAGGTAATCCCCTCGATGGAAGCATAGGATCCATTGATATTCCACTCTTCATCCATAGAGATTCTGCCCTCTGGATCCGCATACTGTGTCGCTACCTGTCCGTTGGCAAACAGTCGGTCAATCCACTCTTTCGGTGCAACAAAGCGGCCCTCTCCGTGGGACGCTGGGTTTACATAAGTATTACCAAGCACAGCTCCCTGCAGCCAAGGCGATTTGTTAGAAACCACTTTGAGATATACCATCTTAGAAATAAGACGGTTTACGGTGTTAAAGGTCAGTGTCGGAGAATCCTCCCTCTGTCCTCTCACTTCACCATAAGGCACCAGGCCCAGCTTAATCAGCGCCTGGAATCCATTACAGATTCCCAGCGCCAGGCCGTCCCGCTCCTGTAACAACCGACTGACTGCCTCTTTCATCTTCTCATTCTGGAATGCAGTGGCAAAGAACTTAGCGGAACCGTCCGGTTCATCGCCTGCTGAGAAACCTCCTGGGAACATGATGATCTGTGCCTGTGCAATAGCTTTCTCAAACACATCCACACTCTCCCGGATATCTTCTGCCGTCAGGTTCTTAAATACCTTCGTGATCACATCAGCGCCCGCCCGCTCAAAAGCCGCCGCACTGTCATATTCGCAGTTTGTACCTGGAAAGACAGGAATAAATACTGTTGGTCTAGCGATTTTGTGCCTGCAGACATACACATCCTTTGTTTCATACAACCCAGAATCTACGATGCTCTTATCCTTGCCTGCCGTATACGGGAATACCTTATCCAGTTTCTGCTTCCATGCCTGCAGCGCCTCCTCCATGGTAATTTTCACATCCTCGCATGTAAAGACTGGTTCCTCCGTAACTGATCCAATCACTACATAATCTATGTTCTTCTCCATCGCTGCTGTTTTGGAAAGCTGTTCTGCCACAGCCTCTGCCGGCATCTCAGCCAGAATCTCACCCAGGCCATTATCAAAAAGTGCATCCACCGCAAGACCACTCTCCACCGTCACACCAAGCTGATTACCAAAAGCCATCTTGCTAAGCGCTGCCGCCACGCCTTTGGCATCCAGCGCATAGGCTGCCGTAATCTTCTTCTCAGCCATCAGCTCCAGCACTGTATCATATACCTTCATGACATCTTCATAAACCGGCAGGTCATAGGCATCCTTTCTAATCCGGAAACGCACCAGCTTATCCCCAGCCTTTTTGAGTTCCGGTGTCACAACATTCTGCTTCCTGCTGATATCCACCGCAAAAGATACCAGCGTAGGCGGTACATCAATATCATTGAAGGTACCAGACATGGAATCCTTGCCGCCGATAGAGGGCAGCCCATACCCCATCTGCGCGTCATATGCGCCCAGAAGCGCCGCAAAAGGCTGGCTCCAGCGACTCGGTTCCTCACTCATCCGCCGGAAGTATTCCTGGAAAGTAAAGCGGATCGTCTTATAGTCCCCGCCGTTGGCCACGATCTTCGCCATAGATTCCGTCACCGCATATACTGCACCATGATACGGACTCCAACTGGACAGATATGGGTCAAACCCATAACTCATCATCGTCACGGTATCGGTCTTTCCCTTCAGAACAGGCAGCTTAGCAACCATCGCCTGCACTTCCGTCAACTGATATTTGCCGCCATATGGCATATAGACGCTGCCTGCGCCGATGGAAGCGTCGAACATCTCCACCAGTCCCTTCTGGGAACAGACATTCAAGTCACTTAACAAGGCAAGCCATGCCTGTTTCACATCGCCTTCCTCAAGGGCCTGCGCCGCCGCAGGCGTAGCAATCCTGTGCAGGTAATTCTCCTTCTCCTCCGGCAGTTCCACCATGACAGACGTTTCCTGATGCGCCCCATTGGTATCCAAAAATGCCCTGGCAATATTCACAATCTCTCTGCCGCGCCATTTTAAGACCAGTCTGGGCCTCTTCGTCACCACTGCAACTTCCACAGCTTCCAGATTCTCCTCCGCCGCATAACCTAAGAAGGCTTCCACATCCTTCGGTGCGACTACCACAGCCATACGCTCCTGGGATTCGGAGATCGCCAGTTCTGTACCATCCAGACCCGCATATTTCTTCGGCACCTTATCTAAATCCACCACAAGGCCATCCGCAAGCTCCCCGATGGCAACCGATACGCCGCCCGCGCCAAAATCATTGCACTTCTTGATCAGCCTGCTCACTTCCTCCCGACGGAATAATCTCTGGATCTTACGCTCCGTGGGCGCGTCTCCTTTCTGTACCTCAGCGCCGCAAGTCTCTATAGATCTTTCCGTATGTACTTTGGAAGAACCTGTCGCACCGCCGCATCCGTCACGTCCCGTTCTGCCACCCAACAGGATAATCACATCGTCCGGATCAGAAGTCTCCCTGATAACATTTTTCCTCGGCGCCGCTCCCATGACTGCACCGATCTCCATTCTCTTCGCCACATAGTCGGGATGGTAAATCTCCTTCACAAGCCCCGTTGCCAGACCAATTTGATTCCCATAAGAAGAATAGCCTCTGGCCGCACCGCGTACCAGTTTCTTCTGGGACAGCTTACCCTTCAGCGTGTCTGCCACTGGCACTGTGGGATCCGCCGCACCGGTGACACGCATCGCCTGATATACATAGCCGCGTCCTGACAGCGGATCACGGATCGCGCCGCCCAAGCAGGTAGCCGCGCCGCCAAAAGGCTCGATCTCTGTTGGGTGGTTATGGGTCTCATTCTTGAAAAAGACAAGCCACTCCTCGCTCACAGGTCCATCTCCGTAATCCATCTCCACCGGAACCACCACCGAGCAGGCATTGATCTCGTCAGACTGCTCCATGTCCTCCAGCTTACCGTCTTTCTTTAACTTGCGCATCGCCATCAGCGCCAGGTCCATCAGGCAGACGAACTTGTCCTGTCTGTCTCCAAAGATCTCCTTTCTGGTTGCCAGGTAATCTTCATAGGTCCTGCGGATCGGTTCCACATAATATCCCTCTTTGAAAGTAACCTCTTTTAATTCTGTAGAAAAGGTTGTATGCCGGCAATGATCCGACCAGTAAGTATCCAATACACTGATCTCCGTCATCGTCGGATCCCTGTGCTCCTCATCACGGAAATAATTCTGAATATGTTTAAAATCCTGAAAAGTCATGGCAAGCCCTAAAGATCCATACAATCCCTTAAGTTCTTCCTCCGCCATATCCTTGAATCCTGTGAATACCGCTATATCCGCGGGTTCTTCGTACACTGTCACCAACGTATCCGGCTTCACCATATCCGTCTGTCTGGAATCTACCGGATTGATACAGTACGCCTTGATCCTTTCAAATTCCTCGTCCGAAACGCTGCCCGTGATCAGATAAGTGACCGCTGTCCTGATAATCGGCTCCTCATCTTCCTTTAAGAATTTCACACACTGTACTGCAGAATCCGCCCGCTGGTCAAACTGTCCCGGCAGATATTCCACACTGAACACCCTGCCATCCTCCGGGATCTGGATTGTCTCTTCATATAGAATGTCTACAGGCGGTTCTGAGAAAACCGTTCTACACGCTTTCCCATAAATCTCCTCTGACAGATTCTCCACATCATAACGGATAAACACGCGGACATCCTGTACCCCGCTGATCCCAAGATAGCTTCCGATCTCTTCTTTCAATTCCTTTGCCTTAACCGCAAAAGACTCCTTTTTCTCCACATAAACCCGCTTCACGTTTCCCATGCTGTTCTCTCCTTTATCCTTGCTTTCCTGTGTGTCTGCCGTCATAGCGCATTCCATTCTTCAAATTCCTTCCCCTGCAGGGAACGCATAATCTGCGCACCCCCTGCGCCAGGATTTTCTCTGGCTTAGGCACTGTCTCCTGATACCTGAACCACGCCTTGTAGCCCCATCTTTTTTTATTATGCCAAACATTGCTCCATATTTCAATCTACGATTTTACCAAAGGTTCCAAATTATTGGAAACCTGCGCCGCCAGGCGTATAACACGACAAAACGGTGCAGCACATTGACCACACCGTTTCCCCAAAAACTACTTCTACATTTACCCTTTCATCTTCGGCTTGAAAATCAAACTTGCCAGATACCCGAATACCAATGCTGCGCAGCAGCCAACTGCCCCCATCTTGAAGCCGCCTTGGAAAAGGCCGATAAACCCTTTCTCTGTAACCGCTTCTTTTACCCCTTTCATCAGGATATTACCGTAGCCTAATAGCGGTACACTAGCGCCTGCACCAGCATATTTCATAAAGGGTTCATACCATCCGAAAAAACTAATCACTGCACCAAGGCACACAAGAAGCACCATCACACGGCCCGGCAGCATCTTTGTCTTTTCCAACAGAATCTGTACGAGTGCGCAGATCAGGCCGCCAACCCAGAACGCATTCAAATAATCCATCATACTGATATCACACCTTTCTGATCCATTATGAGTTCTTCTCTTTATTTTCTGCAATTCCAGGTAAACTATACTAAGCAAAGCTGATTTTGGCAATCTCCTCTACGATCTCGCGAATAGACCGCCGCTCACATTCTATTGTGAAATCGGCATATTTTTCATACAGGGGAATCCGTTCTGCATAAAGCATCTCCAGATTCTGCCCTTCCCGTAAGGTCACACCTCTTTCGTTCAGATCTCCCAGCCTGCGGGCAATCTCCTCACAGGAAAGTTTCAGATATACAATCCTGCCATAATTTCCCAGATATTCCATGGCTCTTGGGCCATAGATGACACTGCCTCCGGTTGCAATCACAGTCCGTTCTGCCTTGATGGCAAGATTTGCTTCTTCCTCAATCTCCCAGAACTTCTCTACTCCCTGCGCTTCAATGATCTCATGCAGCAGCCTGCCTTCCCTGCTCTGGATGACAAGATCAGAATCCAGAAATGCATAGCCAAGTTTTTTGGCCAGTACGACACCCACCGTACTCTTACCGGCACCAGGCATACCGATCAGAACGATATTGTTTCGATTCATGTTATGTAAACCTTTCGTAATATTCTAAGCTGTAACGTATTTCCAGACGGTCTATGCCGTCTTATTCCTTCAAATACGCCACCACTTCCACTTCACACAGCACGCTTTTGGGAAGCTGCTTTACCGCTACGCAGCTTCTTGCCGGTTTCTCGCTGAAATACTTTTCATACACCGCATTAAAGGCTGCAAAATCTGCCATATCATCTAAAAAGCACGTGGTCTTAACCACCTTCGCATAATCTGCTCCTGCCTCCGCCAGCACTGCCCCCAGATTCTTCATGACCTGTTCTGCCTGCTCCGTGATATCGCTGCCTGAAATCTCGCCGGTCGCTGGATCAATCGGGATCTGCCCCGACGAAAACAGAAAATCTCCTGCCACAATCCCTTGGGAATACGGGCCAATCGCCGCTGGCGCCTTATCCGTCGCTATTTTAGTTAACATAATATATACCTTCCTTTCTATTTTATGATAAACTTTAAATTTTATCCTTTATACTTCCCCAAACCGCGCTCTCACATAGAATCCCCTGGCGTTCTCAATTACCTCCGTCACAACGCCCTCCCGTTCCAGCATACGCTCTCTGAAGGGGAAATTGCCTGACATAGCAAGCGACGGATCGATCGTATAGTAGTAATTGCTGGGAAGAATTCCCTCTGTCACGGTTACCCTGTCTCCTTCTTTTAACAATCCGGGCCGCTCCATCTTAAATTCCATCTCCCGCACCGTCTCACACCTTCTTTCTGTCACTTTGCCATTACTTTGGGCCGGTTTCCTTGCTGCCTTAACGTTTCCCCATCACTTCCGCATGCATATTAACGATCTTTGATACCCACGCGCTTGAGCGCCTCCTCCTGTGCTGCCACAATGCTGTCGCACCACTGGTCAAATTCCGGATCCTCTTTCTGACATTCCGGATGTGTCTTAATATAATCGAGGGCCTTTCTGACTCCCTGATCAAACCGGACTGTTGCCACAAAATCCGGTACCAGCCGTTTCAGCTTCGTATTATCAAAAACAACGCTGTTTGCCTTATCACCCACCAAAGCGCCACGAAAATCCCATTCCTTTGGACTGGCTGAAGCAATAAACTCACTGGAAACATAGCAGGGTTTCAACTCAACACCCAACGCCTCTGCAATCACTGTATGGATCTGGTTCCAGGTCAGCGTCTCATCGCCAGTAATCTGTACAGCCTCTCCAATCGCATGGATATTGCCCATAAGTCCGATAAATCCCTTGGCAAAATCCGTGTTAAAGGTAAGTGTCCACAGAGAACTCCCGTCCCCGTGTATGATCACCCGCTTTCCTTCCAACATCCGCCTGATCACCTGGTAGCTGCCATTTGGTCCATGAACCCCTACTGGCACAGACCGTTCATTGTAAGTATGGCTTGGGCGCACGATCGTAACTGGAAAACCTTCCTCACGATACCACTTCATAAGCAGCTCTTCACACGCAATTTTGTTCCTTGAATACTGCCAATAAGGATTTGACAATGGCGTCCCTTCGTCGATCCGGTAATCAGACAAAGGTTTCTGGTACGCAGAGGCCGAACTGATGTAGATAAACTGGCGCGTCTTTCCTTGGAACAGTCTGCGGTCCCGCTCCAGCTGTTCCGGCACGAAAGCGATAAAATCTGTCACCACATCAAACGAAAGTCCCTCCAGCTTATGTGCCACCGTCTCTTCATCATTGATATCCGCCGTAATGATATGTGCACCAGGCGGCAGCTCATCATTGCGTGTTCCACGGTTGATCAGCCACAGCTCATGCCCTTCTTCCAGAAGTCTTTTCGAGATTGCCGTACTGATGGTGCCTGTCCCTCCAATAAATAGTGCTTTCATTTCTGTTCTCCCTTCCTTTCCCTTGTATCATTTGTATTTTCCTATAACAGTTCAGCCTTCGACTGCCCTGTTACGTGTATCCATCCTTCTAAATCACCAAACGACCGGCCAAAGATACTGTAAGCCGTCAGAGCTGAAACAGATTCCTGATCGGATTAATCCCCTTCGCCTGGCGGATGATTTTCTCTTTCTCTCCTACAAGATACTCCTGCAGCCTCCCGATTTCCTCTTCCGAAAACCCTTCCGCTTTCTCGATCACGCCATCTGGTACAATCCCTTCCGCCCAATCTGCTCCCCGCAGAAAGGATACCCGCACAAAAGTCTTACCACCATAGCGAAGCACCCCGGATACCAGTACACTCATTTCCTGCCTATCCACTTCCGCCTGTATACTGCCATGATTACTGCTATAGTCATCTTCAACCGAAACCTTCCCGCTGCCTTTTATGATTACTTTACCGTCTTCCATCTATCGTTAACCATGCCTTTCTTCCAGATCAGCCTATCGTTTTGCCTCCCTTTTCCTCCATCCTCATGTTTTGGTTCTTTCTATAAACAGTATAAACCAATTTCCTATTTTCATAAACCCTGTTCCACATTATTATAGTACTTCTGTGGCACTTCTTCATTTCCTGTCAGCTTTCCCTTCGCCGTTGCCCTTCTCCCTCTCCATATTCCTAAATATCTTCATAAGTACCACCACTGCTGCCACGCACAATACCCATTCTGTAACAGGCTGTGCATAAGGCAGACCATACAGCGGAAACAGATTATTCAACACATACAATGCCGGGATCTCCAACACAATCTTCCGAAGCAGTGCAAAGACCAGCGATTTCTCACCCATGCCGCAGGACTGAAAAACTCCCACCGCAATAAAGTCCATACACAAAAACGGCAGTTCCAGGCAGAATCCTCTCAAGAACCTCTCCCCATATGCAATGATCACCTCATTACGCATAAACAACGCCGTAATCTTTCCCGCACCAAGATAATAGCCTGCCGCCACCACTGCCAAAAAGGACACCGCGATCCTCACCGTAAAAAACAGCGTCTTTTTCATGCGCTTCACATTCCCGCTGGCATAATTATAGCTGATCAGCGGCATAATTCCCTGGGACAGACCGAAAGCAATCTGCATGGGAACCATGTTTACCTTCTGCACGATTCCCATTGCCGCCACCGCGTCAGAACCGTAAGATGCCGTAAAATTGTTTAAAACCGTCATGCCCGTCACATTCAACAGATTCTGTATGGCAGCCGGAATACCCACCCAGCACACCCCTGCAACCACTTTCCTGTCCAGTCTGAACATCGACGGCCTGATACATACATAAGTATCTCCTCTTTTTCTCCACAGGAAAAAGAAAAAATAGACACAAGCCACACAATTGGAAATCATAGTCGCAAATCCTGCTCCGGCCGCACCCATATCCAATCCAACCGGCAGAACAAAAAAAGGATCCAGGAGAATATTCAGCAGACATCCGCTCATGGTTCCAATGCTTGCATGAAGGGAAGCCCCCTCCGCCCGTACCATATAGGCCATAACCACATTTAAGATCGCCGGCACCGCTCCTAAAGATACCGTCCATTTCAAATACTGCGCTGTGGCTGCCATCGTTTCCGCATCCGCTCCCAGCAGATGCAGAAGCGGATTGTGGCACACTGTATAAAGAAGTGAAAACAACGCCCCTGCCATCAGCGTACAGTAAAACCCAAAGGCAGAACTCCTCCGTACCAGCCCATAGTCTTTGCTTCCCAGCGCGCGGCTCATCATACTGGAAGTGCCCACCCCAAACAAATTGTTCACCGCGTTAAACGCTAACAATACCGGAGCCGCCAGCGTTACGGCTGCATTCTGCACTGGGTTATTCAGCATTCCTACAAAATAAGTGTCTGCAAGGTTATAGATCACCATCACCAACGAACTGAGCACCGTTGGTATGGCCAGTGTCATCACTGCTTTATGTACGGGCATTTCCTCAAACAAGGCAACTTTCTTCGTATCTTCCATCTCTCTTCTGCATCCTTTCTTTCGTCAGCTTGCCGGCTGCTGTATCATTTTTATCTCATTCCTGTATCTTTCCTATATATTAGATCATTGTATCACCATCATGGACATGAAAACCATACCTTTTTCACCATACACCAAAGCTGACTGCCGATCCTTTTCTGACTACAGTGCCTTCCCTGCCACAAAAAGGACCGTATCCTCCCGCCGATACGATCCCTTTTCTTTTTCTATACGGACCTAGCCTTCATAATGTTCCAGCACGACTCCGTGCGCAATCCCTGGAATACTCTGTCCCTCATTGAAGCTGGTCTTACTCAGAAGCGCCCCTGTGGGCATAAAAAGTACCCGGTTCCAAACACCCTCCTCAAGTTTCTTCAGAATATAAGCTGACAACACCACTGCGCTGCAGCCGCAGCCGGAGCCGCCCGCATTGGTTCCCTGCCGCTCACCGTCGTAAATCTCTATGCCGCAGTCCATATGCTGCTTCGTGATATCAATCTGTGTCTCCGCCAACAGGTCAAAAAGAAGCTGCTGGCCCACCGTACCCAGATCACCGGTGATAATCTTATCATAATAATCCGGCTGCCTGCCGAAATCCTCCAGATGCTGCCGGATTGTGTCTGCAGCGGCAGGCGCCATACAGGCCCCCATATTCATCGAGTCCTTTAGACCATAATCTACGATCTTCCCAATGGTGGCGCCTGAGATTACCGCCCTGACCTGGCTGCCAGGCTGCGCCGAGAGCAGAAACGCTCCGCTGCCGGTCACCGTCCAAGTAGCCGACTTCGGCCGCTGGTTGCCGTAAGCCAAGGGAAACCGGAACTCCTTCTCCGCACTGGCGAAATGACTGGAAGTAATACAGGCCGCCCTCTCTGCAAACAGCCCTGCCACCGCCATGCTCCCCATCGTCAAAGACAACCCGCAGGTGGAGCAGGCTCCATACAGCCCCACATGGGGAAGCTGGTAGCCTGACAGCCCGAAACTGCTGGCAATGGACTGTCCCAGCAGATCGCCCGCAAAGACAAGCTGCAGATCTTTTTTCTGAAGGCCGGCTTTCCTAAGCGCAATCTCCAACGCTTCCTTCTGCAGACTGCTCTCCGCATCCTCCCAGGTTTCTGCCCCAAATTTATCGTCATAGCCAATCTTGTCAAACAGCTGCCCCATCGGTCCTTCCGCTTCCTTGCTGCCCACAATAGAACCGCTGCTGATGATGTATGGTTTCTTTACAAACTGAAAACTCTGTCTGCCCAGCATTTCCTATCTCCTCCGAACTTCTTACAGATTATTTGTATCGTAAACATTTAAGCTGCTAAACTTACCGGTGAAGATAGTATGTATCTTATTCTGTTACTTTATACGTCTGATTTACTCCCCTTATGCCTCATTCCTTTGGTGACCGCTTCCTTTTAGACATCCATCTGCATCCAGCTTATCTAACAGATCCCAGATTCCCCACAGATACATGATTCCCATAGCCCTGTCATACAGTCCATATCCGGGCCTCACATTCCCAGGCCCTTCCTCCCACAGATGTCTGCCGTGATCAGGCCGGATGTACCCTGTAAATCCGCTGTCATGATATGCCTTCATGATCTCCACAATTCCTGTATCTCCGTCACAGTCCCGATGACTGGCCTCCGAAAAATCTCCATTTGGAAAATGTTTCACATTGCGGATATGGGCGAAGGCGATTCTGTCACAGTGCCTGCGTACAATGCTGGCCACATTGTTCTTCGGATTGGCTCCCAGGCTCCCGGAACACAACGTCAGACAGTTATACGGATCATCCACCATCTTTAAGAACCTGCTCACCGACGCCTCATCCACCAAAAGACGCGGCAATCCGAAGATATCCCATGGCGGGTCGTCCATATGGATTGCCATCCTGATGTCGCATTCGTGACAGACTGGCATAAGTTTTTCCACAAAATACCGCAGGTTCTCCCACAGGTTCTCTTTCGTGATTTCCCTGTACGCTTCGAACAGCTCATCCAGTTTCGCCATACGCTCCGGCTCCCATCCCGGAAAGGTCATGCCGTTTAAATGCTTCAATATATACTCCGCCATCTCTTTCGGATCCTCATGAATCTTACCCGCCTCATAATACAGTGCAGTGGACCCATCCCCCACCGGATGGAACAGATCTGTTCGCGTCCAGTCGAACACCGGCATGAAATTATAGCAGATCACCTTGACGCCGAAACCGGCCAGATTCCGGATTGTCTGGATATAATTGGCTATATACTGGTCCCGCATCTTCCTTCCGGTCTTGATGTCGTCGTGCACATTGACCGATTCTACTACATCCATGTTGAAACCGTAAGGCTCCAGCAGCTCCTGCACCTTCGCAATTTCTTCCACCTCCCAGACCTCGCCCGGCATCTTATCATGGAGCGCCCAGACAATACCCGTCACCCCTGGGATCTGGCGGATATCCGAAAGTGTAATGTGGTCATTTCCTTCACCATACCATCGAAAACACATCTGCATTCCCATAAAGATCTCCCTCTCTTTATCCTTCTATCTACAAAAAGGCCGAAATACACGGAAAGCAAAAGCTGTCAAAGCATCACCTGCTCCATATGGGCAGCAGCCTCCTTTGCAGCTTGGAAGCACACCGCAGCCCGATACCCTGGGATATCCCCGTATTCTTTCATAGCATACGTCTCATCATCAAAACGCTGCCTTACCTGGATCACTTTCCCCTCCTCCATCACGATAGAGAAGCCATGCAATGGCAGCTGCATCCCTCTTCCTGTCACCTTAAGAAAACTCTCCTTCATCGTCCAGATGCGGAACATTCTCTGTGTGATCTCCTCCTCATCCTGCGCGTCATACACAAAAGCCAATTCTTCCTCTGTAAAAAAGCGGTCTGCCACCTTGAGCCGTCCCTGTCTGATGCGCTCAATATCATTACCAACTGGATTCTCCCCTATACTGCACACGGCATACGCTCCCGAATGCGACAAGGAAAAATAAATCTCCGGATACTCCTTAAACGAAGGCTTCCCCCACTTCCCAAGCACATACTCCATATGCCGTTCCCTAAGCCCATACTCTTTCAGTGCATAATCCAGCACAAGCCCCGCTCCCAAGCTCCGGTACTTATCCTTTTCCTGCTTCAACTGTGCAGTCTTTTGCTGTCTGTAGGGCGACAACAAGCGCAGCTTTTCCTGAAAAAGCGCCTTATCTTCAAACTGCGTCACACCAATATAATATGTGTAGATCATAATACTGCCTTCCATGATTCCACTGCATAGAACCGCAAACTGCTATTCGGCCAGTTATCCTCATCCATGATCCTGCCTCACAGAATCGCAGACCCATGCGCTACCTTCGGCTGCGGTCATGCGGATATCTGTGCATAGAGCGCCGTACACGATCGTCCTTGATACTACTGTGATAACATTCCTGGCAGATCGGGAAATCATAATCCCACGGCAGCGCTACGCCGCAGCCACGGCACTTTTTCTCGAACTGTCCTTTGTCGTCTTCCAGCATCTCTCCGATCACGGACTGTGCCCACTCTCTGTTGACCGCAACCTCTTCCTTGTCAATCTCCCAATTCATCCTGCCTGAAAACTGGGTATACAGATCGAGTTGTTTGTAATAGGATTCTAACCCTTCCAGCGTGAAATCCTGAGGCAGCATCGGGCAGTTATGTTCTTGATCCGGTTTCTCACAATACCAAAGCCACAGGCGCAGCACTTCTCTGTCCTTGACGTCAAAAGGACAGGTGATCAGGGACAATACGAATTTCCTGTCTTCCATATAAGACAGCTTCTTGCGATAGTTCTTAAGATACCGGTATTTCTTCACACTCTCTGTCATAGAGATCTTGTCGTAAAGAGACAGATTCTTCGTTCCCTCCCAAGCCTCAATGATCTCATCCAACTCCATATCGATATCCAAAAGCACCTCCGGAAATCCCGTTCTGGCCTTAGCCAGCGGCTGCAGAGGTTCCTCCAGTTTCTTACCGATGTATTCCACGTCCAGCGCAGACTGGACATAACCAACATCATAATAACCATACCGGCCGGCACGGCCGGCAATCTGCCGGATCTCTTCCGCCTCCAGACGCCGCTTATCCGTACCGTCGAATTTGGTGGTATTCATAAAGACGATCCGGCGGATCGGCAGGTTGATCCCCATACCTATGGCATCTGTCGCCACCACCACCTGATTCACGCCTTCTGTAAAAAGCCTTACCTGTTCCCTTCTCGTCTGAGGCGGCAGATTTCCGTAGATGACGCTGGCCTTGATCCCTCTTCCTTCCAGAGTCGCCGCAATCGCCAGCACATTTTTCTTAGAAAAAGCGATTAAAGCGTCTCCTGTCTCTACGTCTTTGCTCATATCAAACCGTTTCGGAATAAACTCCAATCTAGTGTTACGTTCATGATAGACCGTCTCATAACTGTCGCCGCACCGCGTGATCATTTTCTCTAAAAGCTGCTGTGCCGTACCGGAACAGCACACATGAATTTCCTCTGCGCGGATGCCAAGAATAGCCCTCGTCCAGAAGCTTCCCCTGTTTTCGTCCGCCATCATCTGTGCCTCGTCGATCACGGCAATATCATAAATTTCCCGGATATCCATCATCTCCACCGTAGATGCCTGCACGAAACTGCCCGGTGTACGGATGGATTCTTCTCCAGTAACCATACTGCAGGGAATACCCGCCGCCGTCATCCTGTCATAAACTTCTAACGCCAACAGACGCAGCGGTCCTAAGTAAATCCCATGATAGGCCTGCTTTAACCGCTGCAGCGCCTGGTAAGTCTTACCACTGTTGGTGGGGCCGATATGCAGGATGAAATGGCGGTTCATACCTCTTGCCTCCGGGTATTGTTTCTCCGGCTCCGCCTCCATCAGCTCCTCAATCCGCTGTCCGACTAGGTACTGCATGTACTCTTCCCTATAGATCTCATAGAGTGATCTGGCACGCAGCAGCATCGGCGCACCCGGCATATGCAGAATATCCTCTGGGTTCGCTCCTGCCGCCATCTTATGCAGAAAAGTGATGTCAAGCCTGGCAAGCATGCAAAGAGCGTGTTTATACTTCTTTAACAGCCGGTTTTCTTTGCCCGCCACCGTGTAACCGATAGATGCCGCCCGCTTATGCAGCTCTTTCATATCAGCCAGCACCTGATGGTTCTCCTGGTTTTTTTTGCGGGCAATCCGCCGCTCTAACTGCGCAATCTGTTTCTCGCATCCTTTGACAAACCGCCTGTGGTCATTCTCCTCAAACTCCAGAAACGCCTGCAGATAAACCATCCATACAGGTTCCGGGATATCTGTTGGGTTCCCTTCCTTTTCCTCTGCTGATACCTGTCCCGTAATTCTATTCTGATCAGCCTGGTCTCTCTTCTCATTCTGACCGCTCTGGTTCTCTTGTTTTGTACGTCTTGCATGTCTTCTTGCCATAGTATTCTCTATTCTGTAATCGATCTGCCAAAGATGCGGACCCAGCGCCATCCGCCTTGCATACCACCGGACTGGCATCTGACATACCGTATCTGAAAGCAGCTCTCCGCTGCAGAAGATCCTCCTAAGTTGATATAGTAATTGACAAAAGTAATCGTATCATAAACCAGTCAAAAATACCAGCGGACTGCCATGAACACGCTCTTTTACCGCCGCCATCCTCTTTCTTATCTGATAACCACCTATCTGCCGCCTTCTCCTTTCATCTGTTCCAGATAGGCCGTCACTTCTTCGGAAACACCTTCCAACAGATAATTGCGCTCCCCCGTCCTATTTCCCTGTGGGCCTAAAAACATCTGCCGCAGTTCCTCTCCAGCCGCCATGACTTCTTCCTGCAGTTCCCTGGCGGACACGCGGACTGCTCCGGCGCCCATAATGATTAACTGCTCCAATCCATCAGATGTGGCCACCCTGACATAATGTTTCCTGCCAATCTCATGAGTCACTTTCTCAATATACTGATCAGCAGTTTCCGCCTCTTTCGTGTAGACCACATCAATATTATGATAGCGGACCGTACTGCCCGGATTTCCTTTCACTTTATATGCATCAAAGACCAGAATCAGATGCATTCTGCGGTAGCCCTGGTAATTGCTCAGAATATCCATCAATCTTCCCCGTGCACTGTCTAAGTTGCTTTGTGCAAGCTCTTTTAGGGAGTCCCAGGCAAAGATGATATTATAACCATCTACCAGAAGATATTCCTCCTGTGGCCGAGGATTTCCCCCGCTGCCACTGCTGGAGCTGTTTCGCTCCACCATCCCGGCAGGCCTGATTGTCCTCGCCCATCCCTGTCTCTTCCGCTCCTTTACCCCATAAGTACGGTTCATGATCTCATCAATCTCGTCCTGCCCAATCACATCCGCCACCGAGCCGGCGTCACTACCGGCCTTCCTGCGGCCATACCGCACCGCATATCCGGCATCTGACGGCATGGACTCCCTGTCGTCCGCTTCGGTCCAATCCCTCTCTCCCTGCGCACTATATCCATTCTTCCCGCCTGCCAGCGTGCTCTCTAGATGCATATACGCTTCCACCTGATCCCAGGGAACCACAAAGCCCGCACCATGGGCACAGAAAACAGAGCCGCAGGGATTCTCCACATCATGCTCCGCCTCGTAACCGATGGCTTCGATCACTTCCACCGTGTTATGACATGGCGCATACCCCTTTAATTCCGTGTAAAGTCTGCCTTTGCCGCCGGAATAAGCACGCACCTGGGCCTGATACCCCGTCATCTCCGACACCGGCACCGTTCCCTGCAAAATGGCATACTCCCCCTCTGTCTTTGGTGCCCCGAACTTCCCCGCCCGGCTCTGCAGATCGGTCATACCTCTTCCGATCAAGGCAAGAGGCAGTTCCAGCCGGAACGAATAAACAGGTTCCAATAAGACACTCTGCGCCTTGCAAAGCCCCTGCCTGACTGCCCGGTAGGTGGCCTGCCTGAAATCGCCGCCCTCAGTATGCTTCTTGTGCGCCCGGCCAGCAGTCAGGGTGATCCGCATATCCGTGATCGGCGCACCCGTCAGCACACCTGGATGCTCCCTTTCCTCCAGATGCGTCAGCACAAGCCTCTGCCAATTCCGATTCAGATCATCTTCACTGACAGCCATAGCAAACTGCAGCCCGCTGCCAGGCTCTCCCGGTTCCAGGATCAGGTGCACCTCCGCATAGTGCCGCAATGGTTCGAAATGTCCCACCCCTTCTACCTTATCAACAATCGTTTCCTTATAGACAATGCTGCCCTCCTCAAAGGAAGCCTCCACATCAAATCTCTTTTGGATCATATTCTGCAGCACCTCAATCTGTACCTCACCCATGAGCTGGACATGAATCTCATTCATCTGTTCTTTCCAGATCAAATGAAGCTGCGGTTCCTCCTCTTCAAGTTGACATAACTTTTCATACATCTGGTGCACATCACAGCCCTTCGGCAGTGCGATCCGGTAAGTCATAACTGGCTCCACTACCGGCAGCACCACTCCCTGCTCCGCTCCAAGACCCTGACCGCAGAAGGTTGAATCCAGCCCTGTCAATGCACAGACCATACCCGCAGAAACCTCCTGCGCTGTCGTATATTTAGCGCCAGAGTAAATACGGATCTGATCTACTTTCTCCTCCCGCACTACAACTGCACCACCAACATTTTGATTACTTTCCCTTCCAAAGAAAGAACCGTCATCATCACCGCTGTCGAATCCGCTGCCGCCATGACGCCCATGTCTGCCATGTACAGAGATCACCTGCTTTACGCGCAGCGTCCCACCTGTCACCTTCACATAAGTCACCCTGTTTCCCTGCGCATCCCTGGCAATCTTATAGACCCTCGCCCCGAACTCCGCCCCATACCTTGGCATTCTCGTGTAAACAGACAGACCGTTAAGCAGACTGTCTACTCCCTCTATCCGCAAGGCGGACCCCATATAGCAGGGAAAAAGCCGGCGTTTCTGGATCAATCCGGCAATCACAGCATCGTCAATGGGCGCCTCCTTCTCCAGATACTGCTCCAAAAGCCCTTCATCGCAGACCGCAATCTCCTCATAGAACGTCTCGTCCTTCTGCCCAAACTTCACGATCCGCTCATCCAGCTTACCCTTCAACTCAGCCAGAAGCCTGTCTCCATCGGCCCCCGGCTGATCCATCTTATTTAGAAAAAGGAATACTGGCACCTGATAGCGCTCTAAAAGACGCCACAACGTAATCACATGCCCCTGCACGCCGTCCGCCGCGCTGATGACTAACACCGCATAATCCAACACCTGCAGTGTCCTCTCCATCTCTGCGGAGAAATCCACATGTCCCGGTGTATCAAGCAGCGTGATATCCATCTCCTCCCACTGCGCCTGCGCCTGTTTGGAAAAGATCGTAATCCCCCGGTCACGCTCCTGTGTATCGGTATCCAGAAAGGCATCCCCATGATCTACCCGCCCCAGCTTCCGAATCTGTCCGCATGTATATAGAACGCTCTCCGCCAGCGTTGTTTTGCCGGCATCCACATGGGCAAGCAGCCCCACATTGATATGCTTTTTCTCTTTCTTTCCAGGCTCTTGTCCACCCATGAAAACGCCTCCTTTTGTGACTGCATACTGCTTCAGTATATCACAAGAG
Organism: uncultured Lachnospiraceae bacterium; assembly: GCA_951800685.1. Lineage (GTDB taxonomy): Bacteria > Bacillota > Clostridia > Lachnospirales > Lachnospiraceae > UBA3282. The sequence goes on from CATOJY010000037.1 coordinate 26,923, forward strand.
GAGGCATTCGTCGAGCTGGCTCATGGACACTGCTGCCTAATCCGCAAACAATACGATCTTCTGCGCCGTTCTTCGTTCATCTGTCCAGATCAGACAAGTACTTCCTGCCTGAACATCCTGCAATGTCACCACGTTTCTCGTCAAATATGGTATAATTTCACAATCCATAGGCACCAAATACTGTACCTCATTGTCTCCGGATAGAAAATAACTGCCGTCTGACTGCTCCTCCATCGCAGAAACACGCACATAGTCAGGTACCCGCAAGCTATCCGGAATTTTACATAGGATTAGCGAAGCGCTCACAATAGGCGGTTCGCTGAGCGCTGCTGTAGGCCCGATATACACAAATACCGCTTCTCCTTCGCTCAGCTCTGATAGTTCCACCGGATATCCATTCTCTGCATCCAGAATCCTGGTCTGCTCTCCATCCACCGAAAGAATCATCTCTCCGCGGAATGACACATCCGACCGGTTATCAATCACGACCCTGCCTTCTTCTACGCTAAGGACTGGTCCCCAGATCCTGATTGAAGAAGGCTCCATTCCCTGCATATCTTCTTCTGCCGGAAAGGATTCCTCAGGCTGCTCTGTATCCGGCTGCTCTTGCAGATCTTCCTGCTGCTGTCCCATCTGCTCCTCCTGCTCTTGCAGATCTTCCTGCTGCTGTTCATTCCCATCTTCCTGTTCTTGCAGAACCTCCTGCTGTTCATTCTGCTCCTTTGCTTCCTCTGACGTTTTGCAGCCAGTCAGTGCTGCGATCAGCAAACCGCAGCCCAAAAGACATCTTATTCTCCTACTCTTATTCATCCAAACCGTTACCATCCTTTCTATTTTTCCAAAAATATTCTATCCTATAGCGTTATCAAAAACAATAAATTTTATGTTAAATATGCTGTTGATAAATAAAAGAAAAGTGAATTGTAACCCCGTCAGCCGTATGCTATAATCTCAATATTGCATATTGATAAATGGGGGTTACACCATGAAAGACAAGATAGCAGAAGTATCGATCGACAAGAAAGTTTTTTACCAAAACCTTACAAGACTGGCTCTTCCAATCTCGCTGCAGAGCCTGATGCTCGCATCGGTAGCCGCCGGCGACGCACTGATGCTTGGAAAGGTCGCCCAGAATGAAATGACCGCCGTATCCCTGGCTACCCAGATCCAATTCGTCCAGAACATGTTTCTTGCGGCTATTACTGGTGCAGGTGCCATTCTCGGCGCCCAGTATTGGGGAAAAGGCGACAAACATACGCTGGAAGACATTTTTAACATGATGCTCCGTTTCTCAGGCATTCTGTCCATCCTGTTCTTCCTGGCATGTGAACTGATGCCGGAGATGCTGATGCATATCTTCACCCATGACGCTCCTCTGATCGCCCTTGGCAGCTCCTATCTGCGCATCGCAGGCTGGTCTTATCTGCTCACTGGCATCTCCCAATGCTACCTGACCATGATGAAGGTGTCAGAACACGTGAAGCCTGGTGCGATCATTAGTTCTTGTGCTGTACTCTTGAACATCGCCCTGAACGCCATATTCATCTTCGGTCTGTTCGGCGCACCCCGGATGCAGGCAAGAGGTGCCGCCCTGGCAACTACGATCTCCCGTATGATCGAACTTGCCCTATGCGTAGCAGTTTCCTCAAATGCATCCTATATCCGCCCCGCTTTCGACAGGTTTCTTAAGCTTCCGAAGCTGCTGGGGCGTGACTTTACCAAACAGTGTCTGCCGCTTATGGGCGGTTGTCTATGCTGGGGCGTTGGCTTTACTTCCTACACTGCTATCATGGGGCATATGGGAACAGATGCCGCAGCAGCGAATTCTGTCTCAGCAGTTGCCCGCGACCTGATCTGCTGCATGTGTAATGGAATCGGCAGTGCTGCTGGAATCATGGTTGGAAATGAACTTGGAGCCGGCCGTCTTGCCATGGGCAAAGCCTATGGGATCAAACTGAAAAATATATCCTATGGGATCGGGTTTCTCTCCACAGCGTTAGTTCTCGCCGTGACACCGCTGGTCCTTAAAATGGTTATTCTGACACAACAGGCGCAGGAATATCTTACCGGAATGATGGTAATCATGTCGATTTACATGATTGGCCGCTGTGTCAATACTGTGACGATCAACGGCGTACTGGACGGCGGCGGCGATACACTATTCGATATGTATAGTCTGATTGTCTGTATGTGGCTAATCGCAATCCCGCTGGCGCTCGTCGGTGCCTTTGTCCTTCACTGGTCACCTCTTGCCGTTTACGCCTGTACCTGTCTGGATGAAGTAGGCAAAATCCCCTGGGTAATGCTGCGATTTCGGAAATATAAATGGGTGCAGGACCTTACCCGCTAATCTCCTGCGCCCCCTGTTACGGGAAAGTCTCACAGAAAGAAAAACAAAAGCCGATAAGTTACATCTTATCGGCTTTTCCTATCATCTTCTCAGATGACTCATGACCTTAAACATTTTTCTGATATCCACCGGCTTAGCCAAATGCTCATTCATGCCAGCCGCTTTCGTCATTGCAATATCCTCCTCAAATGCGTTAGCCGACAGCGCTATGATAGGCACCTCCTGCGCATCGGAACGCTCCAGGCCACGGATCACGCGGGTCGCCTCATAACCGCTCATAACCGGCATCATCAAATCCATGAGCACACAGTCGAACGTCCCTGGCGCAGATGCCACAAACGCGTCCACAGCCGCTTTGCCATCGTTCGCGGTCACGACTTCAGCGCCCGCATCTTTGAGCATGAACTCCACAGTTTCACAGTTGATCTCATTGTCTTCCACCAAGAGAACCCGCATCCCGGAAACGTAGCCCCGCACATCCTGCTCCTCATCCCCAGGCTGCAGACTCCACGTCTCATCAACCTGCATAGGCAGAGTAATCCGGAACACACTTCCCTTGCCGATCTGGCTGTCTACCTCAATGGTCCCCTTCATCTGGTCTACCAGTTCCTTCACAATGGACATGCCAAGTCCTGTACCATTATAATGGGTCCTTGCCCCCTGGTGCTGCTGTGTAAACGGTTCAAAAATATGCTCTTTGAACTCCTCCCCTATGCCGATTCCAGTATCTTCAACCACCAACTGGTAATATGCAGTTCCACCCTGGCAGGCATTCTCCTTTACCTGGACAAATACAGACCCATGCGGACGGTTATACTTGAGGGCGTTGTCAATAATATTCATCAAGATCTGCTTTAAATGCAGCGGATCTCCGATCAGCCTTCTATGCTGTAAACCGTTTTCCCTAAGCTCCAGCCGAATTCCCCGCTCCTCCGCCTTAGCAGACATTATCGTAATGCAGTTTTCCAATGTATCCTGTAGGTCAAACGGTTCCTCTACTACCGCTGGCCTTCCGCTGTCCAGTTTACTGAACTGAAGAACGTCGTTAACCAGCGACAACAGATGCTCCGTCGAGGCACGGATTTTCTTCCGGCATTCTCTCTGCCGCTCCGCATCCTTCTGGCTTTTCTCCATAATGGCCAACATCCCTAAAATGCCGTTGATCGGTGTACGCAGATCGTGGGACATGTGGGAAAGGAATTCGCTCTTTGCTGAGTTCGCCCGTCTGACTTTCTCAAGCAGCTCCATGATCGCCTGTTCCTGTTTCCTCTTTGCCACCATGGTTTCCGTAATATCCTGGTGGTACCCGTTCAGGCAGGTACCTGGCTTTTTGAATGTTTTGTCCGGCACACCGCCGCAACGGACATAGATCCTGCCCAGCTTCGGATGATTCCATGGGTAGATGACCTCAGAACGCCCGATTTCTAATATTTCCCGCACCGATTCCTGCACCATCTCCACATAATCTGGCTCAATATTTTCAAACCAGTGCTGATAGCATGCCTCTGGCTCAATCTCCTCTGGCACTCCCAAGAGAATCCGCATAGTCCGATCCGTATACATCCGCGGCTGGCAGCCATCCTCCAGCTCGATGGTCCAGATCCCGGTCCTGGCCCCCTCCAGAATGCCTTCCAGACTCTGCCTTGCCTCCAGCTTGTACTTTTCTTCCCGTTCCACCACGGCATTGACATCCCGCAGAGCAAAAATTACACAGTTTTCTTCCTCCGGTCTCTCCGTAGCCGAATAATGAATCTCCATATGTTTCAGTCCATAGGAACTGTCTTCCACTTGATACCGGACATAGAACTTCTTCTTTGTCCCAAGCTGGGTGAGCACATAATCTTTTTTCGTCACAGCCCTGAGCCGTTCCTGGTCCCGGTCGACTACATACCGGGATATATACCGCTCCATAGCTTTCTGGTAGCCATCCTCAAAATTCATGGCCAGATCCATACTCATTCCTTCACTGTTCCTGTAAATCTCACATTCCCCTGTATCGAAATGCACCTGATAGATACCCAGATAGTCTACGCTAAGTGCATGAAGAACATTATAACTGCGTTTCTGGAGTTCACGGAACAGATTGCGCCTTTTCAGGGAAGATACGATAAAGTATGCCGCAGTCTGGAGCATATTCGATGCATACTCCAACGACTTCACCGGCGGATTGTCTACTCCATAAAAACCGATAAGTTTCTTACTATTATAGAGAGGCACCACTACTAAAGAATGGATATTCTGCCGCTTCAGATTCTCATACTGAAGAGGATCCGTCTCCCGGATCTCTTCCAGGTCCTCAATAACGATATGTCCGCCAATGCCAAAATTCTGATACCAGCTGGCACATACCTCCGCCGGCACATTTTGGAGATTCTCCTTTTCCGGCTCTACTCCATCGGCCACCCATTCATAAGTATTATCATCACCGCCAGATTCATTCTGCTCAAATATATAGGCCCGTTCCCCCTTAAGCGCTTTCCCCAGGTACTCCAGCAGCACTTCCAGCGACTGGTCTGGCGTCTCCTCCAGTAAGGCGACGCGAAGGCCTTCATTTATGACAGCTTCCAGATTCTGGACACTCCGCATATCGCTGTACTGCCCACAACCATCCACCACCGGCGCACCTTCTCCTGCCCGTTCAGAAAGCTCTCTTGAATAATCCATAAACCTATCCTCCATATAGACCGCTTCCGGTCATAGTCACTGCATCCACAAATTTGATATTAACAGGCACTCTCCGGTCATTTTTATTTCGAAATATTGCTGCAGTTCTGATAGTTTCACCGCAAAGGACAACAACTCCTGTGTCATAATACCATGTGCTTCCAGCCACGTCAATATGAGGTTTCTTCAAGAGCCAGTGCTATTCCAACTGCCATCTGTGATCACAATAGACTCTATTGTGATCCACGCTGCATAGTACTGTTAAAATAGGTTCGTCTTTTCTATGTAACACGCCCTCCAGCATAGCTGGCTGGGATGGTTCTCTTAAACCATCCCCAGCAGCGTACCGATCCAATACCCCACGCCCAAAATCCAGCTTGTGAAGATTCCATATAAAATTACTGGTCCTGCTATCGTAAAAATCTTACACCCTATTCCAAATACCTGTCCTTCTTTCTGGTATTCAATTGCTGCTGAGGCAACCGAATTGGCAAATCCAGTGATCGGCACAAGCGCGCCGCCACCACCCCACTCTACCAGCTTCGGATAAATATTAAACCCTGTCAGCAGCACACTGAGCAGCACTAACAACATAGAACACCAGGCGCCTGCAGTTTCCTGATCCAATCCGACCGTATTCGTTGCATAATTTAAAATAAACTGTCCAAGAAGGCAAATAAGCCCACCCATGAAAAATGCCTTTCCCATGCGTAACGGCAGACTGTACTTCGGTGTCACCTTCTCCACATGCTGTCTGTAATCCTGTTCTTTTTGCTGCTGTTCTGTTTTCGGTTTTTCTTGGTTCTGTGCCATAATCCCTGTTTCCTTTCCTATGAATAATCTGCTAAAACTGCCGCAACTCTTTTCTTTTCGATACTGTATGCACTTCCAGGCTTCGTTTTGCTGCCCTAACCTCCATACAAATACACTTGCTGCGTAAAATAAATCAGGCTCCCGACCAGCTTCCCAAACGCCACTGCCAGAATTGCGATTCCCAACCCGTGCCGGAAACCGATTCTTCTCGCAAAGACAGGGATCGTATTGAGCATCTCCGCTATAGCCAATGCCAGGCATCCCACAAAAATGCCTGCAAATACACCGAACACAAGCAGAAAGACCGTACCGGCAAACCTCCATATTCCTTCCGTAGCGTTGTGTCCAAACAGGGCATGCTCCCGTACAAATGCACCGATCCTGCCCCAATCTCCAAACACACTGAAAAATCCGCCGAAGAGTGTTCCATATACCACCATCTCTTCCAATACAAAGATCTGCCGCGCCACATGCATTTTACCGGCGAAACGCGGTATCAATCCCACAGAGATCAGCACGGTAAAGACCCCCGCCGACACAATCAGGCCGCCACTGATACCGATGATCCCTAATAAAATCTGCCGTATGATCATTGCAATCCTCCTGAATGGCGCCCTAAACGAAATCCCAAACTTTCACACATTCCGTACTCCTCTGTGGCATTCTTTGCGATCTCGCCGTTTCCTAATGGTTTAGCCACTCTGTTATTGTACATCAATCGTCTTTCCTTCCCTGTCTGCCGTAGCAATCAACGCCTTGTTGACGTCCTCTTCATAAATTCTCATCTCTACTTCGATCGGCGTCGGATCTTTGGTAATTCTTCTGCCTCCAATATGATTAAAGAATACGATAATGCCAATAGCCAGTCCAAGAGAATAGGCCAGTTCCAGAATCCCATAACCGTCTCCTGGCTGTCCCATCACCATCTCATAAATCTTTGAAAAGACATCATTGATTCCAATATCGTTATGAAATGCCATAATTGTGAACGCTGTGCCAAAAAAACTGACCATTGCCACAAAAAGAAGCTTCATCCATTGCACCACTCCTTTATGGCGGTCAACAGCAATCAACTCAATTAAGATCTCTGGCTCTCCAATGCTCTGAACACTGACATTAGGGTAGATTTTGTTAATCTCTTCTATAATTTTCAACAAACTGATCACTTGCCGCTTCGGATCACCCTGTTTAAAACGATGCAGTTTGATTGCTTTAACCCTGGCCAGCACATGTTCGTCGCTGCAACTCAGACTGCCGATATCCTTCACATACACATCCTCTGACTGTAACTCTACATTCTGTTCCGCATTGATATAAATCGTCGCACTTGTAGTTGACATCACACAAATTCCCCTGTTATTATCTGTTATTATTTGTAATCATGTTCTAATCATTCTTCCAGCCCTGGTTTTTGTTAGTATACTGAATCCGGCCTTATTTTATACTATGCGCATTTTATTTCTTAAGTGATAGTCAATAACTGTGTTGGTATTGCTTTCACAGAATTACCAAATTATAACTGCGTATTTCCTTTACACCATGCCAATAGTTGCTTTTCCCAATGTTACACAGGGCTGCTGTTAATGTATCTT
>CATOJY010000038.1 GCA_951800685.1 uncultured Lachnospiraceae bacterium
AAAATGCTGTTTGCTATTATGGAAGCAGTACAGAAATATATCGATGCAGATAGTTTAATGAAAGTGATGGGACTGTCTAAAAAATTTAGAAATTTGAATTGATGCTATAGGATTTTGAGTACTCTTAAGCAAAAGTCCGCAGTTCCCGTGATAGTATCCGGGCTTTGCGTGTAGAATGGATATAGACCATGATGTCACAGTACGAGAGTGCAGACTTGGGAATATCCTCTTGCAAATCTAAATCATCTGTGCTAGTATGTAACCGTTGAATTAACAAACCATTAATCCAAAAAGAAAAGGAGGAATTACCATGCAGAAAAATACAACAATTCAGAATAGAATAATGCAACTGACAGTCAAAGGTACATCACTCCTTACGAGTTATAGTTAGCTCTATTTTATTATGCCAATAGAAAGTTTTGATAGTGATTTTTAGAAATTTTCCATTGTATACAACCGCATAGAGAAGAAGTGTGACATAGCACCTTTGGGGTGCTTTTTTTGCGCCCATTTTTAAGAAGAGAAAAATGAAATTATGAAAACAGTAAAAGGCATTTACGCCGAAGCGAAGATTTTTACAGATGATGTAGAAGACTACGCTCTGGCACAGGTAAAAATGATATGCGATAACGAAACCGCTGAAGGCAGTACGATCTGCATGATGCCGGACATCCATCCGGGAAAGATCGCGCCAATCGGTCTTTCTATGACGGTCACAGATAAGGTAATCCCGCAGCTTTTAGGTGTGGATATCGGATGCGGTATGACCTGTGTAAAACTGAATAAGAGTAACGCGGAGTTCCAGAAATTAGACAGGATGATTCGGGAAAACATACCCTCTGGCTTCAATATTAGGAAAGAACCCCATCACATGGCGGAGGATTTTTCTTATGAAGGACTCCACTGTCTTTGCCATATCAACAGGCAGAAAGCAGACAGGAGTCTTGGCACGCTTGGCGGCGGCAATCATTTCATAGAACTTGATAAAGGGGATGATGGCAGTCTGTATCTTGTTGTGCATACAGGGAGCAGGCATTTAGGGGAGGAAGTGGCGGAATATTACACGAAACTTGCCAATGCCTGTTTAAAAGAGCAGGGAAGAGAAGTTCCTTATTACATGAGTTATCTGAAAGGAGAGAATAAAGCGGCCTATCTGGAAGATGTGCAGATCATTCAGCGCTACGCCGAGTGGAACAGACAGATTATTGTCAGAGAGATTCTGAAAGGCATGAAATGGAAAGCGGCAGAGCAGTTTTCTGTGCCGCACAACTATCTGGATGATTCCGGCATACTCCGCAAAGGTTCTATCTCCGCGAAAAAGGGAGAACCAGTAGTCATTCCGGCAAATATGCGGGACGGGATCATCTTAGGCATCGGAAAAGGCAATGCAGCATGGAATTATTCTGCGCCGCATGGCTCCGGCAGAAAGCTAAAGCGTGAAGATGTGAAGAATCAGTATACGGTATCGGAATTTAAAAAGGAAATGAAAGGTATTTACAGCAGTTGTGTCAGTGCCGACACTTTGGACGAAGCGTCTTTTGCATATCGTCCCATAACGAAGATAACAGAGCGGATCAAAGATACCGTAGATGTAACTGAGATATTGAAACCTGTCTATAATTTCAAGGCAGGGAGCAGAAAGTAGAGGAGACAGAAAATTATGATAGTACAGATCAGTGCAGGACAGGGGCCGTCCGAGTGTCAGCTCGCGGTGGCAAAGCTGTTTGCGGCATTAAAAAGAGAATTTGAGGATTTAGAAGTGATATCTGAGACAAAGGGGTATGAAAAAGGCTGCCTGGATTCCATTCGCTTCCGGACGGCGCAGGATCTGAGCGGTCTTGAAGGTACGGTATTGTGGATATGTAAAAGCCCGTTCCGTTCGAATCACAAAAGGAAGAACTGGTATGTGGATGTGAGCATCATCCCGGAGCAGGGAGAGATCGCGTCCGGGAAAGAATACCGTATTGAAAAATTCCATTGTGGTGGGAAAGGCGGCCAGAATGTAAACAAGGTGGAGACAGGTGTACGGATCATCCATATACCAACAGGGATTGTGGCGCTGTCCACCGAAGAGAGGAGCCAGTTCTTAAATAAGCAGCGGGCAATGGAGAAGCTGCAGGAGAAACTTGCGGATCTGAAAAAGGAGCGGGAAGCGAAACAGGTAAATGCCGCATGGCGGGAGCATAACCGCATTATCAGGGGAAATCCGGTACGGACTTATGAAGGGGAGAAGTTTATTCTGAAAAAACAGCAGGAATGATTTGGCTGTTTTGGAACGTATGAGGTTCCCATGCAAATATATATTATAATCATGATACTGTAATGCTCCCTGTGCCGTTTATGGCACGGGGATTTCTGTCTTTTAACAGGAGGATTTTATATGATGGAAAGACCAATGACAACGGAAGAATTATTTAACAGGATTAAAATAATCCTGAAAGAAAAGAACAAACTGCCTGACATTCTAGATTATGGATTACCTACAGGGAATGCGTTACCAATCAAAACATGTGACTTTGAATTGAAAAGCGACCTTGCTTATGGAACAAGTGGGGGTATTTATTTGGAACTATGGATCAGGTATCGCTATGAGGATGTAAGATATAAGAAGAACCTTGGCACTTTCAGGACTCTGAGAGAGGACGGAGAAGCTATGCACGAGATGGCTTCTCTGTTAGCTGATTTCATCATTGAATTGAATAGCTACATGTGTGCGAATGCAGATGACTTTTCGTGGGAAGGTATTTGTGTTTATCCGACCGATAGTACAGGAAAGAAAGTTGGCAGGTGGTATTCAGGTCGGGGGATGGAGCATGCCTTGGAGAAAAAAGATCAACTTCTGGCAGAGTATCCGCAGGTGGCCATACGGGATAATGCGACACGGAAGGAACAAATATTCTGCAGATATGCATAAAGAAGGGGAAGATATCGTGCAGAGGATCAAGTGTATAGAAGGGAGAGGAAGAAAGATGGTCAGATTAAGCGAAGGAAGATGCATTATAGGTTATGATGACGGCTATCAGCTTGGAAAGACAGCAGATTTCATATTTGACAATGGTGTACACAGACTTGGAATTGTAGAGCCAACGTTACAGGAAAATTCTTTGTTCCATGATGGGGAATACTTTAAAGTAGGAGAGGGAAGATCAGCCATTACAGAGGATAAGATATCGGATGATTCTGCAAGGCTCCGTACAATGACCGGCATTGCCATGGAGTTGAGAAAGGAAGGTCTGTATAAAGCAGAAGTCGTACTGGCAGTCGGTTTGCCGTTTTCTAATTATGGGAGGGACAAGCTGAAACTGATTGATTACTATGAACAGCAGAATATGTTGGAATTTTCCTATGAGGGAGAAGATTATGCCGTGACGATTATAAAAGTGATCGTATGTCCACAGTGCTATTCAGCGATTGCTTCCAGACTTGGCAATATGAAGGACGATTACCTGATCGTGGATATTGGCAGTAAGACTACGGATGTTGTCTATGTACAGAATGGGCTTCCGATCGAGAGCCGGTCTATCACGATCGAAAAAGCCATGGTTAAGTGGATCAAAGAGATCCAGCGTGATATGAAGGTACAGACCGGGAAAGACATTCCGGAACATGAGATCATGAAGGTCATGTTAAAGGAAACGGGCAATTTTCCAGCAGTCTATGCGGAACTGATCCGTGGGATGATGCGGGAAAAGATACATTCTCTGGAGCTGGAACTTTCCGAACGGGGCTACAGCCTTGACTATATCAATATCATCTATGTGGGCGGCGGTGCAGTGATGGCCCGTGACCATGCAGGAAAGTACAGGAGCCATACAGCCTATGACTGTGACCTGTGCGCCAATGCAAAAGGCTATGAGTTCCTTGCGAATCAGATGACAGGAAAGAAGGTGGGGTGATGGCAGGGAAACAAAGATCCATATTCCTTCGTTTTAATATGTCTGATGAAGCAGATTGTGACTTGTATCTGAAACTGGCAGAATCGGCAGGAAGTTCTGCTTCCCTTACTTCCTATGTAAAAAGAGTATTGGAAGAATATCTAAGTATAAAGACAGAGATGGTAGAACGTCAGCAATTTCATGAGCAGATGCTCATAGCAGTACGGGAGGAAATGCAGGAACAGGGCATGAAACTGGTAGGTGCGCTTCTGGCAGGTATCGGTACTGTGAATGTACAGAAGGTTCCAGAGAGGCCGGTACCGGAAGAAGTGGGATTACCGGAATCCTGTGGGAGACTTCCGGATGAACTCAGCAGTGTACTTGATTTTATCAGTTAGATGTATTGTCAAAAGTGGAGAGGCGGAAGAAGTATGTATTTGTCGCTGTAATGATCTTAGTATTGGGTAGATGCTGTTGCAGATATGATAGCAGATGCAAGTGACCTGTTGCAGATTTTGGGATTTTAGGTATGATCAGGGGATAAGAGCTGCAAAACTGCTGTCAAATGCAACAGAAGTGCAACACTCTGGACATAACTTATACTATAGAAACGGGTATGAACAGGATGATATTTTCCATAAGACAGGATCGCGATCCCTGTGCTGTTTGAGCATGGGGATTTTTTGTCATGGTATGGGAGGCAGTAATGACCAGTTACGATTAAGTGATGTAGTTATAGCATTTTGTATGAGAATGTGAGATATATGCAAATATGGAGCGATGTGCTGTTTATATATAGAAGAATAACAAATATCATCAGAGGAAAGGAAAATGAAATGGATGAGAAGACCATACAAAGGATCAAAAAACTGCAGACATTAGCAGAGCGAGGTGTAGGAGGTGAAAAAGACACAGCGGAAAGGATGCTGCAGAAGATGTTGAAAAGGAACTGCATAAAGTCACTGGATGAACTGCAGAGTGAGGAACCTGAGTATACGCTGTTTTCCTACAATGGAAAACATGAAAGAAAGTTGCTCGTGCAGTGTATCTATAAGGTGATGACAGCTGCAGGTGACAGGAGATATTACCGCAGTAAGGGCAGGCGACAGAAGCTGGGCATCTACTGTACGAAGGCACAGAAGTTAGAGATTGAGATAGAGTTTGAATTTTACAGGAACGTATTCTATGAGGAGTTGGATATCTTTATGTCCGCATTCATAAATGCACAGGGAATCTTTCCGGCGGATGCACCTAAAGAGGGCTTTGATAAATTCAACGAAAGAGATATCAGGGTAGCACAGATGGCGAGTGGAATCGATAAGAGAACCCGTGCATTGATGCTGGATAGCAATGAAAGGAGGCTATGAGGATGCAGTTAGACTACAATAAGGAAAAATTTACGAAGGTAAGAGTATGTGGTATCGAGTGTGATTTCAGTGATATGCGTATAGACAGGAGTACCGTACCAAAGGGACGATACCAGTATGAAGTTGCCGATGATGATGAGAGCCAGGGTGATCCGACAAGAGTCAAAAAAGGCATCATGGTCAATTTCTGGGGAACGTTGATCAGTGATGTGCCGCTGCCACTTGGAAGTGATGGTGTACTTTGGCTGGACGATGGGGAATTTCTGTATTTATGAAAACAGAGTGATCTGTTTATTTGAAGGATAAGGAATCCATATATGATATATCTAAAAAAGGAACTTATAAAGGCGAATATAAAGACCCTTTATAAGTTCCTTTTAACGACTGGATTTCAGGAAGAAGATGTTGTTAAGATTTTGACAGACAAGGAGGCGATACTGTGATCAACATCGATCTGGACAATATAAATGAAGAGATGATCTATGAGGCATTCAATGTTGACGGTAATGAGGCAGAGGCATTAAATGACAGCTATTTGGAGTTGTTTGAGCTGATTGGCCGTGATGCCATGCTGAAATTGTTCAAGTATTTTCGCGGGGACAAGATCGACTGTCCTATGAGATTGTACCGTCCTGAATTTATAGCGGATCTGGCAAAGCAGGAGACGGACAGGCGTAAGCGTGCAAAGATCGCCAGAGCCGGAGGATATACGGTGAAATTTATTGAAGGTGTATTGAGCAAGCGGCGAAAGGAAAATGAGGCAGAATAATAAAATGTAGGGAGTATTGTTTGTTTTGCCATTCCTGAGGAAGATGATGCAGAATCTGACAGAGCAGGAAGAGATGATGCTGGTTGTCTTAGTGACAGGATGGCATATTTTAAATGATATTTCCCATGCATATCTGGGTGCGGGCTTCGTGCTCAATTTACATTTCCAAAGTTCTGCCTCTTATTTTATCCTGGGATATTTAATGGAGAACTGACAGATATTACGCCAAAATGGAAAATATGGGCTGAGATTGGGAAGTTATTGGGAAATGTTCTGGTGTCAGGTTTACGCAGATTACCGGTTTTAAGAAAAATGTTATAAAAGGAAAATGTATTATCTTGAAAAGCAGGAGGCGGTGCCGTGTGATGAATGGAGAAAGATTGAAAATTAAAATTTTCAATCGCGAGATTTGTGTCTGCGCGTTGCTTGCCACAAACTCGTTTAATGCGACGTCTCAACATAGTTGAGACAAAAGCAGCGCAGAAATGGAGAAAAATATGGTTGCCGGAACAAAGGAAGAATATGAAAACAACGGGTTTGATCTATTGCGTTATACGGCGGCGTTCAGTGTAATGATGCTCCATTATTCCAGTTATTGTATGATTTTATCACAAAATCTGCCGGCGCAGGCTTCGACTGTTATGAGCAGGGTCAGGCACATCGCCTTGATGTTTCCGGGAGTAGTCATATTGTTTACCATGAGCGGTTTTCTTGTAGCAGCCTCCTTTGAACGGGCAACGACAAGAAAAGAGTTTTTCCTGAGACGCGTGTTGCGCATTTACCCGGAATTGTGGATCTGTACGATCATCAATCTGGCAGTAGTCTGTATTCTGGTTCCACAATTGTTGGACAGAGGTATGATTTTATGGGTGATGACACAGATTTTTGGAATAGCCAATACGCCGGCCTGTCTGAAAGCATTACCTACCGGAAGCATCAATGGCACACTTTGGACGATTTTTACGGAAGTGCAGTTGTATATTGTAATGGGGATTATTTATCCTTTTCTGCAAAAGATGAAAGGGAAGCGTTGGATGGCATTCCTGTCGCTGCTTGCTGCTGTGAATCTGGTTTGCTCCGTATTGGTGCGGGATGGCAGCGGCGTTTTGACGAAAGTGATTGAGAGGATATTTGCTCCGTATGCGTTGTGGTTCTTTCTTGGCGTTTTTTGTTTTCAAAAAAGACAGAGGATGCTCCCTGTTTTGAAAAAGGCATTTTGGCCGTTGCTGATTATTTATCTTATTATGGAATCCGTAATTATGCAGATGCCTGGATATTATACAGGCATAGTAACGGGTGTTTTGCTTCCGTTTATGGTGATTGGATGCGCATATTGTCTGCCCAAAATCCGCCTGAAATATGATTTTTCCTACGGCATGTTTTTGTATCACTGGATTATCCTGAACATTATTGTTCATTTTGATCTCATGAACAGGATGCCGTGGTATGCGGGATTATTTTTATTTATCGCAGGAACAATGACGGCGTCAGTAATATCATGGGCTTTGAAAGGCGGATGTTATAGAGTAGTTAAAAGGATAGAGAGAAAAGCGTATAGGGAAAACAGTTATAGGAGAATCGGATTATGATATACATATCTTTTCGTTATTACCTGTTTGTGTCAGCTATGCTGATTTTGTTCTATGCTCTTCCGCTGAAGCGGCGCTGGTGCGTGCTGCTTGCGGCGAATGTGGTTTTCTGGCTGGTTTTCTGCAGGACAGGCTGGCCGTTTCTGCTGGGCACGATCATGGTAAGTTATCTGGCAGCGGTATGGATAGACATAAGCAGCGGCGTGAAGAAAAAGGTTCTGCTTGCGGGGGCGGTCATACTGGTTATCGGGATCTGGCTCTTTCTGCGAAATAAAGGTTTTATGCGGCAGGCGATACCGGGAGCGGAGTCGTTACGGCTGCTTGCCCCGCTTGGCATATCATTTTATACGATGCAGATCATTGCATATCTTACGGACGTTTACAGAGGGGATATTGCCCCGCAGAAAAATCCGGCAAAATATGTGTTGTTCATCACCTTTTTTCCGCAGCTTTTACAGGGACCGATTCCGAGGTACCGGCAGTTGGGAGAGCAGCTTTTTTGCGGGCATTTATTTGACGAAAGAAAATTTACCAGAGGGTTTTATCTGATCATCTGGGGATTTTTTCTGAAACTGGTCATTGCAGATAAGGCTTCTGTCGTTGTTGACACGGTTTTTGATAACTATCCGGCCTACAGCGGGGGATATTTGTGGTTTGCCTCCATTTTATACAGCATACAGCTTTATGCGGATTTTCTGGCATGTACGACACTGGCGCAGGGTGTTTCATTCCTGTTTGGCATAGAACTGGCCGGAAATTTTAAGCGTCCGTATTTTGCCGTGTCGGTGAAGGATTTCTGGCAGAGATGGCATATTTCTCTCAGCAGCTGGCTGCGGGATTATGTCTATATCCCGCTGGGAGGGAACCGGAAGGGAAAAGGGCGTAAGTACCTGAATCTGGCAGTAACCTTCCTGGCAAGCGGTATCTGGCATGGGGCTGGTTTAACGTATCTGTTGTGGGGAGCCATTCACGGCTGCTGTCAGATTATGGGGGAGTGTCTGGACGGTCCAAAAGAAAAGATATATGCCTGTCTGAACATCCGCCCGGATGGGAAAGGAAAGCGTATCATAAAACAGACGGGGACATTTTTGATCGTCAGCCTTGCGTGGATCATTTTCAGAGCAGGTACGCCGGGCACAGGGATCAGCATGATCGTACATATGGTTTCGGATTTTAATCCATGGATATTTTTTAATGACAGGATATTTACGATCGGGCTTGCGTGGAAGGAAATGCTGGTACTCTTATTTGCGGTCTTACTTCTGTTTGCCGTAGAGAGAAAACAGGAGGAGGGAATCCGGATCTCTGAATGTATCTGCAGGCAGAAGCTTCCGGTCAGATGGCTGGCCTGCATGGCGGGAATCTGTGCGGTGATGATTTTTGGAACATATGGATATGGATTTGAGGCGCAGGATTTTATATATGGAGGATTTTGAGAGTGAAGCACAAAAGATATCTGTGTAACATGTTTGCTTTTGGCATGGCGGCCTGTCTGGTGGCGTCGACAGTCAACCGGATTCTGATTCCCAAATGCTATTATGATGACAGTTGGCCGACTACCTCCACTTATCAGGGATTTTATCAGATGGAGAAGGACTCCGTGGATGTTCTGTTTCTGGGGAGCAGTTGTGCGGCGGCCGGATTGAACCCGCAGGAGTTCTATGACAGCTATGGCATCAGAAGCTATAATCTCGGATGCGAAGGGCAGAGCCTTCTGACGAGCTATTACTGGCTGGAAGAAGCCCTGCGGTTCCAGTCGCCAAAGGCAGTGGTGCTGGAAGTCTTTTTTACATTCCTGTATAACAGGGACGAACCGCTTAATACTGCCGAGAGCAGTACAAGAAAAGCGTTTGACTATATGCGCTGGTCACCTGTAAAATGGGAAGCCGTGCACGATATTTGTAACTATGATAAGAAGCAGACTCTGAGCAGCTATTATTTCCCCAATATCAGGTACCATACCAGATGGAAGGAACTTGAAGAAAATGATTTTATTTCCGGGGAAATGGCAGAGCATTATGAACTGAAGGGATACGCACCACTTGCCCAAAGGCGGGGAAACGACGGCTATGTGCCGCTTAGTCCGGCAGATTCCGGCGACAGGGCCGGTATGGCGCCGCTGATGAGAGAGTATCTGGACAGGATTGTCATGCTGTGCCGGGAAAACGGGATTTCTCTGATCCTGACAAAAATGCCCGATACAGACTGTAATGTTTCCAAATATAATACCATGTCTGATTATGCACAGGAACAGGGCATTCCTTATTGGGACTTCAATGAGGAATCTCTGTACCGGGCAAGCGGATTTGTACATATGGAAGATATGAACGATGACTGGCATGTAAATCTCTGGGGTGCGGAGAAGATTTCGCGCTGTATTGCTGAAAAACTGTATGATGCGTATGGCATCACAGGGATACAGGACAGCCAGTGGGAGGACACGAAAACATATTATGAGATGGTCTGTCGGGACTGCGAACTGAAACAGATTACAGATATAGATCAATATATGGATGCGGTCAGCCGGGAGGACTATACCGTGTTGATTGCGGTCAAAGGGGATGGCATGACTTTTATGGAAGAAAGCGTTAAAGAGGATTTCAGGCAGATGGGGCTTTTTATGGATTATACAGAGAACAGCAGTTATTTTGGGGTGATCCATGAGGGAAAAATTGAGGAAGAAACTTCAAAAGAAATTCTGGTACACCATGGAAGTACAGGGAACAGACTGACGGATTATGAGATAAAAAGTGCGGGATGGGACAGTACTTATGATGTGTGCGCTTCTATCAAAATAAATGACGAGGAATGGGCGAGAAACGGAAATGGGATCAATGTGGTCATTTATAGCAATGAGAGGAAGCAGGTGGTGGATTCTGTCAGTTACGACGGGGAGCTTAAGAGATAAACATGGGGAAAACCTGGCTACGAATGGATCTTGCATTTTCTAAATGAGGGCGGGGGTATTCTGGAGATCAGAATGCTCCTTATTTTGCGTTAAGCCGGAATGGTAACGCCCTATCTTACATTATTTCAGATATATTTGAGTCATTTATTATTATTTGATATCAATTATGGAGGTATGGACAATGAAGCTAAAAGAGATTTATTCACAGAAAAAGGCACCATGTGGGAAATGCCCATACAATTTAGGAATGATTGGGACGCTGGCTAATCCCTGTCCACAGTGTAAGATGAATGGCTATCGGTCTTACGAATGGTTCCAGAAGCAGTTGTCAAAGGAATATTCGGATTCTTTCAATGGGAACAGATCTGATGAATAAGGAGATGGGGAGATATAGTCAGATGGTTTAGGACAGATCATGGGATTGGCTATGATAGAGAACAGGGAGCGTTTCGGAGAACCGGAATGCTCCTTCATTCATTTTAGGGCTGCATGCTATATAAGCCGGGACTGCATATCAATGCTGCGGGAAAAGGAACTGTGCAGAGCATCATAACGGGATACTGAGTAAAAAGACCGTGGACATGCCGTATCTTACGCTGTTTCAGATATATATTCTTAGGTTAAATAAATAAGAAAAGGGGGGATCTCATCTTGGCAAAGAAAAAAGTGCGCAGGGTGGAGCTTCTTCCGAGAATCTCAGCCAACAACCTACGGCATACCGCCTGCACCAACATGGCAAGACAGGGTATGAACATTAAGGTGCTGCAGTATCTCATGGGCCACGCCCACAGCGATGTGACGATGGATGTATATAATCATATCGCAGGCAGATAGGATGTTAGGGAGGAAGTGGAGCGGTATTCGAAAAATACTTGTGCTAGCACGGTGCTTTGCTCATTGCTCGCGGAAATAAAAAAATGGTGTAGTAATGGTGTAGTAGAGGGGTATAACGGGTGATATTCTAAATTATGGAGCACGCAAACCCGCATAAACACAGTGTATGCAAAATTTTAATAAATTTATTAGCACTCACCTATTGACAGTGCTAACAATTCATTGTATTGTGATAGTATCAATAGAACAAATAACGCATTAAGTTGATGCAAGTGAATAAAAGCATGTGTAATCAAATCCATATTGGCAATTCTAAATCAATAGGATATCTAAAAAGAGGAAAGTGCGAAGATTTTTTTAACACATGAATTTGTATTCTAAATTTACAGGTTAGAAGAAAGGAAGGGGCATTATATGAATCTTACAAAATTTACACAGAAATCAATGCAAGCCGTGCAGCAATGCGAAAAACTGGCCTATGAATATGGTAACCAGGAGATTGAGCAGGAACATCTGCTCTATAGCCTTCTCACCATTGATGACAGTCTGATCTTAAAGCTGATTGAGAAGATGGAGATACAGAAGGAATACTTCACCAACCGCGTTGAGCAGGGAGTAAGCAAGCGGACGAAGGTGCAGGGCGGACAGATATATATTGGCCAGGCTTTGAATAAAATTTTAATTAGTGCAGAAGACGAGGCTAAGTCGCTGAGCGATGAATATGTATCTGTGGAACATCTGTTTTTGGCTATGCTGAAGCATCCAAATAAGGAGATCAAAGAGATTTTTCGGGAATTTGGTATCACACGGGAGCGCTTTCTGCAGGCATTGTCTACGGTACGTGGCAATCAGAGGGTTACTTCGGATAATCCGGAGGCGACCTATGATACACTAGAGAAATATGGACAGGATCTGGTGGAAAGGGCGAGGAACCAGAAACTTGATCCTGTGATCGGAAGAGACAACGAGATTCGAAATGTGATCCGTATTCTGTCCCGCAAGACGAAGAACAATCCAGTGCTGATCGGGGAACCAGGAGTAGGTAAGACTGCAGTTGCAGAAGGATTGGCACAGCGTATTGTCAGAGGGGATGTGCCAGAAGGCTTAAAGGATAAGAAGATTTTTGCACTGGATATGGGGGCCTTGGTGGCAGGTGCAAAATACCGTGGCGAGTTTGAAGAACGCTTGAAAGCAGTGTTGGAGGATGTGAAAAATAGTGACGGGCAAATCATTCTTTTTATTGATGAGCTGCATACGATCGTAGGTGCAGGTAAAACGGATGGCGCTATGGATGCTGGAAATATGCTTAAGCCTATGTTAGCGAGGGGAGAATTGCACTGTATTGGTGCAACTACGCTGGATGAATACCGCATGTACATTGAGAAGGATGCTGCGTTGGAACGGCGTTTTCAGCCAGTGATGGTGGAGGAACCAACAGTGGAAGATACGATTTCCATTCTGCGTGGATTGAAGGAGCGCTATGAGGTGTTTCATAGTGTAAAGATTATGGACAATGCACTGGTGAGTGCGGCGGTATTATCTAATCGGTACATTGCCGACCGATTTTTGCCAGATAAAGCGATCGATCTGGTAGATGAAGCCTGTGCGTTGATAAAGACAGAGTTAGATTCTATGCCGACGGAACTGGATGAATTGCGACGCAGAGTTATGCAGTTGGAGATAGAGGAAACGGCTCTGAAAAAGGAAGACGATCGTTTGAGCAGAGAACGTCTTTCTAATTTGCAGCGTGAGCTTGCTGAGTACAAAGAAGAGTTGAAAAACCGGATGGCGCAGTGGGAGAACGAGAAAACGGCTGTAGAGAAATTATCTAAAATGCGTGAAGAGATCGACGAAATCAATAGTCAGATTCAGATTGCGCAGCGCGAGGGTGACTATGAAAAGGCTGCTGAGTTAAGTTATGGCAGACTGCCAGCTTTAAGACAACAGCTGGAGATCGAGGAAGAGAAAGTGAAACAGAAAGATCTGTCTCTTGTACATGAGAGTGTGTCTGATGAGGAGATTGCAAAGATCGTATCTCGCTGGACGGGTATACCGATTTCTAAACTCACAGAGAGTGAGAGGAATAAAACGCTTCATCTGGATGATGAGCTGCATAAGAGAGTTATTGGTCAGGAGGAAGGCGTAAAAAAAGTAACAGATGCTATTATTCGATCCAAAGCAGGCATTAAAGATCCTACCAAACCGATCGGCTCTTTTCTTTTCCTAGGGCCTACTGGGGTAGGAAAGACGGAGTTGGCCAAAGCCCTGGCAGCCGCCTTGTTTGATGACGAGGCAAATATGGTCAGAATCGATATGAGTGAATATATGGAGAAATATTCTATCTCCAGATTGATCGGAGCGCCTCCAGGATATGTAGGATATGAGGAAGGGGGACAATTAACAGAAGCTGTCAGAAGAAAACCATACTCGGTAGTACTCTTTGATGAGATAGAGAAGGCGCATCCAGACGTGTTCAATGTATTGCTGCAGGTATTGGATGACGGACGGATTACAGATTCACAGGGAAGAACAGTTGATTTTAAAAATACGATTTTGATTATGACCTCAAATATTGGTGCACATTATCTATTAGAGGGCATTGATGCGCAAGGCGAGGTTAAGCCAGAAGCAGAGCAGATGGTTATGGGAGATCTGAGAAACCATTTTCGACCGGAATTCTTGAATCGCCTGGATGAGACGATTCTCTTTAAGCCATTGACAAAGGATAACATAGGTGGAATTATTTATTTGATCGTGGATGATCTGAACAGACGCCTGGCGGAAAGAGAGCTGCGGATTGAGTTGACGCCGGAAGCGGAACAGTTCATCGTGGAGAATGCGTATGATCCAGTCTATGGTGCAAGGCCCTTAAAGAGGTATATCCAAAAATATGTCGAGACACTGTCTGCAAGACTAATTTTGTCAGATAAGGTGAGTAGTAAGGATACGATATTGATCGCGGTGGAAAATGACAATTTGACGGCGAGAGTCAAATAGACGGACATTTGGCAGAAAGGAAGCGCCAATCTGGCAGGAGTTATAGTCGCTCAGATTAGGAGGAATAGAAAGCAGGAATCTCATTGGAACATTGAATAACATATGTTCCAGTGAGATTTTTTTTGTCTTCTATATAAATATTTACTGATTCGTTTGTAGAGGAAAGAAGGATAGTGTGATAGAATAATGAAGTAAATGAAATACAAAGACAGGATTGACTGGAAAAGATACGCATGTTACGATTTTCTGCCGCTTATCCCAATAGTATCTTGAGAAACCAATAAGACAGTTGAATAGCACACGTATGTTTTAAATTGCAGGATCGATTCATTTTATGACGGCAATCATGCAAAATTGATCTATATATTAAATTTTTATTTAATAAATGGAGAAAAAAGAAAGGAAAGGAAGAAAAAGAACATGAGATATCCAAAATTTTTGAGAGAAAATGGATCCATTGCATTTGTAGCACCCTCATTCGGGTGTGCGACCGAACCTTATAAGAGCGCTTTTATTAATGCACAGGAAAAGTGGCGTAAACAAGGATATTTACTGGAATTTGGACCGAACTGTTACGCGGCTGAAGGGGTGGGGATCAGCAGTACGCCGGAGAAATGTGGGGAAGAATTGACAACGTATTACTGTAGCACAACAAGCGATTGCATAATTTCCTGCGGCGGTGGAGAATTGATGTGTGAAATATTAGATTATGTAAACTTTGATAAGTGTAAGGAAACGCCTGCAAAATGGTATATGGGATTCTCCGATAATACAAACATGACCTTTCTCTTGCCAACTTTATGTGATACAGCTGCTATTTATGGTCCATGTGCGGCAGCTTTCGGTATGGAACCCTGGCATCCGTCTCTGGAAGACGCCATGATGCTGCTGCAGGGACAGAAATTGACAATGCAGGGATATGATCGATGGGAGAAAGAGTCACTCAAAGGGGAAGAGGATCCCTATGCACCGTACAATCTTACTGAAACATCTGTTATAAAATATATTTTGCCAGATGGGAGAACGAATATAGAAAGTTTAAGCGTAGAAAAAGAGGAGCAGATGGATTATGTGGGCAGTATAGCCATGAAAGATGGTCACCACAATGACATTTTTCCAGAAGATGGGATGAGAAAAACGGATGCTATTGAATTTGAGGGCAGACTTTTGGGTGGTTGTATGGACTGCCTGGTAAATCTGTTGGGAACCAAGTATGACCATGTTGTAGAATTTATAGAACGCTATAAAGAGGATGGCATTATATGGTTTCTGGAATCTTGCGAACTAAATCTAATGAGTATCAGGCGAGCTATGTGGCAGATGGAACATGCAGGATGGTTTCGCTATTGTAAAGGTTTTCTGATTGGACGTCCTTATACAGGCATGTATGAGAAAGAATTTGGTATTGATCAATATCAGGCGGTATATGAGATGTTGAGGAGCTATCATGTTCCAGTTCTGATGGATTTGGATATTGGCCATTATCCGCCCATGATGCCATTAGTCTGTGGCAGCATGGCAAAGGTTGTCAGTGATGGGAAGACCTATCGTGTTGAGATGGAGCTGAGATAATGAGAAGCGAGAAGTGTACAAAGTCCTATGCCGGTCTATGCCTAAAAAACGAGTGTTACAGGTAAGAATTTGTATGTCATTGGATGTCATAAAAAGATATCCAGTAGTAGCGTATGTATATGATCAGAATAAATAGCAAGCGAAATTAGAAGAGAATATATAGAGTGTTATTTGAATTAGGATTTAATAAATGGAGGAACGCTATGATGCCAAAAGACCCTGTTATGTTATTGAGTTTTATCAATCTGAAACTTCGGGATTATTTTAGCAGTTTGGAAGTGCTCTGTGAAGAGATGGATGTGGAACAGAGAGAAATCGTGGATAAATTATCAAGCATTGGTTATCGGTATGACCAGGGAAAAAACCAGTTTATTCCGTCTGGAATTGAATGATGGGTTTAAAGAAAGTGCCTATTATAGATATCCTGTTGAAATAATAGCATAGGATATCAAATTCGGCAGTTTTGCAGTTTGGATGGAGAGTAAGAGGGATCAAGAGTATGCGGAAAGAGATTAAAATTACAGTAGTTTCTCATGACGATAAAGTGAATATAGGCGCAGAAGAAAAATGGGATATTCTTGCTATTCTGACACATGATTCTTCGATGACGGTTATGTCAACTCTATTAAAAAGCGGCCTGATCAGCGGTAGTTTATGTGGTGGAAGAGGCGATTGTGGGAAGTGCCGGGTGCAGTTTATGAAAGGGGGGCCAGTGCCGACAGCACTGGAACGCAGTGTTATAGAAGCAGAGGAACTACGCCAGGGATATCGCCTGTCATGCTTTGCGAGACCAAAAGACGATTGTGTCATCAGGTTAGCTTTGGTAGATGAGCCTAAAATTTCGATTATTTCGCATATGATAGAGATGCCGCAAAAAAATGACCAAATTAGTCAACGAAATGGGATGACTATATATCGAAAATCAGGTGTTCCAGAGATGGACGAGAAATTAGGGGCGACAGACGCAATAATTGCAGTTGATCTTGGAACCACAACAGTTGCTATGCAGTTTATGGATATCTCAACAGGATGCGTACTGGATACTTTCTGTGAAATGAATCCTCAAAGATGTTATGGAGCGGATGTTTTATCAAGGATTAAGGCATCTTGTGAGGGACATAGGGAAGAATTAAAGCGTATGTTATTTAATCTGCTGGAGCGAGGTGTGAAACAATTTAGTGCCTTGGGTGCCAATATAAGGGGTATGTGTATCGCTGGCAATACGACGATGGAACATTTACTTGTGGGATATGATGTGTCATGTTTAGGAATCAGTCCATTTACTCCGGTTGAGATCGGTTTACAGGAGTACAAGCAGCCTGGCTGGGATTTTCCAGCCTGGCTGGTGCCCGGTATCAGTACTTTTGTAGGCGGGGATATTGTAGCAGGGATTTATGCCTTGGACATGTTCCCGGAAGGCGGGCTGCAAGATACAGTACTTTTGATTGATCTGGGAACGAATGGTGAGATGGCCATGACAGATGGAAAACGAATGGTTGTGACGGCAACAGCGGCAGGGCCTGCTTTTGAGGGAGGTGCAGGTATGATAGGCAGTGATATGGTAGCTAATATTGCGTCGCTGTTACAGCAGGGGATTTTAGATGAAACCGGACTGCTGAAGGAACCTTATTTTACGGAAGGCATTGATGTGGGCAGACCAGCTGTAAGGATGCGGAATAAAGAGATTAGGGATTTGCAAATGGCTAAGGCAGCGGTCCGCGCGGGAATAGAGATTTTATGGAAAAAAGTAGGATGCCCGCAGATCAAACATGTCTATTTAGCGGGTGGATTTGGATATTATCTTGATGTAGAAGCGGCATTTCAGATAGGATTACTGCCAGAATACATGCATGGTAAAGTATCCGCAGTAGGTAATACATCCCTGGCTGGTGCGTATCGTATCGGATGTGATTTATTAAATGGGAAAATGGAAAAGAAAAAGATAGAGGAAAAATTAGAAACCGTTCTCAGTATCAATCTCGCAGAACAGGAGGAATTTGAGGCGCTGTATGTCCGGTATATGGATTTACAGAGAAGTGATTTTTGTGAAGGGCAAAGCGGCGCTGTATGATTTAAGGATAAGTTAAGCTTGCGCAAGGTTTTATTTAAGATATAGATGTTATTCTTGTTTTAACAGCAAAACTGTTAAGAAAAAGCAATTTTGACCACATAGATAAATAGCATCTGTAATAGTAAGGGGGGGGGGGGAATCATGTGGACAAGAAAAGAATTAAAGCAACAGGCAAAGGAAGCTTTACAAAGGAATTATTGGAAAAGTGTATTGGTGACGCTTTTACTGTTGTTTTTGAGTGGTAACTGGTTCGGGAGTATTACTTCCTCGATGTCAGATGGTATGGTTGCAGAAGTGGAATCGCCCGTTTTCGATGATTGGGAAGAGACAGAGGAATTCCAGATGGATTTGCAGGATGAGACTATACAGGATCTGGAGAATGAAAATATAATAATTGGCGTTATTGTTACGGCTGTTGTTTTTCTTATCATATTTTTTTTGGTATTAGGAGCAATTCTAGTGTATGA
Source organism: uncultured Lachnospiraceae bacterium (assembly GCA_951800685.1). GTDB lineage: Bacteria > Bacillota > Clostridia > Lachnospirales > Lachnospiraceae > UBA3282. Next base: position 18,450 of record CATOJY010000038.1, read on the forward strand.
AATTTTTATTGAACTTCCTGTGATTGTTGGGGCGAATCGTTTTATGTTGAAAGGGATAGAAGGTAAAGGAGAGGTACGAGAGCTTGCTTACGCTTTCGATCATTCTTATAAAAATGTTGTAAAAGTCATGTTTCATACAGAATTATCGATCTTCCTTTGGTCAATGTTATTTGTGGTTCCAGGAGTTTATAAGCAGTATCAGTATCGTATGGTTGAATTTATACTGGCAGAACAGCCAGATTTGTTTTATAAAGAGGCGATGCAAAGAAGTAAGGATATGATGAATGGTGAGAAATGGAAAGTTTTTGTGCTGGACCTTTCCTTCGTTCTGTGGGAAATTGTTAGTGTGATGACATGTGGGATAGCACATGTTCTGTATGTAGCACCGTATAAATATCTGACCAATGCGGCATTGTACCGCAGGCTCTGTGGAAAATAGGTTGAAAGAACAGATGTTTTTCAATTTTCTATTTAAGCAGTATCGCAAGCGGGATTGTAATATGCATGAGAGCTAGAGTGGATATGATGGTAGGGATGCAGAAAATACAGAACATATGGAATGTAATTTAGAAAAGAACTATAAAGAATGATAAGAAACAGATATATAAAGAACAGGGACAAACGGCGATTAAAAGGAAGACGGAAAGCAGGTTGAAGAGATGGGATATAAAATTCTGATTGCGGATGATGAAGCGGAAATCAGAGAGCTTCTGCGCTTATATCTGGAGAAAGATGGCTATGAAGTGCTGGAAGCAGCTGATGGGATAGAAACAATGGCAAAGGTTAAGAAAGAGCAGCCAGATTTATTGATCTTAGATATTATGATGCCAGGGCTTGATGGATATCGAGTGCTACGAAATATTAGAGAAGACAATAATATACCGGTAATTATGTTATCAGCGAAAGATACCAATGCTGACAAGATATTGGGACTTGATTTGGGAGCTGATGATTATATTACGAAGCCGTTTGAACCATTAGAAGCGGTAGCCAGAGTCAGCTCCAATATTCGGAGATTTTACGCATTAGGGGCGGGAAAAGACATGCAAACCAAAGTAAAGGAGCTGTGGGTCGGAGACTTGTGTCTTGATGCAGAAGCTTGCCTTGTGTATCAAGGGGATGAGAAGATTGAGCTGACTTCTATTGAATTCAAGATTTTGAAAATGTTCATGGAGGAGCCTGGAAAAGTATTCACCAAGCAGCAGATCTACGAATATGCGTGGGGAGATGAATATATGATGTCTGACAATAGCGTGATGGTTGGCATTTCCAAACTGCGCACGAAGTTAGAACAGAGTGGAAGGGAATACATTAGCACAATAAGGGGATTAGGATATCGTCTTGATAAACAGGAGTAGAGAGAAAAACAAATGGATGACAAGAATAAAGTTGGAACAAGGAAATCTCTCAAATGGTTTCTGATTAGGCGTTTTCTAATTATAATGTTCTTGATCTATGTAAGTGAAGAATTAATTGCTATTTTTTATGATAAACTGTCGACGGTCATATCGGCAGCTTTAGCAAATTGGCATATTTCGGTCAGTGCAGGAGGCAATCCTGTTTCATTTACGTTGCAAATGTTATTGTATTCTATGGCAACGCTTCTTCCAAGCACAATATCCGGATATGTACAGGGAATTATCGGCAAATGGATGGGAGATTCCATGCGGATCGCGGTGACTTCACCACTGTTTAAAGGAAGGTGGGGAATTATCCTGCGGATTGTAGTGATTGTTATTCTGCTTATAACGCTATTGATCAGTCTGCTACCTTGGCTGCTTGGCGCATTCTATTACTATTGGATAGTGACTAAAAAAGTCAATGAACTGATAGAGGAGGAGAAAGCGCAGCAGCTTGTCTATGACCAGCAAAGAAATCTTCTGTTATCTGATATTGCCCATGATATCAAGACGCCTCTTACAACCTTGTGCGGCTATAGCAAAGCTTTGCAGGATGATTTGGTGGAAGAGGCGAAGCAAAGGGAGTACCTGGAGGCAATTCATACCAAGTCCATGCGGATGAATGAACTGCTCACACTGTTATTTGAGTATATCAAAATGGACAGCAGTGGTTTTGAACTGCATAAGGAGATAGGAGAGGTTGGGGAACTTCTCAGAAAGTGTGTAGCGGCGCTTTATACAGATTTTGAAGAGAAAAATATAACGTTAGATATTAATATATCTGAAGAATCTATGCCATACCAGATGGATAAAGTTCAGATGACACGTGCAATCACTAATTTATTGAATAATACGATCCGTTATGGTAGAGAAGGCGGCAGTGTGTTGGTGCATCTGGAAGACTATGTGATCACAGTGGCGGACGATGGCATGGAGATTGATAGAGAATTTGCAGAACATATTTTTGAACCTTTTAGAAGAGCTGACAAGGCGCGCAGTACTGTAGGGGGCAGTGGTTTAGGACTGAGTATTGCATACAAAATTGTGCAGATGCATGGTGGGGAGTTATTGTTGAGGCTTGACTATGGACAAGGATATACGAAGGCCTTTCAGATTTTACTCAAGGATTAGTTGGAATACGGCTGTTATTGATTGTGATGTTGTTTTAAAATACTGTTGTTGAGGTTTATGCCATATAGCTGCGTCTCTTTACTGTCCTAATAGCATATATATCACATAGAATGATCCGATAGAAGTAAGGATGGTGTGATAGAATGGGTGCAGTGAAGAGAATCATAAATACCAGAATAATAAAAACGAGTGTACTTTTACTATTTGTTTTTGGCATATCCATAATGGCAGTTATGAATGATAGAATGGCGGCAGTCGCAGCCAGCGAGATAGAAGACAGTAAGAAGATAGCGATTACCTTTGATGATGGACCACATCCCTATTATACAGAACAGCTTCTGGATGGATTGAAGGAAAGGGGTGTTAAGGCAACTTTTTTTGTGACAGGAATGCATGCAGAGCAGTACCCGGAAGTGATCCAGCGCATGTCTGAGGAAGGTCATCTGATTGGTAACCATACTTACAGTCACTTACAGTTGAGTAACGGCAACAGCGAGGTATTTAAAGAAGAATTGATTCGGACGAACGAAGCGATCGAGCAGCTGACGGGACAGGAGGTGCAGTATGTGCGGCCGCCCTACGGGACCTGGGATAAGAAATTCGAGAAGGAGCTGAACATGTTTCCGGTATTATGGACCGTTGATCCTTTGGATTGGTGCAGTGATAACGTATCTGGTATTGTACAGAAAGTAATCTCGAAAGTAAAAGAAAATGCGATTATTCTGATGCATGATGAATATAAATCCACAGTAACAGCAGCACTGCAGATCATTGATGAGTTAAGAGAGCAAGGGTATGAGTTTGTGACAGTGGATGAATTGTTATTAGATTAGCTGTGTTATTTTGGGTATATTATGGCCTGCTGTATTCCTTATTTTGGATATGGCAGGCCATTTTAGGTGTATGGTGGGTAAAGGATCCCTAATATCTGGAAGAGAGAAAGGCATATGAGGATGTTATGTATATAAAAGAGCGTAGATGGTTCTGTGGACAAAAGTGGAAGTTGCGGTTTTTTGCGTAAAATGGTATGATAAAAGCTAAGTGTCTGCCTATACAGACATGAGTAGTAACGAACCACAATATATAGATACAAGCAAGGTACAGGAACTATATTATGGATCTATTTGAATATATGCGAAGTGCAAATCAGGAGAAGGAATCTCCGTTAGCAGCCAGGCTGCGTCCTGTTACATTGGATGAAGTGGTAGGCCAGCAGCATATTATTGGGAAAGACAAGCTGCTTTACCGTGCGATCAAGGCAGATAAGCTCAGTTCGATTATTTTTTACGGCCCTCCAGGAACCGGTAAGACAACACTTGCCAGGGTGATTGCCAATACGACCAGCGCAGAGTTTACACAGATCAATGCAACCGTCGCCGGTAAGAAAGACATGGAGGAAGTGGTGGCAAAAGCCAAAGAGCTAAGAGGGATGTATGGGAAGAAGACCATACTGTTTATCGATGAGATCCACCGCTTTAACAAGGGACAGCAGGATTACCTGCTTCCTGTGGTGGAGGACGGCACATTAATCTTGATCGGTGCCACTACGGAGAACCCCTATTTCGAGGTGAATGGGGCGTTACTCTCTCGTTCAGCGATATTTGAGTTACATCCGTTATCTACAGAGGATATCAAGGAACTGATTCAGAGAGCAGTGAATGACCAGGACAAGGGTATGGGTGCCTATGACGCAGTAATCGACGAGGATGCTGTAGATTTTCTGGCGGAATTGTCCGGCGGTGATGCCAGACATGCGTTGAATGCAATAGAACTTGGAATAATGACAACGGAGCGCAGTGAAGATGGCAGGATCCATATCACGCTGGCGGTAGTGCAGGAATGTATTCAAAAGCGAGTGTTACGCTATGATAAGTCGGGAGACAGTCATTATGATACAATATCAGCTTTTATCAAGAGTATGCGTGGGTCTGATCCGGATGCAGCAGTGTATTATTTGAGCCGTATGTTATATGCAGGAGAGAATGTGGCTTTTATTGCCAGACGTATTATGATCTGCGCATCGGAGGACGTTGGAAATGCGGATCCGATGGCGTTATGTGTGGCAGTTAATGCGTCGTTGGCAGTGGAGCGGGTAGGGATGCCAGAGGCGCAGATTATTCTGTCGCAGGCAGTTGCCTATGTAGCGAGTGCGCCCAAGAGCAACGCCGCCTGCAATGCAGTTCTCTGGGCGATGGAGACTGTAAAGCAGACTGGGAATCTGCCCATACCTGCGCATCTGCAGGATGCACATTATAAAGGAGCTGTGAAATTGGGAAGAGGAACTGGTTATAAGTATGCACATGATTATCCCAACCATTATGTGAAGCAGCAATATCTGCCCTATGAATTGAATGGCAAGGAATTCTATCAGCCTACTGGGAATGGCTATGAGGCTAAAATTAGAGAACATATGAAACGTATAAAGGAAGAGGCAGCCCATGACATCGAATAAGATCACGGACGAAACGATTATAGAGGAAAAGCAGGAGGAAAATCCTGCGGTGGTTCCTAAGAAGAAAAAGAAAAAAAAGCGGACCATTGACAAGGCAAAGGTGGCAGAGAACAAGAAGAAGGCTAAGGCGAAAAAGATGCGCCAGAAAGAACGCCTGAAAGAAGAAAAGGCCCGGATTAAAGCCGAGAAAAAGAAAGGTAAGGTTCTGGAAGAGACTGTGAAGATGGAGGAAACCGTCACGGTCAATGAAAAAGGTGCTGTGGAGCATGCCATCACTATAGAAGAAACCTATGTGATTGAAGAGAATAAAGCGCCGCAAAAAGAGCCGAAGAAACGTAAGCGTACCTTTCTGATTGCAGGGATTGCGGCTGCGTTGCTGCTGCTTGCGGGAGCAGGCTCTTATCTGGGAATAGAACGCTATCTGAGGGAACAGGAAATCGCTGACAATGCAGTGGAAGCCATGGTACATACAGAGTCGGTAAAATTGGCCGAGTATAATCTGCTGCAGCATAAGAAAGATAATGTAAAGCAGCATGCCGGGAAAGACGTGCCAAAGGCATTGGTGGATGCGGCAAAGTTTGTGCTAGACGGTGTACATAACAGACCGCCAGAGGTAGAATTGACAGAAGAAAATGCGGCAGATTTTGCTACGATTGAAAGCTGTATGATCAATACACAGACTGGTAAGATAGATGTAACAATGTCAGCAGATGGGCTTGCGCTTAGTGATGATGGTTACTACTATCTGTTTGAGGAAAAAATTTATGAAGATACACTGACAGGAGAGGATTATCTGATTGAGGACCAGAAAGATGTAGACTTGACTTTTTCGGTCAATTTAAATTATAACAGTGCATCTTCCCGGCTGTTTTCTAAGTTTGTTGTGGCAGTAAAGAAAGATGGGAAATTTATGGCGATCAGCAAACCACGCCACATCACAAATCCGGAGGCAATTGCCAGATACAGCCCTTCTTTTGGTAATACTTCCTCGAAGAAAGGTCTGTTGGTAGATCCTGAGAAACTCAGGGGATCAGATTTGGATGATCTGGGGGTGAAACATGCCGCCTATAATATTCCTCTTAGCAGAATCCTGGGAGGAACGACCAATGCGGCCTATCCGACGGTTTATTATACGTATAACGGCAGAAACTATGCGTTTAATGGTCAGATCGTGGCAGAGTATGATTATATTTTTTCTACGCTGACCAATAAAGGGATTACTATAACGGCCATTATTTTAAATGATATGAATCCTGGGCATATGGAACTGATTCATCCCAAGGCGCGTTCCGGCGGGGCAGGGTCCCCTTATTTCGCTTTTAATGCTGCCAATGAGGCGGGAACAGAATATATTGCGGCTATTGGTTCGTTCTTAGCGAACCGCTATGCAGGGACGGGGCATGGTAAGGTTATGAATTGGGTCATTGGCAATGAGATCAATGCCAGGAAGGAGTGGAATTACATAGAGTATATGGATACGCCGCATTATGTGGATGAATATGCCAAGGCGTTCCGGGTATTCTATAATGCGATCCTGAGTATCAATGGCAATGCAAGAGTTTATATTTCTCTTGACCAGCAATGGGCGAAAAGCCTGTATTCGAATGGTGGATTTGGTTCGAAAGAAATTATGGATGAATTTAACAGGAACATTACGGCAGGCGGCAATATTGATTGGGGTGTGGCGCAGCATCCATACAATTATCCACTGACCAGCGCTAAAGCGTGGAGTGGGGGCGGCAAAGTGTTAAATTCTGAAACAACGCCAGTGATCACGATCAAAAATATACATGTGTTGACTGATTATCTGCAGAAGGAAGCGTTCCGGACCGATGCAGGAGAAGTGAGACATGTTATTTTAAGTGAGATGGGTTACACATCCTCTGCAGGGCAGGAGCTGCAGGCAGCTTCCTTTGTGTACGCTTACAAGGTTATAGAAGCGAACCGCTATATTGATAGTATGTTGTTCTCACGGCAGACGGACGCGCCGTCGGAGGTGGCACAGGGGCTGGCGCTGGGGATCGATACGTTAGGCGGCGGACATAAATCAATCTATAACGCATTTAAATACGTAGATACAGCAGAATCTGCGCAGCATACGGATTTTGCACTGCGTATAATTGGGGTTGGCAGTTGGGGAGAAATAATTTCAAGACATTAGGCAGCTCAAAAGAGCTGCCCTGCTAGATATTGATAAATGGACTGGTTTTTTTTCTGCCAGTTGGTACAGACTGCTTCGGCGGCTTCCTGGTTAGGGACGGACAACGTGATTTCTACGATTGTTGCGTCCTTTTCTTTTACAGACAGATGGACTTCATAATCGCCGGAAAGTGCCTTACGGTAATCTGTGAGAACAGAAGTTTCCCGTCGGAGCTTAAATTGATTGGAACTTAGAAATTCGTCAATCTCTTTCTTAAAAGAGCTGTCAATGCGGTTCTTAAAGAAAGCAAGGGTATTCTGTCCATCAGTGGTGATTGTGAGGTAAGTACGGTTGAGCCTGGATTCAGCCGTCACAAATCCAGTATCAATCAATTCTGTAATGGCAAGCTGCAGATTCATGAAGTTAACATAATTCTTTTCCAAAAGGAAATCATAAATCTGTGCCTGGGTCAGCGGAAAGGCGGACCTGTTAAGCATATATAACACAAGCAATTTATTATAGAGAGCAAGTTGATCGTGATTCATGAAGAATGCCTTTCATACAGACGCCCTTGATAGGAGGCGCGTAGTTTCATAGTGTGGTGGAGCTCGTTCAGTATACTGCGCTTCTGCAGGCTCCAAAGTGGCGCAAGTAGCAGATCACGTGGACCGTCACCGGTCAATCTATGGACTATAATATCCGGAGAGAGATGTTCCAGGCAGGAGATGACCAGATCGATATAGGCATCCCTGGATAAAGGCGTGTAGCCGCCTTGTTCATATAGCAAGGCAAGACCGGTATCTCGAAGCACATGGAGCAGTTGAAGCTTTACGCCCCAGGTACCGATCTGATTTATATGTTCAACAGTGGATAACACATGTTTCTCTGTTTCTCCAGGCAGTCCCAGAATAAGATGTGTGATTGTGGGAAGATGAGACTGTTTCAATAAACTGATACATCTGTCATATATGGCTAATGAATAACCACGCCTGATAAAATCAGCGGTTTCTTCGTGGATTGTCTGTAAGCCTAATTCAATCCAGACAAACTTGTCAGGAAATTCCGACTTAAGATTGACTAACATAGTCACGATTTCTTCTGAAATACAATCGGGTCTGGTGGCGATGGAGATACCAGCTACACAGGGTTCCTGTAGGGCTTCTTCATAAAGACTGCGCAGGTGTGGAAGAGGGCCGTAGGTGTTCGTGTATGCCTGGAAATAAACGATAAAATACCGACCGATCTGTTTGTGGTGAAAAAGTGAAATACCGGCTGCTATTTGCTGCTTGACAGAAGAATAGGCAGATGTCACAACCGCATAGTCTCCGCTGCCACCGGAAGAGCAGAAAATACAACCGTGTTTGCCCAAAGTGCCGTCACGATTTGGACAAGTAAAGCCTGCATTGACAGCAATCTTATATAATTTCTCACCATAGGTGTTTTTCAAAAAGGCATCCAGGGAATAATATGGTTTTCCATACCATTGTATTTCATCTATCATAAATAGGTATCCTATAAGCAGACCATCGTGTTGGCCGTCTTTAACGTTTAATATGTGATTTGACTGCCTGGGCAACGACTTGTGCTACCTTTGGATTGAAAGCCTCTGGCATGATGTTATCTTCATGAAGTTCTTCGTCCGGAACCAATCCTGCAATGGCATGTGCAGCAGCTAGTTTCATTTCTTCGGTGATCTGTGCAGCACGTCCCTCCAGAGCTCCTTTGAAAATGCCAGGGAAAGCTACCACATTGTTAATTTGGTTTGGAAAGTCAGAGCGGCCTGTCCCAACGATTCTGGCACCGGCGGCTTTTGCAATATCAGGCATGATTTCCGGCACAGGATTGGCCATAGCGAAAAGAATGGAATCGTGACTCATGGAGGCTACCATATCGGGTGTTACTATATTGGGAGCAGAGACGCCAACGAAAATGTCAGCTCCCTTGAAGGCATCAGCAAGAGAACCTGATTCGTTATCCAGGTTAGTGACCTCAGCCATTTGTTGCTGCATCCAGTTTAAACCCTCAGTCTTCTGATTGATGATACCAGTTTTATCACACATAATAATAGTAGGAAATCCGTATGTAAGCAGTAATTTGGTGATTGCGACACCAGCGCTTCCAGCTCCATTTACTATGACTCTGCAGTTTTCTTTCTGTTTGCCGACTACTTTTAGCGCATTGATGATCCCAGCCAGGACGACGATTGCTGTACCGTGCTGGTCATCGTGGAATACTGGAATATCCAGAAGTTCTTTTAAGCGTTCCTCAATTTCAAAACAGCGGGGTGCGCTGATATCTTCCAGATTGATACCGCCGAAACCAGGTGCCAGGTAAGTGACAGCCTTAATGATCTCTTCGGTATCCTGTGTGTCTAGACAGATTGGCACGGCATTAACACCACCAAACTCTTTAAATAATACAGCCTTTCCTTCCATCACTGGCATAGCGGCATGAGGACCGATGTTACCTAAGCCCAGGACAGCGCTTCCGTCAGACACGACAGCCACGGTATTGGCCTTCCAGGTATAAGTATAGGCAGCTTCCTTGTCTTGTGCGATTACCTTACAGGGTTCTGCAACGCCTGGTGTATAAGCAAGTGCCAAATCCGCTCTTGTTTTGACTGCAGATTTAGCCATTGTCTCTAATTTTCCTTGCCACTGTTTATGCAGCGCAAGCGCTTTTTCATTTGTTGTCATAATAAGTACCTCGCTTTACTTTACAATCAGGATATTTTGTATATTTATGTTGCATAATTCCATAATGTTGTGATGTATGGGCACACGAATTTTTGAGAGATCAGAAGGGATTGACCGTTCAAAAATAAGGGAATGCAGTATTAGTATATCCTCATTTCTTTTTTCGTGCAATATCAAAAAAATACTTCCTATTTCGAAAAAGGTAGTGTATAATGTCCAATAACAGATAACATGATAGAGCATTTCGGATGGCACATCAGGTTTTAAATCCCTAAACAAAAGAACATATAAAGAACATATACGAAAGAATGTATATAAATGATTTATGAAAATACAGGAGGAATGTATGAGAGAGAAATATGAATCGCTTGCACTTGCTGACTTGAAGGCGATTGCCAAGGCAAGAGGAATCAAGGGCACCTCGACCATGAAAAAAGCGCAGATTGTAGCACTTATGCTGGCTGAGGATGAGAAGGACAAGGCTGCCGGGAGGGATGTGACAGTAAAGTCCGTAGCGCCTGCGAAGAAGGAGAATGCTGAGGAAGAAAAGTTTCCTGCAGAGTTAGACAGCGGTATCACGGCCAGCGGTATTCTGGAAGTGATGAGCGATGGTTTCGGATTTATTCGTTGTGAGAATTATCTGCCTGGAGAGAATGATGTTTATGTGGCACCCAGTCAGATTCGCCGTTTTGGATTAAAAACGGGTGATATTTTAGAGGGAAATACGAGGGTCAAGACACAAAATGAAAAGTTTAGTGCGCTTCTGTATGTGAAATCGATTAACGGCTATCCGCCGGAAGTTGCTATGCGCCGACCAGGTTTTGAGGATTTGACACCGATTTTTCCAAATGAAAGATTGAAGTTGGAAACGCCTGGTGCTTCTGTAGCTATGCGGATTATGGATTTGATCAGTCCGGTTGGCAAGGGACAGAGGGGAATGATTGTGTCACCGCCGAAAGCAGGTAAGACTACCTTATTAAAAGCGGTGGCGAAGTCTATTACCAGGACGACATCAGACGCACATCTGATCATTCTGTTGATTGACGAACGTCCAGAGGAAGTGACAGATATTAAAGAAGCGATCGAAGGACCGAACGTGGAAGTGATTTATTCCACTTTCGATGAACTGCCAGAGCATCATAAGAGAGTGTCTGAGATGGTGATTGAGCGGGCAAAGCGTCTTGTGGAGCATGGTAGGGATGTGGTAATCCTTTTAGACAGTATTACCCGTCTGACGCGGGCGTATAATCTTGTCGTTCCCCCCAGCGGGCGTACACTTTCAGGAGGTTTAGATCCAGCAGCCTTACATATGCCGAAACGGATTTTTGGTGCCGCCCGCAATATGCGGGAGGGTGGCAGCCTGACCATCCTTGCGACAGCTCTTGTGGAGACTGGAAGTAAGATGGATGATGTCATTTACGAGGAATTTAAGGGGACCGGTAACATGGAAATGGTACTGGACCGTAAGCTTTCAGAGAAAAGGGTATTTCCGGCGATCGATATCCCTAAGTCCAGTACTAGACGGGAGGATCTGCTTTTGTCGCCGGATGAGCTGGAAGCGATTAATATTATCCGCAAGGCATTAAATGGCATGAAGGCAGATGAGGCGGTAGAGAAAATCCTGGATATGTTTGCGAGGACGAAGAATAATTTTGAGTTTGTCAATATGGTTAAGAAGATGAAGTTTCTGTAAGAGATTTCCGGCAACAGTTCCTGTAGAATTTATTGGAAAAGACTTGCATAGCCGAAAGTCCTATGCTACAATGTAAAAGCTGTCGGTTTATGATGGCGTGGGATGAGAAAATAACGACGGTAACGTCTATATAGTTGAAATTTTGAAAAGCAAGTAGAGAAAGGAGTTTTGTTACAGAGATGAAAGAAGGAATCCATCCTGAGTATTATCAGGCAACCGTAACTTGTAACTGTGGCAACACATTTGTGACTGGATCCACAAAACCAGAGATTCACGTGGAGGTTTGTTCCAAGTGCCATTCATTCTACACAGGTCAGCAGAAAGCTGCACAGGCTCGTGGACGTATTGATAAGTTCAATAAGAAATATGGTGTGGAAAACAAATAAGTTTTGTACGGGAAGGGTGAGGTGCTGATCTCACCCTTTTCTAAATCAAAGAGGATAGTAAAGAATGAGCAGAAAGAAGAAAACACAGTATTCCGGGATTGGCGGACAGGCGGTTCTGGAAGGTATAATGATGAAAAATAAGGATCAATATGCTGTGGCAGTCAGGAAACCGGATGGAGAGATTGAGGTTGAAGTTGAGCATTATCTTGGGATCTTACATGATAGCAAGTTAAAGACGATTCCCTTTGTAAGAGGAATCTTTCAGTTTCTGGATTCTATGATCTTAGGAATGAGAAGCCTGAACTATTCTTCTTCTTTTTATGAGGATGAGGAAGCGCAAGAGACGGTGACAGATAAGGCATTCCATAAGCTGTTTAAAGACAAGGCAGACCAGGTGCTTAGCGCGATCGTTATGGTATTTGCGTTTGCACTGGCTATTGGTATTTTTATGGTGCTGCCGTATTTTGTGACATCTCTTTTTTCAGAATATATTAGAAGTGCTTCCTTTATGGCCATCATAGAGGGAGTGCTTCGTATTGTAATTTTTGTGTTGTATGTGCTTAGTATCTCTCTGATGAAAGATATCAACCGTCTTTATCGGTATCACGGTGCTGAGCATAAGTGTATTAATTGTATTGAAAAGGGGCGTCCATTAACCGTCAGGAATGTGATGCGCAGTTCTAAACAGCATAAAAGATGTGGAACGAGTTTCCTATTGTTTGTTATGCTGGTCAGCATTGTGCTTTTCTTCTTTATCCGTGTGGATAATCCTTTATATCGTGTATTGATTCGGATTGCTCTGATTCCAGTGATTGCAGGGATTTCATATGAGATCATCCGTCTTGCTGGCAGGAGTAATAACTTTCTGGTCAGAGTCATTTCTGCGCCTGGTATGTGGCTGCAGAGATTGACTACGAAAGAGCCGGATGAGAGTATGGTTGAAGTGGCAATCGCGGCAGTAGAAGCAGTATTTGATTGGAAAAATTATCTATATGAGACGTTTGGATATGAGATAGATGATTCCTGGCTGGTGGAAGAAGAGCAGGCGGAGGAAAGACAGACGCCGTAAAAGCAGCTTATGGGAAAAGTTAAGTTTGATAATTGGTATATGGGATATGAATAGCGTATGTTATATAATAAATGGACTTACGAAGCTTCATACAGATGGGGACAGGAGAAGCTGATCGCAGCAGAAGTTCCGGATGCTGCACTGGATGCAAGATTACTCCTTGAATGGTGTTGTGGTACGGACAGAAATACTTTGTTCGTTCATGGGGACCGAGAGGTTTCCGAAGAAGAGTTCGGGAACTATCAATCTGCCATTACGAGGAGACAGGGGCGTGTGCCGCTTCAGCAGATCACCGGCGTCCAGGAATTTATGGGCCTGACTTTTGAGGTGAATGAGAATGTGCTTGTTCCACGGCAGGATACGGAAATTCTGGTAGAAGAAGTACTGCGGAATCTTCATGATGGCATGCGGATTCTGGATCTTTGTACGGGTTCCGGCTGCATTTTGCTGAGTCTGCTCCACTATTCGAATGACTGTACGGGGATTGGCACGGATATTTCTATGGAGGCTTTGCAGACGGCGCAGCGAAATGCTGAGAACATTTTACGGGTGAGTACAGAGAGGGAAAGGCCAGACGTGGTTTTTCGGCATGGAGATTTGTTCCAAAGCCTGTCTGGGGAAGAAAAATTTGATATTATAGTGTCAAATCCACCCTATATAAAATCGGATGTTATTGAAATGTTGATGCCAGAAGTGAAAACATATGAGCCGCGGATGGCACTGGATGGTGGTGAGGACGGCCTGTTTTTTTACAGACAGATTGTGACACAGGCCGGTCGATATCTGTACAGTGGAGGGATGCTCTTTATGGAGATCGGGTATGATCAAGGGAAAGAGGTCTCCTGTCTTATGGAGGCGGCCGGATTCACACAGGTAGAAATCTTTCAGGATTATGGAGGAAAGGACAGAGTCGTGCAGGGTGTGTGGAGTTCCCACAGTTTCGGATGAGGTCTGGCAGTGGGTTGTATTGTATCTGTAGATTTGTGACAGCATTATTGTGTGCCATACAGCAAGTCTGCAAACAGAAAGGAAAGCGTGGATTATTATGTTTGACAGATTAGATGATTTGTTGAGAAAATTTGAGGAGATCATGAATGAGCTGAGCGAACCGGACGTAGCGAATCATCAGGAGCGTTTCCGTGCACTGATGAAAGAGCAGAGTAATCTGACGCCGATCGTGAATGCTTACAAAGAGTACAAGAAATGCAATCAGGATATAGAGGATTCCCTTTCTTTGTTGGAAAGTGAATCTGACGATGAGATGCGGGGGATGCTTAAGGAGGAGCTTAGTGAGGCGAAGAGACGCGTGGAAGAGCTGGAACAGGAGTTGAAGATCCTGCTGCTGCCTAAAGATCCGAACGATGAGAAGAACGTGATTGTCGAGATCCGGGCTGGTGCGGGAGGAGATGAGGCAGCGTTATTTGCGGCAGAAATCTACCGTATGTATGTCCACTATGCAGAGAGCAGGCGTTGGTCGGTGGAGACGATGGAAGTGGAGGAGATCGGCATTGGCGGTATGAAGAGTGTAACCTTTATGGTAACAGGACAAGGTGCCTATTCTGTTCTGAAATATGAGAGTGGTGTGCATCGTGTACAGCGTGTGCCGGAAACAGAATCAGGAGGAAGAATTCATACCTCTACGATCAGTGTGGCGGTGATGCCAGAGGTGGATGACGATATTGATATTGTTATTGAAGATAAAGATGTACGGATTGACGTCATGAGAGCTTCCGGAAATGGTGGACAGTGTGTGAATACGACAGACTCGGCAGTCCGCCTGACACATTATCCCACAGGAATTGTAGTATACAGCCAGACTGAGAAATCCCAGATTCAGAATAAGGCTAAGGCATTTGCGTTGTTGAAGGCGAAACTGTACGATATTGAGCAGCAGCAGCGTCATGACGCAGAGGCAGAGATGCGCAGAAGCCAGATTGGTACGGGAGACCGCTCTGAGAAAATCAGGACATATAATTTCCCTCAGGGACGTGTGACGGACCATCGCATCAATCTGACGCTCTATAAGCTAGATAAAGTGATGAACGGCGACATACAGGAGATCATCGATGCCTGCATTTCCGCCGATCAGGCAGCAAAATTGTTGAAGATGGGAGAAAACTGAAATGCCTGATCGGCAGATCAAGGCAGCAAAATTGTTGAAGATGGGAGAAAA
>CATOJY010000039.1 GCA_951800685.1 uncultured Lachnospiraceae bacterium
GTGTAGGCTGGTGTGCTCCTCAGCAGGGTGCATGTAAACTGACACTGAATGTGAAAGAGGGTATCATTCAGGAAGCGCTCGTTGAGACGATCGGCTGCTCTGGTATGACACATTCCGCAGCGATGGCGTCTGAGATCCTGCCTGGATTAACTGTTATGGAAGCATTGAATACAGACCTTGTATGTGATGCGATCAATACGGCGATGAGAGAGCTGTTTCTGCAGATCGTTTACGGCCGTACACAGTCTGCATTCTCAGAAGATGGTCTTCCTGTAGGCGCTGGTCTTGAGGATCTGGGTAAAGGTTTGAGAAGCCAGGTTGGTACTATGTATGGTACATTGAAGAAAGGTCCTCGTTATCTTGAGATGGCTGAAGGTTATGTAACAGGTATCGCACTGGATGCGAACGATGAGATCATCGGTTATAAGTTCGTAAGTCTTGGCAAGATGACAGACTTCATCAAGAAGGGTGACGATCCGAATACGGCTTATGAGAAGGCATGTGGACAGTATGGACGTGTTGATGATGCCGTAAAGATTATCGATCCCAGATGTGAATAAAAGTTAATTCCTTTGGAATTAACTTTGCGAGGTTTGCTTCGCAAACTCGAAGTTATTTTAGAATCTATTTTGCGGGAGTTACTTCGCAAATTCGAAGTTATTTTAGAATCTATTTTGCGGGAGTTGCTTCGCAAACTCGAAATTATTTTAGAATCTATTTTGCGGGAGTTGCTTCGCAAATTCGAAGTTATTTTAGAATCTATTTTACGAAGTTTGCTTTGTAAACTCGAAATTCCTTTAGAGTCTGCTTAGTGAGATTTAATGAGAAGTTGCTAACATAAACAGGAGGATTAAGATAAGATGGCTTTATTTGAATCATATGAAAGAAGAATTGACAAGATCAATTCTGTATTAAACAATTATGGTATTTCTTCTATCGAAGAAGCTGAGAAAATCACAAAAGACGCGGGTCTGGATGTTTATGAGCAGGTTAAGAAGATCCAGCCGATCTGTTTTGAGAACGCTTGCTGGGCTTATACGGTAGGTGCGGCAATTGCGATCAAGAAAGGTTGCAAGAAAGCAGCTGACGCGGCAGCAGCGATCGGAGAAGGTCTGCAGGCTTTCTGTATTCCTGGTTCTGTTGCAGATACACGTAAAGTAGGTCTTGGCCATGGTAATCTTGGCAAGATGCTGTTGGAAGAGGATACAGACTGCTTCGCATTTCTGGCAGGTCATGAGTCCTTTGCAGCGGCAGAAGGTGCTATCGGTATCGCTGAGAAGGCTAACAAGGTTCGCCAGAAACCGCTCCGCGTTATCCTGAATGGTCTTGGAAAAGACGCTGCCAAGATCATCTCCAGAATCAATGGATTTACTTTCGTTGAGACAGAGTATGATCCTTATACCAACGAAGTGAAAGAAGTCGACAGAATCGCATATTCTGAGGGTCTTCGTTCCAAGGTTAACTGCTATGGAGCAAATTCCGTTCCGGAAGGCGTTGCAATCATGTGGAAAGAAAACGTTGACGTTTCCATTACTGGTAACTCTACCAACCCGACAAGATTCCAGCATCCGGTAGCAGGTACTTATAAGAAGGAGAGAACTGAGGCTGGTAAGAAGTACTTCTCTGTTGCTTCTGGTGGTGGTACAGGACGTACTCTGCATCCAGATAATATGGCAGCCGGTCCTGCATCCTATGGTTTCACAGATACTTTAGGACGTATGCATTCCGATGCACAGTTTGCTGGTTCTTCTTCTGTTCCGGCTCACGTAGAGATGATGGGTCTGATCGGTATGGGTAACAATCCGATGGTAGGCGCTACGGTAGCTGTGGCAGTTAGTATTGAAGAAGCCGCTAAGGAAGGTAAGTTCTAAGAGAATTACATAGTATAAAGATAAGAAGGCCCGCAGATGTTCAAATCTGCGGGTCTTTTATTTGTATGGATAGATTTTGATAAAACATTTAATAAAAAATGAAATTTTATTTATTTCCCTCCATCATATAGTTCAGAAGAATTTTCATGTCTTCTGGCTCGGAGACGATCAGTTCCATCTCATTGATAAATGTATTGTCTGTGAAAAGCTGACTGATCGCAATATATTTGGTCAGTTCAGATTTCAGATTCAACCGATCTCCCTGTTTGGAAACCAGTTCGACATTACCGGTGCATTTCCTGACCACATTAAGAAAACTTTCAGGATCCTCGATATTATAAAGCTTCATAGTCTTCCTCCTTGCCGCGTCGCTGGCATGCTCTATTTATTGATTTCTGTTTACGGACTTATTCTAACAATTTCATTTATTGCTTACAATATAGGGTTTCAACAATTTGTGGGCGGTTGTCTGGATAAAAATATAGAGAATAGACAATATGGAAAGCATTTCACGATTTAGGCGCTGTAATGTCTGACACACATCGAATCCCATACACCCGTCGTCCATAAGAGGACAAAGGTACCGTTTCATCCTGCAGAGGATCCATGCACAGATAATCTCCGTCGCATACGCCAAGGATCAATACATAATGGAAACTGCCAAGGATATGATTTCTTACTCTGATGATCGGGTAGCGGCCTGCAGAAAGGCAGGAATCTATTAGATCCGATGAGACTTCTGGATAGACATCTACTTGATAACTACCCAGTTTGCGCAGGTTTTCCCACAGAAGGTTACCTTCAGCATCATAGATCTGTTCAGAAGAGAATTTCTGGTTTAATGTACCAGGAGTTTCTTCCATACCGCGTTCCATGGAGAGGGCAGAGGCGATACAACTAACCAGACAGCCGGACGAGCTCAGAGTATAGTTTGAATTTCCCAGCATATCTTTACCCCAGCGGGCATCATCCTGTCTGTAACAGATTATTTCTGTAACAGGGAGGATGTCTTGATCCTGGGATGGCCTTATCTGTACACCATTTCGCAGCCGGAGAAACAACAGACCGGTGGCAGCAAGCAGAAGGGAGAGGAGAACCATGATTATAGAGGAAGACAGATGTCTGGCCGGTAGATTTTTTCTGGAATTATTAAGGTATTTTGCTGGCATTTTGGACCTCCTGTCATTAATACAGCTCTCAGAGTTTTCATTACAGCTGTTCTAGCAGTAGATTTGATCTTCTGTTGGGACTGCGAGAAAGGGTTATTTCGCAAGAAAGCACTATCATTTTAACATGGAGAAGCGGGTTTGCATAGAGATGATGGCTGGGATAGAGAAGCCGGTTTGTATGGAGGCGCTGGCTTGTAAAAGGATAAGTTATTGAATGCCTGGGGGCTGGTATGCTATACTATATCGTAACGGACTTAGTATTATGCTCCTATACAGTGAAAAGAGGTAGAAGAAAAGTTATGTATCCGACACGACAGGAAGCAGAGGCACTATTGGTGGATGCCGGAAAATGTAATCCGGGACCGTGGGAAGACCACAGCCGCGTAACGGCGCACTGTGCAGAGAGGATTGCAAGAGCCTGCCAGGGAATGGATGCAGAGAAGGCCTATGTGGCTGGTCTGCTTCATGATATTGGCAGAAAATTCGGAGTGAAGCATTTAGGACATGTGTATGATGGATGGAAGTATATGTGCAGACTGGGGTATGATGAGGTGGCAAGAATCTGTCTGACGCACTCTTTCAATGAAGGGGTATTGGAGGGATATATCGGAAAGTTTGATATCACAGCGGCGCAGACGGAAGAACTTCGGCAGGCTTTAGGGCGGATAGAGCTGGATGATTATGACAGGCTGATTCAGTTGTGTGATTCCCTTGCTGGGGCAGAAGGGGTCATGAACATGGAAGAGAGAATGCTTGATGTTAAGAGAAGATATGGGAATTTTCCGCAGTCGAAGTGGGATAAGAATCTGGAATTAAGAGCATATTTTGAGCAGAAGACCGGTGCGGATATCTATTTGATTGTAGAGGATGGCAAGCAGGTGATTGCAGAAGGGAGCAAGGAAAATGAGAGAAACAGTAACGATTAAAGTAGAAGAACCACAGTATGCTGCTGTGACGGGAATGGCCTTTTCTCAGGTGGATGCTTGGTTTGGGCATACGAGGAGAGACTTGAAGATGGATATTATCTATCCGGAAGATACGCAGAGGCTGTATCCGTGTATCGTATGGATCTGTGGCGGGGCCTGGGTACAGATGGATAAGTCCGCCCATCTGCCTTATTTGGCCAAGCTGGCTCGAAGTGGTTTTGTGGTGGCAAGTGTGGAGTATCGTACCAGCAATGAGGGTCCTTATCCGATGCCGCTTATCGATATTAAATCAGGAATCAGGTATCTGCGTGCCCATAGTGAACGTTTTCGAATTGATCCGGAGCGTTTTGGGGTTATGGGAGAATCCGCAGGGGGATATCTGACGGCAATGGCAGCGCTTGAGAATAATCCTGCATACGATGTAGGAGACTACATAGAATATTCCAGCAGGGTACAGGCGGCGTGTCCCTGGTATCCACCTACAGATGTTTCCTGCTTTCCTTATGATTCCCCTGTGGAAGCGGCAGCTTCACCGGAGTCTCTTATGCTGGGTATGAACGTTATGCTGCATAAGGAAGAAGCCTTAAAAGCCTGTCCGGTAACTCTTGTGACAAAGGAGGCGCCGCCGTTTATGATCCTGCACGGCATAGACGACCATACAGTGCCTTTTGCGCAGGGAGAGATCCTGCATGATCAGCTGGAGAAAGCTGGATGTGACGTGAAACTTATTGCGATTGAAGGAGCGGACCATGCAGACAAACAGTTTTTCCAGAAAGAGATCTGGAAGCGGATCGCTGATTTCTTCCATGAAAAGTTAGAGGGATAAGGATGGGATTATTGGATCATAATGATATGGCGAAGCTGGGATGCGGAGAGTGCAATGGATGCAGTGCCTGCTGCCGGGGCATGGGGCAGTCGATCCTGTTGGATCCCTATGATATGTTCCAGATGCAGATGGCGCTCAATATGGATTTTTCCAGTCTCATGCAGGAGAAAATAGAACTGTGCGTTGAAGACGGTCTTATTCTTCCGGTGGTCAGGATGCAGCCAGATACAGATGCTTGTGGATTCTTAGATCAGAAAGAAAGATGTAGGATTCATACGCATCGGCCAGGTCTGTGCAGATTGTTTCCTCTGGGCAGAAAGTATGACGAGAACGGAATGCATTATTTTCTGTTGGAAGATGCCTGCCAGATACCAAACCGGACGAAGGTGAAGATCAGAAAGTGGCTGGCAGTGCCAATGCTTTCAAGCTATGAGGCGTTTTTGACTGTCTGGCATGATCTGCGCAGAGATATACAAGAACAGATCAGGGAACGGTGTCAGGAGGCTTTTACACAGAAGGTGAATGTAAGTTTTCTGGAGATTTTTTACCAGAAAAGGTATGATGAAACAGGAGATTTTTACGGACAGTTTGAGGATCGTAGAAACATATTTGCAGCAATATGGCAACAGATGTGCAGTTAGTGCGTTGTTTGTGCCGGAATAAATTGTTTGAAAGTCCCCGGTCTATCGTTAAGTGGTTTGAGATGGGGTAGAAAGGAATGGAAATGAAAGCAAAACAAATATTGACAGGTATACTTATGATGATTGTTGTGTTCTGTTGTGCCTGTGGAACAGGTAAGCAGGAAACGGCGGACCAGCTGGAGGGAAATCTGAGTGATCTCATAGCAGGTATTTATGAGAAGGCAGATCTGTCAGAGGATTTTAGAAGCGGGCTGGATAACTTTGAAACTTATGAGCTGACAGATGAGATAGAAGTCTCCATCCTGGGAACAGATGCCATCAGTTATACGGAAGGGGCGGTCTCCATTCCCATGGTTTCCCCCAATGCTTTTCAGTTTGTGCTTCTTCGGGTAGAAGAGGAAAATGTGGATACAGTCAAGCAGCAGCTGAAAGACAATGCTGATTTGAATAAGTGGATCTGTGTCAGTGCAGAGACTATGTTGATCGAGAGCCGCGGTAACGTGATCTTCTTTGCAATGGGAGATAATGATACGGTATATGCACTTAACAGTGCATTCCAGAAATACTGATTGGCAGGAAGCCGTACAAACAAGAAACCTCACGATTTTCTGTCCATAGAGTGAGAAGATCGTGAGGTTTTAGCATACAGTTTGTTAAAGGATCAATTTGTTTCTGCGTGCAATGCGTCATGCTGCCAATGCAGATCCAGGATGTGAAAATCAGTTTGACTTGACTTCTTTCCATAATTCGTTATACAGTGCATCTCCATCCTCGCCAAGATACACAAAGGTTTCCAAATGGTTGTACTTTGACAGATCCGGGAAGGCTATCTCGGAATTACGGATATCTTCGTCTTCGATCAGTTCCCGTGCAGCTTCATTAGGAGTGGAGTATGTGATGTATTCGAAGTTTTTAACTGCTACGTCAGCGCGGCACATAAAGTCAATAAATTTCTCAGCATTTTCTTTATTAGGCGCATCTTTTAAGATAACCCAGGAATCAATCCAGACGTTGGTGCCTTCTTCTGGAATTACGTATTCGAGGTCGGGATTTTCACGCTGTGTGTAGATTGCTTCGCCGGAATAGATCACACCGATGGCAGCTTCGCCGCCGATCATTTTATCGCGCACCTGATCGATCACGTAGGCTTGTACCAGTGGCTTCTGCTCAATCAGGGAATTCTTGGCAGTTTCCAGTTCCTGGGGATCAGTGGTGTTCATGGAGAATCCATTTAATTTCTCAGCTACCATGAAGGCATCCCGTACAGAATCCTGCATCAGGATATTGTCAGCATATTTTGTATCCCAGAGTTGTGTCCAGGAGGTAATAGGTTCCTCAACCATAGTCTTATTATAGAGGATGCCTACCGTACCCCAGCAGTAAGGGACAGAGTATTTATTTTCCGGGTCGAAGCCTTTGGACTGCTCATAGTACTGTGCGCCGATATTAGCCTCAGCATTTGGAATCTTGTCGAAATCCAACGCAGAAAGCATATCGTTTGCGATCATCTTACTGATCATATAATCAGAAGGACAGATTACGTCATAGGAAGCAGCGCCAGATTCTACTTTTGGGTACATGATCTCGTTGGTTTCGAATTCATCATATATGACCTCGATTCCGGTTTCCTCCTCGAACATTTCGAGTGTTTCCGGATCAATGTATTCTCCCCAGTTGTAGACAATGACCTGCCCATTTTCCCCGCCGCCAGAGGAGCCGCAGCCGGCAGCACTTGTGGCAGCAAGCAGCATCACACCGCCAAGCAGAAGTTTTTGTGTTATTGTAGTATATTTCATATAGGTTTTCCTTTCTTTCTTTCTTTTAGTCTGCACATTTACGCAGCGTCTTTTTTCTCTTTTCCGGGGTCACATTCACAAGGATCAACAACACGAGCACTGTCACAAAAATGAGAGTGGACAGGGCATACATCTCTGGTTTGATTCCTTTTCGTACTTCGGTATAGATCTTGGTAGACAGTGTGTCTACCCCGGCTCCCTTTGTAAAGTGCGTGATGATAAAATCATCCAGCGACATGGTGAAAGCCATGAGGAAACCGGACAGGATACCAGGCAGAAGATCCGGAAAGACAACTCTAAAGAAAGCTGTCACCGGAGAAGCCCCAAGATCCAGAGCCGCCTCATAAATACTTGGGTTGAGTTGTTTCATGCGGGGCATGACGCTTAGGATCACGTAAGGTATATTGAATGTGATATGGGAAAGCAGTATAGTGCCAAGTCCAAACCGAAAGCCGAAGCTGATGAAGAGCAGCATCAGGGAAATACCCGTCACAATATCAGCATTCAGCATGGGAATATTGGTGATTCCCAACATTACTGTCCGGGTCCGTCTCTTCATGCTGTTCATGGCGATGCAGGCTATAGTACCGATCACGGTGGCAATCACAGAAGAAAGCAGCGCGATCATCAGCGTATTGCCAAAAGCTTTCAGGATTTCGGCATTATGGAGAAGCTGTCCATACCATTTAAAGGTAAATCCCCCCCATTTGGCCCTCGTCTTACTGGCATTGAAGGAAAGTACCATCAGGGTACCAATGGGAGCGTAGAGGAAAAGTACGATCAGGGTAATATAAATCTTTTTTGCTGCGTTTTTCATAGCATGGATCCCTCCCCCTCCTTGTCAAAAACTGCGGATGCGATCATATTTAGGATGATGAACAGCATCAACACTATAGAAAGACCGCTTCCAAGATTCCAGTTGGAAGCCTGTGTAAATTCCTGGTCTATGACATTACCGATCAGCAGGATCTTGCTGCCGCCCAGCAGAGAGCTGATTACGAAAGTGGTCAGCGCAGGGACAAAGACCATGGAAATACCGCTGATGATACCCGGTATGGAGAGCGGCAGTATAATACGGAAAAAGGTATGTAGATTGTCTGCGCCCAGATCCCTGGCAGCATTGATTACATTTTCATCGATCTTAGACAATGCATTATATAAAGGCAGTACCATGAAGGGCAGGAAGTTGTAAACCATGCCCAGAATGATGGCGTAAGGGGTATTGATGATATTGATATTTGGCAGGTGAAAAAACGATAAGACATTATTAATGACTCCGTTTTTCTCCAGCAATGTCTGCCACGCAAGCGTGCGGAGCAGGAAATTCATCCACATGGGAAGAATGAATATCAATAGGATAAAACTGTGCTGACTTACTTTCATATTTGCAAGGATCATGGCTAATGGATAGGCAAGCAGAAAGCAGATCAGTGTACTGATCAGGGAAAGCAGCAGGGAAAGGCGCAGTGCCTTTGCATGTTCTGCTGTTGCAATCGCCATAATATTGTCTAGAGTAAAAGCGCCTGTTTTGTCAGTCAGTCCATAATAGAAGATCATACACAGCGGTATGATGATAAAAATTATGGACCATAGCGTGTAAGGCGCAGATAGCCATTTTTTAGATTTCAATTGCCACCGCCTCCTCGTCTTCTGATGCCGGTTTGTTCATGATCTGGATATTGTAAGGATCGACTTTGATCCCAACCTTTTCGCCAACCGGATGCAGAGATGTAGAATGTACCAGCCATTCAAAGCCGCCTGCCATGACTTCCATTTCATAATGGACGCCTTTGAAAATCAGATGGGTAACAATCCCGTCTAAGCTGCCCTGGGAGGGCGTTGTCAGTTCTACGTCTTCCGGGCGGATAACCACATCTACCGGTTTATTATGACCGAATCCAGTGTCTACGCAGGCAAACCGGGCTCCCAGGATATTGACCAGTTTATCCTCAATCATCACAGCGGAGATGATGTTGCTGTCCCCTATAAAATCGGCAACAAAGGCATTTTCGGGTTCGTTATAGATAGACTCAGGTGTGCCGATCTGCTGGATATAGCCCTGGTTCATGACGACGATCGTATCGGACATGGTGAGTGCTTCTTCCTGGTCATGGGTAACGTAGACGAAAGTAATACCCAACTCATTTTTCATGCGGATTAGTTCATACTGCATTTCCTGGCGTAGTTTCAGATCCAGTGCACCTAGAGGTTCGTCTAAGAGCAGCACCTTTGGTTCATTAACGATCGCACGGGCAATGGCAATGCGCTGCTGCTGGCCTCCGCTTAGGGAGTCCGGCATACGGTTTTCGTAGCCTTCCAGGTTGACAAGTTTCAAAGCGTAGCGGATTTTATCTGCGATATAGGCTTTGGATTTCTTCTTGATCTTTAGGCCGAAGGCTATATTCTCAGCGATATTCATATGGGTAAAAAGAGCATATTTCTGGAAAACGGTGTTGAGAGGCCGTAGATTCGGCGGAAGATTCGTGATATCCCGTCCATCGAAAATAACACTGCCGGTATCTGGCGTGGCAAAGCCGCCCAGAATGCGAAGGGTAGTGGTTTTGCCACAGCCGCTTGGCCCTAGCAGCGTGACAAATTCATTCTCATGGATGGTAAGATTCAGCTCGTCTAATACCATTTGTCCGTCAAAGGATTTGGAGATATTATTGAAGTGGATCAATTCTTTGGACATGGACGTTATCCTCCGTAAAATATATTTTGCAGCATTTTGCTTTGCTGCCTATGGCTGGAGATCTGCCTAGAAGTTAGGCGGTGTGCTGACCCAAAGGAATACAGCGCCGCTTTTGCTGCCAGCTTTGATATAGTGTTCTGAGTTAGGGGTATAATAGAAGGCTTCTCCCTTCTTGGCCTTCATGCTGCGGTTTCCGATCACGATGGTGACAGCGCCTGAAAGGATATAGCCGAATTCTTCTCCTTCATGAGGCTGGTCCGGATAGGTGGAGCCGCCTGGTTCTAAGGTGACGCGAATGGGTTCCATCATATTCTTCTGTGCGTTTGGGATGATCCATTCTACTTTATTGTGCAGTTCGGTATCTGTCTTCTGGAAGAAGTCTTCATTGGAAAAGACGATCTGCTCATCGTCGTCATCATTGAAGAAATTTTTCAGGTTTGTGCCAAGACACTGTAAAATATCGATCAGGGTAGCGATGGACGGTGAAGTCAGGTCATTTTCCAACTGGCTTATAAAACCCTTGGATAATTCACAACGGTCAGCCAGTTCTTCCTGTGTCAGTCCTTTTTGGTTCCGCAGTTCTCTGATCTTACTGCCAATCTCCATGCGGCTGGAATTACTGTCCATAATGATTCGTCTCTTTTCTGTGATCATTTGTATCTGTACTCAGTCATAATAAACTCAAAGTTTACTAAAACTAAACAGACACTGAGTCTCATTATACAAAAAAGAAGTGGTATGTCAATGGTATTTTTAAAAATAAAATCATTTTTTATGAAAATGATTAACATAGCTGTAAATTTGTGATAAAATCAACTCAAATACTGCGTTGAGATAGTCCTAAATCTGGGCTTGTGCTGCTGCAGGGAATAATCTTGTTCTTGCGGCAATAAACAGGGACCTGGGACAAAACGATAAGAAAGGCATGGTTTGGATATGAGTCAGGGTAAATATGTAGCATACGTTTCAACCTATACCGTGGGCAATGTAGATAAATACGGCATCAAGATCTATGATGTAGATATGAAGAATGGCCGTTTGATCGAGAAGAACCAGGTGAAGATTACCAATTCTTCTTATATTACGATTTCCCATAATAAAAAATTTCTGTATTCCATCACTGATTTCGGAGTGGAATCTTATAGGATTATGCAAAATGGGGAGTTGGAGGTCATTAACGCAGGCAGCATCAATGGTATGCGTGGGTGCTATCTGTCTACAGATTATGAGGACAGGTTTCTATTTGTAGGCGGTTATCATGATGGGAAGATCACAGTACTCAGGCTGCGGGAAGATGGCGGCGTTGCGGAGATTACGGATGAGATTTACCATAAGGGTCTTGGCAGTATTGCGGAACGTAATTTCAGACCTCATGTCAACTGTGTTAAGATGACAAGAGACAACCATTATCTGTGTGCGGCTGATCTTGGATTGGATCATGTCAATGTGTACCGGCTTGACCATAAGAATGGGAAACTGCGTCCGATTGATATGGTCAGGAGTGAGCAGGAGTCGGCACCACGTCATTTGAAGTTTTCCAGCGATGGAAGATATATGTATATTGTGCATGAGCTAAAGAATTATATTGATGTCTATACGTATGAAGAGGTAGATGGTAATCCGGAGTTTGAGAAGATACAGACGATCTCTACACTGAATGATTATCATGCGGGGGGATCGGCTGCCAGTGCGTTGAACATTTCTGAGGATTTCCAGTATGTGGTAAGTTCCAATGCCGGGGATAACAGCGCAGTTATTTACCGTGTGGATCAGGAGACAGGAATGCTTTCGAAGATACTTTGCCTGCCGGTCAGCGGTGATTATCCGAAGGATGCGAATCTGTTCCCGGATAACAGACATCTGGTTTCCCTGAATCATGAGTCAGACACGATGACGTTCTTTAACGTGGATCTGGAAAACGGGCTTCTTGTCATGAATGGCAGGGAAATAAAGGTAAACCAGCCAAACTGTATTATTTTCCATCAAATTGAAGAATGACCAGAATAGATAAAAATCCTTCTGCATATACATTTATAAGTATAAGCAGGAGGATTTCTTATGGACTTTTTACAGAATAATACATATGACCTGTACAAAGATATACAGCTGCGCACAGGAGGAGAAATATATCTGGGCGTGGTGGGACCGGTCAGGACTGGCAAATCGACTTTTATTAAGCGGTTTATGAACCTGTTGGTACTGCCTTTTATGGAAGACGAAAATGAAAAGGAACGGGCACAGGATGAAATGCCTCAGAGTGCGGGAGGAAGAACAGTCACTACGACAGAGCCAAAGTTTATACCTAAGGAAGCGGCGCAGATCCGGCTGGGCACGGATATAGAGGTGAAAATCCGTCTGATTGACTGTGTGGGATATATGGTGGATGGGGCCGCCGGACACATGGAAGAGGATGTAGAACGGATGGTAAAGACGCCTTGGTCGGCAGAGGAGATCCCGTTTACAAAAGCGGCGGAAATCGGTACCCGTAAGGTAATCAAAGACCATTCTACGATTGGTATTGTAGTGACTTGTGATGGTTCTTTCGGAGAACTTGGAAGAGATAATTTCCTGGAGGCAGAGGAGCGCACGATCACGGAACTGCAGACATTGGGCAAACCTTTTATTGTACTGCTTAATTCTGCAAGGCCTTACGCAGAAGAAACCAGGATGCTGGCAGATGAGATCAGCGAGAGACATCAGGTCACTGTGATGCCGGTGAACTGCGAGCAGCTTAAGCGGGAGGATATCAATCATATCATGGAAAATATTCTTTATGAATTTCCGTTGACCATGATTGAGTTCTATATGCCCAAATGGGTGGAAATGCTTCCCTATGATCACAAAATGAAGCAGGATATCATTGTACAGATCAAAAATCTGATGGGAAACTTAAGCAGCATCCGTGATATCACTGCAGGGACATTCATGCCTGAGAGCGAGTATATCAAAAAATGCAAACTGGATGGAATCAATATGTCCGACGGCAGCGTGAGGATTCTTCTGGATGTAGATGATTCCTACTATTATGAAATGATCAGTGATTTGGTTGGGGAGACAGTTGGAAGTGAATACCAGATGCTTGCTATGCTGAAGGAAATGGCGAAAATGAAGCGTGAGTATGTGAAGGTGCTTCATGCCCTGGAATCTGTCCGCTATAAAGGATATGGTGTGGTGATGCCTGACCGGGAGGAGATCATGTTAGAGAAGCCGGAACTGATCCGGCAGGGGAATAAATTTGGGGTAAAGATCAAGGCAGAAAGTCCCAGCATTCATATGATCAAAGCAAGTATTGAGACGGAGATCTCTCCGATCGTCGGGACGGAGGAGCAGGCTAGAGATCTGATTCAGTTTATATCGGATACGGAGACAAGTGAAGAAGGTATCTGGGAAACAAATATTTTCGGCAAGTCGGTAGAACAGCTTGTGAATGACGGGATTACAGGCAAGATCTCTATGATCAACGAGGAAAGCCAGATTAAACTGCAGGAAACCATGCAGAAGATTGTGAATGATTGTAATGGCGGAATGGTTTGTATCATTATCTGAAAAATCTTATGTACGCGGACTCTTCGGAGTCCGTTTCTCTATATTTATAATAAAATTTCTTTGCTTTTTTGAGTTGTCGCAGCAAAGCAAGCGAATCCCACAAACGTGTTCTGTTCGTTTTGTTGTCGTTTTGTATAAAAAAGATGTCAGAATCTTTTTCGTATGATATAATAGGACGAAAAGAAAGCGGAATCTGATCAGAATAGAAAGGTGGTAAAGGAAATGAATCCTGTATATGAAAAACTTTTAAAATGTTATGAATGTTATAAGGCAAAGATTGATTTTGAACCGAAAGTGGCGGTGGTTCTCGGCTCTGGTCTTGGTAATTTTGCCAAAGTAGTAGATGTGAAAGCAGAGCTTCCCTACAGTGAGATCGAGGGATTTCCGGTATCTACGGTGCCTGGACATGCCGGCAAGTTTATCTTCGGGTATATCAATAAGGTTCCTGTTGTGCTGATGCAGGGCCGGGTGCATTATTATGAGGGTTATCCAATCACGGATGTGGTGCTTCCCACCAGGCTGATGAAGATGATGGGTGCTAAAATCTTGTTTCTGACAAATGCATCGGGCGGAATCAATCCGGCGTTCCATGCGGGTAGTCTGATGCTGATCAAGGATCATATTTCCCTGTTTGCACCGAATCCCCTGATTGGGGCGAATGTAGAGGAACTTGGAACGAGATTCCCGGATATGTCCCATGTTTATGATGAAGATCTGCAGGAGATCATTGTAAATACGGCGAAGGATAACGGGATTGAGCTTTTTGAAGGCATTTATGCACAGCTTACAGGACCTTCCTTCGAGTCCCCGGCAGAGATTCAGATGCTGCATAAGCTGGGGGTCAGCGCGGTCGGTATGAGTACTGTGGTGGAGGCGATTGCGGCTAACCATATGGGCATGAAAATCTGTGGGGTATCTTGTGTCAGCAATCTGGCAGCAGGCATGAACAGTGCGCCGTTGACCCATGAGGAAGTGCAGGAAGCGGCGAATGCAGTTGCGCCGAAATTTGAGAAACTGTTAGTAGAGTCGATTACGAAGTTCTAAAAGATAATGGACCAAAGACGCCTGGAAACAGAGCATGCATCATAGAAGATCAGGAAAGTCCAGATGGAAAGGTACGAAGAGTATGAATATCAGATTTTATAATGCGCGGATATTGACAATGGTAACAGACCAGTTGGTGAAAGGAGAGCTCTGGGTGCAGGACGGCAGGATCCTGTATGTAGGAGATGGAAATGACAGGGAGTCTGGCAGTGGGAATGGAGAGGTGGTCAAGTGGGACAGAGAGATTGACTGTGAGGGAAATCTTCTAATGCCGGGATTTAAGAATGCACACACCCATTCTGGTATGACACTGCTGCGTTCCTATGCAGATGACCTGCCGTTGCAGGACTGGCTGTTTCAGCAGATTTTTCCGATTGAAGCGAAGATGGATGGGGAAATGATCTATCACCTGACGAAATTAGCGGTATTGGAATATCTGACCAGTGGTATCACTTCGATCTTCGATATGTATCTGACGCCAGAGACTACGGCGAAGGCTTGTGTGGAGATGGGGATGCGCTGTGTACAGGTGAGCGGCACCAGTGGACAGACGCCAGCAGAATTTGAGCGTTCCCTGGAATTGATGGAGCAGCGGTACCAGGCGCTGAATCATACTGACCCCCTCCTGAGTTATTTTATAGGATTCCATGCGGAATATACCTGTTCTAAAGAGCTGCTG
The DNA here is from genome assembly GCA_951800685.1 of uncultured Lachnospiraceae bacterium. GTDB lineage: Bacteria > Bacillota > Clostridia > Lachnospirales > Lachnospiraceae > UBA3282. Next base: position 15,191 of record CATOJY010000039.1, read on the forward strand.
GAAAAGGTAGCGGCAATGGCACATAAGTATAAGGCGCCGGTTTACACGCATTTGGCGGAGACTAAGTCAGAGGTGGAAGGCTGTATCGAGCGCCATGGTATGTCTCCAACGAAGCTGTTTGAGTCGCTTGGCATCTATGACTATGGCGGCGGTGGATATCACTGTGTATATTTGGATGAAGAGGATATGGAGATCTTTTGCAGGCGCGGTCTGCATGTGGTAACGAATCCTGGCTCGAATACGAAACTTGCCAGCGGCATTGCGCCGATTTCTGACTATCTTAGGAAGGGGATCAATGTGGCTATCGGTACGGACGGGCCTGCCAGCAATAACTGCCTGGATATGTTCCGGGAAATGTTTTTGGTGACAGGGCTTGCCAAGCTGCGGGAGAAGGATGCTTCTGCCGTGGATGCGTGGGAAGTGCTCAAAATGGCGACGGTCAATGGTTCTAAGGCAATGTATCTGCCGGATACGGATGTGCTTGCGGCTGGGAAAGCAGCAGACCTTATTATGATTGATCTGCACCAGCCTAATATGCAGCCTATTAACAACATTCCCAAGAATCTGGTTTACAGCGGCAGTAAGCAGAATGTTAAGATGACGATGATCCAGGGACGGATTCTGTATGAGAACGGCAGGTTTGCAGAAGACTATGATGTGGAAGCAATTTACAGAAAGGCAAATGAGATCATAGATAATCTCAGATAATTGGAAAACCATATGGAATCTTTAGTGTTGGCAGGCATGATCCTTATCCTGATTGTCCTTTTGATGGGAAAAGAATATTTAAACAGCAGGACATTTCAGAAAAGAACGCTGGAGCAGATCTACCAAAGCTATGGCAGGCCTTCAGAAAGAGTTTATAAAGCGGGGGAGATGGAGCATATAAAGAAGTACTGCCTCAGACACCAGGATCCTTTACAGATTGATGATATTACGTGGAATGATTTGAACATGGATACGATCTATCAAAAGATTAACGTGTCATGCAGCGCTGCTGGGGATGAGTATCTATATCACAGGTTGAGGACCCCGCTTTGTGATGTGGAGAAGATGACGGAGTGGGAAGCGCAGATTGCCTATTTTATGGAACATGAAGAGGAACGCCATCTTGTGCAGAAGGTATGTCATAATCTGGGAAGGATGGGACGGTATTCCCTGCAGGAATATATAGAAAATCTGGATATCTTAGGAGAGCGGAAGAATGCTGCGTATCTTCTGGGGGATGTCCTGATCTTCGGCTGTATCGGTGCAATGTTTGTGTCTCTGCCGGTGGGGATCGCGGCGCTGCTTATTGTGCTGTGCCATAATATCATAGGGTACTTTAAAGAATATAAACAGATTGAACCTTATATCACCAGCTTCCGTTATATCAATAGGATGCTGGATGCGGCGCAGCAGCTTGGTAAGAAAAAGATTGCAGGGATTGCGGTAGAGCAGGAACGTCTTGTGGAGTGTTATCAGCAAATGAAAAGTTTTATCCGCAATTCCTATCTGATCGTCTATGTGGAGAAGGGAAACGGTAATCCATTGAGCATTGTGTTGGATTATCTGCGCATGCTCTTTTATTTGGATCTGATCCAGTTTAACAATGCACTTCGGGCTGTCAGGGGACATCTTGCGGAGATAGATGAGATGGTAACGCTAATCGGTAAGATTGAGACGGCAGTGGTGATTGGATCATACAGAAACAGCCTGGAAGGCGGGTACTGTGTTCCAGTGATAAGATTTGAAAAGGATGCGGATAAGCATATGGTGATCGACCATCTCTATCATCCCATGTTGTCGGATCCTGTGAAGAATTCTATCGATACAAGAAAAGGGGTGCTGCTGACTGGTTCAAATGCCTCCGGCAAGTCAACGTTTCTACGTGCAACGGCTTTGAATGCTGTACTTGCACAGACGATACACACCTGTCTGGCCAGACGCTATGAGGCGCCATTTTTCCGTATTTATTCCTCTATGTCGCTGAAGGATGATCTTGCGGGCGGCCAGAGTTACTATATGGTAGAGATTAAGTCTATTAAACGGATCTTAGATCAGACAAAGAGAGCACAGAAAGAACATGGATATGTACTCTGCTTTGTGGATGAGGTTCTCCGCGGAACCAATACGGTGGAGCGGATTGCAGCGTCTGCACAGATTATGAAGATGTTTGCCCAAGGAAATGTAATCTGTTTTGCGGCGACACATGATGTGGAGCTTACGAAACTTTTGGAACAGGAGTATGTTAATTACCATTTTGAGGAAAGGATTGAAGCGGAAGATGTTTTCTTCCCTTATACGTTGATGCCTGGTCCGGCCACGACACGAAATGCAATTGCGCTGCTTAAAGTACTAGGATATGATGAGCAGATTATCCGTGAGGCAGAAACCATGGCAGAGCGATTTCTTCTGGAAGGAAAATGGCCGTGATATTTCTGACGGGGAAGGCAGCCGAAACGAAATGGTATTGAAATAGACTGTTATGGGCGAGAAAGGGGCATATAAGGTGAAAGTGACGATCTATACAGACGGCGCCGCCCGTGGTAACCCGGAAGGACCGGGCGGTTATGGCACGGTGCTGCAGTATGTCGATACGAAAGGAATACTGCATGAGAGGGAATATTCTGCAGGATATAAAAAGACGACTAATAACCGCATGGAACTGATGGCGGCGATCGTTGGGCTGGAGGCATTGAAGAAACCCTGTGAAGTCACGCTTATTTCAGATTCCAAATACGTAACAGACGCATTTAACCAAAACTGGATTGATGGCTGGATCAAGCGGAATTGGAAGACAGCGGGGAATAAGCCTGTGAAAAATATTGATCTGTGGGAGCGCCTGCTGCGGGCGAAACAGCCCCATACAGTGACTTTTCGATGGGTTAAAGGGCATGATGGTCATCCGGAAAACGAGCGCTGTGATAAATTAGCAACGACGGCGGCAGATGGTGCAGACTTACTTGACGATACCTTCTGATTAGTGGTATCATAGATATGGTTTTTAGGAAAACTATTTTATTACATGGGAAGGGGAACGAAGATGGCAAAGCTGATTTTATTCTTAAATGCATTTTTGTCTTATTTATTAGTGTTTGTGTTGATCGTGGCAGTGGTGGTTGTGGCATGTATTATTGGTGTAAAGTGGAGAAAGAATAAGGATGCCAAGGCAGCAGTGGATACAGGAATGGGTATGCAGGCAGATGGGGCCGGGGAGAATACGGCTGTTTAGTTGCAACAGGGTATTGTCATGCTTGTGATGTTGTAAAGTCAGGCCGAGGTGCCTGACTTTTTTATATCACGAGGTGCGAGATGTAGGATAACGGGGGAAAAGAAATGGGAAAGTATACAACGATCTTATGGGATCTGGATCAGACTTTGTTAGATTTTGACCGTTCCATGAATTATGCGATCCGGGCAGTCTTTACGAAATATGCACTGCCGATTGATGAAGAAATTGTCGCGCGGTATGATGCAATCAACAGAGATCACTGGAACCGGCTGGAGCGTGGCGAGATCAGTAAGGAAGAAGTGAAGACAGGCAGATTCAGAGTGCTGCTGGAAGAATTGGGAATTAAGCAGATTGAGCCTGAGGAGATTGCAGCACGTTACCAGGAGGAACTGGGCAGTGTCTACTATTATATAGATGGTGCAAAGGAACTTGTCATGAAGTTGAAGGAATTAGGTTTTCGCCAATACGTGGTAACCAATGGAGTCAATGCGACACAGAGCAATAAGATGAAACTGTCAGGCTTAGACCAGGTTATGGATGGGGTCTTTGTGTCCGAATTGATGGGCTGTCCGAAACCGATGAAAGGATATTTTGACGCCTGCTTTGCAGCGCTGCCAGAGGGAGCCAGAGAGACATGTATTCTGGTGGGGGATTCCCTTACAAGCGATATGAAGGGAGCGGAAAATGCTGGAATTGCCTCCTGCTGGTTCAATCCAAAAGGAAAAGAGAAAGATTTAGATGTGCGGATTGATTATGAAATCCGTCAGTTAAGGGAATTGCTGTCAATCTTAGCGGTGCCGAGCTGACTGCCGGCGGGTTAATAAGCCTGCCCTTTTGGCAGTGCAGAGGCAGGGAACAGTGGAAATACAATACATAGAACACAGGGGTTAAAGATGGCCGGAAACAGCAAACAGAAACTGAAACTACTATATCTTCTAAAGATCCTCACGGAGCGGTCTGATGAAGAGCACTGTCTGGGTGCGCAGGCATTGATTGATGCCCTGGCGGAGTATGGGATCAGGGCAGAGCGTAAGAGCATCTATGACGATATTGCCCAGTTGATTGAATTTGGATATGACATTGTATTGATCAAGGCCAAAACGGGCGGCGGTTACTATTTGTCCAGACGGGAGTTTGAACTTGCGGAGTTGAAGCTTCTGGTGGAGACCGTGCAGGCATCCAGATTCCTGACCGTGAAGAAATCGAGGGAGCTGATTGATAAGATCGAGAAGCTGGCGTCTAGGGCTGAGGCTGGACAGCTGCAGCGGCAGGTGTATGTGGCAAACAGAGTCAAGACAGCCAACGAAAGCATTTATTACATTGTGGACGATATCCACCGGGCGATCCAGAGGAATGAGCAGATCTCGTTTCAATATCTGGAGTGGAATCTGGAGAAAGAACTTGTACCACGCAAAGATGGTAAGTGTTACCAGATCAGTCCTTGGGCGCTGACTTGTAAGGATGAGAATTACTATCTAATCGGTCATGATGCACAGAGTGACGTGATCAAGCATTTTCGTGTGGACAAAATGGGGCAGATCCGTGTATTGTCAGGAATAGGGCGGCACGGTGCGGCGCTGTTTGAGCGTTTCGATATCGCAGCCTATGCGAATAAGACGTTCGGTATGTTTGGCGGGCGGGAAGAGGTTGTCACGATGGAATTCGAGAATCGGTTGATCGGTGTCATCCTAGACCGTTTTGGTAAGGAAGTGCCCATCAGAAGGAGAGATGGGGATCATTTCTCTGTGAGAGTACAGGTGGCACTCAGCGGACAGTTCTACGGATGGATTACCGGGCTTGGTGTGGGAGCGAAGATACTGGCACCAGCGGAGGTGGCAGAGGAATACCAGGCGCATTTAAGTAAGGTGCTTACACAGTATGAAACAAGGAAGCATTAAGAAAGGGATGGCATCAGGATAATTTATGTTGTTTCCGATACGATATAGAAAAGAGGAATAGAGACATGGGAATACAATTTGCAGATCGTATGAAAGAATTCGAGGAGGGTATTTTTCAGGTTCTGAATGAGAAGAAAGATGCGGCGCAGAGACAAGGTAGGAAAATTTATAATCTATCTGTAGGGACGCCGGACTTTCCACCGGCAGCACATGTGGTGGATGCTGTCGTCGAGGCGGCGAAGAAACCGGAGAATTACAAGTATGCACTGGTCGATCTTCCAGAACTGATTGAGGCAGTGCAGCATCGGTATGAAGAGCGGTATGGCGTACTGCTTGGAAAGGATGAGATCATGTCTGTCTATGGTTCCCAGGAAGGGATTGCACATATCTGCCTTTGTCTGTGCGATCCGGGGGACGTAGTGCTTGTGCCGAATCCTGGTTATCCCATTTTCGGAATAGGACCTTCACTTGCAGGGGCAGAAGTGGTCACTTATGATCTGACAGAGGAGAATCACTATCTTCCAGTGTTAGAGAGCATGGAAGAATCATTGTTAAAAAGGACGAAATGCATGGTTGTATCGTACCCCCTCAACCCAGTATGTAAAACGGCGCCAGATGATTTTTATGAGAGACTGATTCCCTGGGCGGCAGAACATGAGATTTTGATTATTCATGACAATGCTTATTCGGATATCATTTATGATGGCAGAGTGGGCAAGTCAATCCTGCGTATTCCAGGGGCAAAGGAGACGGCGGTAGAGTTTTATTCTTTATCTAAGTCCTATAATTATACCGGGGCAAGGGTAAGTTTCCTGACAGGTAATAAAGAGGTGGTAGCGCACTTTAAGAAACTTCGTTCCCAGATCGATTATGGGACTTATCTACCGGTACAGTACGGTGCAGTTGCAGCGCTTACCGGTTCCGATCAGATGGTAAGAGACCAGTGTGCAGAGTATCAGAAAAGAAGAGATGCGCTCTGCGGCGGCTTGCGGAAAATAGGCTGGCAGATGGAGGACAGTGAGGGAACAATGTTTGCCTGGGCTAAACTTCCAAAACCTTACACGGATGATGTAGCTTTTGTTATGGAATTGGTGGAGAGAAGTGGTGTCCTGTGTACTCCGGGAAGTAGTTTTGGAACGTTGGGCAAGGGATATGTACGGTTTGCGCTGACCCTGCCGGTGGAAGTGATCCAGGAGGCTGTGGACGCGATTTCTTGTTCTGGTATGATTCGGGTATAGTAGGAGCAGTATGTCAATAGGCGCTTTATAGAAAAATTTTTTTTGGGATATGTCACAAAAAGGCATATCCCTTTTCGGTATTTTTTCTAAGGGAAGCATCATTGACATGGTTCATGGATTAGCATATACTGAATGTACGCCACAAAATATAGTATTTTTATGTAAACCAAAACTATATTTTGTATGTTTGGCTTTCTATTGGGAAATGTTAAGGCGGTTATATAGGTTGAAAATCAGAGATTTTTCAATTTTCTATGTAAGCAGTACCGCAAGCAGGTTTACGATCTGCAGTGGGATTAGATTGTAGTAAAAAGGCATTGTGCAGGATGAGAGTTTACCATGGAGGGGTGTAAATGAGTAGTAAATTTGGAACGGAGACTACGGCAGGAGAAAATTTTGAAGTGGAATACAAGCCGGATAAGATTGTGAAGGTGATCAAGAAGGATGGCAGTCTGGAGGATTTTAATGTCCAGAAGGTCATTGATGCCGTAGGAAAAAGCGCTTACCGTGCATTGACCAAATTCACGGACGAAGAGAAGCGTCATATATGCCAGACGGTGATCGACAAGGTCAACGAACTGGGAGAAGAACGGATTCCGATCCAGATCATGCATAATATCGTAGAGAGTGCGTTGGAAGATGTGAAACCGATTGTAGCCAAGAGTTACCGGGACTATCGTAATTACAAGCAGGATTTTGTACGTATGATGGATGACGTCTATAAGAAGAGTCAGTCTATTATGTATATAGGAGATAAGGAGAACGCTAATACGGACAGCGCTCTTGTCTCTACCAAGAGAAGTTTGATCTTCAATCAGTTCAATAAAGAATTGTACCAGAAATTCTTTATGACCACAGAGGAGATTCAGGCATGCCGGGACGGCTATCTGTATGTTCATGATATGTCGGCCAGAAGAGACACGATGAATTGTTGTCTGTTTAATGTGGCAGAGGTGTTGAGCGGCGGTTTTGAAATGGGAAATATCTGGTACAATGAGCCTAAGACGCTAGACGTTGCGTTTGACGTGATCGGTGATATTGTATTGAGTGCCGCAAGTCAGCAGTATGGCGGCTTTACGGTACCTGAGGTGGATAAGATTTTGGAGCCTTATGCAGAGAAATCTTATCAAAGGGATATTGAGAAATATTTAAGACTTGGCATTGATGAGGAGACCGCGAAGGAGGAAGCGTTAGCAGATGTCAGGAAAGAATTTGAACAGGGATTCCAGGGTTGGGAATACAAGTTCAATACTGTAGCCAGCAGCCGTGGAGATTATCCGTTTATCACGGTGACGGCAGGCATTGGTATGGGCCGGTTTGCGAAGATGGCCACGATTATTATGCTCAATGTGCGCCGCAAAGGACAGGGAAAGAAGGAGTGTAAGAAGCCGGTTTTATTTCCGAAGATCGTTTTTTTGTATGATGAGAATCTGCATGGACCGGGTAAGGAGCTGGAAGATGTATTCGAGGCAGGAGTGGAATGTTCTGCCAAGACGATGTACCCTGATTGGCTTAGTCTGACGGGGAAAGGATACATTGCCAGTATGTATAAGCAGTATGGTAAGGTGATCTCTCCTATGGGATGCAGGGCATTTCTGTCTCCCTGGTATGAGAGAGGGGGGATGCATCCTGCGGATGATGCGGACAGCCCTGTTTTTGTGGGTAGATTTAATATCGGGGTGGTGTCGCTGCATTTACCGATGATCCTGGCGAAAGCGCGGCAAGAGAGCAGAGATTTCTATGAAGTGCTAGATTATTATCTGAATCTGATCCGGCAGCTGCACATCAGGACTTATGCGTATTTGGGAGAGATGCGTGCATCAACCAATCCTCTGGCTTACTGTGAAGGAGGTTTTCTTGGAGGACATCTCCAGCTTCATGATAAGATTAAGCCGATTTTAAAGACGGCTACGGCAAGTTTTGGTATCACTGCCTTTAATGAGCTGCAGGAGCTTTATAATGGCAAGTCCCTGGTGGAAGATGGCTCTTTTGCCTTGGAAGTGTTGGAGCATATCAACAACAAGATAACAGAGTTTAAAGAAGCAGATGGGAATCTGTATGCAATTTATGGTACGCCGGCTGAGAACCTGTGTGGTCTGCAGGTTAAGCAGTTTCGGGCCAAATATGGCATTATCGAAGGGGTGTCAGATAGAGAATACGTGTCTAACAGCTTCCATTGTCATGTGACGGAAGATATCACACCGATTGAGAAACAGGATCTGGAATACCGTTTCTGGGAGTTGGCAAACGGCGGTAAGATCCAGTATGTCAAATATCCCATCGACTATAATATTGATGCGATTAAGACGTTGATCCGCCGGGCTATGGATATGGGATTTTATGAAGGGGTGAATCTGTCTTTGGCTTACTGTGATGATTGTGGACATCAGGAATTGGAGATGGATGTCTGTCCAATATGCGGCAGCCGTAATCTGACGAAAATCGACCGGATGAATGGATATTTAGCTTATTCCCGTGTACATGGGGATACCAGATTGAGTGATGCGAAGATGGCTGAGATCGCAGAAAGGAAAAGTATGTAATGAGATATCACAATATAACGAAGGACGATATGTTGAATGGCGACGGGCTGCGCGTTGTACTGTGGGTCGCCGGCTGCTCTCATTGCTGCAAGGAATGCCATAATCCAGTCACATGGGATCCAGACGGGGGTATCTTGTTTGATGACACGGCGAAAAAGGAAATTTTTGACCAGTTGGGGAAATCTTATATCTCTGGGATTACTTTTTCGGGAGGGGATCCGCTGCATGCGGCGAATCGTCTTGCAGTCCGGGAGCTGATGGAAGAAAGCAAAGAGAAGTATCCTGAAAAGACAATCTGGCTTTATACAGGAGATTCCTGGGAGGATATTTTGAACTATTCACTGATGAAATATGTGGATGTTCTGGTAGATGGAGAGTTTAAGTGGGAACTTAAGAATACGAAACTGCGCTGGCGGGGAAGTGCTAACCAGCGTGTGATTGATGTACAAAAGAGCCTGCAGCAGGAGGATCCCATGGTGCCAGTATTGATGTGCAGGCATTAGAGGAGGGGGTACAGCTTGGAAACTATTAAGATTAAATATTTTACGGACAAAATAGAAAAACTGACTTATATAGAGGGCAAATCCGACTGGATTGATCTGCGTGCAGCGGAAGAAGTAGAGATGAAACAAGGAGAATTCAGGTTGATCCCATTGGGGGTTGCTATGGAACTTCCAAAAGGATATGAGGCGCATGTGGTACCTAGAAGTTCCACGTTTAAAAATTTCGGTATCATTCAGACGAATCACCAGGGGGTGATCGATTGCTCCTATTGTGGAGATCATGACCAGTGGTTCATGCCGGCTTACGCTGTGAGGGATACGCAAATTCATGTGAATGACAGGATCTGCCAATTCCGGATTATGGAGAACCAGCCTCAAATCATTTTTGATGAAGTGGAGTATCTGGACAATACAGACAGAGGCGGACATGGCAGCACTGGGCGGCAATAATCTGGAAGTTATCTGGATATTCGTATAAGACAGTAAAAGACGTATCCTAAGAAACATGTATATTCGAACTCCTTTCAAGACATACTAGGAAAAACGATGGTATGTCCTGGAAGGAGTTTTTAATAGTGCAGAAAATAGAAGAACAATCAAAGGAAAAGATGACGGCATCCCTGCAGCAGACGATGTTGTATATGAAAGAGAGAATGGCGCCGGATATTAGTTTTGATGTGGTCTACCGTGTGATCGAGGTGGGTGGCAGACAGGCGTGCATTTATTTTATAGACGGTTTCTGCAAAGATGAGCTGATGATGAAGATCCTGCAGTATTTTATTGGTCTGAAAGCGGAAGATATGCCCCAAAATGCTTATGAGATGGCGAAGAAGGCGACTCCCTATGTAGAGGTGGATTTGAAAGATAAATGGGAGGATATTTTTTATAATATCCTGTCGGGTGTCTTTGCGCTGTTTATTGATGGGTATGACAGATGTATTTTGCTTGATTCCAGAACTTATCCTGCCAGAGGTGTGGAGGAACCGGATAAGGATAAGACACTGCGTGGTTCGAAAGATGGTTTTGTGGAGACTGTGGTGTTTAATACAGCGCTGATCAGGAGGCGAATTAGAAGTACACAGCTTCGCATGGAGATGATGAATGCTGGTAAAAGCTCCCGCACAGACATTGTTCTTTGCTATATGGATAATCGGGTTGACCATGCTTTTCTTGATAAAATCAAAAAGAAGATTGAAAATATCAAGGCAGATGCACTGACGATGAACCAGGAGAGTCTGGCAGAGTGTCTGTATCAGAGTAAATGGTACAATCCTTTTCCGAAGTTTAAATTTACGGAGAGGCCCGATGTCGCCGCTGCCCAGGTATTGGAAGGGGATATCATTATTCTGGTGGATAATTCGCCTTCCGCCATGATCGTTCCAACCTCGATCTTTGATATTGTGGAGGAGGCGGACGATTATTATTTTCCACCGATCACAGGGACTTATCTGCGGCTTTCCAGATTCTTAATTTCGATCTTGACTTATATTATGACTCCTACCTTTCTGCTTCTGATGAATCATCCAGAATGGGTGCCGGAATCTTTCCAGTTTATTATGCTGCAGGAGGCGCCCAATATTCCCTTGCTGGCCCAATTCCTGATTCTTGAGCTGGCGATTGACGGCTTGAAACTGGCGGCAGTCAATACGCCGAACATGTTAAGCACGCCGCTCAGCGTTATGGCCGGTCTTGTATTGGGGGAATTTTCGGTCAATAGTGGCTGGTTTAGCTCGGAAGTTATGTTGTATATGGCATTCGTTGCCATAGCCAACTATACACAGCAGAACTATGAACTTGGCTATGCGCTTAAGTTTATGAGAATCTTAAATCTGATCTTGACAGCGATATTCGGGCTGTACGGCTATTTTGCGGCGATCCTGATTTTTGTTTTGGCGATCGTCTGTAACAAGACGTTATCTGATAAGAGTTATATTTATCCACTTCTGCCGTTCAATTTCAGGCAGTTGACGAAACGGCTTTTGCGTCTGCGCCTGCCAGAGGCAAAGCAATAGAAAGAAGGGTAAAAGAAAGTATACTACAGGTGACCGTGGATCAAAGGAAGAAAAGTAATCCACAGTCACTTGTTCTTTTGTATGGAAAATAGTATAATGAGCGCAGGAGAGAAGGCAGAGATTCTCGTAGACAGAAAGGAATAGGTATCGGAATGAAACAGATTATATTTTTGAATCCTGTATTCAAACAGATGGTTTGGGGTGGGGACAGATTAGGTAGTGACTGGCCATATGAGATTCCGGGTAGTAATACTGGTGAGTGTTGGGCAGTCAGTGCACATCCGAATGGGGATTGCAAGATTAGAGAAGGGGAATATGCAGGAGAAACTCTCTCTGCACTGTGGGAGAAGCATCCTGAATTGTTCGGTAATACTGGGCTGGACAGATTCCCTCTGTTGGTTAAGATTATTGACGCGAAGACTGACTTGAGTATTCAGGTACATCCCGATGACGATTATGCAAGTGTGCATGAAAATGGTTCCCTAGGTAAGACGGAGTGCTGGTATGTTCTAGACTGTGAGGCAGATTCCAGTCTGGTGATTGGTCATAACGCAAAGGATAAGACAGAACTGGCTGATATGATTCACCAGGGACGCTGGGGTGAACTGATCCGGGAGATTCCTGTGCATAAGGGAGATTTTATTCAGATCGATCCAGGTACGGTACATGCGATCAAGGGTGGTCTAATGATCATGGAAACGCAGCAGAACAGTGATATTACATACCGGGTTTATGACTATGACAGAATGGTGGATGGTAAGCCCAGGGCTTTACATATCGAGAAGAGTATTGATGTGATCACTGTGCCGTCCAAGAAGGTTGAGGACAGCATTATGGAAGCTGCTGATCTGCCAGAGAATACGATGAATCTGCTATGTGAATGCGCGTTTTACAAGGTGTGGAAGATAGATGTGAAAAACCAGGTAACGATTACGCAGTCTTATCCGTTTCTTATTATGAGTGTGATCGAAGGGGAAGGTATGGTAGATGGACAGGCAGTCCGTAAGGGAGACCACTTCCTTCTGCCCTATGGTTATGGAGAGGTGGATCTTCAAGGAAATATGGAGTTGATTGCTTCAACGATATAAGAGAACAATGCAAAAACAGGCCGGTGTACAGTCAATCTCGCTATACACCGGCTTGTGGAGTTTTGAAAGAATAGTTTATTTGTCGGGAAGGATCCTGGCAATCGTCTCTAACAGGATCGGAACATCGATAGGTTTGGTCAGATGAGCGTTCATGCCGCTTTCTGTGGAAAGGCGTTTGTCACTCTCAAAGGCGTTGGCGGACAAGGCAATGATTGGAATCCGGGAGAGAACGGGATCTTCAAACTTTCGGATTGTTTCTGTGGCTTTCCGCCCGTCCATCACAGGCATCTGAATATCCATGAGAACAAGGGCAAATTCACCAGGCGTGGATGCCTTTAATTTTTCAACTGCCAAAACACCGTCGGTGGCCTGTTCAATGCAGAAACCAAGCTCCTGCAGCAGTTCTGTCTCGATCTCTAAGTTGATCTCGTTGTCATCTACAAGAAGGATTTTCTTCCCTGCCAGGCGAAGGTGGATATTGTCAGTGCTCTGATCAGAAGAGGGATGGTCGGCATTCAGGCCAAGAGTGATCGTTATCGTAAATGTACTACCTTTGCCAAGGGTGCTTTCTGCTTCTATGGTACCATTCATCATTTCTGCGATATTTTTGGCAATCGTGAGTCCAAGACCAGTGCCATAAACACCGCTGAAAGTAGTGTTTCTTTCCCGTTGGAAAGGATCGAAAATATGCTTTAGGAATTCCTGGCTGATACCGATACCGGTGTCTTTCACGATAAATTGGAAGACAGCATGGTCATTTGACAACAGTTCTTTTTCCTTAGCGATTATATCGACATGACCTTTATTTTCTGTATATTTAATAGCATTATTTACCAGATTCAAGATAAGCTGGCTTAGTTTCATATGGTCGCCGCAAACATCAAAATGCTGCAGTTCTGAGAGGTCTATACCTACGATAATCTCTTTATCGGCGGCCTGTGGCTGCACGGTAGTCTGGATTTCATTCATAAAGTCGATCAGCCGGAATTCTGTTTGGGTAAGCTGCGTTTCGCTGGATTCCATCCAGGAGATTTCCAAAATCTGTTCAATCATATCTAGGAGCTGCCGACCAGCTATATTGATCTTGTCCAGATAGCTCTCCACCATCTCGGCATCATCCAAATGTTTTTTGGCTAGTGCGGTATAGCCAAAGACAGCATTAAGCGGTGTCCGCATATCGTGGGACATGTTAGAGAGAAAAGTGTCTTTTGTGCGGTTAGCGCTTTTGGCTTGTTTCAGTGCTTCTTCCAGTGCTTGCTGCTGTTTTATTTCCTGCATAATTTCATCATCTACCCTGCGGTACCCGATGACAATCTGGGAAATATTATGGCTGGATCCGACATTGACAACCCGGAGCTGAAGATACTGCGTTTCATTGTTATAGATGATCCGGTAATTCATGTAATAAGTCTTGCTCTCGGAAAGTTTTGCACGGATATAGTCAGGAGACATGACTTCAGCCACCAGTTTACGGTCTTCAGGATGAACCCATGTTTTGACATAGTGTGTGATATAGCTGTTGAAGCCGAGAGTATGGACGGAGGCCTGAAAAAGACGTTCTGTCCGTACGCTCATCCGATAGGGGAGAATTTTGTCAGTACTCAGATCAACATATAGAATTGATTCATAATTGACACTGAGTCCCTCAATAACTTCGAGACGGCGAAGGTGTTCCTGGTAGATCAGGTTTCGTTCTTCATCATAAGACTTGATCAGAGAGCGCATCTTCATTTCACTCTCAGCAGCAACATTTTGTACGAGAGTGTGTTGGTCGGAAATCATTTTCTGTCGTTTTTCGGTAGCATCACTAATAAAAACATAGAAAATATCGCCGATTGCCTCGCTGTGCACGAAATGGCCATAATCTTCAATCCATCGGATTTCGCCATCTTTGCAGAGGATGCGGTATTCCACATAATCTAAATCATATTTACTGGAAGAGATCTGTTCTACGATGCTTGCCTCTACTGCTTCGAGATCATCTGGATGCACCATGCCCTTAAAAGAATTTCCTGTCAGCTTACGAAATTCTTCTAAGGTATCACAATGAAAAATACGCAGAAGCGCCTGATTCACATAGATAATCTGCTCATCGTCATCTGCATGATAGATAAAAAAACCACCGGGCATCTGGTTCATAAATCTGATAATGCCGTTTTGGGCAGGAAGATGGTATTCATCGAGTACCGCTGGAAGCAGTTGGTCTGATAGTATAGTCTGTCCTTTCTGTATGGCGGCAAAAAAATGCGGATCCTCCTTTACTTGCCCGGAAATATCCAGCAATGCCAATATATATTCGATGATATTGTGATCTGCATGATACTCGCTCATAACTTTAATCCTTAACCAGTATAGTATTGTGTTTCAGAAAAGTTTATCATATATTAAGGGGATTGTCATTAATTTATTGGAAGAAAGAAGGAAAGTAGAAACAAAAAAGTTTTTCAAAATGCTCAATAGGACGGGAGGAGTTTTGATGGTAGACTTAACTTTCTATATTTGCCATAATTGCGTGGGAGTAAAAGGTCTATCGTGTACTATATATTGTATTTTATCCAAAGCGATAGACGTTGTATAGGGTATGAATTATGTTGTTAGTGTGAGAACTTTTAACTCTCTGGTAATTTACATGATAGAAGAAGTTATCACAGTAAAAGGAGGTTTTCTTATGAGTACAGCAGCTATTACTGCGATCATGTTGCTGCTTGTGAGCAGCGCAGCGTTGATGAGACAAAGACAAGACCAAAACAAAAATGATAAAGATAAAAAGAAATAAAGCAGCGCAATGTCTTGATTAGCTCACCTCCAGATCTGCCCTGCGACCTTCTGTTACGGATTTGTGTGTGCAGACTTATTTAGGAAATATTAGTGGCAGGGAGAGAAGATATAGGTTAAAAATCAGAGATTTTTCAATGCTATTTAGATAGTATCGTAAGCGGGCTTACGATACTTGCGAGAAGACTTGCGATATGCAAGGGGATTAAATTGCATTGTGCTGTTTATGCTGTTGTTGTCCCTCCGTACGCATAAGTTACCGGCAGGCAGACTAACGGTGGTTTGACCTGTCGGTTTTCTTGTAAAAGAAGTTCGACACACATCTCGGCAATCTCTGGTACGGGCTGTACGATGGTGGAACAGATGTACTCCTGATCCCCAAAATACCGCGTGCCGTCAAAACCGATGACCTGTACATCTTTAGGTACTTGCAGCCCCATCTTGTTAAGTGATTTGATGATTGAATGAGCAAGTGTATCTGTCACACAGAAAATGCCGTCAAAAGTCAGTTTTCCGTTCTGTATGTGTTCTTTGAGAAATTGTTCAAATTCCTCGTAGGATTCCCCATCATTAAGAATTTTCATCTCATAAGTAAGGCCGCGGGAAAGGCAGCCGTTTTCGAAACCAGCTTTGCGCTTGTTAGGCTCGTTGTTTAAGGAGGAGCCAATACGCAGGAAAGCGACATTTCGGCAGCCAAAGTCCGCTAACTTTTCTGCAGCCAGCTGTCCGCCAGCGAAGTTGTCACTGGTCACGCAGGGAATTTTCGTGCCCATGGAGCGGTCAATGGCGATAAAGGGTGTGGAGTCGTCGAGAACAAGACGGGGATTGTAAGTCAATCCGATAATGCCGTCCACCTTGTTCTGCTGTGCCATCGCCACGTATTCCTGCTCCAGTCCTGGATCATAATCGGTGGAGCAGAGCAGCATCCTGTATTTCCGTTTCAGGAGCGCGAGATTGATGTGATAGACGATGGATGCGAAGAAGGGCAGATACGTATTGGGGATCAGCAGCGCAACCGTGCGGGTTTTGTTTGCTTTTAATCCCTGGGCGTAACTATTGACCTGATAATTTAGTTTTCGAATTGCTTCCTCAACGCGGATCTTATAGGGTTCTCCTACGGGAAGACCGTTTACGACTTTTGATACGGTGCCGAGTGCGACGCCGGCTTCTTTTGCCACATCTTTCATTGTCGGGGCAGAGTTTGTTTTTTCCATCATAAAAGACCAGACCTTTCTAAAACTATATATTGGATGCCAGCAAAGTGGTTCTGCGTACATGCTCTGTGACACTATGCTGTAGGGTGTGTATTCTACAGCGTGCACTAAATTTTCATGAAATATTTAGGTCGAGACTGATCGGGGGCGCAAGTATATAAAAATGCTAACGAGCGGTTTAGTGTACGTGTTATGGCGTGAAAAATGATTGTTTATGCCACAGATAGACAGATAGTTATTTCATGAAATGATGAAATGCAAGAAAGGTTCTACAGAAATCGTAGAACTGTCTGTCAGCAGCATAACGTAAAATATAAGGTTTCCCCCCTATTTTCTGGCGCTGTTTTTAATTTATTTCATTATAATATAATATTTGATGAATGTAAATACACGGAAAAAGCAAATAAAAAACGATGTTTATGAAACGTTTCTCAAATTTAAACGATGCGTTTTGCATAAAATAAGTGAATAAAATTTGTATAAATGTACAGAAAGTATAGATATAAAAAGAAAAACAGAGATTTTATATTGATTTTATATTTCTAAAGTGTTATTTTAGAAACAACAAATGATATAACGTTTCATGAAACAAACACAAACAAGGAAACAAAGAAAGAGAACAAAGTAAAAATCGTCCAAAGAGAGGAGAACGAAATGAGTAAGAAGAAGTCAACCGCCGTGCCGGTGGTGATGACACAGAGACCCCTGAAAAAACGAATCATGGACAACTGGCAGTTGTACGCCATGCTGGCGGTTCCGGTCCTGTTGACCGTCGTGTATAAGTACATACCCATGTACGGCATCCAGATCGCCTTCCGGGATTACAAGGCCAGCAGAGGCTTTACGGGGAGCGAATGGGTGGGGCTGGAATGGTTTTTGCGGTTTTTCAGTGCACCGACCTTCTGGCGCATGATCAAGAACACGGTGCTGCTGAGCCTTTTCAGTCTGTTGTGGAGCTTTCCGATCCCCATCATTCTGGCGCTGTTATTGAACCAGATGCGGTTTCAGCGCTTTAAGCGGGTCACACAGACCGTGCTGTACGCGCCGCACTTTATATCCACCATGGTCATCTGCGGTATGATCCGGATCTTCCTCAGTCCTTCCGGCGGCCTGATCAATCTGATCGCGGGCACATCCATCGACTTCCTCACGGAGTCGTCGGCTTTCCGCACGATCTATATCGCATCCGGTATCTGGCAGGATGCGGGCTGGGGTATCATCATATATATGGCCACGCTGGCGAACATCGACACTTCGCTCTATGAGGCGGCCAAGGTGGACGGGGCATCCTTATTCCAGAGAATACGGCATATTGACATTCCGGGGCTGACCTCCATCATGGTGCTGAACCTGATCATGAGCGCCGGCAGCCTGATGAATGTAGGGTTCGAGAAGGTCTGGCTTCTGCAGACGGATCTGAACAAAGCCACCAGTGACGTGATTTCGGTTTATGTATACCAACAGGGTATCGAAAATGCCAAGTACAGTTATTCCACGGCGGTAGGGCTTTTTAACACGGTGATCAATATCATCCTGCTGCTTCTGGTCAACAGGATGGCCGGACGGATATCAGACG
>CATOJY010000040.1 GCA_951800685.1 uncultured Lachnospiraceae bacterium
AGCTTGCGATATGCACGGGGATAAGAAAGAAAAATCAGAGATTTTTCAATATTCTATTTAAGCAGTATCACAAGCAAAGCTTGCGATATGCACGGGGATAGGAAAGAAAAATCAGAGTTTTTTCAATATTCTATTTAAGCAGTACCGCAAGCAGAGCTTGCGATATGCACGGGGATAAGTCTGAAGTTGAGGAAGGAATTGATAGGTATGAAGGAAAAAACAAATATCTGGTGGATTTTCATTCCGCTGGCGGTTTTACTGATTTCCTTTATTGGAGTTACCGCATTTTCCATGATCTATATGGCGAAAGATAATAACTACGATAACATTATTTACCAGTATTTTAATGTCAGTAAGGAAATGTATGGAAAGCTGATTTATTTGAATATCAACAAAGATGCATTGGTCAAAGGGATGAATTTTTGCGGTCTGGCTTTTCTGATGGGAAATTTCCTGCTCTTTTGGTTTCTCAGTCCAAGAAAAGAACGGAAAAAGAGAGGCAGAATTCTGGCCATGTTATTTCTCTTCCTGCTAGTACAGGCGGTTGTCTATAGCACAGGGCTTCAGAAGGGGATCTATTTTGGAAGGTTCGGGTTTCTCCCGACACCGCGCGCTTTCCGCAACTTCTACTACAATTTTCACCGTGTGACTATGTGTGGGAATTTCCTGGTACTGACGATTGGCTGTGTCTGGATGTTTCTGATGGACTTGCGCCGGGAGTCTCTGCGGGAGCTATGGCGCATTAAGTGTGCCATCCTGATGACACAGACCTGTCTGATTGGGCTGTATTTTTACATGTATTTTTCACTTCCGGACTCTTTTCTCTGGTTATCCCGTTCTACGGGCTACATTGCATACCATTCTCTGCGTATGCCTCCTTATGTACGTGGCATGCGTCTCATTACTTATTTTATCGGAATTCTTTTACTTGTTTTGTTTTATACACTTTACCGATATCAGAAAATGTGTAAATGTGTTCTGGAGGAAGAATACGTTTTCTCCAGTGTTATAGCTTCTTCAGAAATATCTACCCGTGCATTCAGTCATTATGTGAAAAATGAGCTGCTCGGCATTATGGCGGAGGCGGAAATCCTTTCACAAAAAACGGAAGGAAATTTTTCTGAGCTGGCGAATATCCGTGCGACATGCGGGGAAATGTATGACAGATTGAATGACCTGCAGAGAAACACGAACCGTATTGTTCTCAATCAGTCCAGGCAGAATCTCTCCAGAGTGATCACAAAAGCTGTGGAAGAAAACCGTGCACTTCTGCACCAGGGCGGATGTGAGATCCTGTGGAATGGGGAGAATGAAAATGTGATCGTTTTTGTGGATCCTTACTATATGAGGGAAGTGTTCCGCAATATTTTTCAGAATGCCATGGAAGCCATGTCCGATGTCAACGGTGAGCGGAATATTTATGTGCAGACGCATCTTTACGATAGTGAGATTGAAATAGCGATCCGTGATACAGGCCCTGGACTGGATCCTTCCATACAGAACCGGTTATTCAATCCCTTTGTTTCGACGAAATCGACCAAAAAGAACTGGGGAATTGGCCTTACTTTCTGTAAACGCATTATAGACAGTCACCGGGGAAAGATTATGGCGGACAATCAGGGCAGAAAGGGAGCAGTTATCCGCATCCTGCTGCCAGTAATAGGATGAAAAGAAGTTAAATATGTTTGTCTTATGATTGGAAATACCGCATAGCGGGATCACGGAGGTTAGAATGAAAACGGAAAAAATCAAAGTAATGGTTGTTGATGATATGGTATCGCTGTGCCGGAAATATGAAGCGGCACTTTCCCAGGAAGAAGAACTGGAGGTGGTTGCCATTGCCAACGACGGTTATCAGGCGATTATGAAGAGTGCGGTCATGCGTCCGGATGTTATTCTGATGGATATTGAGATGGAGAGTAAATATGCTGGTATTTCAGCAACCCGGCAGATCTTACAGGAATTTCCTTCTATCAAGATCGTGATACTGACAGTCTATGAAGAGGATGAAATGATCTATGCTGCATTTCAGGCAGGCGCCTGCGATTATATTTTAAAAACTGCCTCGGCTGCTGCTATGGTGCAATGTGTGAAGGATGCCTATTATGAGAAATCCATTCTGCGTCCCCAAGTAGCAAAAAAATTGCGGCGGGAATTTAAAAGGATTAAAAACAATGAGGAAAGTCTGCTCTACACCATTTATCTTGTCCAGCTGCTGACGGACACGGAGAGAGACATTCTCTCGGCACTTCATGAGGGAAAAGGTCAAAAGGACATCTGTAAAGAGCGGTTCATTGAGCAGGCCACCTTAAAAACACATATGCGTAATATCGTAAAGAAGATGAAATGCAGATCCATAGAGGATGTGGTAGAAAAGGTGGAGCAAAGTGGCTTCTTCTATTATATGGATAAAATCCGGGAGAAAAGTAAAGACATATTGTGATATTGCACATAAAAAGATTAGATTTTCTAATCTTTTTTTGATTCCGAAGGAAATGTGGAGAAATAATAGGCTTGGGGGAGATTGGAGTTTCTAATAGAATGGAATCACTCGAAATCAGAGGAGTGCAAAAAGCACGGAAAAGGAGGAAAAGAATATGAAAAGAAAAGGAATTGCCCTGTTGATGGCAGTGGTTACAGGGACAGGTCTTCTGGCGGGCTGTGGTTCACAGGAGGCGGCAGTCCATGAGGAGGCATCCGGGCAGACAGCGGAGGCAGAGCCAGCACAGGAAACAGGAAGTGAAGAGAGCGGAAGTGAAACGGAAACTGCCAGTGGGGACAACGGCGAGAAAGTAACGATTCAGTACTATTCCTGGAGTGAAGGCGATTATTTACAGGAAATGGTAGACGCCTTCAATGCATCCAACAGCCATGTTACAGTGGAGATGACACAGGTAAGCAGTGACGAGTATGATGACAAACTAATGACAATGCTTGCAGGCTCCAATGACATCGATGTTTTTAACATGCGGTCAGGATCGCTGTTGAGTAACCTGGCAACCAGCGGCAATCTGGCGGATATCACGCAGATGATCAGCGACAGCGGCATGGATCTTTCTATTTATGGTACCGGGTATGCGGAAACGGCCATTGACAACAAGTTTTACGGGCTGCCTTACCGTGCATCTGCATATGGACTATTCTACAATAAGAAGATGTTTGACGCAAAGGGAATTGCCTATCCTGACAATCTGACCTGGGAAGAATATGCGGATCTGGCGGCACAGCTTACAGAGGGAGAAGGAAATGACAGGGTCTATGGCGGTTATATCCCGGATTGGAATAATTGTCCCTATATTACCATTCAGAGGAATTCCAATTTGGCGGACGACGACTTAAGTGCGCTGAAGGAATGGTGGGAGATGGAAAACCGCCTGTATAACGTAGATAACTCCCATATGAGTTTTATGGATATGAAGAGCAGCGGCACGGATGGAATCAACTTCTTCTGTACTGGCAAATGCTATATGTATCCAGGCGGCGAGTGGTCCATCAGCGATGTGCTGACCATGTTGAAGAACGATCCGTCTATCAGCGACAGCTTTGCGTTGGGGATTGCCACAGTTCCGCAGCCGGAAGGCGTAACGGATCCGGTTACTATCGGCGGCGTAAGCACTTTTATCGGCATTAACGCTTCCTCGAAGAAGCAGGAAGCCGCTTTTGAATTTATCTCCTATATGGCAGGCAAAGAAGCGGCAAAGTATATCGCGGCGGCGGGTGCGATTCCGGCCTATATTGACGATGAGATCACGAGCGTTTTTGAAGAGGCTATCGGTGTTTCCGGTGCGGCAAATATTCTTGGGCCGTCTAAGATTTCAGAAACATTATTTATACCGGAGTACACGGAACTGTCTACCGTGGAAATCGAGGAGAGAGAATTATATCTGATCGGCGAACAGAGCCTGGAAGACGCTTTGAAAAATTTTGAAGACCGTCGTTTAGAGATTATGAACCAGTAATAAAGCAGCTGATTGATATACTATTTTACGACTATGCAGTATAGCGGCGGTCTGCATGACAATTTTGTTGTGTGGGCTGCCGGTTAATAGTTTCAGTTTAAGGAGGAGGACGCTATGGCCAAAAAGGGGTTGGAAATCAGTAAGAGGAGTGTCAGACAGAATCTGATCGGATGGTGTTTCATTCTGCCAAGTCTGCTAGCATTTGCTTTGTTTATGTTTCTGCCGATTCTTCTTGGCTTCTGGTACAGCCTGACAGATTATACGGGACTGTCTAGCGACTATAGCTTTATCGGGTTAGCAAATTACGCAAAAATGTTTCAGGACCGGTATTTTAAAGTATCTATTAAGAACAACTGCATCTATGCCGCATGGTATTCCGTGCTGACAATGCTTGTCTCCCTGTTATTGGCAAGCCTTTTAAACCGGCTGCGACGGTGCCGTAAGTTCTTTCGGGTCGCATTTTTTCTGCCTTATATTTCATCGATGGTATCAGTAGCCATTATCTGGAAAATGATTTTCAACCCGCAGGGAGGACCTCTAAATACTGTGCTTGCACAGCTTGGAATCACGAATCTGCCGCAGTGGCTGGCTTCCACCACATGGGCCTTATATGCGGTCATCATCGTTTCGGTGTGGAAAAATGCTGGCTACTATATGATGATCTTTCTGGCAGGGTTGCAGAATGTACCGGATAGTCTCTATGAGGCTGCCGCGCTGGATGGGGCAGGAGGATGGCAGAAGTATTTCAGGATAACGCTTCCGCTCATAAGTCCCACGATTTTCCTGAACATGATTCTGGTGACGATCAGTTCCTTCCAGGTTTTTGACTTGATCAGCGTTATGACTGACGGAGGCCCTGGAATGAGCACAAATGTACTGGCATTCCGAATTTATCAGGAAGGTTTCAGACAAATGCATATGGGATATGCGTCTTCCATCGCTTACTTCCTGTTTGCCATTATTTTAGCCATTACACTGGTTCAGTTTGCCGTTCAGAAATATTGGGTAAATTACGATTAGGAGAAAACGAAATGAAAAAAAAGGTATCAAATGTTCTTTTTTATTTTTTGATGTTCTTTCTATCGCTGCTTATGATCTTTCCTTTTTTGTGGATGGTGTCCACTTCCTTGAAATATGACAGTCAGGTGTTTACCACACCGATCGAGTGGATTCCTGATCCCGTGAACTTAAGCAACTACATAAAAGTATGGACGGAGGAACCGTTTCTGGTCTTTTATAAGAATACCGCATTTGTGGCCGTCTGCGCTACGGCAGGGCAGGTATTCATCAGTGCATTGGCAGCCTATGCCTTTGCAAAGATAAAGTTTGTCGGAAGAAATTTCGTTTTCGGTCTGTATATTGCTACTATGATGGTTCCCTGGCATACGATCATGATTCCACAGTATCAGATCATCAGTTCCCTGAAACTGACAGATACGCACTTAGCTCTGATTCTGGGGCAGCTTGCCAGTGCTTTCGGCATCTTTCTGCTTAGACAGTTTTTCATGACTGTACCAGATGAACTGATTGAGGCTGCCCGGATTGACGGAGCCGGAGAATTTCGTACTTTTGCGGGAATTATGCTGCCGCAGGCAAAACCGGCGCTGGCAACGTTAGTCATATTCACTTTCATTCAGGTGTGGAACGACTATATGGCACCATTGATTTATTTGAATTCCAAACCCAAGTATACGATCCAGCTTGGATTGAAATTCTTCCAGTCGGAACATACCATGCAGTACACCATTATTATGGCCGGAACAGTATGTGCACTGGTTCCCATTCTCATTGTGTTTTTCCTATTTGAGAAACAGATTACGAATGGAATGGTGCACAGCGGTCTGAAAGGTTGATAGGAGATAAAGATTATGAGATCGATCGTATTTGACAAAAAAGGGATTTGTATTGATGGGGAATACCGCACGTTACTGGCTTCCTCCCTCTTCTATTTCCGCATTCCGCAGGAAAGATGGGAGGAAAGGATGCATCTGTTAAGGGCTGCCGGTTATCATGCGATAGATGTCTATTTCCCCTGGAATTATCACGAAACCGCACCGGGTATCTGGGATTTTGAAGGAAACCGGAATGTGGAGCGGTTTTTGAAACTGGCCGCAGATAACGGCCTGTTTGTGATTGCCCGGCCAGGACCGTATATCTGTTCGGAATGGGATGGAGGCGCGATTCCTGCCTGGCTCTGGGAAAAGGGAGTTGCCATCCGGCAGGATGATCCGGACTTTCTACAGGAGATCGGAAACTGGTACCGCCATATCCTTCCGGTCATTGCCGAATATCAGATCGGGAGAGGCGGTACTGTTATCTGTATGCAGATTGAGAACGAGCTGGATTTCTATAACTGTACCAGCCCGGTCAGCTATATGGCAAAGTTAAAGCGGCAAGCTGAAGAAGCTGGCATTGAGGTTCCTCTGTTCTATTGTTGTGGGCAAAACGATCTTCTCAGAGGCGGTGGGCTGACGCCGGGACTCTATACGGCGTTCAACGTTTATGAAGACAGCGGGTCTTTAAGCTTGGAACAGCGGGGATTTCACCTCTATGATTCTGTGCAGGAAAGGAATATGCCGTTTCTGGTCACGGAGACCAACCGGGAACATGGTTTTCTAAAGAGGTTGTTAAGCTGCGGAGCAAGGCTTCTGAGTCCTTACAATCAGACAGCGGGCGCTACGATGGACTTCTATAATGGCATTACCAACTGGGGACCCGTGGAAAACCCAGTAGCTTTGATGGCGTCTGACTATGATTTCTGCTCTATGATCGGATCAGCCGGGGAAGTAAACCGCCAGTTTCTGGAGGCACGTCTGCTTTCCGGCCTTCTGTACAGTCTGAAAGGAAGTCTGGCGGCTGCCATACCTGGGAAGGCGGATGACCTGCGGCTTGTCTCAGACCGGCCGGTCAATACGCTTCTTTCAGTTTTGCATTTTCCAGAAGGCAGGCTTTTGGCTGTTTCCAATCTGGGAGACGCCGGTTTGGTGACATTGGAATCGAAGGCTGGGCGAGGGGAGGAATTTACCTTACATATAGAGATGGGAGAGATGGAGACCCGGCTGCTGCCGTGGCATTTTCATGTGAACGGAGCCTGTGAGATCTGGTATTCCAATTATGAAATCGGCTGGGTGGACAAGCACGGGGATCATACGCAGATCTGCCTGTATGGTTCTGGGCCGCTTGTATGTCTGCTGGTGGGCGAAAACGGGAAAGAGAAAATCTGCTGTGATGATACCACAGAACCTGTTTCCTTTGTCTATGGTGAGGTTATCATTACGGCTGGAAGCTTAGAAACTATGGCGCTAAAGCATATTCCTGGGTTACCAGATCTTGCACAGGGGCTTTCAGCACAAAGAAGAACCGGGGAAATAGCAGGACTATATGCTGCCCCCTGTTCTCTCAAACAGGGGGAGATCAGGATGGAGACGATTCGACCCATGGAGAGGATGGGGCAGTACCGCGGCATTGGACGTTATCATGTCACGATTCCCCAGGACGGCGAATATCTGTTGTCGAAAGCGGCGGATCTCATTACGGTGGATGACGGGCGTAATGCCAGCTCCTTCTATTCTAATGGTGGATGCAGCCTGCATTGTTTTTCGCAAGGTGAATTGGATATCTTTACGGAAATATGGGGGCACAGTAATTTCGACGATATCCGCTGCGCAAGTCTCCGCATGGGTTCCTTAAAAGGCATTGAGAAGCTTGTCAGGATTGAAAGCAGAGAGGAGATCAGTGCAGGCTGGATGATGGACATGGATGAAATGCCATGGGGAGATACCTTTTTCTTCCGGCACTCCCCTTACAATACGGTTTCTGGCATTGACGGCTATAACCGGGCGCTCTCCCCACTGAAAACGGTTTACACAAGATATGTCGAATCCGGTTCGGATGAAGATGCCCTCTTTCTTCATTTTGAGAAGGCGGACTGTATCATCGGCATCTATGTCAATAACCGATACATGGGTATGATAGAAAAGGACAACCCTTACCTGGATTTATCCTGTTTTGCAGGCAGTGGACGCATGGAACTTACAGTGCGGATCATACGCAGATATTATACGGATCTGGCCGGCAGGGTGACGCTTCTTAGAGGAAAAAGAATAGAAGACTGTCTCTATGGGACCGTTCTTCCTAAGCCGGGAAAAGACAGGGAAGCCTGCGAATTGCCTTTCCGTATGGAGCAGGGAGAAAACAGGTTTCTTCTGTTATCGATGGATCAGTGCAGCGCGAAAGATATAAAACTTTTCCTGAAAGGAAGGGATATGAAACTGACTGTTTATGCCGGCGGACATGTGGCGGGAAGGATTCTGCTCCCGCAGGAAAATATGCCTGTGGTGGCAGGCGGCAGACGGGATGTGGTTCACCTTTGCAGAGAATGGGTGGAGCAGGAAGCGGTACAAATCTGGTGTCAGGGAACAGGGGAACATCCGGTACTGGAGGAGATTGTTGTAGAAGAGTATACTTCTGTGATATAGAGAGTCAGGTGCGCGTAAGGCGCACCTGGTCTAAGGAATGTGGAAACTGCTGGAGACTGCGATTCTTTACATCGAAAGAAGATAATGATAGAATGAGAACAGCCCTAGGTATTTATGGATAGCAGGACACAGGAGGGATTTCTATGGAACGGTTCATGAGCAGATTCAAGAAAAATATACAGCGTACAGGTGAAGCGCTGGAGAGTGTGATGGCGGTCATCGTGCTGTTTGGCATCCTTCTGTCGATCTACAGTCTGCTGCAGGATTTCGAGATCTTTCACTCTCTTGCAGGTGATACGTCGGCATTTAAGCCTTTTCTGGAGGATATCTTTGTGATTGTTATCGGCATCGAGTTTTTGCAGATGCTGTGCCGTCCTAATTCTGATAATGTTATGGAAGTATTGATTTTCCTTGTGGCAAGGCATATGATCCTGGGCGATACGACGCCGTTTGAGGATTTTATTTCCGTGATTAGTGTAGGCATTCTGTGTGCATTGCGCAGATACCTGCATGTGACGAGGAAGAAGGAGGAAGCGGAACAGGAGGCTGAGGGAGACAATGCCTGACGTCGGCTTCGTTGTGTTTTGTGATGCGTTAGGTCTGTACAGGCGATGGCGCGGCAGAGCAGAAACACGTGGCATCAGTATCACATAGAGGTATTCGACAAATAGAATTCCCGGTAATCCCGCGGTGTGAGATTGGTGCATTTTTTGAAAATGATGCTGAAATACTGAGGTTCGTTGAACCCCACGGAGTAAGCGATATCGGCGATCTTCCGCTTCGGGTTTTTCAGCAATTCGATCGCTTTTGAGATGCGTATTTCGTTTACGATATCCGTAAAACTCCTGCCAGTTTCATTTGTGATCAGGGTGCTGAGATAGGAAGGAGACAGAAATACGGCTTTGGAAACGGCGCCTAAGGTGATGGCTTCCATGTAATGGTTTTGAATATAGTCTAAGATCTTATTCATCAGTTCCTGTTTATTGCTGGTCTTGATCGAGCGGTAATCATTCAGATCGATGATCAGATTCAGGTAAATATCTTTCAACATTTCCAGGGTATCACACCGGATGACCTTTTGGAAATTCGCATATTTTTCAAAAAACAAAGCAGTCTGTTTATTTTCCTGTCCTACAATATTGCGAATACATAAGACAGCCAGCATAATGAAAGAACTCTTTATCAGAACGACATTTCCATTCAGGGCGGAGACCCATTCGTAAAACAGGGAGGCGGCCTGCTGGTGAAGGTAAATTCCCTGACAGCTGTTGATCAGGTTTTCTATTTTTTTCTGGTAAAGAAACAGAGCGTTATAATCGGTGTAAGGCAGATCCTGATCTGCGTTTTCAGTGAGGAAGACATGAATGCTCTGGTTTCCTGAGAAGAACTGTTTGCTGAGCGCACGCAAGCTTTCCATGTAGGCGTTGTGGAGGGATTCATAGCCGGAATGGAGAGTGCTTATGCCGATGGATATTGTAGTATGGAAGAACTGATAGATCCGGCCTTGAAGCTGCTTTAACGTTTTCTTCAATTCGTCCAGATGGCTGGAATCCCTGCCTAGCGTAATCAGGACATAATGCAGTGCATTTACCTTTACAGGGATAAACTGTGCAGATTGTATGGTTGATGCACAGAATAATGCCAGATTCTGGATGCGGAAGATATCCTGCTCCTGGTCGTTGTCGAATTGGAAGGTACACACCCTGTAGGACTGCAGGGAGTGGAGCAGGGATTGTACTCTGGGCGTGAAATCATTCTGGGAATAGATATAGCCGTTGAGCAGGCTGCTCAAGATATGTTCCTGCTGATTCACATCCTGCTGCTGCTGTTCTTCCTGGAGAATCTTATCCACGCACTTTAAAATAGCATTTTCCAATTCCATGAAATTGACCGGCTTTAATAGAAACAGGGCGGCGCCCAGGTTAAGGGCATCTTTGGCGTATTCGAAATTACGGTGCCCTGTCAGGACGATGAATTGGGTGTGGGGATATTTCTCCTTGATATACCGTAGAAATGTGATGCCGTCAATGCCGGGCATGACGATATCGGAGATGATAAGATCAGGGGGATTGGAAAGGCATAGTTCTAAAGCGTGAATGCCATCCTGGGCGAGCCCGCTGATTTCACAACCCATATTTTCCCAGGAAAATGCATTGGAAATGCCGTCCAGGATACCTTGTTCATCTTCTGCGATCAATATTTTTATCATGGTTTTCCTCATTTCTGCGCTGTAGTCTGCGCGTTGTATTCCATTTCTATCTATCTGTAATGTCTAAAGAGGCTGGCGCATAGGGGCGGTAGGGGATGCGGAGCGTTACCTGCGTTCCCCTGAGCAGCTGGCTTGTGATTTGAAACCCGTATTTTTCCCCATATAGGATCTGTAACCGCCGCTGGATGTTGGACAGAGCGATATGGTGACCTTTTTCTTCGCAGATTTTTTCTGCGGGCAGGGTATTGTTGGCCGTTTGAATGTCATGTAGTGTATCATATCCCATGCCTACGCCGTCGTCTTCGATGATACAGAAAAGATCCTCATTTTGTTTCTGGATCGTAATTGATACCGTACCAGGGGAGGGTTTCGGTTCCAGCCCGTGCCGGATCGAATTCTCAAGGAATGGCTGGATGATCAGTTTGGGAATCCGACAATCGAGGAGTTCATCGGGAATATGGATCAGGATGGATATTTTCCCATGGTATTTGCATTTTATAATAAACGAATACTGCTGGATATATTCGAGCTCGGTGCGGAGTGTGAAACTGTTCTCATCATCGGAATACAGATCTGTCTGCAGCATATAACTTAAACTGGAGATCATGTCACAGACAGGATATGCCTCGTATTCATGCGCTTTCCAGCTGATGAGCTGCAGCGTGTTGAAGAGAAAATGCGGATTCATCTGTGACTGTAGATTTTTGAGCTGTGCTTCTTTTTGGGCAAGCTGGGATTTGTATACGGTATTGATGAGGGTATCCAGCCGTCTGATCATATGATTGAATCCGTGGTTAATGGCAGCAAATTCTTTCAGAATAGAATTCTCCGGAAGCGTAACATCAAAATTTTCCTGGGCGATCTGTTCCATTGCTTCTGTCAGAACGTAAACGGGTCTGGTCAGGTATTTGGAAAAGAAAATAGTTGCGGCTGCGGCAATGGCCAGTATCGCAACGGCCAGAGCATTGAACAGGTACAGGATGTGACGGAAGTCTGAGAGGAGCAGTTTTTCATCCAGCCGTATGATGGTGATCCAGTCGTCATAAGGAACAGCCGGGATCGTGCTGCGAATATAGGCATAGCTGTATAATTTTCCATCGATCGAGTAAGAACCGGAACTTTCGCCGAGCTGGGAACTATCCGCATATTCTGTGCCGGAGAGAGATACATCTGTTGAGCAGATAATCTGTTTGTGTGAATCAAGGATATACATGCAGTCTGCGTCAACGATACTCAAATTCTGGAATTTATCAAGCAGAAAATCATGGGACAGGCGGATCACAAGTATGCCCTGCAGGGAGTAATCTTCATAATCGTAGATACAGCGGGTAAGTTCCAGACATTGTGCTTCTTTATGATAGGGGAGCCAGTTTAAGTTTGTCGGATAGATTAGTGCATGTTCATAGTAATCGCTGTGTTCGATTTGGCTGATTTCGGTGGTTTTGTATCCATATTGGAGACTTCCCTGTTTATACAGGGGATAAATATCGAGGCATTCCAGATAATAGGCATCAAGGCTTTGTACATTGAAGTATTCCTCGATAAGATTCTGGTATTCGTACTGGAAGCTCTCCACAGTCTGGTCTGAAGACAGAAAACTGCGGAGTCTGGGGTGGTCGATCACTTCCTTGATTTTCTCTTCAAACTGAAGCAGGGATTGTGCGATGCCGAGATTGGTTTGTCTGATGATATTCTGGTTGTAGTTTTCTGCCTGCGACCGGAACAGATGAGAGTATATGCCGGATGGCAGACAGAATAGGAGGATGGCGATGAAGAGCACGACGATCGTGCAGGGAACAAAAATTGCATTTCTAAAATTCAGCGTCCAGTTTATCTTTCCAGTAGTCATAAGGGAACCATGCCTTTCTTTCTAACCGTGTATCATATGCAGATTATGATTTATTATAATGAACCAACGGTCATGTTTCAACAATATTAACAAAAAATGGAGAAAAAACGACTATCAAATAATGGAAGGTGTATAAAATTATTGGATTTTGTTCCATAAGAAAATTTTATAAGTAAGGAAAGGAAAATATTCAATTTTAATTCCTGCAACAGAAAAATATAATGAATGCACAGAAAAATAAATGGAGGGATACAAAATGAAAAAAAGAACGACACGTTTTCTGGCACTATGGATGGCAGCAGCGATGACTTTTCCATTGGCAGCTTGCGGGAATGCAGATTCTGCGAAGATGGATGCAGTGACAGAAGAGAGCACAGAAAGCACAGTGTCCGAAATGGACAAGCAGGACGGAGCATCAGAGAAAAACAGTGAAACAGATACCGGAGAGGGAAAGACGATCACGATCGCCTGGACCAATATCATGGACAGCCAGCAGCAAATTTGGGAAAAATATATTTTTGCCCCTTTTCGGGAGAAGCATCCAGAAGTGGAGATTGATTTCCAGTGTCTGCCGGATCTGCAGAACACGGTACGCGTACAGGTAGCGGCAGGAGCCGGACCGGACATGTTCTATATGGACAGCGTTGACATTCCTGATTATGCATCCACAGAGCGGATCCTGAATCTGGAAGAGTACAGGAAGCAGTATAGTTTGGATGACCAGATGTTTGACTGGGCGATCCGCTCCTGTCTTTATCAGGAACAGATGTATGCACTGCCTGCTTCTGTGGAAGCCACAGCAATGACATATAACAAGGACTTGTTAGACCAGATTGGGAAAGAGGTGCCGACGACCAGAGAAGAATTTGTGGATGTGTGTGATGCTGCACTGGAAGCTGGATTGATTCCGATCGCGTTTGGTTATTCCGGCCAGACGCTCTTAATAACATGGCCATACGAGCATTATCTTACCTGTTATGCTGGAGGGGAGAAGACGGCACAATTATTACGGGGAGAGATTGGATTTGATGATCCTGATATCCGGGGAGCGTTTGAGCTGTTGAAGGCAGACTGGGATGCAGGTTATGTAAATGATAAGAAGAGCGGCGCCATCACCAACGATGAAGCGAGATCGCTGTTCGCAAATCAAAAGGCAGTTTTCAATTATGAAGGACCGTGGCTGATTCTGGCAGACGGTGCGGCAAAGAACTGGGATTTTGAGTGGGGACAGTGTGCATGGCCGTCCATGAAGGACGGGGTACCTGCCGGTTCTGCCATTACACTTGGGGAGGCAATCGGTATTACGGCAAACTCGGAAGTCGCCGACTTATGTGTGGAAATGATGATGGATTTTTACAGCAATAAAGAGAGAGTGGGCCAGGCGGTGGCAGAAGGCTTTTCGACACCGGCGGTTGCAATTGGAGAAGAAGATTATCCGGCTGACATGGATGAAAATATCCGCAAGACACTGGATGCGCAGAGCGCTAATATGGAATTAGAATCTGTCGGCTATGCACCTTGGGGCTTTTTCCCTGCAAAAACGACCACATTTTTAGATGATAATCTGGATAAGGTTTTCTATGACAAGATGGATATGGATACTTTTATTGAGAAAGCAAACGAAACGATTGCGCAGGATTTTGAAGACGGTTATACATTTGCCGGATAGAAGCGGTTATTTGTAAGAAGAGGGATAGGCACTGCAAAAGAAGCGGTGCCTATTGATAAAGGAGAGGTGGACATGAGATATAGTACAAAAAGGAAGATCAAGGGTACCTGCTTTATACTGCCGGCCTTTTTACTGCATCTGATCGTGATTGTGATTCCGGCACTGTCTATGATCTATTATGCCTTTACGAAATGGAATGGGCTGAATGCGCCTGAGTTCATAGGATTGGACAATTTCAGAAGGATGCTGCAGGATTATGATTTTCTGTTTGCTCTAAAGAACAACCTGATCTGGATGACGATCTTTCTGGTCGTACCTTTTATCATGGGACTTGGAATGGCGATGATTTTTACGAAAATCGGAAAGGTACAGATGATTTTCCGTACTTTATGTTTTCTGCCCTATGTGGTCAGCGCAACGGTGTCGGGTAAGATCTTTTCCATCTTCTACAGCCCGTATTCCGGTATAGGTACTTTTTTTGAAAAGATAGGGATTTCTGCGCTGGCGGATTTTGCGCCTCTTGGGAATGAGAAACAGGCGCTTTATGCGGCAGCTTTTGTGGATAACTGGCATTGGTGGGGGTTTGTCCTTGTCCTGATGATGTCGGCGCTCCATCAGGTAGATGTTTCTCTTTATGAGGCGGCGAAGACAGAAGGCGCTGGCGGCTGGCAGATGTTGGTGCATGTGACGATTCCACAGATCAGGCCTACGATCATAGCTTATTTCGTATTTGTAATCATAGCCGCCTTTACAACCTTTGACTATGTATGGATTATGACACAGGGAGGACCGGCAGGTTCTACGGAAGTGTTTGCTACCAGGATTTATAAAACAACCTTCATTAACTATGATGCGGGATACGGGGCGGCTATGAGTCTGAGCGTGTGTCTGTTGGCGCTCACCGTATATTTTATCCTGCGGATGATCCAGAGAAAGGGGGACAGGATAGAATGACACGGGAGAGAAGAAAGCGCCTGGGTATCTGGGTGAGGATCATGATAGCAGCAGTTGTCACAGTGCTCCAAGTGATTCCACTTGCAGTGGTCGTGGTCAATTCCTTAAGAGGGAATGAGGAGATCTCAAAAATCATGATCGGGCTTCCTGAGAAGCTGCATTTTACAAATTACCTTACCGCATGGGAAAGAGGCGGGTATGCCCATGCCTATGCCAGCAGTCTGATCATCGGGCTTGGGACTTCGGTTTCGGTTGCAGTGCTGGTTGGTTTTGCAGTATACGGTCTGTTGAAGACAGAATGTTATGGGAAGAATTTCTTTTATACCTATTTTGTCGCAGGTTTGGCAGTTCCAACGTTTGCGGTGATCGTTCCTTTGTTTTTCTTCTTTTATAAGATGAATCTGATCAATACGCATCTTGGAATGATCCTGATCTATATTGGGACAAATATTTCCTTTAATTTTATGTTTATGTATGCCTTTTTCGAGGGAATGCCCAAAGAATTGGATGAGGCGGCCAGAATTGATGGCGCTTCTGAAATACAGAATATGATACATATTGTAATTCCCCTGGCGAAGCCGATTATTACCAGCGTTATGCTGATTGTGTTTGTAAATACGTGGAATGAGTTTCTGTTTTCGAATACGTTTTTACAGAAGGAAGAGGTGCGGACGGTTTCTTTAAGATTTTTTAGTTTTGTAGGGAAGAGTGGAGCAGATTATGGTTATGTCTATGCGGCTGCAGTTATCTCAATTCTTCCGATCGTGCTGCTCTATTTCCTGATGCAGGATTTGTTCGTGGAGGGAATGACTTCTGGCAGCGTGAAGGGATAGAAAGGACGGAAGATGAAGAAAGAAGAATTTCCAAAATATGTTGCGGTGAATGATACGAATCTGCTGCTTGCGATCTGTGAAGGGATGCGTCCTATGACGGAATGGTATGACAGGAAGCATCATGATCTGCCTTACTTCTGGAACTATATTACGGGTTCTAAGTATGGGAACAGCCACCATCCCAGTTACAGTTGTGTCCATACGGTGGGTAGATGGATGGATGCCCTGGTCAATGCGGAGGACGTTACGGCAGAAGAAGTACCGGAAGAAATTTATGAAAAGCTTTCCTATTGGGTATATGCTGTTTTTGAAAACGAGACGGGAATGATGGGAAATCTTGATCTGGAGACTTTCCAGTGGGAAAAGGTATGTGATCTGCATAATCTGCGGGAAGCAATGTATGGGTTTGCCGCGTTGCTGAAAAGGAACCCGGATGATGCAAGAGCCAAGCGGGGTGCAGAGCATTTGATCGATATGGTGGACCGGTATACGGACTTTGAGACTGGGGAATGGAAGAATGTACTTTATGAAAAGGAACGCGGGGGAACGGTGGAATGTGGTGCCAGCAGTGAAGAGGAAATTTACCGGTTCTCTTCCACTTTGGGGAGATATATTGGCGGGCTTGTAAGGCTGTATCAGGTATTTCCTTTGGGAAAGGCGTTGGATCAGGCCATCCGGCTTACGCAGACGGCTTTCCGGACTGTATTTGGAGAGGATGGCAGTTTCTCGGCAGAGAAATTTGCGCGACATTTCCATTCCACCAGTTCTATGGTTTCGGGGATTGCCATGCTGGGGACATTGACCGGGGATCATGCCATTCTGGAGAGAGTACGGCGGTTCATGGAGAACGGTTATTATGAAATGGCGCTCGACTTCGGTTGGTGTCTGGAAAATGACAGAAGAGAAGATAATATGGTGGGGGAGATTAACAATACAGGCGATTTCCTGGAAGCATGTCTCTGCCTTGGGGAAGCCGGGTATGGGGAGTATTATGACAGAGCGGACAAAATGATACGGTGTCATATCCTTCCGGCGCAGCTTCTGGACGTCAGTTTTCTATCGGATGAAGCAGGCGGAGATGATGCTGTTGACAGAATGGCTTCCAGAATGAAAGGGGCTTTCGGGTTTCCCTGTCCCTATGGGCATGAATATGAACCGGGAAGCGATATTTCCTTTAATTGGGATATTGTGGGCGGCGGTGTCAGCAGTCTGTGCTGGGCGTATAGACATATCGTATCGGAGGTTAATGGGATTTTGAGCATAAATATGCTATTTCATTATGAAGATGAAAAGATCTGTTACAGAAATCCCTATCAGAATGGTGTCATGGAACTTCTTATGAAAGAAGATAGGAATGTCAGGATACGGCTGCCGCTGTCTGTGAAATGGGCGCTGTTGGAGAACGAATTGGACCAGCAGGAAATATCCTTTACCAGGCATGGGAACTGGCTGTATCTATACAGATTGTATGGAAGAGGAAACTGTAGAATTCCCGTAAGTTTTACAAGCGAAAGGAAGGAATATAGATTCCGGCAGAACAGATTTGTGGTGGAATTTTGTGGAAACAGGATTACAGGTATGAGTTCTAGAGGAAAAAGATTATGTTATTTTAAGGAGATAGAGGAAAATGATTGAGAATACAGTTTGGATGACTTACGCTGAATATCTTCCGGTTGAATTAAGACAGTCGGAGGAAGAGGGAAGGGAAATCGGCAAATACCGGGAGCGGGTGGAACGGATTGCGCAAATGGCAGGAACAAAAGAGTCTTTTGACTTAAGAGAGAAACTTGCCTGGAATATACTGGAGGAGATTGAACGAGAACCAGTGAAGGCGGGCTATCCCTATCAGGAGCCAGATGAGCTGGAGGAGATCCGGCAGCTTCTGGATGAAAACAGAGGTAAGAAGTATATGGTAAATCAGGAGACGATAAAGGATAAGGTATTGGGCGCATGGATGGGGCGTTGTATCGGATGCCTTCTCGGACAACCGGTAGAGGGATGGAAGAGGGAAAGAATCGTAGGGTTTTTGAAAGATACGGACAATTATCCGGTGAAGCGGTTTATGTCTTCCGCGGTAGGGCAGGACATCGTGACGCGCTACCAGGTAAGTGATAACGGAGAAAATGCTTTCTGCGATACCGTGACCCATTGGATCAATAACATTACGGATTTACCGGAAGACGACGACACGAATTATACGGTAATCGGTCTGAAAGTCCTGGAGAATCATGGAAGAGGATTCAACAGTGAGCAGATGGCACAGATGTGGATTACAAGCCTTCCAATGGGACATGTCTCCACATCAGAAAGGGTAGCTTACAGAAATATTGGGAACCTGATCGATGCGCCTAAGTGTGGATGGTGGAAAAACCCTTACAGGGAATGGATTGGCGCCCAGATCAGAGCGGATATATTCGGGTATGTGTGTCCGGGAGATCCAAAGGAAGCGGCTGGGATGGCCTG
The DNA here is from genome assembly GCA_951800685.1 of uncultured Lachnospiraceae bacterium. GTDB lineage: Bacteria > Bacillota > Clostridia > Lachnospirales > Lachnospiraceae > UBA3282. Next base: position 18,415 of record CATOJY010000040.1, read on the forward strand.
GCGGGATGGGCGGATCTCCCATGTGAAGAATGGCATTTATGGGGAAATGTATATTGCGGCGATGCTGGCAGCAGCATATGAGGAGCATGATCTGACTGAGCTTATAGAGACGGCGCTGGGCCAGATTCCCTGTACTTCCAGGTTATATGAAGAGATCAGGCGGATTGTCGGGGATCATAAGTCTGGTGTCAGTCTAGACAAGGCGTTAAATGTACTGCACGGGAAATTCCGGGAGGAAGACAGTCATGACTGGTGCCATACGATTACCAACGCGGCTGCAGTGACGATCGCCCTTCTCTATGGGGAGGGAGATTTTACGAAAGCATTGGGAATTGCGATGGAGTGCGGCTATGATACGGATTGTAACGGTGCGACGGTAGGTTCCGTCATGGGGCTGCTTGTCGGCGCGCAGGGGATTCCCCAAAGCTGGAAGAGCGGCTTGACAGGGATCTTAAGAACGGGGGTCTCAGGGTTTCATCAGGTGAGCATAGAAGAACTGGCAGAAAGAACTTGCCGGTTGATCATACAGGAATAAGGAGAGGAAACAGATGCAGCATGGAATCTATTATGCATATTGGGAGAAAGAATGGCGCGCAGATTATCGGTATTATATAGAGAAGACGGCGAGGCTGGGGTTCGATCTTCTGGAGATTGCGGCAGGGCCCCTGCCGGAATATACAGGGCAGCAGATTGCGGAATTGAGAAGATGCGCCAGGGATAACCAGATAGGTCTGACGGCTGGGTATGGGCCGAAACCGGAACATAATATAGCCTCCCCGGACGCTGCCGTCAGAAAGAACGCGGCGGATTTCTACAGAAGGCTCTTCGATGTGATGGGGCAGTTAGAGATTAAGCTGATCGGAGGCGGCATCTATTCTTACTGGCCGGTGGATTATACAAGGCCAGTGGATAAAGAGGAAGATTGGAAGAGAAGCGTCGAAGGCATACAGCAGCTGGCGGATCTTGCGGCGGATTATTCGATCTGCCTGTGTCTGGAGGTATTGAACCGTTTCGAGGGGTATTTGCTAAATACAGCGAAGGAGGGTGCGGCCTTTGTCCGGGAGACGGGCAGGGAGAATGTAAAGGTGATGTTAGACACCTTCCATATGAATATTGAGGAGACAAAGATCGGAGATGCGATCCGTACAGCAGGTCCCCTGCTCGGTCATTTCCATACAGGAGAATGCAACCGCATGGTACCGGGCCAGGGAAGAATGCCGTGGAGAGAAATTCATGACGCGCTGCGGGATATCCGGTATGACCAGGCCATTGTGATGGAACCTTTTGTACAGCGGGGCGGGACCGTGGGAGCGGATATTAAAGTATGGAGAGACATACTGCCGGAATGGGATGAAAAGCGTCTGGATGATGACGCTGCAGAAGGATTAAGGTTCCAGAAGAAGATACTGGAATGGAAGTAAGGGTTAAGGTTTGTTTTAGTGGGCATTCCAGTATCCTTTCCGGTAGAAACAGATAGAGAGCGTGGTTCCTAAGCACCATCCGATGGGCCAGGAAAGCCAGATGCCGGTTTCCGAGTGCGTGAGGGCAGAAAGGACGAAGGCCAGCACTACCCGCAGGATCAGGTCGGTGAAGGTGGCGGCCATAAATTGTTTCATAGCGCCGGCACCCCGCAGAACGCCGTCTGCGATCAGTTTTGCAGATATAATAAAGTAAAAGGGCGACAGGATCCATAAGAACTGCTGCCCTGTCTGCAGAGCTTTGCCAGAAGACTGGTCCATAAAGAGCAGGAGCAGATACCTTCCAAGGAACAGATAGAGCAGGCAGAAGGGCACACAGAGAGTCCATACCAGTTTCAGGCCGGCGCGGAAACCTTCTTTGACCCGCGGATAGGTCTTTGCACCGATGTTCTGGGCGGAGAAGTTGGACATGCCGTTGCCGATCGTCGTGAACGAAGTGATAACCAGGTTGTTAAGCTTGACGGCGGCGGAATACCCTGCGGCTACGCTGACGCCAAAGCTGTTGATGCATCCCTGGACCAGCATATTGCCCACAGAAATAAAGGATTGCTGCAGGATGCTGGGGATAGCGACGGCCAGTATTCTGCGAAACAGATCCCAGGAAAAGACGGAGGGCTTTCCCTGCACAGAAGATACTTCTATTTTCGACAGTCTCTTTAGGATCAGCAGGACGGAGAGAAGGCAGCTGACACCCTGACAGAGGAAGGTTGCCCATGCTACCCCTGCGACGCCCATCTGTAAAGTAACCACGAACACAATATCTATGACAATATTTGCGGTGGAGGAGAAGGCTAGGAACAAGAACGGCGTCTTCGAATCTCCCAATGCGGAAAAGATACCGGTGGCAATATTATAGAAGAAGAGAAAGGGCAGTCCCAGTATGTAGATATCCAGATAGAGAGCGGAATCCGCCATGATCTCCTCCTGTGTCTTCATGAGCCGCAGCAGGACATCGCAGGAGAGAAAGCCTGCCGCCATCAATAGGATGCAGAGCAGGGCGCTGGCAATTAAGGTAGTGTAGACGGAAGTCTTCATCCGCATATAGTCTTTGGCGCCAAACAGCTGGGAGACGATAACGGAACACCCCATATTGCAGCCGAAGGCGAAAGCGATGAAGATGAGTGTGACATTATAGCTGTTGCCGACGGCAGCCAGTGCATTCTCTCCGATAAATTTACCGGCTACAAGGGAGTCAGCGATATTGTATAATTGTTGGAAGAGGATACTTCCAAACATAGGAAGGCAGAACGCCCAGAGAACTTTCTGCGGATCGCCTTTGGTCAGGTCTTTGTTCATAATCAGATTCTTTCCTTTCCTTCGTAAGAGTCAGCTTTCCCGTCAATGGCGTCGGCTTTTAGCCGGCTGTTTTCTTTTTTTGGTTCACCTATACATTGATACGATACCGTATTATAATACAACTTGATAAATATGAAAAATACATAGATTATATATTATTCATATGAAAAATATATGGAATGAACTGTGAGAAACCATTTGATGGATCTATTCGGGGAAAGGATAGGCAGAAATGTATGGATATCAATTTTGAATATTATAAGATCTTTTATTATGTGGCAAAGTATAAAAATCTTACACGGGCTGCCGCAGCGCTGGGCAGTAACCAGCCCAATGTGACAAGGGTCATGAAACTCTTGGAGGAGGGACTGCACTGCAAGCTCCTGGTACGGGAGGCTAGAGGTGTTATGTTAACCAAAGAGGGAGAGAGATTGTATGCCCATGTGGAGATCGCATTCCATCAGTTGTTAAAGGCACAGGAAGAGATCGGTACACAGCAGCTTAATGGTACAGGCACTGTAGAGATCGGTGCGACGGAAACAGCATTGCATCTATTTTTGCTGGAGGAACTGCGGGCGTTTAAGAAGGTATATCCAAAGGTTAGGATCAAGATCCATAATCACACGACACCGGATATTCTGCGGCGGCTTGCCTATGGGAAATTGGATCTGGCGGTGATTACGACGCCTTTTGAAACGACGGGACAGCTAGTGAGCAGGAAATTGACTGAATTTCAGGAGATACTGGTGGGTGGAGAGTTATACCGGGAGCTGGGACATCCATGTGCAGAAGGATCACAGGATAGCAAAGCAGGTTACAGGCTATGGAACCTGCAGGAGTTAAAAGGATTCCCATGGGTGGGGATTGGGGCAGGAACGGCTACTTGCGAACTGTACCGGGAATTTTTCTTCCGGCAGAAAGTTACTATAGAACCTGATACGGAGGTGGCGACCTCAGATCTGCTGATTCCGCTGATCCGGGCTGGCATGGGAATTGGATTTGTGCCGGAGAGAATGGTGCAGCCATGGCTGGAAACGGGAGAGTTAACGAGGATTGCGCTTACTTGTGAACCGCCAAAGCGGGAGATCCGGCTGGTCTATGACAGTGGTAAAGGGAGGAATGCAGTGTCGGAAGAGCTGCAGAGGTATCTGCAAAACGATAGAATAAGAGGAATGCCAATGAAGAGAAATATTGTGCAGGGACTTGACAACAAAACACAGTCTGTTTTATAGTAATTTTTAAATAGCGAATACCTACAGGTTATGATAAAGAAGAGTACACTTATAACCGCCGCCAGAGAGAGCAGCCGCAGGCTGGAAGGCTGTTTCGGAGAGGAATTGTGGAAGGTAGCTTTGGAACCGGAATGTTGAACGGAAGAGACGTTGTAGTTTTGCTGCAGGCTGCTCAGTAGATGTTCCCGCCCGATCCCCGTTAGCGGATCAGATTTAAAAGGATAGCCGACTACAGGCGGTGGATAATGGATCGAAGATCGACCGTATACACAGGTGGCTGGATCGGAGGCCTGAGAATCGGTGAGTGACAAATTAAGGTGGTACCGCGCATGATGCGCCCTTTGCTGTGACAGGATCAGCAGAGGGCTTTTTTGTTTTGGAAATGCGTTGGCGCGGCTTTGCCGCCGGATGGACAAAGTAACTTATCATTAATAGTAATTCGTACAGGAGGATATAACATGAGCAAGGAACTGGCAAAGACCTACGACCCGAAGGGGCTTGAGGACAGACTGTATCAGAAGTGGATAGACAAGAACTATTTCCACGCTGAGGTGGACAAGACGAAGAAACCTTTTACCATCGTTATCCCGCCGCCGAATATCACGGGACAGCTGCATATGGGACATGCGCTGAACAATACCATGCAGGATATCATGATCCGCTATAAGAGGATGCAGGGGTATAATGCGCTCTGGCAGCCAGGCACCGACCATGCCTCCATCGCCACCGAGGTGCGCATCATCGAGAAACTGAAGGAAGAGGGCACCAGCAAGGAAGAACTGGGCCGAGAGGAATTCCTGAAACGCGCCTGGGAGTGGAAGAAGGAGTACGGCGGGCGTATCATCAACCAGTTGAAAAAGATGGGGTCGTCCTGCGACTGGGAAAGAGAGCGTTTTACCATGGACGAGGGCTGCAACAGGGCGGTCACCGAAGTGTTCTGCAAGATGCACGAGAAAGGCTGGATCTACAAGGGCAGCAGAATCATCAACTGGTGTCCGGTATGTAATACGTCCATTTCTGATGCGGAAGTGGAGTACGAGGAGCAGGCAGGCCATTTCTGGCACATCAAATATCCGCTGGTGGACGAGAACGGCGCACCCAGCAGGACGGAGTTCTTAGAGTTTGCAACCACCCGTCCGGAGACGATGTTAGGGGATACGGCTGTGGCGGTGAATCCGAAGGATGAGAGATATACTTATCTGAAAGGAAGAATGGTCTGGCTGCCCATTGTCAACAAAGCGATTCCGGTGGTGGAAGATGAGTATGTGGATATGGAGTTTGGTACGGGTGTGGTAAAGATTACACCGGCTCATGATCCTAATGACTTCGAAGTTGGGAAACGCCATAACCTGCCGGAAGTTAATATCATGAACGACGACGCTACGATCAATGCAAATGGCGGCAAGTATGAAGGCTTAGACCGCTATGAGGCGAGAAAACAGATCGTGAGGGAGCTGGAAGCGGAAGGACTGCTTGTGAAGATTGAGGACTATGCGCACAATGTAGGTACCCATGACCGCTGCAAGACGACCATCGAGCCGATGATCAAGAAACAGTGGTTCGTGAAGATGGACGAAGTGATCCGCCCTGCAGTGGAGGCAGTAAAGAGCGGTGATGTTAAGCTGATCCCTGAACGCATGGATAAGACTTACTTTAACTGGACAGACAATATCCGCGACTGGTGCATCAGTCGCCAGCTGTGGTGGGGACACCGGATCCCAGCCTACTACTGTGACGAGTGCGGTGAGATGGTGGTTGCCAGACAGATACCCGAAAAATGCCCAGGGTGCGGGTGTGCCCATTTTACACAGGATCCGGACACGCTGGATACGTGGTTTTCTTCCGCGCTGTGGCCTTTCTCTACGCTGGGCTGGCCGGAAATGACGGAGGATCTGAAATATTTCTATCCGACGGATGTGCTGGTGACGGCTTATGACATCCTTTTCTTCTGGGTGATCCGGATGGTCTTCTCCGGGTATGAGCAGATGGGAGAGAGACCTTTTCACACAGTGCTGTTCCATGGGCTGGTGCGGGATTCCCAGGGGCGCAAGATGAGCAAGTCGCTGGGTAACGGCATTGATCCGCTGGAAATCATCGACAAGTACGGCGCAGACGCGCTGCGGCTGACGCTGATTACGGGCAATGCACCTGGGAATGATATGCGTTTCTACTATGAGAGAGTGGAAGCCAGCCGGAACTTCGCCAACAAGGTGTGGAACGCTTCCCGCTTCATTATGATGAACATGGAGCAGGCACAGGAGAGGACGGGCAGCCGTGGTTGGGAAGTTTCCTATGACCAGATCAGAGGGAGCCTGGAGCCGTCTGATAAGTGGATTCTGTCTAAACTGAATGCGCTGGTAAAAGAGGTGACGGATAATATCGATCATTTCGAGCTGGGGATTGCGGTGCAGAAGGTATACGATTTCATCTGGGATGAGTTCTGTGACTGGTACATTGAGATGGTGAAACCGCGCCTGTACCAGCGTGAGGCGGAAGGAGAGAATGCCGGGGCTGTGACTGGTGCCGGATCGGCAGACGGCGGGAAGCAGGCGGCTCAGAGTAAGAATGCGGCGCTGTGGACGTTAAAGCATGTGCTGATCGATGCGCTGAAACTGCTGCATCCGTATATGCCTTTTATCACCGAGGAGATCTTCTGCACGATCCAGAGCGAAGAAGAGTCCATTATGATTTCCAGCTGGCCTGCATATACTAAAGAGAAAGATTATCAGACTGAGGAGAAGGCCATAGAGCTGATCAAGGAGGCGGTGCGTGGCATCCGCAATATCCGCACGCAGATGAATGTGGCACCCAGCAGAAAGGCAGCAGTATTCGTAGTCAGTGAGACAGAAGCGGTACGGAGAGTTTTCGAAGAGGGCAGGCTGTTCTTTGCTTCCCTGGCGGGCGCATCCGAGGTGACGGTGCAGGCGGACAAAAGCGGCATTGCAGAAGACGCGGTATCGGTGGTGATCCCCAATGCGGCGGTGTATATTCCCTTTGCGGAGCTTGTAGACATCAGGCAGGAGATCGAGCGGCTTGAGAAGGAGGAAAAGAGGCTGCAGGGCGAGCTTGCACGGGTCAACGGCATGCTGAACAATGAGAAGTTTATGGCGAAAGCGCCGGAGGCGAAGGTTGCGGAAGAGCGTGGTAAACTGGAAAAATATACGCAGATGCTCTCGCAGGTGCAGGAGAGACTAGGACAGCTTAAGAAATAGGACTGGTAATGTAAGGGGATTTAGTGTAAAGTGTAAAAAGAGGCAGAGGACAGTTTCGCGATGTCGTAAGACGGCATCGCGGAGAGACCATGTCAAAGGAATAATAGCTGTAGAAGGTGAGGAGGAGTCTTGTGGGTGAGATAGATTTTTCACGGGATCAGATGAATAAACTTAAGAGTGCTATGAACTGGGAGGAGGAAATGAACGCTGCGCCCAGTTCGGCAGCGGAGGAAGGCAGAAGGGGATTTGGTTGGGATCCCTGCGGAACCAATCTGGCCAGGGGCACAAAGCTTCGAGTGGAGAAAGATGGTATGGCGGCATGGCTGTATCTGGCGCCGCCGGACCAGGGTCAGGTTTATACGAAAGAGGAGCTGATCACTTATCTGGAACGCAATGGGGTAGTCACTGGATATCACAGTTCGAATTTATCAGCTATGATCAAGAAGAAGGTTTACGAGCGGGAGATCCTGGTTGCCAAAGGCAAAGAGGTGCAGAAAGGTAAAGATGGCTGGTTTGAATATCTTTTTACACCAGAAGAGTATGGCGTGCCTAAGATCAGAGACGATGGGACCGTAGACTATACGAGCATGAGTGCGCTTCATAATGTGCATAGTGGAGAGAAAGTTGCCATCTATCACCATGCTGAGCAGGGCAAAGACGGATATACAGTGCGTGGAGTGGAAGTTAAGGCGAAACCACCCAAGGAGCAGCCTCCTCTGCGCGGCAAGGGGGTTGAGCGTGTCGGCGATGAATATTTTGCACAGACCGATGGTAAGATAGAGGCTAAGAATGGTAAGATCGATATCCAGAAAGTACACGAGATCGCTGGCGATGTGACGTTGATCGTGGGCAGAGTAGAATTCTTTGGAGATGTGATTATCAATGGAAATGTGGAAAATGGGGTGATCATCCGGGCAGGACGAAATATTGAGATTCATGGTACGTCAGGGAGCGCTACGCTGTTAGCAGGTGGCGATGTGATCATCAGCCGCGGCATACAGGGTGGCGGTACGATATCGGCCAAGGGCAGTGTTTTTGCTGACTTTATTGAGAATACTACGGTGATGGCTGGGGGAACGGTACTTTCCAATACGATTTTGAATGCCAATGTCCATGCAGAGGATAAAGTGATCACGACCGGTAAGAAGGGAGCTGTGATCGGGGGATATGTGCACGGATTTAAAGGGATCGAGGCGATCACGGCAGGCAGTGATGCGGAGGTAAAGACGATTCTGCACAGCGGGTACGAGCCGAAGTCATATGAGAGATTTCTGGAGCTGCGCCGCAAGGAAGGGGAGCTGAAGGATAAGCTTTCCGAGCTTGTGGATAATGTTACGGATGCAATGCGGGAGAGACGTACAGGAAGTTCCAGCAATTCTATGGCGGCAGATATCAGGCTGGCGGAGCGGGATAGAATGAAGGACCAATATTTCGAGGAATTGGATCAGATCAGGCGTGAACGGGAGTCTCTGGAAGAGATAATGGATGCGAGTCAGGGAGCTTACATTAAAGTGGATGGCAATATGTACCGCAATTTGGTCATCAGCGTGAATGTCGAACAGTTGACGTTAAACAGGGGTACTGGCTATATGATATACACGGCGGATAACGGGGTGCTGGAAGGCAGTGTTATTGTGCACTGACGGGCTGTATTTTGACAGTTATGTTTTGCGTCGTTTCTTATGTAGGAAAAGAAGTTGGAAAGAGGCAGGAAAGTAAGGATGATGGAGAAGATTGGCAGCTATGAAGAAGCGGTAGCGTATATCAACAGGATTCCGAAATTTACCGGAAAAAGCAGTATGGAAGACACCATCCGGTTTCTGGGCTGCCTGGGAGATCCGGCACAGAACTGCAAGATGATCCATGTGGCAGGCACAAACGGAAAAGGTTCCGTTTGTGCTTATTTGTGTTCGGTGTTCAAAGAGGCGGGGATTTTTGCAGGCATGTTTGTCTCGCCACATCTGGTCACGATGCGGGAGCGGCTTGTGGCAGGTGGAGAGGCGGCCACAGAAGAGGAGTTTCTGGAGATTTTCTGCATCGTGTACGAGAGACTTTCCGCGTTGCCGCCAGAGCTTGCAGAAAAGACCTACCATCCTAGTTTCTTTGAGTTTTTATTTTTTATGGCGATGGTATTTTTTGAGAGGAAGGGTGTAGAATATGTGGTGCTGGAGACGGGATTAGGCGGCAGGCTGGATGCAACCAATGCAGTGAAACAAAAGGAAATATGCGTTATCACATCGATCGGCTATGATCATATGGAATATTTGGGAGATACGCTTGTTGCGATTGCGGCGGAAAAAGCTGGGATTATGCGACCTGGCGTGCCAGTGGTCTATCCGGTCAGACAGGAAGAAGTGGCACAGAAGCTGGAGGAATGTGCAGCGAATGTAGGCGCAGAAGCAATTCCGGTGCCGGAACAGGCGATAAAAGAAATAAAGATTCAGAATAAAACAATTGATTTTTCTCTTCATTTAAACTATTATGATTATATTGGTTTTACTGTGTCTACACCGGCAGTTTATCAGATGGAGAATGCAGCTGTGGCGATATGGACGCTCATGCGGCTGGGGGATCAGAGAATTACGATACCAGTCATGCAGGAAGGGGTTCGTAAGATGGTCTGGGAAGGCAGAATGGAGGAGATCCTGCCAGCGGTTTATCTGGATGGCGCCCATAATATAGACGGGATTCTGGCGTTTCTGGAGACAGTAAGATCGCATCCCTGTCGGGGGAGGCGGAAGCTATTATATTCCACGGTCAAGGACAAGCAATATCAGGAGACAGTGGAAGCGGTGGTGCGTTCCGCTCTGTTTGATGAGATTGGCGTGGTGGCGCTTGCAGATGAACGTGCCCTGCCGCTTACGGCATTAGAAGATTCTTACAGACAGTATACAGGATTTATATGCAAGGCTTATAAGGACCTGGACACGGCTTTTGTGGAGCTGGTGCAGGATAAGGATGACGAGGATATGGTGTATATTGTCGGTTCATTATATTTGGCGGGCGAGATCAAAGCCCTTTTAAGGAGGCCTCGGCATGATTAATTTCGAAGAAGAATTGAAGAAGTTCCATCCCAGTTTAGAGGTTGAGGACGCGGAGGAAGCGATTTATAATCAGGATTTGACAGATATGGCGGATCTGATGGTCAAGGTTGTTAAGGAAGCGAAGAAAGCAGAGATTCAGGCAGGATTAAACATAGAATAGGGGATTGGCATAGATGATTTGTTATCAGTGTGGATGTACTTTGTCCGAGCATGATTTTTGCACGAACTGTGGTGCCGATGTAGCCCTGTACAAGAAGATCATATATATTTCCAATCGTTTTTATAATGAGGGTTTGGAGAGGGCAAACGTCAGGGATCTGACAGGAGCGATCACTAGTTTGCGACAGAGTCTGAAATTTAATAAGAATAACGTGGAAGCCCGTAATCTGCTGGGACTGGTATATTTTGAGACAGGTGAAGTAGTAGCGGCGCTCAGTGAATGGGTGATCAGCAAGAACTTAAGACCAAAGAAGAATATAGCGGATGATTATATTAACATGATCCAGACGAATCAGAACCGGCTGGATATCATTAATCAGACGATTAAGAAGTATAATCAGGCGTTGACATATTGCAATCAGGACAGCCTGGATCTGGCTGTCATCCAACTTAAGAAAGTATTGTCCCTGAATCCGAAATTTATCAGGGCACACCAACTGCTGGCTCTTCTCTATATCAACAGCGAGGAGTGGGAGAAAGCCAAGAGAGAGCTGACGAAATGCAGCGAGATAGATACGAATAATACAGTGACGCAGCGTTATCTGAAAGAAGTGGATGAGATGCTTCTGCCGGAGGATGGTGTCAAGCAGACGCAAAGAAAGAAACAGCGGTCGGAGGATATCGTTAAGTATCAGAGTGGGAATGAGACGATCATCCAGCCTGTCAATATTAGAGAAGGCAAGGGAGTCACATCGCTGCTGAATCTGGGAATTGGCATTATTATTGGCATTGCGATTGCAGTGTTTCTGATTTTACCAGCCAGGATACAGGCTTCCAGGGCGAATATTGACGAAGAGCTGCGAAAGGTGAGTGAACAATCAGATGCTAAGACTGCAACAATCGATGAATTGCAGCTTCAGGTAACGGAGCTGACGAAAGCCAATAGCGATCTGCAGCAGGATCTGGAGGCGTATCTGGGAACGGATGGCCAGCTTCGGTCGGTAGAGAGTCTGCTGAAAGCGGCGGATGCTTATCTGACGGACCCGGAGGAGATTACAGTGGTGGCAGACTATCTGGAAGAGATTGCGCCACAAGAGAATGAGGATGCAGGAGAGAATTCAGAATCTTTCGAGAGCCTTTATAATACGCTGCTTGCTCTGGTGGGACCGGATGTCGCACAGGCATATTATGATGACGGATATGAGGCCTACAGACAAGAGAACTATGAAGATGCGATCCCGAACCTGGAGAAAGCATTTAAGTACGATGCATCCAATGGAGACGCCCTCTATAATCTGGCGAATTCTTATTACCGCAATGGGGATGAAGAGAAGGCAAGAGAGATCTATCTGCAAGTGCTTTCCCAGTTTCCGGGAACGGAGAAAGCAAGAAAATCGGAGGCTTTTCTGGAGGAAATCGGGAGCGAGGATTAAATCCAGTTCAGAATAAAGAGATAAGAATACCAGGAGAGCATGGAGAACGTACAGAGATAAAAAACATAAAGATACGAAAGAAAAGGACATGGTGTATGCCATGTCCTTTTCGTACGTATGAAAAGGGAGTGCAGCAGAAAAATAAGGGAAAGGAGTTTACATAACATGGAAGATTTTAAAGTGATTGACAATTACCTGATGATAAGACTTCCAGATGAGATAGATCATCATAAGTCGGTTGACATAAGTACAAAAGCGGATCGTTATATTATGACGAAGAAGGTGGGAAATGTTGTGTTTGATTTTGAGAGGACAACCTTTATGGATAGTTCCGGGATCGGCATCATTCTTGGGAGATATAAGAAAATCGCCTGTTTTGGAGGTAAAGTTTATGCTATCAATACGGACAATCGGATCAGAAGGATACTGCTGTTGTCTGGATTGCAGAGTATTGTGGAGATCATTTCTCGGTAATTCTCCCACAACGACGAATGAATGCGCAGCATCAGGCGAAAGATGGCAATAAAGTATTGGGATAGAAAAGATGGGAATGGAGGACGAGATGATAGAAGTAATTGAGAAAAAGAATAGGAATAGGATGATGAATAAGATACGGCTGGAGTTTGCGGCAGTATCGGACAATGAATCTTTTGCCAGAATGGTGGTGGCAGCTTTTATTACACCATTAAATCCTACGTTGGAAGAAATGTCTGACGTGAAAACAGCGATTTCCGAAGCGGTGACAAATGCGGTGATTCATGGCTATGAAAACAGAAACAGCTTGGAGGACAGAGTGTTTATGGAATGTATGCTGCAAGGAGATGTGCTGGAAGTAGAGATATCGGACAGAGGAGTCGGGATCGAAGATGTGAGGCTGGCGATGGAACCGCTATACACCTCTAAGCCGGAACAGGACAGGTCTGGTATGGGTTTCGCTTTTATGGAGGCCTTCATGGACAACCTGGAGGTGGAATCAGAAGTTGGCTGCGGGACTCTCGTGCGGATGTGTAAGAAGATCGGCATCAGTTCCTGGATTGACAGTGAGGAGTAGCCGATGGAAGAGACTGCCGTATTAATTGAACGATCACAGGCAGGAGATAAAGCGGCAAGGGAGACACTGATTGAGGAAAATCTGGGGCTGGTACGTCATATTGTTAAGCGGTTTGCCGGACGTGGTTATGATATGGAGGATCTGTTTCAGATCGGGTGTATCGGCCTGATGAAGGCCATCGATAAATTTGATTTGCATTATGAGGTACGGTTTTCAACGTATGCGGTACCGATGATTCAGGGGGAGATCAAGCGTTTCTTACGGGACGATGGTATGGTGAAGGTCAGCAGGACGTTGAAAGAGAATGGCTGGAAGATCAAACAGGCTTCAGAGCGCCTGTCCCAGGAATTGGGAAGGGAAGCGACGCTGCAGGAGCTGGCGGACGCTACAGGATTGGATGTGGAAGAGATTGTGATGGCGCTGGATGCAAATGTGGAAGTGGAGTCCATTTACAAATCAGTATACCAGTCAGACGGAAATGAAATCTATCTGGTTGACCAGGTTGTTGGAGGAAGCGGCGGGGCAGCTTATTCTTCCATGGGGCGGACAATGGTCAATACAAGCGGTGCCTGCGAAGATGCAGAAAAGGAAAAGGTGCTGAACCATATGCTTTTGGAGCAGCTTCTAGGACAACTTGACGACCGGGAAAGAGATCTGATCCGTATGCGGTATTTCCAGGATAAAACACAGGTGGAGGTAGCGAAATGTTTAGGAATCAGTCAGGTACAGGTGAGCAGAATGGAGAAACGTATTCTGTTGCAGATGCGGCAGGAGGTATGATAGAATAGAGAAACCTGGCAGCGTTTGTGCCAGTGTCATAGAGTCTGCATGAATCGTAATTATGTGCAGGAAGAGAAAGGAGAGCTGCTGTCAGGATGAATACATTTGAGTATGAAGTTTGCAGTATTGATGGAGATTATGCGAATTTGAAGCGCATTGACATGGAGAGTGATGAGACGAAACTAGTCGCCAGGGCGCTGCTCCCACCGGAAATTATGGAGGGAACGAAGTTAAAGTATGAGATGATGCAATATGAGATCATAGCATAAGAATTTTAAGAAACGCTAAAGCAGCAAAACAGCCGGGACTTCCTTGGAAGATCCGGCTTTTTTTGCAGGCTGGCATAGACCAATACTTTTGGTATATGGTCAGGAGCGCGTCATGAAAATCTGTCGGATTGTCCAGGCAGGTGAATAACTTAGAGAATAGAAGGGATTAAAACAAAAAATAAGAAATGGTGATAGTCAATAACTGTGTTGGTCTTTCATCATAGTCCGTTTTATGGGACAACCAAATCTGTATAATATGATTATCAAAACATTTATGGAGTGATAATCATATGGATGGGAAAATAAATAC
>CATOJY010000041.1 GCA_951800685.1 uncultured Lachnospiraceae bacterium
CTATTACTCTTTTGTCGGCAAGGTAGAGTTGCCCGACTAAAGCCCGACCCGTCCGGCAGTCAGCCGGACAGGGAACGGCAAAATTTTTTACACTTCTTTTACTTCTTTATCTCACATGAGCAAAAAGATACCTAATGTTATGCAGGTAATGATCTGTAAAATAGTCATAACCAGCCCTCTGTCTGGGGTGGTGTAGAAGAAAAAGTCGAGGAAAATATGCCATAGTCCCCAGGCAGCGCCCAACAGTAAAACACCCCGGCGCAGACCAAATTGTTTTTGCAGAAGAGGTTGTAAGTAATACCGCCATCCATATTCTTCTCCAAGAAAAGGAGTGAAAGAGAGAAAGAAATTGAACGGCATGATGAAGAACAGATAAGGCCACGTGGTGGGATTCTGCAAGATTTCTAATAAGAAACCAGGCTGTCCATCCAGGAGGGAGGCAATAGCGGCCCTTCCAAAGTATAGGAGCAGAAATGCAAGAAGGCAGAAAAAAGAAGTCTGCGTCTGTTTCCAGGAAAGTCCGTAGGCGGCCCTTCTTTTCGTACCGGAAAGCAGAAGAGTGATCCAACAGAGAATGGTACCGCCTATAACCGCATACTGCGTGAACAGTAACCACAGGGAAATTGACTGTCCATTCAGGGAAACTGTCTGCTCTGGCATGATAACGGTCAGTACAGCACAAAGAAGCATCAGAACCGCCACGAACAGAAAACTTAGATAAAACCATCGCGGCAGCAGAGCATCCTGCCATTGGGTGATCAGATAGGCTAGCATGACGCCGGCGGCTGGATAGAACATCTGTGCATTCGGAAAGGGATTCAGTTCTGCCGATATCGTGCTGCCATACCAGGTTAATAGACCCATGGCGTAAGTAACGCCATAGGCGATCAGGAGAAAAATAAGAAACTGTTTTTTGTTCTTTGCTGTATCTGTCATTATAACTATTTTACCTTTCTATCATGACCTTATGCGGTTATCGCACACAAACCGCTGCTTCTCAATCAGTCTGCCCGGAAGCACGGGAGGAGCGGCTGACAGCGAGAAGTTTCTGGCGCATCTCGTCTTCTATGCGGACGAGTTCTACTTCTGCGCTGCGTCGTTTAGCGCGGCCATCTTCCTGGATCTTCATGACTTCGTCTAAAGTGCTGATCAAGGTCTGGTTAGTGGCAGTGAGAGTCTCGATATCTACGATACCTCTCTCGCTTTCCCTGGCAGTTTCGATTGTGGCGGTTTTGAGCGCTTCGGCATTTTTCTTCAAAAGGGAATTGGTCATGTCTGTCACTTCCTTTTGGGCCCTGGCTGCTTCGCTGGAATGATTTAATCCAATAGCGATCACCATCTGACTCTTCCAGAGTGGAATCGTATTTACGAGAGTGGAGTGTATCTTTTCTGACATAGCGGTATCGTTGCTCTGGATCAGACGGATCTGGGGCGCCATCTGCATGGAAATTGTTCTGGTCAGTTCCAGATCATAGATTTTCTTTTCAAATCGTTCGCACATGGCGGCGTAATCGTTGGCAGTTTGGGTGTCTTCCGGGAGAGAGCTCTGCTCCGCTTTCTTTAAAAGTGCTGGAAGATCTATGGTTCTGGCCTGATTTAATTTCTGCTTACCGGCAAGAATATACATGGAAAGTTCTTTGAAATAATTGAGATTCAATTCGTACATCTTGTCTAACATGGCAGCGTCTTTGAGCAGAGTGACTTGATGATCCTCCATGACCTTACAGATTCTATTGATATTGGATTCCGCTTTGTCGTATTTGATCTTCATGCTTTCCAGCTTGTTGCTGCCCTTTTTGAAGAAGCCAAAAAGGCCTTTTTCTTCTTCTTCACCAAAATCCTTTAACTCTGCGACCACATCCGCTAACATCTGTCCGATCTCTCCCATATCTTTGGTGCGCACGTTGTTTAAGGCGCTTTCTGAGAAATCAGCGATCTTTTTCTGGCTGCCTGCGCCGTATTGCATTACCATCTGTGTGTTGGTTATATCGATCTGAGCAGCAAAGTCATCCACAATTTTCTGCTCCTGAGGTGTTAGTATCACTTCGGGAATTTGGGGTTTTTCTTCCACCACAGAGAGCGCGGCATTTTTTTCGTCCTGTTCCTGCTCAAAAGGTGACAGAGTCAGAGAAGGCGCTTCTTTTAACATTTCATCCAGATTACTCATTTTAGGTTCCTCCATTTTGTGAGATTTGTGGTATTCAATTATTTAACCGTAAGATCCATTTCGCTCATCAACCCTTCACGGGCCAGCATTGTTTTTAATACCTGTGCGTCTGTAGTAGCATCCAACACAGCGTCCTGGAACAGATTGTTCAAAAGTTCGGTAAAGGCCTGGTTGATCGTATCGAGAGTATTTTCAATCTCAGCCTTAGCGGCGATGATATCGTCTCCTGGCGTGCTTACCCGGTCAAATTCCTCATAGGCTTCTACCAGTTTTAAGGTGGTGGGAAGGTAATAATTCATCAGCTTATGCATGCGGTGCATCTGGTCAGGATGTTCCCTTACGCTGTCGAAAAGATTCCCTAACAGATTTTCCATACGGGATAACTTGGCAGAGATCACTTCTCCAGGAATCTTATCATTCAGAAGATGAAGTTTGCGGATGCATTCCATTCCCTCCGCGATCATGGCGTTAAGCTCTGCCTCCTGCCCTGGGAAGTCTGTGGTCTGCTTAATGTCTGTTTCAGGATTCTTTTGTGTTTCCTGGGGAGCGGGGGTTCTTTGACTGGCGGCTTCCCGGAGCCTGCAGTTGTTTTCGGTTTCCAGATATTGCCGGTAGATGGCGTCATTTAGCATAAAGCAGGTTCTTTTCTCGTCCAGATGACCTTCAGGGAACATGCCAAGTCTCATCATCTTCTGCAGATCCTTGATCACCCGGCGCGTTTTTCGGCCGGTGCTTCTGGCCAGATGTTCAATCTCGCCATAGAGAGTACGGCTGCAGAGTTTGGCGTAACGTTCTGCCAGCTTTAGCCGCCTGCGCTGTCCGATACCCAGGCGGATCATTCCTGCAAATAGTGCAAGAAAGAACAGATTGGCGATCCATCCCAATGGACCGGCAGAATCGTTTGCCAGTAGAAGCGCGGCAAAGTGAATAAGGGTCATAAGGATAGTTAAGCCCAAACCAATGCCGCCGAATACTTGATACAGTACGTTGGATACGTTTCCAACCTTTTTAAACTGGAGGGGGGAAAGAGCAGTATTATTTCCATAGGGGCTGTCCTGCTGTTTCACCAATGACGGGTCCTGGTATTTCTGCTGAGCCTGCCAACGTGCCTGCTCCTGCCGGCGCAGCTTGTCTTGCTGGCGCCTCTGGTCCCTGGATTGCCAGGAGCCATATTCTTTTGCATTAGGTGTGGATCCGGCAGTCTGCCATGGGGTCTGTTCTGGTGCCTTGCGAGCCGAGTCGGAGGCTTGCCGGTAGGTCTGTTGCTGCGCCTTGCGAGCTGGGTCGGAGGCTTGCCGGTAGGTCTGTTCCTGCGTTTTGCGTGCCTGTCCGGTGGTCTGCCGGGTTTGTCCTGCAGCCTGGCGGTGGTCTTCATAAGTCTGTTTATGTGCCTGTTCTTGTGTCTCTTCGTAATCCATGAAGGAGATATGTTTGCCTACTTCATTTAGGGCGTTGACAACACTCTGGGAAACCAATCTGTTTAAATCATTGAAATCCCCGCCCTGCAGTGCATCTGACAAGGCGTTCATGATCTGTTCCCCCATGCTGTGATCACTCTGATTGTCTTTCATCTAAATAAATCCTCACTGTGTCTGATCATATTTATACATAGAAAATACCTAAACTTTATTATCACACATTGGGCGTTACTTCGCAATAAATTTCATTATTTTTCATGAATGAGAAGTTCGTGGGAGGTAACTATTCATACAGCAGGATAGGTCAGTATAGGGACGTCCGCATTTGCTTTAAAGTATCTTTCTCATGAACATTTCCATTGGCTGCTCAAAGGGCGTACCATTCAACAAAAGAGCGCCGCATTCAACATATCCTAATTTTCTGTAGAAATGCTGGGCGTCTTCGTCTACCTGAGTTGATATAAGAACCATTTTGTAGTCTTGCGCCTTCATGTCTTCTTCCCAGGCCTTCATTGCTTCTGATGCGAGACCTTTGTTTCGGTGGGCTTCTTTTACATAAAGAAGATTCAGGAAAGGAAGACTATCCCATAAGAAAGAATGGTGCATAAGCCCGATCCGTTCGTTGTTTTCCCAAAGGATATATCCTGTTTTGGTAGAGATACGATTCTGATACTGGAATTCATTAACATGAGAGTCAATTTCCATGACAAAATTTTTGTCTTCTGGCTGCATATGTTTCAGATTCATTTTCCTCATTTCTGCGTTGATTTTGTGTATAGCAAAATCTGTACGCTAAAAGTTTATATTTTTCATAACGACCCATAACGCAGAGAGCAGGATAGCATAATCGGCATTGCCTGTCCGCATTATAGAAGGGAAAGTATCCAAATCCTATTATACAA
Source organism: uncultured Lachnospiraceae bacterium (assembly GCA_951800685.1). Classification (GTDB taxonomy): domain Bacteria; phylum Bacillota; class Clostridia; order Lachnospirales; family Lachnospiraceae; genus UBA3282. Next base: position 4,488 of record CATOJY010000041.1, read on the forward strand.
TAGAAGGTCGTTTCATGGAATAGGTTTGCTATAGTGAGTCAGAGCGTGCATGCTAAAGCGGTAGTATAGGACCTTTTTTGAGGTCTGTTTGTCGGTGATGCATGGAGGCTGATGGGGTGGGAGGGGGAGGCGTAAACGGTGTGCAGAAAGTAAGAATAATAATGGAATCGATTTCAACATGTTGCTATAAATTTTGTTGTTATATTTGGATATAGTGCCAATTTACAAAAAAGCATAGAATAGATAGTATGAGTATAGAATGAAATTGATTACATATAAAATAGAAAAGCATAGAAAAAAGTAGGAAGGAGAGAATGCAGATGAGTCGGAAAGTCATTTTTCTGGATATTGACGGAACGCTGACGGAACCAGGGAGTAATGAACCGCCGCAGTCGGCCTTGTGGGCAATAGAGAAGGCTAGAGAAGCAGGCAATTATGTATTTCTTTGTACTGGTAGGAATTACAGGATGCTGTCACCGCTGTTAAAGTATGGTTTCGACGGCGCCATAGGCAGCGCGGGTGGGTATATTGTGTGTGGCGATCAGGTGCTTTATGATTGTCCAATGACCCGGTCGCAGTCGAAGAAGGCGATGAATCTTCTGGCAGAACATGGGGTATATAGAACGGTGGAATGCCTGGATGGTTCCTACACGGATGAAGGATTGAAGGAATTTCTCAGAGAGCATGCAGCAGAGGGAAGCAACAGTGAACTGCTGCGCTGGCGGGAACAGATTGAGAGTTCTCTGCATATTCTGCCGATGCGGGATTATCGGGAACAGCCAGTATATAAGATCGTGTTCATGTGCCAGTCCATGGAGGCGCTTAAGGATCCGCAGAAGAGACTGGAAGAGGATTTTGTATTCTGTATCCAGGGAAAAGATTGGTATGGCTTCATAAATGGAGAGATCATCAACCGACAGTTTAACAAAGGAAAAGCGGTGGAGAAGGTCTGCGAATATTTACAGATTCCTATTGCGGATTCAATTGCCATCGGGGACAGCATGAACGACAAAGAGATGCTGGAAACAGCAGGTGTGGGTATTTGTATGGCCAACGGTAATGAGCAGTTGAAAACGCTGGTGGATGACCTATGCCCGGCAGTACAGGAGGATGGGATCCGGGCAGCCTTTGTGAAGTATCATCTTGTGTGATATAGGGCGGTTGGTATGGAATCGGTTACAGCATTATAAACAAAATGACAGCCTGGGATTTGGCGGAACTGTCAATTTACAGATATTTATAAGAGTGCTATATTGTAGAAGTATAGAGTGCAATCGATTTCATATGATGGAAGAAAATTCCTGTATGAAAGGGCAAGAAAGTAACGGCACATAAAGGAATGGATTTGTGAAAATGGAGGATGTACGGAACAATGGGTAAGGGAAAAGCAAGCAGGAAAGTAACTGGTCAGAAAGTGGCAGCCACTGATAGGGCAGCAAAAGAAATGTCAGCATCAACAGAGAAAACAGGCGGTCACACAGAAAAGACAGAGGCAGCAGGAAAAGCGGCTGTAACACGCAAGGCAGCGGACGATCAGCTAGCAAGGATCTTCGAAGAAAGGCTGCAGAGGCATCATGATGAGCTGCGCTGGTTATATATGGAATTATATGAGAATGATTCTATGTTTGCAGAATTATGCGACCAAATGTATCAGTTCTATTTGGAAAGAAATGATGAACTGAAAAAGTTGGATATAAACAGGGAAAAAGACAAAGACTGGTATAAGAAGAATGATCTGCTGGGTATGATGTTCTACATTGATAATTTTGCCGGTAATATGAAAGGTGTTCAGTCCAAATTAGACTATATTGAGCAGTCTAATGTGAATTATATTCATTTGATGCCATTTCTGGAAACGCCGGAGGGAAGATCTGACGGTGGATATGCAGTGTCGGATTTCAGAAAAGTACAAAAGAAGTTAGGTTCCATGGAAGATCTGGACAATCTGACAGCTGCTTGTCATAAGAGAGGGATCAATGTCTGCATGGATTTTGTCATGAACCATACGTCAGAGGATCATGAGTGGGCGAAGAAAGCGAAACAGGGTGATGGGGAGTATATGAGCCGTTACTTTTTTTATAACAATGCAGACATACCAGAGCAGTATGAGAGAACTGTGCCACAGGTATTTCCAACGACCGCTCCCGGAAACTTTACGTGGCTTGACGAGATCGGTCATTATGTGATGACTACTTTTTATCCTTATCAGTGGGATTTAAATTATGGAAACCCAAGAGTGTTTAACGATATGATGTATAATTTCCTGTATCTGGCCAACAGAGGAATCGATATCATCCGTATTGATGCAGTGCCTTATATCTGGAAGGAATTGAATACACCCTGCCGTAATCTCAAACAGGTACATACCATTGTGCGTATGATGCGGATTATCTGTGAGATCATCTGTCCAAGTGTTCTTTTGCTGGGAGAGGTTGTCATGGAACCTGAGAAAGTGGTTCCTTATTTCGGGACAGTGGAGAAACCAGAATGCCATATGCTTTATAATGTAACGACGATGGCTACCACATGGCATACGGTAGCGACGAGGAATGTGAAACTTCTAAAACGCCAGCTGGATATTGTCAATGGACTGCCTAAGGAGTATGTTTTCCTGAATTATCTCCGCTGCCATGATGATATTGGCTGGGGACTGGATTATGACACATTGCGGACAGAGGGGATGGAAGAGCGTTCCCATAAGAAGTATCTGAATGATTACTTCCAGGGGTATGCGGGTGACAGCAACAGCCGGGGAGAACTCTATAATGCGGATCCGGTTACTGGAGACGCCAGATTCTGTGGTACGACGGCATCCATGTGCGGTATTGAGAAGGCCGGGTTCGAACAGGATGAGACCGCCATGGAAAAGGCAGTCAGAATGGACTTGATGCTGCATGCTTACATGTTCATGCAGTCGGGCATTCCGGTTCTGTACAGTGGGGACGAGATTGGGCAGGTCAATGACTATACTTATAAGGAAGATCCGAATAAGGCAGCAGATTCCCGGTACATCCATCGCGGTGCAATGGACTGGAAAATGGCTGGAAACAGAGAGGATTCTGACACAGTAGAAGGAAAAATGTTCCAAGGGCTTGCAGCGCTTGAGCAAATCCGCAAGACAGAAAAGGTATTTATGACAAAGGCTGATGCCTGGACGATAGAGACCTGGGATAATGCAGTTCTTTGTATCGGAAGATATTTCGAAGGGGAGAAGCTGATTGGTCTGTTTAATTTCAGTGAATTCGACAAGACAGCCTGGATTAATGAAGCCGATGGTGAATATATAGAATTGCTTTCCGGGAATAAGATGCAGCCAGTCAACGTTACTGTGCCAGCGTATGGTTTTTATTATATGAAAAAGATTTCATAATAGATTGGGCAGAAAATGGTGTCATTGATTTGGATAGTTTTGCAGGGGATAGCAGTTATGGGAGTATAGAGGAGCAAGGGAATGAATATTGGGAAGATCGCGGAAATGGCTGGAGTATCCAGAGCGGCTGTTTCCCGGTATTTTAACAATGGATATATTTCGGAGGAGAAGCGTGAGAGGATCCGGCGGGTAGTGGAGGAAACAGGCTACCGGCCTTCGGTACAGGCGCAGACACTGAGGACAAAGAAGACGAAGATGATTGGTGTGATTGTGCCTAAGATCGCCTCTGCTTCTATAGGCAAAATAGTGGAAGGTATACTTTCTGTGATCAATGAGAACGGGTATCAGATACTTCTGGCAGTAACCCAGAATGATCCAAAGAAGGAGTTAGAGTATCTGGATGCTTTCAGTGAGAAACAGGTGGACGGCGTGATCCTGTTGGGGACGGTATTTCAGGCTGAACATAAGAAAGCGTTAAAGAATCTCTCTGTTCCGGTGGTGATTGTCGGGCAGCAGGTTCAAGGGTATAACTGTGTCTTCCATGATGACTATCATGCCTTTTATGACCTGACGAAGCTGTTTCTGGAGCGTGGCAGGACGAAGCTGGGCTACATCGGGGCGATCCAACAGGATGTGGCAGTAGGGGCACAGCGGTATCAGGCATTCCGGGATGCAGTAAATGACATGGGACATGGAGAGGCAGCAGACAATTTCGTGACAGCCGCCTTCTCTCTTCAGTCAGGGTATGAAAAAGCAGAGGAATTGTTAGCAAAATGCAAGGATTTAGATGGTCTGATCTGTGCTACCGATACGATGGCAGCAGGTGCAGTACAGTGTCTGCGGGAGCATAACATCAAGGTTCCGGAGCAGATTCTGGTAGGCGGGCAGGGGGATGCACAGATGGCAAGAGTAGCAATCCCTTCTTTGATCACACTGCATTATTCCTATGAAAAAAGCGGTGAGGTAGCAGTTGAGATGTTGATGGAGGCGCTGGCACAGAAAGAAGAACAGACGGCCTGCCGTGAGATTAAGTTAGGGTATTATATTGTGGAATGATAGAATATTCAATTAAAAATTGTTTTAGGGTTGTGAATATGTCCTATCTATACTATAATGATGTAATACATTTATACAAAACGACGAACTGCCTGTGCAGGAAATGATATTTTTTTAAAATTATATATAAAATGAAGGAGGAAACGTAACATGAAGAAATTTGAGTATGTCATTAAGGATGAGGTGGGAATTCATGCAAGACCGGCAGGACTGCTGGTAAAGGAAGCGAAGAAATATGAGAGCAAGGTGCTTATTACAAAAGAAGGAAAGTCAGCGGAAGCCACGAAGCTGATGGCTCTTATGGGACTCGGTGTGAAGTGTGGTGAGAATGTGGAAGTCTCTGTGGAAGGTGCAGATGAGGAGACGGCATTTGAAGGGATCAAAGCATTTTTCGAGGCGAATCTCTAAAGAGCTGGAAGGCAGATAAGGATAGAGGAGGCGGGGTAAATATGGTGAAGTTATCCGGTAAAGCGGTTTATAAGGGGGTCATCATCGGTCCTGTGGCAGTCTTAAAGAAAGACGACCAGCAGGTCAAGAGAACGAAGATCACAGATGTAGAGGCTGAGCTTGTCCGACTGACAGAGGCAGGAGACCGGGCCAGGAGCCAGCTGCAGGCATTATATGACAAGGCTGTCAAAGAAGTGGGAGAAGCCAGTGCAGCTATCTTTGAAGTACATCAGATGATGCTGGAGGACGACGATTATCTGGATGCGATCCACAATATGATCCAGACAGAAATGGTAAATGCTGAATATGCGGTCGCTGTCACAGGAGACAATTTCTCAGAAATGTTTGCTAATATGGATGACGACTATATGAAGGCAAGAGCAGCGGATGTGAAAGATATTTCCAACCGTCTTGTCAGGAATCTTATGGGACAGGAGGATGTGGATCTGGCATCTATGGAGCCGTCCATCATCGTGGCGGATGATTTGAGTCCCAGTGAGACGGTCCAGATGGATAAGAAGAAGATTCTTGCCTTTGTGACAGTGCACGGTTCGACAAATTCCCATACAGCGATTCTTGCCAGAATGATGAATATTCCGGCACTGATCGGTGTACCTATGAACCTGGAGGAACTTCATACGGGCATGAAGGCTGTCGTAGATGGTTTTAAAGGAGAAGTGATCTTTGATCCTTCCGATGAAATCTGTGCTGAGACCGAGGAGAAAATCCGTCAGGAGCAGGAGAAGCTGAGACTTTTGCAGACTTTAAAAGGGAAGGAAAATGTCACGCCTTCTGGCCAGAAGATTAATATTTATGCCAATATTGGCAGTGTTTCTGATGTGGGTTACGTGTTGGAAAATGACGCAGGCGGCATCGGGCTTTTCCGCAGCGAGTTTTTGTATTTGGGGAGAGATGATTTTCCTACTGAGGAAGAGCAGTTCCAGGCATATAGACAGGTCGTACAGACGATGGCAGGCAAGAAGGTGATCATTCGTACGCTGGATATCGGTGCCGATAAGCAGGTGGATTATTTCAATCTGGGTAAGGAAGACAATCCGGCATTAGGCTACCGGGCGATCCGGATCTGTTTGAAACAGCCAGACATCTTCAAGACACAGCTGCGGGCTTTGCTTCGCACAGCGGTATACGGCAATCTTTCCATTATGTATCCGATGATCATTTCCGTAGACGAGGTGAAGCGGATTTACGGGATTGTGGAGGAAGTTAAGGCAGAACTGGATGAGGCGCAGATTCCCTATAAGGTTCCGGAGCAGGGGATTATGATTGAGACACCGGCGGCAGTGATGGTTAGCGAGGAACTGGCACAGATCGTGGACTTTTTCAGTATCGGTACCAATGACCTGACCCAGTATACGCTTGCACTTGACAGGCAGAATGCGAAACTGGATGATTTCTACGATCCACATCATCCGGCGGTTCTTCGGATGATCAAGCTGGTGACGGACAATGCCCATAAGTATGGTAAGTGGTCTGGTATCTGCGGGGAATTGGGGGCTGATTTGGAGCTGACAGAGGAATTCCTGCGGATGGGGCTGGATGAGTTATCGGTAGCGCCTTCAATGGTGCTTCGGGTGAGGAAAGCAGTCAGAGAAGCATCTGTATAGGAGATTGTTAAGCGGTTGTGTTGCCGGAGTGTCTGGTAGCACAGCCGTTTTTATTCGCGTGGGCGGTGGCACAGGAGACGGATTGCATATATAGCGGCTAGCAAGAAGAGATCTGATATTCTATGGAGAAGATAAGAGAGCAGGAAAGGATGGCTGGAAAAACGATGGCGCAGCAGGAATACTTTAAGAGTGCATTGTCTGATTTTACCTATGAAGCGGCCAGCGGCGGGGCGGTCCGTCATCTGACGGATTTGGGATATACGGTGAAACAGATCTGTGAGAGGCTGTCTTTTCCGACGCCGTATGCAAGGGTGCAGAAAACAGTCTGGGAGCATCTTCTTGCAAAGGGCATCTTATTGACGGAAGAGCCGGGAAGCGGAAGCGGCGGACAGCAGGGGAAGGCCGAGTATGCCATGGAATATGATAAGTACGGCAGGACCAGCTTCCGGCGCATAGCAGCCAGGGAGGAGAGTGGGGAAACTATCTGCTGGAAAGAACAAAGATTCGTCATAGGCAGCTCTGCTTCTGACAGTAGGCAGAAGCAGGGCTTTGGCAGGAACCGGCAGGGGATTGCTGGCAGGAGAGGACAAGATTCTTGTACAGGCAGCCTGGCTGCAGAGCGCAGCAGGAAACTGGCTGTGTATCTGTCTGAGAAATGTAAGGAAAACGACGGTGAGGCATATATTTCCTGTGGGTTTGGGAAACTGCTCAGAAGAGACCCGGAACGGGTTGACAGTATTCTGCCAGGATTGTATGAGCGTCAGAGGGAGTACCTTACTGGACTCCCGTGGGAGGATAAAATGTGCTACCACAGGCTCGACCAGCGCATGCAGGAGATCACGGTGAAGCTGTATGCGGCTGGGAGCCTGCAGGAGTGTTGTTACTTTATGAAGACGAAAGAGCGGGTACATCTAGGGTAGCGCGGAACGTCCGTTCATCCATATGTTCGAAATAGAGCTGTTCTTCCGGTATGGTGAAAGTGATCTGGTGGTTGCTGTAATGGAAAGCAATATCTTCCAGCTTAGCCAGAACATCTTCCCGTGTCAGAGTCTGCAGCGTTTCTAAATTTGTTTCTGCCCAGAATGCTTCTATTGCGTCAATAACGTTGCCAACCAGACGGTCACGTTCGCCGACGGTGACGATATTTTTCTCTGCAATATGGTAGTGGAAAGAATAGTCAAAACCGCACCAGAGTAGTCCTTCCGCGTCCGTTTTATACAGGCGGTAAGAACGGAAGAGAGGATCTTCCTCCGGCTTTCCCGTTCTTGCCGCCTGCAGCTGTCGGCGGTTTTCTTCATCAGAGAGCATTATGGTCATGGCGACGAAGCGGGTCTGCTCTTTCGTCAGGGATATTGACGGCTCTTCCTGGAAGTAGTCTTTCCGGTAGAAATCTTCCAGAATCCGTTCGTAGCTGTCAACATGCACATTAGCCCAATCAAGAAGGGTGCTGTTAAACTCTGTGAGGGAATAAGAGGTATAGTCTGGTGTCATCAACGTAAAAAGGGAACGGTAGTCTTCCTCGTCTGCATAGTCGTTGATGCGGGGCTCACGGTCAGTATACATAGAGTCTGTCGTATGTTGCCTTAGGACGGTCATTTCCTGTGTCTCCTGTCCATTTGCTATCCGCAGACCTGTCAATTTCCCGTTTGCATAGACAGTGGCCAGTTCTATGGCATCCTCGGCGTAAGTGCTGATTCCTACATGTTCTGTAATATAAGTTCCTGTCTGGGCATCCCAAATGCCGCGGACTTCTTTTCCCTGGAAATAGATTTTGTAATCATCGTTTATAGGATTGTATTTCCAGGATAGCCCGAAAGGAGCATAGGGAAGCAGTGCTGTTTCGAGCTGTGTTGTGTGATCCAGGTTCGCCTGTGCGTGACAGATTAGATCATTCATTAAGATAGAAAGCTCTTCCTGGAGTACCAGGATTTGCTGCTGGTTTTGAACGATTCTTTCGCTGGCGGCAAGATAGGCAGTCTCATTGTCGTTTGAGTCTGGCGGCATATAGGAGTAGTCTACAGAAACTTCTAAGGTGTCTGAGCAGAATGCCGATTGTAAAGCATGGATCTTTTCGGGAAGGATCTGGTTCATATAAGCTTCATTTCGCAGTTGTTCTGTGGTCAGATTTTCCAGGACACAATGAAGTCCTTCCATCATGCCAGACCGTGCAGCATTGTATTCTCTGACCGTCAAGCTGTCAGGATCGTTGATGTTTAGCGTGAGTGTATATTCTAATACGGCAGTATCATGGCTGCTGCCAGCTGGAGCACTGGTAGTATAGCCGTCAAAATCTCTTGCTTTCCACTGTTCAGCAGTAAGCGCATTATAGATATTGTGAAGAAAAGATGCTGTTTTATTTTCATATCTTAAATCTTCTAGAATCTTGCTTTGTGAAAAGCGTTCCATCAAAGCAAGATGTTCTGGCGTATCCATATAGTTCCATGCCTTGTTTTGATACGTTGTGATAGTCATATCCATGTATCCATCAAACTGCATGGCGAACAGTGCATCATATTCTTCTCTGGTAAAAGAAGAGTCAGGCATGGCAGAATCTTTCTGTACAGATTGTGTGGAAAGAGTACGTAAAGGGTGTGCGGAGGAGATAGCAGGTTCTGCAGCAGCAGTATAAGTGGCAGAAGTGGCGAAAACGGCTGTCACGGCGATAATCAGCCCGGCGGCAGGCAGGATGGCAAGGCGAGAATATTTATTCACTTTCATGATCGTGGTAATCCTTTCTTCGATTGCTGTCTTGCTGAAATGGTGATATAGAGGTATGAGACCACTTTTGCGGGCTTCCATATCAAGTAACATGTGCGCATAAGCAGCCCTGCAGGTTTCACCATGCTCAAGGATCACTTGTTCATCGCAGGCTAGTTCCAGATCTCTGTTAAAAAGGAAATACATCACCCATACCAGGGGATTGAACCAGTGCAGGCAGAGCGCCAGTACGGTGAGCAGTTTCGTTACAGCATCCAGACGGCGAATGTGTATGGTTTCATGTGCAAGGATAAATTGCAGGCTGGCCGTGTCTTTCCAGTCAATGTTCTTAGGCAGCAGGATCACAGGATGGAGAATGCCATAAGTCAACGGGGCGTCAATCCGGTCAGACTGACGAACCAAAAGCGTGCGTCGCAGAGATTGTGTATGAATCCATTGTTTCAGCCATTGCCGGGCACCAGGGTCGGAGACTGGCAGGGCGGTTCTAAATTCCAGCTGGCAGCGCGCATAGGAGAAAAGAAAGAAGGCTGCGCATAGGCTGGCGCCTGTAAAATAGAGGAAGAGCAAGAAAAACCGGGATAGAGGAAACGGTTTAATCCAGTCTGTGGGTTTATGCGCAGCAGCCTGCAGCTGTGTGCCAGGATCTTTGACTTTGGATGGCGAAGAAGATCCTGCCGGTAGTATGGATAAAGTAGTATGTGCCTGTTCTTCTGGCAGTTCAAAAAAGGCGTTCCCAAACTGCTTCGTGGGATTCTTAAACTGCTCATTGGGCAATACAGGGGGAGGATCGGATACTGTTGCTGTGCTGGGGGAAATGGCGTCGGTCTGTATAGACGGCGATGCGGCCACGAATTTCCCGACAGGGGTTTCTTTGACCAAGCTGCCGATGGGGGTCTGCTTCCACATGTCAGCAGATATATTTCTGTAGAGCAGCGTATAGACACTGAATGGGGAAGAAATAGTAAAGGGTACAAGCAGACGAAGCAGCACCAGCATCCATAGGATCAGGAAGGTCCGTTTAGGAAGCCGGGCAACGGTCAGTGTCCGGATGCATAGGATCACCAGGACTAAAACGGCGCCAGAGAAACTCATTTGCAATAATGTCATAGATATACCCCTTTCTTGTTGTCTGGATAAAATAACGTTCTGCTGTCTCTTACTCTAAATCCCCTATAATCTGCCGTAATTCCTCAATCTGTTTAGCGGTGAGTTTCTTCCGGCCAAGAAGGGCAGCGAATAGTTTGTCGGCGGAACCATCGTAAATCTTGTTGATCAGTTCATTGGTTTCCGCTTCCTGTACGTCTTCCTTTGGGATCAGTGCGTGGCACATAAAGTTTGGTTCAGAACGTTCGATCGCTCCTTTCTTTATACAGCGCTTAATCAGAGTATAGGTGGTGTTCATATTCCAACCAACTTCCTCCGTGAGTACATTGGAAATATGCTTCGCAGTGGTGTCTCCCTCGCGCCAGAGTACGTCCATCACTTTTAATTCAGAGTCAAAAAGTTTAACATTCATGGGAAATAGCTCCTTTATAAAAGTTATGTTCACAAGACCGCAGTAGTGTGAAACTGGTTTTATACTACTACAGTCTTGTGGAAGCGTCAAGTACTAATTTAACAAAATATCTTAAGCTATTTTCCTGAACTATGTTTCTTTATGATACTTGGTGATATTTGTGCGCCGGTTATGGCAGCGCAGCATTGAGGGGGCTTGTTTAAAGAGATTGACCTGTAAATTATTTTCGTGTTATATTGCATACAATATATATTTTGTTCACTCAAGGGTAGGTTTAGTAAAGATCTACAGTCTTGTGTCCTAGCAAGGAGTTTTCCTGTGAGTGGAGCAAACTGGGAAAGGAATGGTTATCAAATATGGAAAGGAAAGAGTTATATGGTCTGATCGGTCTGCAGGAGGAAGTCATCTGCCGGCTGCGGGCGGTTGGGGATGCAGTGGATTTAGTACAAATGGATCCGCTGTTGGAAAGCCTGATGGATCAGGAGACAATGGTAGAAGCCTATAACGAGCTGAAATCTGTATTGGCGGAGGATGAGGAACAGATGGGAATGCTCTACTGTCAGTTGGAGTGTGCCAGACGTGTATTTGACCGTTATCAGCAGAAAGGGATCTCGAAGGCTGTTTACGCAGATACCATGAAATGTTTTACGAGATTTCTGGAAGAGTGCAGAAAGAAAAATGGGCGGATGTTTTTCGACCGGGGGTGGTGGACTTACAGGCAGATCAATATGAGAATTTTCCGCATCGGTGCGCTGGAGTATGAATTTGGGGATATGGAAGAGCCGGGAACGGTTGCGGTACATATACCGTCAGACGCAGATCTGTCTGAAGCGTCGGTGGATCAGTCTCTTGCGGAAGCAAGAAAGTTTTTTGGAGCGTTCTATCCAGATTACCAGTACGATAAATATATCTGTGATTCCTGGCTGCTTTCACCAGTTTTGAGACGTTTGCTGCCTGAGGGATCTCGTATTATGGCTTTTCAGGACCGGTTTAGAATTGCAGAAGTTAAGGAAGACAGCCGGGAATATATAGAGTGGCTGTTTCAGGCTCCTTTGGAAACAGCAGATGAAGATCTTCCGGTACAGACCAGTCTGCAGAGAAAAGCAAGAGAGTTAATGCTGGCCGGCGGAAATATTGGATCTGCTTATGGAATCCTGGACGTTTTGTAGTGCTGTGCTGTTCTGGAATGATACAGAGAGGAATCTTAAGGCATGTGCGATAAAAGGCAGAATATCTCTTGCTTTTTCAGAGAGAGTGTTGTATTATAAGTTTACATAATCTGAAAATGAACATTGCGATATTGACGGAGGTATATTATGAAAAAGCATAGAATTACGAAGCTTAGCGAGGTGCTTTTTCTTGTATGCGGAATACTGATGACCATGCAGATTCCGATGAAGGCATGGGCGGCGGAAACAGTTACGGTACAGGGAAGTATTATGTCTGGGACGACGAATGACCTGTTGAAGCTTTCCACACAGGAAGGTAACATGGAGGTTAAGATCGACAGCGGAACAGACGCCAGCGCCTGTAAGGTCTTGCTGCCTGGGAAGCAGGTTTCTGTTTCGGTATCACACGGAACGGACGGCTATCTGCACGCAGTCAAGATCACGTCCGGCGGACAGACGGAGTCCTTTACACTGGATTCTTCTTCGAACGCTACAGTTACGGGGACGATCAGTGAAAAGTCACAGGAAGATGTGCTTTGTGTGAATACAAAGCAGGGCGAGATGCAGATCAAGCTGGATCCTTCTACCGACATGAGCGGCTGTTCGGTTCTGGTGGTGAACAGGACGTATACGATCACTTGTGCGCGGGGCTCAGATGCTTATATGCATGCCACTTCCATTGTGGATGCGGCATCCGATACGGGCAGTGGTGTGGAGAAAGGGCAGGCGGGGGCATCGGCTTCTCTGACGCCGTCGCCGGAATCGGTGGTTACTGCTTCTACATCGACGGTAACCGGTAAGGTAGATCAGAAGACAGAGGAGGGACTTTTGTATCTCTCTACTTCTTATGGGGAAATGCAGATTGTCATTGACAGTAACACGGATACCAGAAATGGGATGTTTATGATGCCAGGCCGGGAGATAACGGTTTTGGTCTACCGGGGTTCGGACGCGTATATGCATGCGGCTGTCATTACAGGAAAGAAGGATACCGTAGTGCCGGCGACGGTGGATGATTCGTCAGCTTCCACGGTAAGCGGGACTGTAAATGCCAGGTCGAATGAGAATATACTTTATCTGCAGACGAAATGGGGTGAGATGGAGCTTAAGTTAGATACGGTGAAAAGCATGACAGGATATAAGATTTTGACCGCCGACAGAAAGGTGACAGTGACTTGCGCACGGGGTGCGGATGCATATATGCATGTTATAAATCTTGTTGGAAATTAGTGGGACATTTAAGACCGGGCCAGGAAGAATTTTGTGGAAGCGGATGTATTATGAAATAAATGCAGGAAGCGATTATGGAGAGTATCGTAAGTGCCACAGAATGGATGTGAGCAGGACATCTATTCTGTGGTATTTCTATTTTATGAGCCAGGCTGAAGGCATCCTCTATGATACGCTACAGCTATAGTATCTTATTTGAGATAAGTATTTGCTTTTCCATCCCATATGCATTACACTGGAATTTAATCAAGTAACAGTAAGGCTAAATCTTTGCTTTTGTGTACAGTAGTCTTCAAACATTCGTCAGAGTGTTCAGGAAAGAAGTCCGGTAGAGAATACTTTACGCTGTCAGTATGCGCCGGGGAACCGGATTGATTCATAAAATAAAGGAGGGTAACAGTATGGTTTATCAAAATTTTCAGGATCTGCATTTATCAGCACTTGGCTTAGGCGCTATGCGTCTGCCTGTTGTAGATGGGAATGATGCGCAGATTGATATGGCGGCGACAGAAGAGATGGTCGCTTACGCAATGGAGCAGGGGATCAATTACTATGATACGGCATGGGGATACCATAGCGGCAATTCGGAGACGGTGATTGGGAAGGCGCTTAGCAAGTATCCGCGGGAGAGTTATTATCTTGCGAGCAAATTTCCAGGTTATGATCTGTCCAATATGCCGAAAGTGGAAGAGATTTTTGAGAAGCAGTTAGAAAAATGCGGCGTGGAGTATTTTGATTTTTACTTATTCCACAATGTATGTGAGATGAATATCGACGCGTATCTAGATGAACAGTATGGTATCTACCAGTATCTGATGGAGCAGAAGAGGAATGGACGGATTCGCCACCTGGGCTTTTCTGCGCATGGAAGTTATGATGTGATGAAGCGATTCCTGGAAGCCTACGGCAAGGATATGGAGTTTGGACAGATCCAGTTAAATTATGTGGATTGGACTTTCCAGGGGGCGAAGGAGAAAGTTGAGCTGTTAGAGGCATATCATATTCCAGTATGGGTGATGGAACCATTGCGTGGGGGACGTCTGGCGAAGCTGTCTGAGGAGAGAGAGCAGACGTTAAAAATGCTGCGGTCTGAGGAAGAGATTCCTGCATGGGCGTTCCGGTTCCTACAGACGATCCCTGGGGTAACGGTAACGTTGTCCGGTATGTCGAATATGGAGCAGTTACAGGCTAATATCCGTACCTATGAGGAGAAAAAGCCTCTTGACCAGAAAGAGATGGATGCACTGCTTCGTGTTGCAGCCGACATGCAGAACAATATGCTGCCCTGCACGGCCTGTCATTATTGTGTCGCTCATTGCCCGAAAGGATTGGATATTCCCAGATTGTTAGAGTTGTACAATGAGCATAGTTTCACAGGCGGAGGGTTTATCGCGCCGATGGCGTTGATGGCGGTGCCGCAGGAGAAGCATCCTTCTGCCTGTGTAAGTTGTCGCAGCTGTGAACAGGTCTGCCCGCAGCAGATCAAAATTTCTGAGGCAATGTCAAACTTTGCAGCGCAGCTGCAAGGATAGGTCATAAAAGAAAGCGTGGCAATTAGAGGAAAGAATAGGAAGGAACAGATCTACAGCAGACAGATCAGGAGGGTAAGACTATGTTATGCGTGAAAAATGGATTGATTCATGATGCGGTTCACAAAGAGGCGTATGTGGGAGACATTTTGGTGGAAAATGGAAAAATCAGAGCGGTTGGTGAGCATCTGGAGACAGGAGAAGGGGTTCATGTTATAGATGCAGAGGGACTTCATGTGTATCCAGGATTTGTGGAGGCTCATGGACATATCGGTCTGGATGGTTATGGGATTGGCTATGAGGGGATGGATTATAATGAGTTGAATGATATTGTAAGTCCCCAGCTGCGGGGGATCGATGGTGTGAAACCTATGGATGCCGCATTCCCTAAAGCGGCAAAAGCGGGCGTGACCTGTGTCTGTGTAGGGCCTGGAAGCGCCAATGTGTTGGGTGGCACTTTCGTTACGATCAAGACGGTAGGCAGAAGGGTGGAGGACATGGTGGTGCGCGACAACGTGGCTATGAAATGTGCCTTCGGGGAGAATCCCAAAAGAGTCTACCGGGAAAAAAAGGATTCCAGCCGCATGAGCACGGCATCGTTGCTGCGGGAGATGCTGTTTAAAACCAGAGAATATATGGAGAAAAAGGAGGCGGCAGGGGAGGATCCGTTGAAGAAACCGGCTTTTGACATGAAGCTGGAGGCGTTGATTCCTGTGATGAAGGGCGATATGCCTCTGAAGGCGCATGCGCATGCGGCGGAGGATATCTTTACAGCGTTACGCATTGCCAGAGAGTTTGGTGTGAAGATCACGCTGGAGCATGTAACGGAAGGACATCTGATTGTGGAAGAGTTAGTGAAGGAAAATGTGCCGCTTGCAGTAGGACCGACGCTTACCAGTGCTTCTAAATATGAGCTTCGCAATAAGAGCTGGACAACGCCAGGAATGCTGGCGGCCGCAGGATGTCAGGTCTCCATCATTACGGATTCTCCAGTAATCCCCCAGGAGTATCTTCCGCTGTGCGCAGGATTGGCGGTGCAGGCGGGGATGGATCCCTTTTCAGCATTGCAGGCGATCACCATCAATCCGGCCAGACATGCCGGGATCGCAGACCGGGTAGGTTCGATTGAGACCGGCAAGGATGCAGATCTGGTTATCGCGGATGGATGCCCCTTTGAAGTATCGACGAAAATAAAGCATGTGTTGGTTAATGGAAAAGAAGTTGGATAGATACCAAACTTCCCTGTCGTTCCTTTTCCCGGAGGGAAAGGAATCGGCAGGGATTTTTCAAATTTCTATTTAAGCAGTATAATACGGATCATTCAGCTTGCAGGCTATGACGTGTACTATGAAAAGTCTAATAGGGCAACCAGGGAGAACTTCACGAAGGAACTGAAAAAGTGTGTCGAATATGCAGCGGAGTTTGGAATTATACTCGCGTTTGAGACCATGGAAACGGAGTTTATGAATACGATCAGAAAGGCAAAGGCTGTGGTGGAGGTGATGGAGTCGCCCTATCTTCAGATCTATCCGGATATTGGGAACATCCGGAATGCGACAGAGCATTACCAGGAGGATATTCTGGAGGGCAAGGGAAAGATCGTGGCGGTTCATCTGAAGGAGACCAGGGAGAATATATTCCGTGATATGGAATATGGAGAGGGAAGAGTGGATTTTAAGGGGTGTATCAGCAGACTCGTCTCCCAGGGTGTTTTTCGTTTTACCTGTGAGTTCTGGTACGATAAGAAGACTTCACCGGAGCTTTATCTGAGAAGGAACAGGGAATACATAAGGAGGTGTATACCGGAGTGAGAAAATATCTTATGGGAGTCGACAATGGCGGAACTTACAGCAAGGCAGCAGTGTTTGATCTGGAAGGGAACCAGATCTGCAAAAAGAGCATCCAGATTCCGGTATCCATGCCGAAAGAGGGACATACCCAGAGAAATTTAGAACAGATCAGGGACTGCAATTTCAGGATTATAGAAGAGGCGGCGAAAGAATGTGATGGGGAGATTGCTGCGGTTGGGGTAACCGGGCACGGGAAAGGATTATACCTGCTGGATAAAGATAAACGGTTTCTATATGACGGAATCGGGTCTACAGATACACGGGCGTTAAAGTATGAGCTGGAATGGGGAGCGGGTGAACGCGCGGCGCCTGTCTATGAAAAAACGGCACAGAAGATCATGGCGTGCCAGCCAGCCCCTTTACTTCGGTGGATGAAGGAACACGAGAAAGACGTATATGACAGGATCGGCGCGGTGCTGTCGGTAAAGGATTTTGTCCGGTTCTGTCTGACAGGAGAGATCGGTACGGATTACACAGATATATCAGGAACCAATCTGCTGAATCTGCGTACCAAGGATTATGACCGTGAGCTTTTGGAATCTTTTGGCATCGAGGAGATCTATGAAGCGCTTCCGCCCGTCAGGAAATCTTATGAGATTGCAGGAGAGATCACCAAAGAGGCTGCCAAACGAACAGGACTGCCGGCAGGTACGCCAGTAGTATCAGGCATGTTTGATATTGACGCCTGTGCGCTGGCGATGGGAAACGTACAGCCTTTAGATATGTGCGTGTTAGCCGGAACCTGGGGGATTAATGAATATGTTTCGCCGAAGATGGTGGATGATCGGACTGCCGCTATGAATTCTGTTTTCTGTGACCAGGATTATTATCTGGTGGAAGAGAGCAGCGCGGCTTCAGCAGGCAATCTGGAATGGCTGATGAAACTGCTAGAGGAAACAGATTATGATAAGATCAATGAATTGGTAGAGAGTGTGAGACCGGAAGAATGTAATCTGTATTATATGCCATTCTTGTATGCATCGAATGAAAATCCTCTTGCAAAAGGAATGTTCGTAGGTCTGAGCAGTTTCCATACAAAGGCGCATATTTTCCGTGCTGTTTATGAAGGAGTGGTATTTGCCCACCTGACCCATATTAATGTCCTGCTAAAGAACAGGCCGGTTCCTACATATATCTGTTTGGGCGGTGGAGCGGCGAATTCCAGAGTTTGGGCGCAGATGTTCGCAGATATTCTTGGAGTGCCGGTATGTCTTGACCATACGTCGGAACTGGGTGCCAAAGGTGCGGCGATGGCGGCAGGCGTGGGGGTCGGTATATACAAGGATTATGATGAGGCAGTCAGGATCTGCACAGGACAGGAGGAGATGCTGCTTCCAGAAGCAGAACGCGTGACGGTTTATAGAGAGAAATATAGAAACTATAAGAGTATCATAGGGGCTGTCGATCCCTTGTGGGAAGGCATCCGGTAAAAGCGAGGATGCAGGACAATACAAAATACCGGCAGGGATTTAAAAAAGGTCTTGTGCTGGATTTTGGGAACAGATAGAAGGTGCAGAGCAGAGGAGGAGAAATCCTGTGTTCTGTATCTTCTTTTTGGTTTAGCAATATAGGAGTACTTAGGAAGGTTTTGTTTGGTTTTTGTAGGAAGAAAATCGGAAAATTTTCAGTAAAATTTGATTGAGTATATGGACGAAAGACATTATAGTAATGGTATGGGGAAACTTTTTTAGAAAAACATTTCTTAAGGAGGAATAGTATGGCAAAATACATAATGGCACTGGATGCGGGAACTACCAGCAACCGCTGCATTCTGTTTAATGAGCAGGGGGATATGTGCAGCGTGGCACAGAAGGAGTTTACCCAGTATTTCCCGAAGCCGGGCTGGGTAGAACATGACGCGGATGAGATCTGGTCAACCCAGTATGAGGTAGCGCAGCAGGCGATGGCGAATATCAATGCCACGGCGGCGGAGATCGCGGCGATCGGGATCACGAACCAGCGGGAGACGGTGGTGGTCTGGGATAAGAAGACAGGAAGCCCGATCCACAATGCGATCGTGTGGCAGTGCCGGCGCACATCAGAGTATGCAGACAGCCTGAAAGAAAAGGGACTGACAGATAAATTCAGGGAAAAGACGGGGCTTGTGATCGACGCTTATTTCTCGGCGACGAAGATTAAGTGGATCCTGGACAATGTGGAAGGTGCAAGACAGAAAGCGGAAAACGGGGAGTTGCTGTTTGGTACGGTGGAGACGTGGCTGATCTGGAAGCTGACCAAAGGCGGTGTGCATGTGACGGACTATTCCAATGCCTCCCGTACTATGCTTTTTAATATCAATACGTTAACGTGGGATGACGAGATCTTAGAGGAACTGAATATTCCGAAAGCTATGCTGCCAGAGGTAAAACCTTCCAGCTGCGTCTATGGTGAGGCAGATCCTGGGTTCTTCGGCGGGCCGATACCGATCGGCGGAGCGGCGGGCGACCAACAGGCGGCGCTGTTTGGACAGACCTGTTTTAAGCCGGGTGAGGCGAAGAATACTTATGGAACGGGATGTTTTCTGTTAATGAATACAGGGGAAAAACCGGTCTTTTCCCATAATGGCCTGGTGACAACCATTGCCTGGGGATTAGACGGTAAGGTTACCTATGCGCTGGAAGGCTCCATTTTCGTGGCGGGAGCGGCGATCCAGTGGCTGCGGGATGAGATGCGGCTGATCGATTCCGCGCAGGATTCGGAATATATGGCGAAAAAGGTAGCGGATACGAACGGCTGTTATGTGGTGCCGGCTTTTACAGGATTGGGGGCGCCTCATTGGGATCAATACGCGAGGGGAACGATCGTAGGCATTACCCGCGGCGTCAACAAATATCATATTATCAGAGCTACGCTGGACTCCCTGGCATATCAGGTCAACGATGTGCTGGCGGCGATGGAAGCAGATTCGTCTATCAAGCTGTCTGCGCTAAAGGTGGACGGCGGCGCCAGCGCCAACAACTTTTTGATGCAGCAGCAGGCGAACATTAGTGGCGCACCGGTCAACCGGCCTAAGTGCGTGGAGACTACGGCCATGGGAGCGGCGTATCTTGCCGGGCTGGCGGTAGGCTATTGGACAAGCAAAGAGGATGTGGTGAAGAACTGGGCCATTGACAGGGAGTTTGTGCCGGAGGTTTTAGAGGAAGAGCGTCTGGCCATGGTGAAGGGCTGGAGCAAAGCGGTTAAGTGCGCCTATGGTTGGGAGAAAGATGAGTAGAGGTTCTGGACGGAAGATAAAGGAAGTTTTGGGGAATGCCGTGAAGGAGAACGGTTTCGGGGAGTGTCTGAAGATATGCCACTCTTCGTATGGAGTTGAGATTTTGTAAAGCGGAATCAGGAAGGATAACAAGAGAGATTGGAGCAGAGAAATATGTATGACGTAATCATTATCGGTGCCGGTGTGTCCGGCTGCGCCTCGGCGCGGGAGATTTCCCGCTACAAGGCGCATGTATGTGTGCTGGAAAAGGCTGAGGATGTATGTTGTGGCACGTCGAAGGCAAACAGTGCGATCGCACATGCTGGTTACGATGCCGACACAGGTTCTCTTATGGCGAAGCTGAACGTGCAGGGGAATCAGATGATGGAGCAGCTGTCGAAGGATCTGGATTTTGAGTTTCAAAGAATCGGTTCCCTGGTGATCTGCCGGGACGAAGAAGAGCGGCCGAACCTGCAGGCGCTTTATGACAGGGGTGTAGCCAATGGTGTGACGGGTCTGCGCATTGTGGAGAGGGAAGAGTTATGCCAGATGGAGTCGAATATTTCGGACGACGCGGTAGCGGCATTATATGCACCTACGGCTGGGATCGTCTGTCCTTTTGGTATGAATATCGCGTTTGCAGAGAATGCGGCGGCCAATGGCGTGGAGTTCCAGTTTAATACCGAAGTGCAGGGGATCAGAAAGACAGGGAACGGTTGGCTTTTGGAAACGAACCAGGGGCAGTACGAGGCAAAATGTGTGGTCAACGCGGCAGGGGTCTACGCGGATGTGATCCACAATATGGTGAGTGAACATAAGATGAAAATTACGCCGCGCAGAGGAGATTACTGTCTGTTAGATAAATCGGCAGGCAGGCATGTGTCCAGAGTGATCTTTGCCCTGCCGGGGAAGTATGGCAAAGGGATTCTGGTGACGCCGACGGTGCACGGAAATCTTCTTGTAGGGCCGACCGCCATTGACCTGGAAAACAAAGAGGGAATGAATACAACAAGAGAAGGATTGGATCAGGTGATCGAGAAGGCCGGTGAAAATGTAAAGAATCTGCCCATGCGTTCCGTGATCACTTCCTTTGCCGGGCTGCGTGCCCATGAGGAGAACCATGAATTTATCATCGGGGAAGTGGAAGATGCAGCTGGGTTTGTGGACTGCGCCGGTATAGAATCTCCGGGACTGACTGCCAGCCCTGCAATCGGTCTGATGGTGGCCGGTATCGTGAAGGATATGCTGTTGCTGGAGGAAAATCCAGGGTTTGCCGGGAACAGAAAAGGAATCCTCAATCCGCAGAAGCTGTCTAAGGAGGAGCACAGGCAGCTGATCAGAGAGAATCCGGCCTATGGAAACATCATCTGCCGCTGTGAGATGGTGACGGAGGGTGAGATCGTAGATGCTATCAGAAGACCTCTCGGTGCGAAATCTTTAGACGGTGTGAAACGCAGGACCAGAGCAGGGATGGGCCGGTGTCAAGCCGGGTTCTGTTCTCCCAGAGTGATGGAGATCCTTGCCAGAGAGTGTGGGAAAGAGATCAGTGATATCACAAAGGCTGGCGGTGGCTCTAAGATTGTAGTCGGGACTAATAAAGATGCTCTGTAGTTTTTTGTGATTCAGTTAAGGTACGGTCCTTTTGGAAGGATTTTATATATTAACTTGTGCCGATCAGTGGGGATTGGCGTAGAAGAATAGTACAGAGGATCTACTGAGCTGGTGGTGGAAACCATTGGAAGATTGTTATAAAATGAAGATAGAAAATGGAGAAATAACAAGTGAAAAAATATGATATTGTAATCATAGGCGGCGGACCGGCAGGGCTGTCTGCGGCGGTCTCTGCGAAGAAAAGCGGGATAGAGAGCATATTGATCCTGGAGCGGGATAAGGAGCTGGGAGGGATCTTGAACCAGTGTATCCATAATGGGTTCGGTCTGCATACGTTCAAGGAAGAATTGACGGGACCAGAGTATGCGGGAAGGTTTATCAGGCAGGTGGAAGAGCAGGAGATTGAATACAAGCTGCATACGATGGTCATGGACATCAGCCGGGATAAGATCATTACAGCAATGAACAAGATAGACGGTCTGTTTGAGATTCAGGCGAAAGCGGTTATTCTGGCGATGGGATGCAGGGAGCGCTCCAGAGGAGCACTGAACATTCCAGGGTATCGTCCGGCGGGCATTTTCTCTGCGGGGACGGCTCAGAGATTGGTTAATATGGAAGGCTATTTGCCAGGGCGTAAGGTGGTTATACTCGGATCCGGTGACATCGGTTTGATCATGGCAAGACGCATGACGCTGGAAGGGGCACAGGTGCAGGTAGTAGCAGAATTAATGCCTTATTCCGGTGGTTTAAAACGGAATATCGTGCAATGTCTGGATGACTATGGAATTCCGTTGAAATTAAGCCATACGGTGGTAGAGATACGCGGTAAAGAGCGGGTAGAAGGTATCACACTGGCACAGGTGGATGAGAAGAACAGGCCGATTCCGGGGACGGAAGAGGAATACGAATGTGATACGCTGTTATTGTCGGTTGGACTGATTCCGGAGAACGAGTTGTCCAGCGGCATGGGGGTGGAGCTTAGCAGGGTGACATCCGGCCCGGTGGTCAACGAGAGCCTGGAGACAAATATCGAGGGTGTATTTGCGTGCGGAAATGTCCTGCATGTGCATGACCTGGTGGATTTCGTGTCGGAGGAGGCGTCTGCGGCTGGAAGGAATGCCGCGCGCTATGTGCAGGAAGCAGGAAAGAGAGCAAAGCGGCAGGCGGCGGCCGTTGAAGCCGATGAAGCAAAAGAACGGTCTGGAGAGCAGGCGAATATAGAGGAAGAGACGCGGAGCATTGTTAAGCAGAGGGCAGATGAGGCGGCACAGGGCAGGTGCCAGGCGGTGGAGATTCATGCGGTAGACGGCGTGCGTTATACTGTGCCATCAAGAATCAACGTGGAGCGCATGGAGGATATTCAGACGGTTCGTTTCAGAGTCGGCGGTGTGTATAAGAACTGTTTTGTAAGCGTGTATCTGGATGAAGAACGGATCCTGCACAGAAAGCGTCCGGTTATGGCGCCGGGAGAGATGGAGGATGTGAAGCTTAAGAAAGAAGAACTGTTAAGGCATCCGGCCCTCAAGACGATCACAGTAAAGCTGGAGGAAATATAGTAGGATTGGAGATTAAAATTTTTAATCGCGAAATTTGTGTCTGCGCAGTCCAGACAGACCTGGAAGAAGCGGCGCAAAAAAGGAGAAAACTATGGAAAAAAGAGAATTGATCTGTATCGGGTGTCCCATGGGCTGCCCGGTTACGGTGGAAATGAATGAAAATAAGATCGTGAGTGTGTCCGGTAATACCTGCCCGCGGGGGGATGCCTATGCCAGAAAAGAGGTAACAAACCCGACAAGGATCGTCACGTCTACTGTTAAAGTAGAGGGCGGACTTGTGGAAATGATTTCTGTGAAGACGAAGGAGGATATTCCCAAAGACAAGATTTTTGACTGCGTAAAAGCACTGAAGGGAATTAGTGTGAAGGCGCCTGTGCAGATCGGGGATGTGATTTTGGCGAATGTGGCAGGAACCGGTGTGGACGTGGTCGCAACGAGGAATGCATAAGTGGTTTCGTTGTCAAGGCCGGGAAGAGAGTATCCGGCGGCATCATTAGCATGAAAGTATATGTGTCGGCACGCCAGGCTGTTGCAGGTTGAGAGCTGGGCAGACATTTGCTTGTTAAAAAAGAATTCGTTTTGAAGAATAGATATCGAATGTGACAGCTACTTGTCACATTCGATATGTTATTGTTATGGTTAAGAATAGGAGGTGAGAATATGGAAAAGCTGCTGTATGTAATGATGATCAAAAGAGGACGGGCCTATAATAAAGTTACAAAAGCTGTCATTACAAGACATGTAGAAAATCTTAAAAAACTGGATGCGGAAGGAAAGATAGAACTTTGCGGTCCACTCAAAGGCTATCCTGGCGTTGCGGGCATGGTAGTTTTCAGAACACAGAGTTATGAGGAGGCGGAAGTTCTGTGCGAGCAGGAGCCGCTTGTCGCAGAAGGATATGCGGCATACATACTTGCTACATTACAGGTTGCAGACAAGGACAATGATTATTTGTTATAACGCAAGCGAAAAGCGTATCTGCATAATTCGGACCTGATCATATGCATGAGGAGTTTACAAACGCATTCCTGATCTCAGGAAAAGGTTTGACAGCGGACGGGTTGTTTTCATGTTCTCCCAAATGCTTTTCCATCCAGACCATATGATACCAGCGGCCGAATTTAAAACCGCACCGGTGAAAGGTACCGGCCATTTGATAGCCGAGATGTGCATGGAATTGTACGCTATTTTTGGTCAGATATTCGTCTTCAATTTGCGGGTAGCCGATGCAGGCGTTGGCAGTGAGAATATTTTGAAGCGTAAGCGCTTTTTCCAGCGCTTCATACAAGATTCTGCCGGTGCCTGCTCTTTTTTTGTCCTTTTGTATGTAAATTGTAGTTTCCGCATTCCAGCCGTAGGCGGGGCGGGAGATAAAAGGGCCGGCATAAGTGTAGCCGATAATCTGACCACCCTCTTCGGCAACGAAATAGGGATACTTCTGCAGGGTATTGGTGATCCTGTTTCGGAATTCTTCTATAGAGGGTACGGTGTATTCGAAACTGATCGCGGTGTCGGTGACGTAAGGTGCGTAAATCTGCAGCAACTGCGCTGCGTCTTCCGGGACGGCGATTCTGATCGTTGGTTTGTTCATGGGACCTCGTTTCTGATTATAAAATCTGCGTTTTAAGATAGTTGGTCATGGAACAGCGGTAAAATCAGATTGCTGCGGGCAGTTCCACGTGTAAATAAATCGTAGGGAATCATCATTGGTTCAGTATACGGCAGAGAGGGGCAGAAGGCAAGTTTCTTGAGCCTTTTTTGAGATTTATGGATTATAATCATAAAGAAGCTATGAATATGGGCATAGTGTTTGGGGGATCTTAGCTGACATCTTGGATGGAAATAGGTGAAAAAGACAGGAGGAAACAGCGAATGAGACAGAAGCTGCTGATCGTGGATGATGAGCCGGGGATCGTGGATATGTTGAAAAGTTATTTCGAGCCGCAGTATGAGGTATTGACGGCGTACAGCGGCGATGAGGCGCTGCGGAAGGTGGCGGCCGTGCCGGACCTGATCCTGCTTGATATCAATATGCCGGGGATGGACGGTCTGGCGGTGTGCCGGAAAATCCGGGCGTATATCACTTGTCCGATTCTGTTTCTTACGGCCCGCCTGGAGGCCGCCGACAAGATCGGGGGATTTGGCGCCGGGGCGGATGACTACATCGTGAAGCCTTTTGATCTGGATGAGCTGGGCGCCAGGGTGGCGGCCCATCTGCGGCGGGAACAGCGCAGGCAGCACAGCGCCACGGTGCGGTTTTTCGGGGAGCTGTCCGTGGATTATTCCGCCCGGACGGTGACTGTCTGTGGGGAGGAGATCGCCTTTTCCAGACGGGAGTTTGATATTCTGGAGCTGCTGTCCCTTCATGCGGGACAGGTCTTCGACAGAGAGCGGATCTATGAGGCGGTCTGGGGGCTGGAGGGAGACGGCAGCAGCGATGTGGTGATGGAACATATCCGGAAGATCCGGGCGAAACTTGGTTTGCATACGCTGCATGGCTATATTGAGACAGTCTGGGGGTGTGGGTACAAATGGAACGGTTAAGAAATATGGGACTGCGGCGGTCTTTTTTTCTGTTGTCTGCAGGCTGTCTGGCAGCGGCATTGCTGTTGACGGCAGCGATCTATTCTACATGCGGAAGAATCGGCAGGAGGATTCCACAAGGGGGGGATAGCGATCAGTTATGACGGTGTGGTGACGGAGTTGGAGGAACCGTCGCCGGAGCAGATGCATATTCTCAGGATGCTGAGGTGGGGGCAGACCCTGACGGTGCTGCTGTTTCCGGTAAGCGGGCTGGGAATAGCCGGGGTGCTTTTCTACCGCTGGAAACTGAAAGAGCCGATTAGAATCTTAAAAGAGGGGACGGAGCGGATCCGGATGCAGGATCTGGACTTCTCAATCCCGGTGGTTTCGGCGGATGAGCTGGGCGGAATCTGTGCGGCTTTTGAGACCATGCGGGGAGCGCTGCAAAAGTCCAATCAGGAACTGTGGAGGCAGGCGGAGGAACGCAGACGGCTGAATGCGGCCTTTGCGCATGATCTGCGCAATCCGGTGACGGTTTTGAAGGGGACGGTGAAGCAGCTGCGCCGGGGCGGTGAGAGTGCCGTGGAACGGGAGCAGGCGCTTAAGCGGCTGGAAACATACACGCTGCGTATAGAACAGTACGTGGAGGCCATGAGCAGCATCCAGCGGCTGGAACAGATGCCGGTCTGCCGGAAAGCCGTGGACAGCGCGTTATTGCAGCAGGAACTGGAGGAGACGGCAAAGCTGCTTGCGGCGCCGCGCAGGCCGTCTATCCGGGTATCTGTCGAAGAACAGTGTGTGGACAGGGTATGTATAGATCACGGTATTTTCCTCACTGTGGCGGAGAACCTGATCGGGAATGCGGTACGATTTGCACGGCAGGAGGTGGGTGTCTGTCTGCGTCAGGAAGGCGGCTTTCTAACACTTTCCGTCGAGGACGACGGTCCGGGATATCCGGCAGCGCTTCTAAGAGACGGCCCGAAACCGTTCGGGAAGGCTTCGGAGGATGCGGCGCATTTCGGCATGGGACTGTACAGCAGTCAGGTGCTTTGCGGGAAGCATGGCGGAGGACTGCGGCTGGAAAACAGGGCAAAAGAGGAAGGCGGCGGTGCGCGGATCACGGTGGTGTTTGGTGAGAAATAAGGACCGTTGTTTTATTTTTTTATAAAAAATGAACCACCTGTAAAGTCATGACGAATATAGAGTGAACAGGCAGAGGAGGTAAGGCATTGAATGCGAAAGAGATAGAAAGATGTATTGATGAGTTCGGTACAGATATATATAGATTTTGCCTGAAGCTGTGCGGGGACAAAACGGATGCCGAGGACTTATATCAACAGACGTTCCTGAAAGCGCTGGAAACGGAGTGGACGCTTGACTGGGAGAAAAATCCGAAAGCGCTGTTCTTCTCCCTGGCGCACAATCTCTGGAAAAGCGACAGGAGAAAACAGGCCAGACGCAGTCAGATTGCGCCCTGTGACAATCTTGATGACGACGCGGAGTTGATACTGCGTTCCGGAGAGAATATCGAAGAGCGGTATTTTCAAAAGGAGCTGATCACGGAAGTACGTCAGATCATACAGACGCTTCCGGAAAAGTTTCAGGTACCTTTGCTGTTATATTATCTTTCCGACTGTTCCATCGAGCAGATAGCGACTGTCATAAAAAAGCCGCCTGGTACTGTGAAAAGTCGATTGTTCAAGGGAAGAAACATGATCAAGAAAAGATTGGAGGACGCTGGTTATGAGAGATGACCGCATTGACACGGAAATAGAAGAAATCATCCGGGCTTCTATGAAAATGACCGATGTACCAACCCCGGAACTGAATGATAAGCTCAAAGCGGCCCTGTATCAACAGGAAGCCGTCCTGCAAAAGCGGCCTGCCGCGCATACCCTGTCGCTCTGGTATATGCCCATGCTTTTAAATCTGGTAACTTTTGCGCTGCTGGCCGTTTTGGCTCTTACAGTGATCGAGAATGCTTACCTGTCTTGCTTTGCCGCCGGGATCTGCTTCTATATTGCCCTGGCGGGCATTTTGATCACCATAGTAGGGGTAAAAAGAACAAACATAAAAGAGGACATCACGATCCGTATTGAGAAAAGAGGTGTATTGGCATGAACAATACGAAAAACAAAAAATTTCTGCTTTATATTGGTATAGGTATCATCCTGCTGCTGCTTTTACTGCGGTTTTGCCTGTTCTATTTAAGAAGCGATGGTTTCAGCGGCTTTTCCATGCTGCTGCCCGTCCTGCTGCTGTGCTTTATCGCCGCCGCATTGTGCACTTCCGGTTTTTTTGCTGCATGGGTGTATCAGGACTGCAGGAGGCGGGGCGATGACCCGATCCTGTGGGCGGTTATAGTTTTTATTGCCACGCCGTTTATCGGCCTGCTGCTTTATTTTCTGCGCCGTTCGGAGATAAAAGAGACCTGCCCGGCCTGTGGGCATAAGATTTCATGGCGGGCAAACTACTGTGAAGAATGCGGAACACCAGTCAAAAAGGAGGATAACAGAGTTATGGTAAAACAGGGAACACATCATTTGCACTTTATGATTGCCGGTATTATGAGCCTGGTGCTCATGCTGACCTGCCTGACAGGATTTATTGTCTGTGCGGTCACCGGAAAGGGGATCAACAGAGAGATCGCTTCCAATGAGCGGATCTGGAATGCGGGAGTGATCAGCATGAATTATAACGCCTGTATGGATGGCGTTTGGAAACTGGATTTCAGAAGCGCCA
>CATOJY010000042.1 GCA_951800685.1 uncultured Lachnospiraceae bacterium
GGCCATCACGCAGCTGTATTTAAACGGCGTGCTGAGCGCCGGGGCGATGATCTCCGGGCTGCTGGCCGGTTCGGGCGTGGGCCTGCTGGTGCTGTTTCGGGTGAACGACGACCAGAAGGAGAATATCAGGATTCTGGCACTGCTGTACGGTATTGGTGTGGCGGGCGGTATTGTGGTGAACTGGCTGGGGATTATGTTTTAGAAATTAATTTTTGTATTTGGAATGGTGCAGAATACTATTATGGAGACTAGGAGTATTATGGAAAAGAATTATAACAAGACACTTTATGCCTGCTTTACGGGATATATTGTGCAGGCGATTGTAAATAATTTTGTACCGTTGCTGTTTTTAACCTTTCACAGTACTTACGGGATCCCGATGACGCAGATTACATTGTTGATTACCTTTAATTTTGGATTACAGTTATTGGTGGATCTTTTGTCGGTTACGTTTGTGGATAGAATTGGGTATCGGGTCTCCATGATTATTGCACATGTTTGTGCATCGGCGGGATTCTTACTTTTGACAGTTTTACCAGATGTGTGTGGCAATTCCTTTATAGGACTTTTGATTGCAGTCACCATCTACGCGGTGGGCGGTGGCTTGTTGGAGGTGCTGGTGAGTCCTGTAGTGGAAGCATGTCCAACGAAGAATAAGGAGAAAGCAATGAGCCTTTTGCATTCTTTCTATTGCTGGGGGCATGTGGCGGTTGTGTTGGTGTCTACCTTATTTTTCAGATGGTTTGGGATTGAGAATTGGAAGATTATGGCATGTGTGTGGGCGATTGTGCCTTTTTTGAATATGATTGCATTTACCAGGGTGCCGATTGCCTCCTTGATCGAAGAGGGTGAGAAGGGCCTGACGATGAGAGAATTGTTCGGCAATAAGATATTTTGGGTTTTGATGTTGATGATGGTTTGTGCCGGTGCAAGTGAGCAGGCAGTGAGCCAATGGGCGTCTACCTTTGCGGAGCTTGGGTTAGGTGTGAGTAAAACTGTCGGAGATCTGGCAGGTCCGATGCTGTTTGCAGTTTTGATGGGTAGTGCGAGAGCATTTTATGGAAAATATGGTGACCGTATCGATCTGGATCGATTTATGATCGGCAGCAGTGTATTGTGCGTGATCGCCTATCTGTGCATCTCTATTATTCCGAACCCCATAATTGGCTTTGCGGGTTGCGCTTTGTGTGGGCTTTCAGTTGGCATTATGTGGCCGGGAACTTTCAGTAAGGCGACCGCATCTATCGCACGCGGTGGCACTGCGATGTTTGCGCTTCTGGCATTGGCAGGAGACGTGGGCTGTTCTGGCGGACCTACAGTGGTTGGTATGGTGTCAGGTGCGTTAAACGATAATCTGAAGATAGGAATTTTGGCGGGTGTTGTATTCCCTGTTATGCTGCTTGCGGGAATTTTTCTTTGTAAGACTTTTGCTGTGCAACAGACTGATTGTAAGTGATGGAACGGGGGTTTTCCAGTCTTTAAGACAGAAAAAAAGCACCGTCCCCGAAGCCATAAACTTCAAAAACAGTACTTTACTGCACCGCCAGGGGCTCGAACCCTGGACACCCTGATTAAGAGTCAGGTGCTCTACCAACTGAGCTAGCGGTGCATGTCTTAAGTTTGGCGCTTTCTTTCCTACGCGCAAATGTTATTATAGTATAATGTTTTAGGCATTGCAAGTCTTTTTTTAAAGAAATTTAAGAAAAAATTCAAAAAAAATAAATTTTAATAATCTGAGTCTTTGGAAAATCTGGAAAAATATTAGGAAACGTTAGGAAAGCAGCAAAAGATAGGTTACTATGAAAAGTGCGGCGGCTTGAGATTACAGAGAGTAAAATCTTAGAGATTTATGTAACAGTTTATGTATATAGAAGGGAGTATAGGAATTGATGATATTTGAGAGTCATGCGCATTATGATGATGAAGCGTTTTATGAGGACAGGGAGGAGCTGCTGGCTTCCTTTGCTGAAAAGGGAATTGGTACAGTAATCAATGTGGGTGCGAGCCTTGAAAGCTGCAGAAAGACATTGCAAATGATGGAGCAATATCCTTTTGTTTATGGGGCGATGGGCGTACATCCGAGTGAAACGGCAGAATTGACGGAAGAGGGTCTGGGATGGCTGCGGACACAATGTGCCCTGGACAAGGTCATTGCGGTGGGTGAGATTGGATTAGATTATTACTGGAAGGAACCAGCAATACCAGTGCAGAAGAAATGGTTTGAGAGGCAATTGGAACTGGCACGGGAGGTTAAGCTGCCTGTGATTATTCATTCCAGAGATGCTGCGAAAGATACACTGGATCTGATGCAGGCACTTCATGCAGAAGAGATAGGTGGTGTAGTGCACTGTTATTCTTATACAAAGGAAATGGCAAAGGAATATGGGAAGATGGATTTCTATTTTGGAATCGGCGGGGTCATAACTTTTAAGAATGCGAAGAAATTGAAAGAAGCAGTGGAATGGATTCCACTGGAAAGGATCTTGTTAGAGACAGACAGCCCTTATTTGGCGCCAGAGCCGAACCGTGGCAAGAGAAATTCATCTCTCAATCTCCCTTATATTGCGCAAGCAATTGCAGAGTTGAAGAAAGTTTCGTATGAAGAGGTAGTGGAGATTACAAGACAGAATGCGCAGCGGTTATTTTTTTCGAAGCATTGAGATTGCAGAACAGTTGGGAGATTTTGCTTATGCGGCTGTTGTATGGTCTGGAACGTCTGATCTAGGTGATTAACCACAGGGAGAAAGGAAGAGACAGGAGAACAATATGGCGACACTTGGGAATAGAAGAAATACAGCGGAGATTATTGACAAATATCATTTCAGTTTCCAGAAAAAGTTTGGACAGAATTTTTTGGTGGATAGTAGTATACTTGACAAGATTATAGAATCAGCGCAGGTCACAAAGAAAGACTGCGTGCTGGAGATTGGACCCGGCATTGGCACGATGACCCAGAGGCTGGCAGAAGAGGCAGGAGAAGTGATTGCTGTGGAGATTGATAAGAATCTGATTCCAGTACTGCAGGAGACATTGTCGGCGTATGATAATGTAACGGTTATCAATGCGGACATTTTAAAACTGGATCTGAATCAGATTGTTGAAGAACGGGCTGGAAAGCCTGTTAAGGTAGTGGCGAATCTTCCCTATTATATTACGACACCGATTATTATGGCGCTTTTTGAGCGGAAAGTGCCGTTACAGAGTGTGACGATTATGGTACAGAAGGAAGTGGCGGACCGTATGCGGGTTGGACCTGGTACGAAAGAGTACGGGGCATTGTCACTGGCAGTACAGTATTATGCGAAACCAGAGATAATTACTAGGGTTCCTGCATCCTGTTTTATGCCGAAGCCGAATGTGGATAGCACCGTCATCAAGTTAACCCGTTATGAGAATGCGCCTGTGAAAGCAGAGGATGAGGCATGGCTTTTTGCAGTGATACGGGCATCCTTTAATCAGAGAAGAAAGACGTTGGTCAATGGGCTTGCCAATGCCGGTAGTTTGGGCGTTGACAGGAAGCAGGTGGAAGATGCACTGGCAGAAATGGGACTTGTGGCGACGGTGCGCGGGGAAACATTGACATTGGAACAGTTTGCCGAACTGAGTAATCGACTTCTACAGGAACACCGTAATACAATATAAAGTGATTGTATATTGAAGGACTTCCATATATTGGTATATGATGATAAAGAATCATCATTGTAAAGACAGCGGCGGCTTTTGGTTTAAGCGGCTGTTTTGGATCGTGTCACAGGCGCTATTTTTTCTACATCTTTATTTACATTGATTAGAGGCTATGGTAAACTAAGACAGTGAAAATAGGGTTTATATGGCCATATGTCTGATAATGGGCAGGCCGCATAAGATGAAATTGACTGGATAGAGAATTGATAGCAGTGAGAACACAATGATGAGGTGAGTACCTTGGATAAATATGAATATAAAATACGTGCCGAAGAGATCAATGCCTTGATCACTGAGGGGAAGTACACGGAGGCCGTTCAGATCGCTGATACGATCGATTGGCGTAGAGTCAAGAGCGTCATGATGTTATGTAAGATCAGTGATTTGTATAAGATCAACAGACGATATCAGGAGAGCAGAGACATTTTGCAGCTGGCATATGAGAAACATCCGTCGGGAAGACTGATCCTCTATTCTCTTTGCGAACTCTCTATCAAACTTTCTGACAATATGGGTGATGAGTATGTGCAGGCACTCAAATATTACAGAGAATTTGTGGAGATTGCGCCTAATGACACGAGCAGATATATTCTGCAGTATCGTCTTTACGAGGCACAGGATGTCAGTCTGGAAGAAAGAATTGCGGTTTTGGAAGAATTCAAGA
Source organism: uncultured Lachnospiraceae bacterium (assembly GCA_951800685.1). Classification (GTDB taxonomy): domain Bacteria; phylum Bacillota; class Clostridia; order Lachnospirales; family Lachnospiraceae; genus UBA3282. The sequence continues at coordinate 4,349 of CATOJY010000042.1, forward strand.
AGCGCGATTACAGAGAGAAATGGGCATATGAGCTGGCTTATTTGTATCATAGGATTGGCCTGACTACTAAATGTGTGGAAGAGTGCGATGAGATGTTCCTCTGGTTTGGGGAAGGTAAGTATGTTATCAAGGCATTGGAGCTAAAGCGGCTGCATGAGCCTTTGAATGAAGACCAGCAGGAGAAATATGCTCTGTGGATGCAGGCGAGGGAGACAAAGGAAGAGCCTTATGAAACGGAAGTACCTGAGGATGACCGCTATCAGGAGGATGATTCTGAAGAGTCTGACCCGTATAATGACAGCAGGTACTCTGTGGAAGAAGAAACTGGCAGCGCTGGAGGAGTAGCGGATGCACCGACAACGGAACTTCCAGAGGTTAAGACTGTAGATGTGGGCCAGTATAATACGATTAACTTACAGATGGCTTTGGCTGAGAGTATGAGGGAGATTCTGGATGAGGAAGAGCCGCCTCAGGAGATATCAGAGGAGGAAGAGCCAGAAGAATTCTACGAGCAGGAAATGCCGATGGAAGACGATGATGCAGATGTTCTTTCGGCAGTACAGGCAGAAGGGGGAAGTACTTTTCAGAAGGTACAGCTAGAAGAGGAATCAAAAGCCGGGGAAGAAGTCTACCAGGAGGTAGGAAACTTTATAGAGCCTGCAGAGGAGTTGGAGAAGACAGGTGCGGGTTCTGGAGAAACAGCAGCGGTAGAGGATTTTACTGTACGAAAAGAAACGAAGAATAAGGAGAAACCTGCGGCAAGTGAAGAGATAGCAGAAGTCAGAGAAGATAGAAAGAATCCGGCAGACAGTGCAGAGGCTGAACAAGAACCAGAAAGCCTGGATGCGGAAGTTATGCAAGACGGGGAGCCAGATGATGATGCTATCACCAAGTCGTTGATTGCACCGTTACTGGAAGAGACGATCCGCCTGCCAGACCCTAAAGAGGTAGAGCGGAAGCTCCATCAGAAAGATACGGCGGTTTTTGATGCCCAGCAGATCCTGGAACAAATGAAGTTGGAAGCGCAGAGGAAAGCAGAAGAAGCGGAGAGAAGACGGGCAGCAGAGGCGGCAGGTGTTCTTACACCGTCAAATACCAAACCATCGAAATATGACAGCCTTCTTTCCCAGGAGTATGATGGTCAGATCAGTCTTGTGATGCCAGAAGCAGAGAGAATCGAGAAGCAGATTACTGGTCAGCTTAGCATAGAAGATATTATGGCTGAGTGGGAAGAGATGAAGAAGACCAATGAGCAGAAGCGCATGGAAGATGTTAGGCAGCGTATTCTGGAGCATACGGGAGATCTTTTTGCAAACTTTGATGAGGCGACGAAGAATGGCCTTTTGGAAGAGCTGGAGAGAGCATTTGTTGCGGCGATTATGAAGGAATCCGGCAGGAAGCCGCCAATTAAGAAGGTGATTCTGCCAGAGGACGCAGATAAGAAAGTTTCTTCATCGAGAAGGATTCAACATGAGCCGGAACAAGAAGAGATAGAGATTACCCTTCCAGAGGAAGAAGAGATTGATGAAAGGGAAGAGCTGGAAGAAGTTGAGGAGCTTGTTCCAGAGGAAGAGATTTCTGCAGAACTGGAAGAAGAGCCTGCGACGGAAGAAGAGCTTGTGGAGAGCGATACAGCAAGGAGCCGTGAGCTGACGGAGGAGGAACGCGAACTTTTCGGAGAATTTATTCATCACCGGAAGACGGAGAGACAGCTTGTGCATACGCTTGATAATATGAGTCTTGCCCCTTATACAGGTAATGTGCTGGTCACAGGGGAGGAAGAAGAGACAGCGCTGACGCTGGCGAAATCGTTGGTCCGGGAAATGCAGCTTAATGATAATAATTTTTCAGGCAAAGTAGCTAAAATCTCTGCCGTTGTCCTCAATAAGAAAGACATAGAGGAGACTTTCGGTAAGCTGGATAATGGCGCATTGATTATAGAGAAGGCGTCCCGCTTAAGACCACAGACGGCAGCGAAGATGATAAAGTCGCTTGATCGGGAGAACAGAGGGCTGTTGGTTCTAATGATCGATCAAAAGGCTAAGATCAATGAACTTCTGGAGAAAAATCCGACGTTAAAGGATCGTTTTAACCTTCGTATGGATATTGAAGCGTTGGATGATGAGGCGCTGGTGGCCTATGCGAAGCAATATGCTGAGGAGATGGAATACTCTATTGATGAGTTTGGCATTTTGGCACTGCATACAAGAATAGCGGATATGCAGACGAGTGACCACGAAGTGAACATGGCTGAAGTCAGGGATTTGGTCGATGAGGCAATTTATTATGCGAATAAAAAGACGCCGGGACATTTTATGGATATTTTATTGGCGAAGAGATATAATGAAGAGGATATGATTGTCTTACGGGAGAAGGATTTCATGCATTACTAAGAAAAGAACTGCAGGTGCCATTCTGTAGTTGTGGACGTCAAGAAGAAAAGTAACGGGGGAGATGCTTATGGCAAAGAAAGAAACCAACAAAACAGTAAAAAAAGAGAGCGGGAAAGTGGTCAAGAAGGAGACGCAGAAACCGGAAGAGAACAAGGTCTTTATTTCGGAAGCTGATCAGTATGTATTTGGACAGGGGACGCATTATGATATCTATAAGAAATTAGGTGCTCATCCGTCTGTAGAAAATGGCGAGAAGGGTATGTTTTTTGCTGTATGGGCGCCTCATGCAGCGAGTGTTAATGTGATTGGTACATTCAACAATTGGGATGAAGACCTGCACGTGATGGAGAAGATTGGACCTATCGGTATCTATGCATTGTTCTTGCCAGGGGTAGGTGAGAATGAGATGTACAAATACCTGATCCGTACGCCGGAAGGTGAGAAACTGTATAAAGCAGATCCTTTTGCAAATTATGCAGAGATGCGGCCAGGCAACGCGTCTAAAACCTATGATATTACGAAGTTTAAATGGACAGATGGTACATGGATGGCAGGCAGGAACGGCAAGGACTATAACAAAGAGCCGGTGGCAATCTATGAGTGTCATATTGGATCCTGGATGAAACATCCAGACGGTACAAAAGAAGGGTTCTACAATTACCGTGAGTTTGCAGATAGGATTGTAGAATATTTAAAGGAGATGAAATATACCCATATTGAGTTGATGGGGATTGCGGAATATCCTTATGACGGTTCTTGGGGATATCAAGTGACTGGTTATTATGCGCCTACATCGAGATATGGAACGCCAGATGATTTCATGTATCTGATTAATACACTGCATCGCAATAAGATCGGTGTAATTCTTGACTGGGTTCCAGCACATTTTGCGACGGATGCCCATGGGCTTGGTAGATTCGATGGACAGTGTCTGTTTGAGCATCCGGATCCGAGGATTGGAGAACACCCAGATTGGGGCACGAAGATTTTTAATTATGGAAAGAATGAAGTCAGGAATTTTTTGATTGCTAATGCACTTTTCTGGATTAAAGAATATCATATCGATGGGATCCGGGTAGATGCTGTGGCATCCATGCTATATTTGGATTATGGTAAGAGAGATGGCCAATGGGTGCCCAATAAATACGGCGGCAATGAGAATCTGGAGGCGATCGAGTTCTTCAAGCATCTGAATTCCGTGGTATGCGGTACATATCCAGGCTTTTTGACGATTGCGGAGGAGTCAACTGCATGGCCGAAAGTGACTGGCAAGGTAGAGGACGATGGTCTGGGATTCTGTTTTAAGTGGAATATGGGATGGATGCACGACTTCTGCGAATATATGAAACTGGATCCTTATTTCCGGAAGAATAACCATTATGCGATGACGTTTGCCATGACTTATAACCACAGTGAGAATTATATCCTGCCGTTGTCTCATGATGAAGTGGTGCATCTGAAGTGTTCCATGGTCAACAAGATGCCAGGTTATCCGGTGGATAAATATGCGAACCTGCGTGTAGGATATACCTATATGTTTGGTCATTCCGGAAAGAAACTCCTCTTCATGGGACAGGATTTCGGACAGGAAAGAGAGTGGAGTGAGGAGAGAGAGCTTGACTGGTTCCTGTTGGCTGAAGAACAGAATAAGGGAATGCACGAGTATGTGAAAGAACTTCTGAAAATGTACCGCAAATACCCGGCGCTGTATTCGATTGACAATGACTGGAACGGTTTTGAATGGCTCAATGCAGATGATGCTGACCGTAGTGTCTACAGTTTCTTCAGGAAAGATGAGACAGGCAAGAACAATATCATGTTTGTGATCAATATGACTCCTATGATGTGGGAAAATTATATGGTTGGTGTGCCGAAGAAAAAGAAATACAAATTGCTGCTGAACAGCGATGAGAAACGTTTTGGCGGTAATGGACATGAGATTCCGGCTGAGATCAATGCGGTTAAAGGAGAATGCAATTTTAAGAAGTATAATATTTCTTTTGATCTGCCGCCGTATACGGCAGCGGTATTTGTGTTCTGATAATGGGAATTCATGTAGTATATAGAAAAGGGATAAGAGAAATCTTGTCTCTTTTTTTGCTTTGAATCTGATTTTTCCTGTCATTTTGCAGGAGTATCATGTATAATATACAGCAAGTGAGAGCGGCAGCGAGCCAGATATTTCATAATAGACGATGAGATTTGACAAGGAGTCTAAATATGTTATTTATACAACATAATCTTTTGGCAGAAAATGCAAATCGCCAATTAAACGTAAGTAGTAGGAGAAATGCAAAGACAACAGAGAAACTTTCGTCAGGTTATCGGATCAACCGGGCGGCTGATGATGCGGCTGGTCTGTCTATATCAGAGAAAATGCGCCGGCAAGTTCGTGGACTACATCAGACGGTGGACAATATTTCGGAAGGAGTGGGGTATGTCCAGACAGCAGAAGGTGCACTGAATGAAGTACATGACATGTTGCAGAGAATGAATGAGCTTGCAGTGAAAGCAGCTAATGGTACGAATACAGAAGAGGATAGGGCCTATATCGACAGTGAGGTGCAGGCGCTCAAGGATGAGATGGACCGTATCTTTCGGACAACTACGTTTAATGAACGGGAGATCTGGGAGCCGGGAGAAAGGAAGCTGTTGGGATATAGAACTGTCAGTGCAGTAAGCCAACAGAATACTTCGAAGACAATAGATATAACGAATCAAAATTATGGTGTTTTACCTGGTGGGGATCATTATGGGTCTGGTATATATGAAGGGTGCTTCCATGTGCACGCTGATAAAACGGACGGCGTTAAGATCACATGGAAAGGGTATGATGGAAAGGAATATGAAACTTATACGATTGACTGGGAGACTTTAAAGAAACAGAATTACAATTTTGAGATGAGTGACTATTTCAATAAAGAAAAATGTCCGGATTTATTTAGTGGAGATAAACCTGTATTTACTTACAGAGTTGCTTTTACTCCAGCAGAGACAGCAAAGATCGAGGATATAGCAGATTGTATCAATGATACTTTTATAGACGTTCGATCAAGAGTTTCTATGACGCACACCTGGGAGGATACAAATAGCAGCCACTTTAGTGTTAGTAATAAGGTGTTGCATTATGCTGCCGTATATGCAGATAAAACGAAAGCAGGAACAGCAGCAGGAGGACATGATTTTGATGCTGCAGATGATGCTTTTATAGAACCAATCATAACAAATAATACTAATTTAAAAACGCCACCATATTCTAATGCATCGGCGGCAAAAGGTGAAAAAACAGGCTGGGAATTTTCCTTTGAAATGAAGGGACTAGGAGAAGTGATAGCGAGTTCTTCCAGAGTAACGTATTCCTGTGATGATCGGAGTGATCAACATAAGGATTTGTGGTGGTATCATCCACTTCATAATGTCAATGGTGTATGGGTGGAAGATACAACGAAAAGATACGGGCAAAGTCTTTCCATTCCGGGCGGTACACTGGCCGATGTGATGGACGCATTGACAGGCGATGAGACTTCTAATTCGCCTGGAATTTTAAATAAAGACTTAGGGGGATGCAACGCCAATGCATCAGGATCTGGCTCTATAACAATACATTTTGATTTAAATGCAAAAAATAAATTTGAATATACAGGAAAAGATGGAAATAAGAAGGAATCTACAACCGTAGGAAGTTTTTCGTTGACATTTAGTGTTCGTGCAAATGAAACGGAAGAGACAATATTTAATAAAATTAAAAGTGCACTAAATGATACAACGATATTGGATTTTGCTACATTGGGAGCAGGATCAGATTCTGCGGCTATTTCTTCGCTTAATCCAGATTATAAGGGGATCAAAGCTCCCATCTACGGCGGCATCTGCGGTTTTTACGTACAGGCCGGCACAGAAGGCGGACAGCATATTTCGATACAGTATGAGGCTCTCAGCACGATTGCCCTGGGGATTGGGGATACGAATACGCTGACGCAAGAGAGCTCCAGCAAAGCGATTGATGAGATCAAAGGTGCTCTGCAGATGGTCAGCGAACAGCGTTCTACGTTTGGTGCTTACCAGAACCGTATTGAACACGCCAGGAATATCAACGCGAATGTTGAGGAGAATACGCAGGCGGCAGAATCACGCATCCGGGATGCTGATATAGCAGATCTGATGATGGAATATTCTATCAACAACATCCTAATGCAAGCGGGAGCAAGTATGTTGACGCAGGCAAATCAGAGTAGCCAGTCGATTCTGGAACTGTTACAGTAATCTGTAGGGTAACTGTGCTGTAGTTGATTCAGAAAAACGCGTCCTTAGAAGATTGGATATCGCTTGGAATTTCTGGCTTAATTAAGGACAGTGGTATTATGAGTGGGTATTTTGATGTGCAGGAAGGAAGAGAAAGACAAGGAGATCGCTTATGGGACAGACTATATTATTATCATGTGAAAGATGCGGTTGTAAAAAAGAAATGTCAGTCGGAGTAGGACTAATGAGTAACGATACAGAGGTTATAGCGTCCTGTCTGAACGAGGAAGAGGCGAGAGCATGGCGGGAACTAAACCGCCAGCAGAAGATTGCATTTTTTGATGCACAGCAGAAAGTATTTTATTGTGAGCATTGCAAGGACTTATTATGCCAGCTTACGGTAGAGATTGAACTAACAGATGGAACAACAAAGGTGTTGGGAGGTCAGTGTGAGAGATGTCAGGGCAAATTGACGGAAATAAGCTTAAGAAGGCACCGTATGGCGTGTCCTATTTGCAAGGATGGGAATTTAAGCTGGCAACAGGTAGGACTTTGGGATTAAAGAGAGAGGTGGTCTGTATAGCTTCTTTAACTTTTCAATTTATTATTTAGGCAGTATGGCAAGCAGGCTTGCGATATGCACGGGGATTAGATACTGCGAAGTATAGCAGATTCAGGGAATTGCGTTAAAGGGTTAAGAAAGCAGGCGATTTTGCCGAAATAAAAGTCAAATATACAAAGGGATTAAACCTACTGCATGGAGTGAGTGTATGAAAATTACGTTTGACAATAATAGCACAAATCAAAATGTAGACAAGGTAATGACAACTACATATAGAGATACCCACGCAGAGAGGACAACTCAGGCGGGTGCATTTGCATTAGACATTTCTGGCACAGTTATGGATAACACTGCTTATAAGGGTCATGGAAAGACTACAGAAGAGGTTATGCAGGATGCAGGGCAGACGGATGTTGCCGTGCAGAGAGACTATATGACGGTAATGTCTAATACTATGTCTGCGGAAGATTATAACCAGATGATGAAAGATGGTTATAATGTTGGCGACATGGATGTAGAGGAAGTTGTTACAATTGTTGACAAGATCAAGGCAGAGCTGATCAAGGGCGGTACCCAGGTAATTGGTTATACTGATCAGATTGATGCGGATACATTAAGAGAGATCACGGACAGTGAAGCTTTCGCCAGGGAGCTGGCGAAACAGTTTGAGAAGCATGATGTTCCCCTGACGGAGGAGAATGTCAGGAATGCCAAGAAAGCTTATGATAAGGCTACAGAGCTTCAGGAGATAACAGAAGGTGCCGCCAAATATATGGTAGAGAACCAAATGGAGCCTACGATCGACAACCTGTACCGGGCAGGCTATAGCTCGACGGCGGATGGCAACAGGCAGGGGAGAGGTTATTATGCCGACGGGGCCGGTTATTACGCCAAAAAGGCGGAGGAGTTTAACTGGCAGCAGTTACGTCCGCAGATGGAGAGGGTTTTAGAGGAAGCAGGACTGGAAATCAACGAGGAGACGTTGGAAGATGCGCAGTGGCTGATCGAAAAGGGAATTCCTCTGACACCTGAGTCGGTGGCTGCCTTATATGCGCTGGACACTTTGACACTGCCGCAGGAGGAAGAGAAGATCTTATCGGCCATTGCGGCGGCCATTGCAGATGGCAGAAATGCGGGAGAAGCTAATCTTGCAGATGGCAGAAGTAATCTGGAGAAAGCGGCGCAGTACGTGGAGCGGTTCGAACAGATTACGGACCAGGCGGTAGACCAGGTCATAGAAGAAGGAAAAGATCTTACGCTGGTAAATTTAGAGAATGCATCCGCTTCGGGGGATACTGTGGATGACGGTACTCTCCAGGAAAATACAGCGGATTATAATACTGGAGCTTCTGGAACCGTACATGACCAGGGTAGCAGCAATGCAGGTATACAGGAAGCCGCTGGAAGCCTTGTGGCGGAGGCTGTGGGTAATGATACAGTTGCGGAGCCTACTGCCATGTCAACAGAGGTTTCTGCAAATATTGCGGCGAGGCGGCAGTTAGAAGAGATCCGTCTGATGATGACAGTGGAAGCTAACCGGAAATTACTGGAAAGTGGTTATGCGATCGATACCACAGAGCTTGAGAAACTGGTGGATGCGTTGAAGCGGATCGAGGCACAGCACCGTCAGATCTTATTTGGTGAGACAGATGTTGACAGAGCGGCACAGAAAGCAGCTCTGTATGTAGAGACACGGGATAAACTATCAGAAATTCCGTACCTGCCAATCGCTATTGCAGGAAGATTCAGAGTAACCGATGAAGATTTCACCCTGAATCAGGTACATACAAATGGTACTGCCTTAAGAAAGCAATATGATGAGGCGAAAGAAAGATACGAGACGTGGATGTCGTCGACGAGGGAAGATATGGGTGATTCCATCCAGAAAGCTTTCCAGAACGTGGATGATATTTTGGAAGATCTGGGTATGGAGGTCAATGAGGAGAACCGTCGGGCAGTCCGGATTCTGGGCTATAACAGGATGGAGCTGTCACGTGAGAATATTGCGACTGTGCGGGACTCTGATATGGAATTACAACGTGTAGTAGATAAGATGACACCAGCAGCGGTTCTGCAGACGATCCGGGATGGAAAGAATCCGTTAGAAATGACCCTGCCGGAATTGGATGCTTATCTGGATTCTGTACAACGTGACCAGGAACAGGACATCGAGAAGTTCAGCAAGTTCTTGTATAAATTAGATAAAAATAAGGCGATTACAGAGGAGGAGCGGACGGCCTATATTGGGATTTACCGTATGCTCAGGCAGTTTGAGAAGACGGATAATGCCGGGGTCGGAGCGCTTATCAATATCGGAGCAGAAGTTTCTTTCAAGAATATGCTGAGTGCCCTGCGCAGTCAGAAAAGGGCAGGTATGGACTTTATGGTGGATGATGCTTTCGCGGGTGTGGAGGCGATCGAGAAGGGCATATCCATCACCAAACAAATTGAGACAGGATTTCCAAAATATTACCGGGATATCGTTGGTAATATTGCAGACCGGATGGCCAAACAGGATGCCTCTACGCAGAGAGAATACGAGCAGGAGCAGATGCAGGAGTGCAGAAAGGCATGTGAGGCGGAAGATTCAGTCATTGAGGAATTGCTGCACAGCAGACAGCCGGTGACGATCAACAATTTATCGGCGGCAGATCTGTTGATGAATAAACCGGGAGAAGTTTATAAGAAATTAGAAGAGTACACGGCGCCTGGCAGGAAAGAGAAAGTCAAAGATGCCATTTCCCATCTGCAGGAGGCGCTGACAGACCGGGATACGGCGCAAGAAGCTTACGAAGAGATGCAGCAGGTTTTTGAGGAAGTGTTAGAAGAGGCTGGCTATAATACAGATCTCAGCTATATTGATCTGAAGATGATCCAGAGCTGTCACAGACAGCTGGCGTTGGCAGGCAGCCTTGCAAGGGAAGAGAATTACCAGATTCCTGTAGAGATCAATGGAGAGACGACGTCCATTCATTTGCGAGTCCTGCATGATCAAACAGAGGGAGGTAAGGTTAAGGCAACTTTTGAGACGATTGGTTATGGCCGCGTTGCGGCGGAGTTTGGGATCAGAGGTGGCAGAATTACCGGTTATATTGCCTGTTCGACACCGGAGGGAACCGAGGCAGTCCGCGGAAGGAGTAAGGACTTGCAGGATAGCTTGCAGAATCTTTTCTCTTCAAGAGGAAACCAGGTAGCAGTCGGCGATATAGGAGTAGTTCACAGCAGTGAATTAGATCTGAATTATTTTACAGCACAGAAGATCCAGGAGGAAGCTTCGGCAGTAGAGACGGCAGACCTGTATCAGACGGCCAAAACATTTATTTCAGTGATCACAGCATAGAGTAGTATACGTAGCAAATAGGGCAAACAGGAGGAATTTACTATGAAGATCAGTTATAACGCAGCGGCAATGCGTGCGAACAATGCATTGAATCGGTCAGACCAGAGATTGACGACATCTTTGAAGAGACTTTCATCTGGTTTGAAGGTTACAGCGGCGAAGGAAAACCCATCCGGATATGCGATCGGGCGTAGGATGAATGCGCAGATCGGAGGCGTGACTGTGGCGACCCAGAGTGCCAACAACGGTATCTCCATCATTGAGACGGCTGACGGTGCTTTGTCGGAAGTGCATGATATGCTGCAGAGAATGAATGAGCTGGCAGTGAAAGGGGCGACTGGAACACTTACATCGATGGACAGACAGACGCTTAATCAGGAGCTTAAACAGCTGAAGAAGGAAGTAAGCAGGATTGCCAATGATACGGAATTCAATGGACAGCCGCTGCTGGATGGCAGTTTTGACTTGAAGGGGTATACAGACAGTCAGGTCGTAAAGGTAGATTATTATACGGATGAAGTATTGGCAAAGAAATATAAGATTGATGCACTGGATGTACAGTACAATGCAGATGGAACAATAGATCTGGATGCCACAAAGGCGTCGTTCCAACCGGGAGATGGATTCCCGGAGGATGCCGCCGTGACAGAGGTTGGACAGGACAAAGTGACGATCAAGGGAAGTGGGGATTTTGAAGTGACAATCATGGTAACGCCTCCTGGAACAGTGATCGACGGGCAGGGTACGACTGTAGGAAATCCTGTGCAGTGTGCAGGGGTGACATTGGATCTCACACGGATCGGTGCGATGGACACACAGATTGGCGCGAATGAAGGGCAGCAGTTGGAGATCCGCATACCTGAGATTTCGTTGAACCGTTTGGGTATTGAGAAAACAGAAGTGACGACGCAGGACAGCAGCAGCGATGCGATTACGGAGATCAAAGGAGCAATCCAGTATACATCAGATGTACGAAGCCGTTTGGGTGCGTATCAGAATCGTCTGGAACATACGATCAGCAGCCTGGATATTACTAAGGAGAATATGACAGCATCTTATTCCCGTATTATGGATGTAGATATGGCAGAAGAGATGACGGCCTATACGACGGAGCAGGTTATCTCGCAGGCGGCAACTTCTATGCTTGCACAGGCCAATGAGAGGCCTTCCCAGGTACTGCAGTTGTTACAATAACAGGAAATAAATAAGACATGAAGTTATACTAAGAGGTTAAAATATGACGCCTGAGTATACTTCATGTCTGGAAGAGCGTGCAGGGGGCAGTCTCTGGGTGGAATAGGGAAGAAAAGAGATTAGAAGCATAGAGACAGGAAAGGGAATTGGTCAGAGAGTATGACGAAGGAATTGAAACAGCAGTTTACACTGCGGATCACGCAGGCGAATAAGACGCAGTTGATCACAATCCTGTATGAGATGGTCCTGCTTTATCTTGACGAGGCGGAGGATGCGCTGGCAGCGGATCATAAGGCGGAGTTTAAGAGTGCGATCCGTAAATTGCGGGGTTGTATGAACGAGTTGACGGCATCCTTGAACCTTGAGTATGAAGTGGCGCAGAGCCTGTTGCAGCTTTATCTGTATGTGAACAGGGAATTGGTGCAGGCCTCTTCTCACTTTGAGAGAGAGAATCTGGTGCATATCCGTAAAGTGATAGAGCCATTGCAGCAGGCGTACCAGAAAATTGAAGGCCAGGATGCATCCGGGCCTGTCATGGGGAATACGCAGACAGTTTATGCGGGTCTGACATATGGTAGGAATACATTAACAGAAAACATTGCAGATCCTACAATGAACAGAGGGTTCTGTGTGTGATATGATATAGCAGAGGAAACAGATTATCCCGGAAGTGTCGATGGACATTTCCGGGATTTTTATTTCTGGAGAGATTACAAATCGGGTGTAAAGTGCATTCAAGAGAACAATGACAGAGCGCGGTAGGCTTCTCCCTGATTGCCTTCGGTCAGCATATTCGTTTCTGCTGCCCGTTCCAATAAGTATTTGTAACGTTTCATAACAGCATTTACTTCATAAATGTAGCAGTCAATCAGATCGGGATCGGTCACATTGTCGAAATTGGAATAGGCGATTTCCAGGGCAAACCGGGATTTTGCCAGCTCTTCCTGCAGGGTCATTTTGTGTTCATCTACGATTGTATTTGTTTCTGCCGGAATACAGGGTTGTTGGTGAAAAAGAACTCTCATAGGATTACCATGCCTTTCTGTTATTTTTACAGTACCGCTGTTCTCTTATTAAAGTATAGGTAAGAAATGGAAAAATATTCATGTAATTTCCAGAACAAGCTATGCATATGTATAGAGTAAGCAGAAAAAAGGTAATGTCAATAAGCTGGTGAAAGGTGGAAAAGGAGGCATAGTTATAAAATGATAAATGGAAATGGTATGTTAGCGATTTTAGGAGTTTGCCTGGTAGTGTTAATGATCGGTGCAATGGGTAGAAAGGTAGAGTGGCTGGTTAATTTTATTTTGCGTGCAGTGATGGGAACTGTGGGTATTTATTTTTTGAATTATTTTCTGGCTTCACAGCAGTTATCTTTTGCGGTGGGCATTAATCCGCTTACAGTTTTGACATCCGGATTTCTAGGATTTCCAGGCCTTGTCGTACTTTATGGCATTCATTTTTTTAAAATGTTGTAGAAGTTTCACAAAATTATTTTTTGTGAAAAATATAACTGGACAAGTAGTTTAAAAGTGCGTATAATTCAATTCACAACTCAAGAAATTCTATGTGAAGCGATGTTAAGAAACATTCTATTCTTGCTTCACTCTATTGCCTTACAGGCATCGGGAGGTTCATCCCATTTATTTCATTGGGTCGTCTTATATCGAAATAGGGAGGTGGGTTTATTGGACTGAATTACTATCAATCTCTATTGCTCTTTTTTCTGCTTCTTGCTGTTTTTGCAGATCTTAAGACAGATCATATCCCCAATGGCTTTATCGCAATCGGTATTGTCACAGGGCTTGCAGGTAGTCGTCTGTATGGGCCGGGTTTGTTTGACTCGGCACGATCTATGATTTTTGCGTTTCTACTGCTATATCCACTTTTTAAGATTGGAACGATGGGAGCTGGTGATGGCAAGGTACTTATCATGGCAGGCAGTTTCCTGCAGGTGCGGGAATTTTTGATAGTTTTGTCCACGGCATTTGTGATCGGAGCCTTTTTTTCTCTGCTCAAACTAATAGAGGAGCGGAATGGCAGAGAAAGACTGCTCTATCTGTGCACCTATGTGTCGGAAGTGATAAGAAGCAGACAGTGGGAGTTATATGGAGAAAATCTAAAACAAGATCAGAGATCATACCGCAGCAACAAGATACATTTTACGATTCCTGTCTTGTTTGGGGCGGCACTCAGAATAGGAGGACTGATTTGAGACAGAAGATTTTTGCAATCTGCGATATGGAGGAAGCATATGCGCTCAGAATGGCGGAATATATGCTGGAAAAGATGAGGATTCCATACGCGCTGCATTTATTTACAAAGGTTGAGGAATTGGAGAAATTCATGGAACAAGAACAGATAGAAATTTTGTTGATTGCAGAAAGTGCGCTAGAAATGCTACGGACAGAATATGTCAGACATCAGGTAGTACAGATGTTCATTTTGCAGGAGAATGATTTGCAGGAGTCAGATCTGCAGGGCGATATGGCACAAAAAGATGAGACGCAGGAAGATAGAACGTCGGCATGTTATATCAGCAAGTTCCAGAGTCCGGAGAAGATCGTGGCCACACTCTTAGAATCGGCGGACGGATTGACAGATTGGTACCGGATAGGGATGCAGAGCGCAGAAGAGGTAAAGCTGATTGGAGTTTACTCACCGATTAAGAGGTGTCTGCAGACTACCTTTGCTTTGACAATGGGACAAGTCCTGGCGAGGGAACACAAAGTGCTGTATTTCAATTTAGAAAATTATTCTGGATTTGGACAGATGTTGGGCCGTGAATTTCTCGCGGATATGACGGATGTTATGTATTATTTCAGATGTGATAAAGAGAAACTAGCGTTGCATCTGCCGTCGATCATACAGAACATCAATGGATTGGACTATATACCGCCGATGCAGTCGCAGACGGAATTGTGGGAGACAGAGGGAAGACAATGGCTGGAGTTGTGCAGAAAAATAGCTGAAATCGGGGCATATGAATATATCATCTTAGATCTGGATGATGGGATGAGTGGATTGTTTGGCTTGCTGCGGGAGTGTTACAAGATCTATACGATTACGAGGGAGGACAGCTTCGCAGTGGCGAAACTAAATCAGTATGAACAAATCCTGAAATTTCATGAACTGGAAGAGATTGCAGATAAGACTGTAAAGTGCAGGTTTCCAGTTTTTAAGGAAGTTCCAGTGAATCTGGAGTTAATGACACACGGAGAGCTGGCGGGATATGTAAAGACAGTCATCAGAGAGGATTTGTATGGAAAGTAAGGAAGCGCGTAGGAAGAGACTACGTGAAAAACTGGCTGAAAGTATTGATTATTCTGCAGAGAAGTCAGACGAAGAGATCCAGGAACTGATCGATGAAATGCTAGCCAGGGAGAGCAAAATGGTACCGATGGGATTAACAGAAAGGGGACAGCTTCGGCGGGAATTATTTCATGCTGTCCGTAAACTGGACATCCTGCAGGATCTGATTGATGATACGCTGATCACGGAGATTATGATCAATGGAGCCGACAATATCTTTATCGAAAAAAGCGGACGGCTTTTCCGGAGTGATCTGCGGTTTGAGAGCAAAGAGCAGCTAAAGAATGTGATCCAGCAGATCGTAGCCGACTGTAACAGGGTGGTGAATGAAGCATCTCCCATCGTGGATGCAAGACTGCGGAATGGTTCCCGTGTAAATATAGTTCTTGATCCAGTAGCATTGAATGGCCCGATTGTGACAATACGCCGCTTTCCGGATAAGCCTATCATGATGGAGGATCTGATTGCCTATGGATCTGTCAGCAAAGAGGTCAGTATGTGGCTGCAGAAGCTTGTGCGTGCAAAGTATAATATCATGATCAGCGGCGGGACAGGCTCTGGGAAAACGACTTTTTTGAATGCTTTATCGTATTATATCCCAAAGGAAGAGCGGGTTATTACGATCGAAGACAGCGCGGAGCTGCAGATTCTGGGGCTGTCAAATCTGGTACGCATGGAGAAGCGGAATGCCAATGTAGAGGGCTGTAGTGAGATCAGCATACGGGATCTAATCAAAACATCCTTGAGAATGCGACCCGACAGAATTATTGTTGGAGAAGTCAGGGGCGGCGAAGCATTTGACATGATGCAGTGCTTAAATACTGGACATGATGGTTCCATGTCAACAGGACACGCTAATAGCTGTGAGGACATGTTGAGCCGGCTGGAAAATATGATTCTGATGGGAATCGAGATCCCGCTCGCAGCGATCAGACAACAGATTGCTTCCGGAGTAGACATTATTGTACATCTGGGACGGTTGCGGGATAAGACCAGAAGAGTGTTGGAAATCGCAGAAGTACGAGGATATGAGAAGGAGAGAATCACTCTGCAGACGCTGTATCAGTTTGTAGAGACAGGAGAAGATACGGCGGGCAGAGTTGAAGGAATTCTGCAAAAAAGGGAGGAACTGTCATATGTCGAAAAATTACAGGCCGCCGGATTACGGTGACTATCATTTGCGAGGGCGGGAGGGAGTGTTATATGTTGCGGAAGGGATGGCAGTAGTAGTGACGCTTGGCTATTTCTTCTACCATTCGTGGATTGCCTGCCTGTGCCTTGTACCAGTACTCTTTCTGTTTCTAAAAGATAAGAAGAAAGAGCTTGCGCGGAAACAAAGGCAGGCACTGGGACTGCAGTTTAAGGATATGATTCTTTCGGTGTCGGCTAACCAGAGAGCAGGCTATTCTATTGAAAATGCTTTTCGGGAATCATACAGGGATATGGAGATGCTATATGGGGCAAAAGAACTGATTTGTGTAGAAATTAGACATATCATGGTCGGGCTGGACAACAATGTAGTACTGGAAAAACTTCTGTATGATCTGGGTGTGCGGAGCCATGAGCCGGACATCATGCAATTCGCGGATGTTTTCTATATTGCAAAAAGGAGCGGAGGCAATATGACAGATATTCTGGCCAAGACAGCGGCAGTGATCGAACAGAAGATGGAGACAGATAAGGAAATACAACTTATGGTAAGCGCTAAAAGATTAGAGCAGAAGATTATGAATGCAGTTCCATTTTTGATCATTTTCTATATAAGCAGTACATCCAGAGGGTTTTTTGATGTACTGTATCATAATCTGGCGGGTGCCGTGGTGATGACAATTTGTCTTGGATTTTATGGGGCGGCCTACAAGCTGTCTAAGAGAATCGTAGAGATTGAAGTCTGATTCTAAGTATGCGGTTACTTCGTGCATTGGCAGCTTTGACCGCACTAAAATATAGCGTTTTAGGGTTACAGTCTGTCGTGCAATGGTTTAGGATGACTGCACGTATGGGAAGCCGGGGGATGAATTATTTTGCTTAGTCTGACAGGAATGAGAGGTAGCGATGATTTATATCTATGCAATAGTATTATGTGGTTATCTGTTATTGTGGATGGTGTCCTGGCGGGAGGAAGGAAAGGGTCCCTTTCAGAGAATGGCGTCTTATCTTCTGCGTAGGGGCCAGAACCGACAGAAAAAAACAGGAAGAAAGCGTAATTGGCAGCGGGAAATGTACCGTAGACAACTAGGTAATAAATTAAAGACGCTGCAGCCAGGACAGGGAGTACAGGCACAGATTACGGATTACTATGCGTCACAATACCAGTCTATATTGCTGGTGGGTTTTGTGGGTACGGTATTGTGCCTGGGAATTTGGATCGCGGCACACAGCAATCCTCTGCTGCTAGAAGGCAGTTATCTGCAGAGAAATCCATATGGAGCGGGTGATGTGCCGGTAGCGTTAAAGGCGCAGGTGGAAGGCAGCGAAGAGGAAATTTTTGAGTATGTTGTACAAGAGAGGAAATACACAGCGGAGGAAACAGAAAAGCTTTATGCGAAAGCAGTGAGAATTTTACCAGGCATCATAAAAGGGCAGAATAACAGCCTTGAAGATGTGCGTACACATCTGGATCTGATCACTAAGCTGGAAGGGTACCCTTTTACAATCTCGTGGGAGAGTGATAACTATTCGGTGGTTAATACAGATGGGAACGTACATAATGAAGCATTGGAAGAAGGGATGAATGTAGCTTTGACAGCACATTTTCGGTATGAGAACTGGGATTGGGATTATCAGATGTTTGTGAGAGTCAACCCGATCGTCTATACGAAGCAGGAGCTGTTACGCAAAAAAATTGAGGAATTGCTGCATTTACAGGAAGAGCGCACCGGGAGTGAAGAGGGCATGATACTGCCGACTCAGGTAGGGACTTTGCCGATTATCTGGAAGGAAGTCATAGAAGACAGCAGCGGGTATCTTCTACTTTTAATCTTCTTGGCGGCGATCGGCGTGTACTGGGTAAGGAGCAGGGAACTGGACAGACAATTAGAGCGCCGCAGAAGAGAATTAATGATGGACTATCCGGAAATTGTCAATAAACTAGCGCTGTATATGGGTGCGGGTATGACGATTAGAAATGCTTTTTTTAAAATGGGTGAAAACTATAAAAAGCAGCAGAAGGAAAGAAAACGGTACGTATATGAAGAGATTCTGATAACATGCTATGAACTGCAGAGCGGCCGGTCGGAGAAGGAGGCTTATGATCATTTTGGAAAAAGATGTCAGGTACAGACTTATAGGAAACTGAGTACACTGCTGTCACAAAATCTGCGAAAGGGAAGTAACGATCTGCTTAAAGCACTGAGGCAGGAGGCAGATAGCGCTTTTGCAGAGAGAAAGAGTCTGGCGAAGAAATTGGGCGAGGAAGCTGGCACGAAACTGCTCCTGCCAATGATGATGATGCTATGCATTGTGATGGTGATCATTATCATTCCGGCGTATTTTTCGTTTATGATTTAGAGATGTCTTTAACGAAGAAAACAGAAGGGCTGGCGGAAAGCAGTATGATGCATATAAAACAAAGGAGGAAAAGAGAATGCTAAGGAGAAAAGGAAAAACAAACTTAAAAGGGCTGCAGGATTTTCTGCGGGAAGAAGAAGGTATGGGTACCGTGGAGATTATATTAATTATTGTGGTGCTAATTGGTCTTGTTATCATCTTTAAGACGCAGCTTCGTTCCCTGGTGCAGAAAGTCTTTGATAAGATCACGAGGGACAGCAACACGGTAATGTCATGAGGAAGGGGTACATAACGGTATTTCTGACTTTAACGCTCACATTGATTCTGTCCCTTGTATTCACGGTAATAGAAGGGGCACGAATCAGTGCCATACGCATGAAGTTTGAGTGTGTGGCAGACATCGGTATGAATTCGGTGTTAGCAGAGTATCACAGAGAACTGTTGGAACAATACGATTTATTGTTTGTGGATACCTCTTATGGAGGCAGAAGGGCAAATATCGGGAATACAGAAGCGCATCTGAAGCAGTATTTGCAGAAAAATCTGCAGACGGAGGGTAGTATTGGCAGCAGTATGGGTGTCAGAGATTTTCTGGCGATGTCGGCGGATGAGGTGAATATCCTGCAATATTCCATTGCATCCGATGAGAAAGGGGCTGTGCTTAAACGGCAGGTCACCGATTATATGTCGGATTATCCTCTAGGGGCAATCCTTGAGAAAATTAACATGGGGATCTCACAGTTGGAGCAATATGGCTTAGACAAGCGGGATGTGGGGGCAGAACGGGCACGCTACGAGGCAAAGATTGACGAGATAGGACTACCGGAGGAGGAAGTGGAGGAAGGAGTTTTCGAAGAAGTACCACTCAATAATCCTGCAGATGTGGCCAATGCAACAAGAAGCAGCGGCGTGCTGAATTTGGTGATGGAAAATCCTTCGCAGGTCTCGGCGGCAAAAGTCAATTTGAATGACTATATTTCCCATAGAACATGTATGCAGGGAACGGGCATATGCAAGGAAGCGGCAGCGATATCTGGGCAGACGAATGAACTGGTATTTCAAGTATATCTGTTTGAAAAATGCGGATATTACGGCCAGGAAATGGATAAGTCCCTGTTAAAATATCAGATCGAGTATCTCTTGGCGGGTAAAGATTTGGATTGGGAGAATTTGGAATCTGTGGCAAAGAAGCTTCTTGTTTGGCGTGAGGTAGCAAATGTCATTTATATTCTGTCAGATTCGGCTAAGATTGCGGAGGCAAAGGCAATGGCCGGCGCGCTTGCGGCGGTACTCATGTGTCCGGCGCTGCTAGAGCCGGTGGCTTATACGATTCTGTTTGCCTGGGCTTATGTGGAGAGCCTGCAGGATGTTAAGACGCTGCTTTCAGGCGGCAGGGTGCCGATCATAAAGACAGCAGCAGACTGGAAAACCGGGATTAACAGTCTGACGAATGTGCGTGGCAGTCTGGAAGCCGATAGTGGCGGCAGAGGACTGGATTACAAGGAGTATCTTCAAATCATGCTTTTTCTGCAGAACCGGGACCAACGGACTTTCCGTGCTATGGATCTCATGGAGATGGATATCCGCAGAACGCCTGGCAATGCACAATTCCGGTTGGACGCTTGTTTTGACACTTACCAGGCGAGGCTTTCTGTAGCAAGCCAGTTTGGTTATGCCTATGAAATGACAAGAACTTATGGCTTCTATTAGTAAAAAGAAAACGGGAGGTAATCAAAGATGCCCTTTTTACAGTTAAAGCAGCATTATTCTAAAAAATCGACAGCACATTCTCTCCGGGCATATCTTGATACCAGTCAAGGTGGTCAAATAATTCTATTTTTCTGCGGACTGCTAAAAAGGGTATCTTTGATTATCTTCCGAAAGAGAACTATCTGTGAGAATGAAGATGGTAAAAGCAGCAAGGCGAGAGGGTCTATGACATTAGAGGCGGCCTTTGTACTTCCCTTTTTCCTGTTTGCCGTGATCAACATTCTATTTGCAGTCAATATCATAGGAACACAAAGCAGGATGAATGCCGCTCTGCACCAGGTAGGCAATAAGATGGCTTTTTCGGGATCTGTTTATGAGAAGACAGTGGGTGGCGTAGTGCCAGATAGCCTGGCTGGCGTAGTGTTGACAAGCTTCTATGCCAAAGGGGAGATTCTGGAATATGTGGGAAGAGAATATATCAATCAATCCTGTATTACAGGGGGTACAGGGGGTATTTCGATGACTGGTTCCTCTGTGATGGAAGAAGGGGATATCATCGACTTGCAGGTTTGTTATCGGGTCAAACCCTTCTCAGATCTTATGGGTTTTCAAGGATTTGCTATGAGACAGCGCTATTATGGCAGGGCTTGGACGGGATATGATGTGTCACAGTATATCAGTGATCAACAGCAGGAGGACCCGATGGTGTATATCACGAAGGCAGGGATTGTATACCACCGGAACAGAAATTGTACTTATCTGAACCCATCAGTAGAATCGGTTTCGGTAATATCTCTGGAAAGCAGGAGAAACCAGTCAGGTGGCAAATATCATCCATGCGAATTGTGTGACGGCAGCAGGGTACAGGGGCAGGTTTATATTACAGCGCAGGGGAACAGTTTCCACAGCCAAATCCAGTGCGCAGGATTGAAACGAACAATTTATACGGTGTCTTTATCTAACGTACAGGGGAGAGGAGCGTGTTCAAAATGTGGATAGAGGTTGTGCTATTTCTTTTGCTTGTGATCTGTGCAGTGACCGATAGTATAAGAAAGGAAATTCCTCTTGCAGTGATTTGGGTGGGAATTTTTCTTGCGGTAGCCTGTCATGTATTGGGCTGTATGGGAGAAGAGACATGGTCTGCAGTTGTGCTATCGATGTTTCCAGGAGCAGCATTCTGGGGGATCAGTCTGGTCACTGGTGAAAAGGTAGGATATGGAGACGGATGGATATTAGTCATGATTGGAGTTTTTACTGATTTTAGACGGTGTTTTATGATCCTTCTTGTCGGCCTGATGTTAGAATCAGTAGTGGTATTGTTTCTGTTAGCGGTAAGGAAGATATCAACGGACAAGGAGATACCCTTTGCTCCATTTTTACTGATGGGAATGGGGGTGATTGTATGGCTGTAAAAATATGGAAGAAATGCGGTGTAAGCTTAGGGGAAAGGATGGGTTGGAAGAAGGTGACTGCAGGAAATATGCCAGGATGGTGCAGAGGGGTTATGACCGTGGAGGCATCTTTTCTGGTTTCATGGACGGTTTTTCTTTTTGTATTTCTGATTTACCTGTCTTTCTATTCTTATGATAAATGTGTGCTTTTTCAGGATGCTTATGCAGTCTGTTTCCGGGGAAGCATCCAAAAGGATGAGAACAATGTAGTGCCGTATATCAGCGCCCATATACAGGAGCAGTTCGGCAGGAAATATTTTGGAACGGGAAAGGTACAAGGAAGTGTCGATAGGCGGGGAAATGTGACGAATGTGACAGGAGAGTGTCAGGTTAAAGTTCCGATCCGTTCACTTTTTACTATGCATGATAAGAAAGGATGGAAAATCCGCACAGAGGCAAAGGCGCAGATCATCAATCCCACGCATATAATACGTAAGAGCAGGTGGATAGAAAATTTATTGCCATAAGAGTCAAATCTCCTGTCGTTTACGATGGAGGATTTGACTGGACGGGCAGGAAAGAGGGGCAGGGTGGAAGCAAAATATTTTAAAGATTATAAGCACAACTACATGATACTGCAATGCGGCCAGGAAGCGGCAGTCAGAAGCTATCAGTATAAAATTCTTACATCAGATAAAATCAAGGAAATTCTCCGGTGCTCTGTGCGGCATATTAACGGTATTACATATTATTATTATGATATTAGTTCCAGAACGACACTCAAAAGTCTTTATCAAAGCAATAGGATGTCTTATGAACAGGTAAAAGATCTGTTGTGTCAGCTGCATGGGATCTGTGACAGATTGGCGGGCTTTTTCCTGGAAGAGACGGGACTTGTTCTACTGCCGGAACATATTTATTATGATTTTTCAAGCCAGAAATATATTGGACTGTACTACCCGGATCATAGGCCGGAAGGCAAAGCGGTTTATGAACCACTGATGAGTTTCCTGTTAGAACATATTGATACCCAGGATCGCAAACTGGCGGAGAACATGTACCGGATCTGTGAACTGGCAGGAGAAGAGCATTTTTTGCTGGAAGACGCATTGCTGATTCTGGAAGAACGGGAAGAAGTGAGTCAGGAGAGTGTGCCAGATCAGGTCAATACCAGCAGTTTTGTAGAAGAGATTCCGCCAGTGGGACCCCAGCAGGAAGAAAAGCCACAGCCGAAAAGAAGTCTCTTCTATCCAGTGTTTATGGGACTTTCTCTAATCGGTCTGGCAGGAACAGCTGCGGTCTGTTATTTGTATGATTTAACACAGGAAGAGGAGATTACGCTGTATGGAATTATGGCAGTATTAGGAGTCTGTTTTCTGTTCAGTCTATGGGGATGTTTCCGGGCGGACAGCAAGGGTCAAGACACGGGGAACAGGAATAAAGAAAATTTAACAGACGGTGGAGGGTTCGAAGCAGCTTTTGCGGGAACGACTGAAGATATACCAGAAGGAACCCCGGATGTGAATCCCATCTTCATGAGTGGGATCATAGATAAGGATATCAATTTAGGAGAAGGAAAAATACAGACGGTGCCTGCGCATACAACGCTGCAGCGTGAAACGGTTGCTGCTGCAGCACCACAGGAGCAGAGAGCCGATTACTATGGGAATACCATCTTTTTTGATGGAAGTAAGATGGCAGAACACAAGTTATATGCAGCAGACAGAAGAAATAAGCAGCACATTCAGTTGAAGCAGTTTCCCTGTACAATTGGTAAGATGGCGGGATGTGTCGATCATGTGCTTGCGGATAATTCTGTGAGCAGGATTCACGCCAGATTTGACAAGCAGGGAGACAAAATTCTTCTGACAGATATGAATTCAACAAATGGGACTTACAAAAACGGTCTGCGTATGCAGCCTCAGGAGACGGTTGAGATAGAGCCAGGGGATGAGATCCGGTTTGGAAGTTTGAATTATTGTTACCGGTAGGCAAAGGGTGCTTTTATTTGACATGACATACTGAAAATGATACCCTCATATAGGGTTTAAGAAGTTTTCCTAATATCATTTATAATAATGGAGTATGTGATGAGATCAGAACAGATGGAGCATCTTTTTGAGAGAAATGGATATTGTAAAGTTCCCTCGAATCTTTCGGAGTTTATGTTTTACTACCGTGAAGAGGGGCAAAGAGCCATTGTGCTGCATATCGTTGACTATAGGAAGCAGCTGGAACTTTCTGAAGAACAATATGCGGCATTAAAGGCTAAGGTTATAGAATTTATGCGTGCAAAGGGGAAACAGAAGGTAGATCTGCTGTCGATTGTTCTGAGCAATGATACCGGAAACGGAAAGAAATTGTGTGCCTACGATCGCTTTTGCTGGATGATTGATATGGATAATAACCGTCTGATCATTTACGAAGACCAGACAGCAGATTTTTACGGATGGCGGGGGATTTTGGAAGAATTTTTGCTTGCAGAAGACATGCGCGGTAATGACCAGAACGGGAATGATGCGGCATACGGCGGTTTAAGCGGCAGGGGAGACTGGAAGTGGAGAAAGGACCTGCCATGGGTCACAATTTGTCTGGTAGCGGTGAATATCATCATATTTCTCATATGTACAATTACAGGTGATCTGTTATATAATGTAGGTATGTTATACTTTCCGCAAATTGTGGAAGACCAGGCATATTATGAGATTATCACGTCCATGTTTCTGCACGTAGATGCGCGTCATCTCTTCAACAATATGATCGTGTTATTTTTTCTGGGAAAGATTGTGGAACAGAAACTCGGACATGTTCCTTATACAGTGCTTTATTTTCTCTCAGGGATCGCTGGAGATCTGTTGTCAATAGGATGTGCGATGATAATAGAAAGGGAACACGTTTCTTTAGGGGCCAGCGGTGCAGTTTTTGGTGTGGAGGGTGCGTTCCTTGTTCTCGCCATCCTTGGGCGGTGCGGGACAAAGTCAACGCAGGTGATTCTTGCGATTTTGTTTTCTCTGTATTGCGGTTTTACAAGCGTTGGTGTCGATAATGCGGCGCATGTGGGAGGGACTCTTATGGGATTTGCACTGGCGGCAGTTTTTTGTATGTTATATCCTGATAAGACTTCCAATACGAATTCCAATGTATAAAGTTAAGAAAGGATGGAAATTTCGATGAAAGTTAATATCTACTATGGTGGACGGGGACTGATGGACGACCCTACACTATTTGTCCTGAATAAAATGAAGGAAGTATTGGAGGAGCTTCGTGTTACAGTGGAAACTTTCCACCTATATGATTTGAAGAACAGTATTACAACGCTGCCACAGACGTTGAAGGAGGCGGATGGTGTTATCCTGGGCAGCACGGTGGAGTGGTATGGAATAGGCGGATATATGTATCAGTTTTTGGATTCCTGCTGGCTGTATGGGGATAAAGAAGTGATTAGCCAGATCTATATGTGTCCCATCGTCATGTCTACTACCTATGGTGAAAGGGAAGGGAAGCTGAATCTTGCGACAGCGTGGGAGATTTTGGGTGGACGGCCGTGCAGCGGTATTTGCGGTTATATTGCAGACACTTCCATGCTCGAAGAGAACGAGGGATATTTACGGATTATTGAGAAAAAGGCTGAAAACCTGTATCGCACAATTAATCAGAAGCTGCCTTGTCTGCCGGCCAGCAATCAGGCAGTGAAGCAGAAGGTGGCAATTACGAAGAATATTAATTTTACCCCACAGGAGTCAGAACAGCTTTCCCAGTTTGTGTCTGATGATACTTATGTACAGAGGCAAAAGGCTGATATTCAGGAACTGGCGAGCATGTTCAGGGATATGATGGGAAGCAGCGAAAGGGAGGACACAAACGAATTTGTGAAAGAGATTCAGGAGCATTTTAAGCCGCAGCCGGGGATAAACGCTAATTATAAGATAACGATAGAAGAGAAGAAAATACCGTTATTCATAGAGATCAAAGGGGGCAATCTTCAATGTTATTATGGAAATGGCGGCCGCGCAGATGTAGAGATGCAGATGGCGAGGGCAACGTTTGCGGATATTATTGCAGGTGAGAATACCTTCCAGGCATCCTTTATGGCGGGCGATATAAGAATGAAAGGCGATTTCAAGATTCTGAGGGCGTTAGATCAGGTTCTGGTATTTTAAGGGGGCATCGATATGAGAGACACAAACTGTATTTTCTGTAAGATTGCGAATGGCGATATTTCGTCCAAAACATTATATGAAGACGATCAATTCCGGGTGATTTTGGATTTAGGACCCGCAACAAAGGGACATGCACTGATCCTTCCGAAGGAGCACTATGCGAATTTATATGAGCTGCCCGATGAGACGGCAGCAAAAGTTATGAAGCTGGCTAAGAAATTAGCGGTACAGATGACGGAGCGTCTTGGATGTGAAGGGTTTAATCTGGTACAGAACAATGGTGAGCTGGCAGGGCAGACAGTCTTTCATTTTCACATGCATCTGATTCCCAGATATCGGGATGATGGTCAGAAAATTGGGTGGAAACCTGGTGAAGCAGCGCAGGAAGAGTTGGAAAAGATCAGGAATCAGATCGTGGATGGCAAATAATTAACGTTTGGCAGGGAATAGGAGCTCTTTGTGGCTGGAGAATGCTGGGTATGGATAAAGATAGCACATATGCGGTTTGAAGGAAGGGCAGATTAAGATCATGCGGGTAGTGAAGGTATCAGATATTACACAGAATATCAAAGAAATGTGCATAGAAGCGAATCATTTCCTATCGGAAGATATGGATAAGGTGTTGTTGGATGCAGTGGAGGAAGAGAAATCTATGCTTGGCAGGCAGATCCTCTGTCAGCTCCAGGATAATCTTAAGGTTGCTGGTGAAGATAAAATACCGATCTGTCAGGATACTGGTATGGCTGTGATCTTTATGGAGATTGGACAGGATGTGCATTTCGAGGGCGGTTTTTTGGAGGATGCAGTCAACGAGGGTGTCAGGCAGGGTTATACAGAGGGTTATCTGAGAAAGTCTGTGGTGAGTGATCCTATTATCCGGGAGAATACCAGGGATAATACACCGGCAGTGATCCACTACGAGATGGTTCCCGGTGATCAGGTCAAGATTACTGTCGCGCCGAAAGGATTTGGCAGTGAGAACATGAGCCGGGTGTATATGCTGAAACCCGCCGATGGGATTGAAGGAGTAAAGGATGCGATATTGACTGCAGTAAAAGAAGCGGGACCGAATGCATGTCCGCCCATGGTGGTGGGCGTAGGGATTGGCGGCACTTTTGAGAAGTGTGCCCTGATGGCTAAGAGGGCGCTGACAAGACCTGTTAACCGGCGTTCAGAGATTCCATATGTGCAGGAATTG
Organism: uncultured Lachnospiraceae bacterium; assembly: GCA_951800685.1. GTDB lineage: Bacteria > Bacillota > Clostridia > Lachnospirales > Lachnospiraceae > UBA3282. Next base: position 31,361 of record CATOJY010000042.1, read on the forward strand.
GAAAAAGAGATGTTTGCTAAGATCAATCAGACAGGAATCGGCCCTGGAGGATTGGGCGGTACGACGACTGTGCTTGCGGTGAATATAGATACCTATCCTACGCATATAGCAGGTCTGCCGGTGGCAGTTAATATCTGTTGCCATGTGAACAGGCATGTGGTGCGGATGCTGTGAGGACAAGAATAGGTGATCTTCTCACGGATTGTATCGGATATAATAGACTGTCTCAGTAAGTTTGCTGGATGGGAACAGCATATAGATATCAATAGTATGCAGGAAGGGTAAGATAGATGGAACGACGGATACAGGCTCCGATGGACAGGGAAACAGCAGCCGGATTGCAAGCTGGCGATTATGTCTACATAACAGGAACAATATATACGGCAAGGGACGCCGCCCATAAGAGAATGCAGGAAGTTTTGGATCAGGGAGGTACGCTCCCGTTTGAAATGCAGGACAATATCATATATTATATGGGACCGTCACCGGCGAGAGAGGGCAGGCCGATTGGTTCAGCGGGACCTACGACAGCCAGCAGGATGGATAAATATGCGCCAGCCTTATTGGATTTGGGCCTGACCGGGATGATTGGCAAGGGGAAGCGCAGTGAAAGAGTGCAGGAAGCGATTGTCAGAAATGGAGCCGTTTATTTCGCAGCAGTGGGCGGCGCAGGTGCACTTTTATCTAAGTCTATTAAGCGGTCAGAAGTGATCGCTTATGACGATCTTGGAACGGAAGCAATCCGTAAATTGGAAGTGGTGGAATTTCCGGTGATTGTAGTAATCGACTCGAAAGGAAATAACTTATACGAGACAGCAGTTCAGGAGTATTGCAGCCTGTAGCGCCAGTCATGAGGTATGCGGAGAAGTAATACATGGATGATGGGTAAGCAGGTGCAAACAGACAATTGAAGTTGCATTGTTGAGAGGGAAGAAAGACTATACAGACAATGCAGTGGTTATATGTCTAGGGACAATTGTAAGATTGGAAAAGCAGCAGCACGTAGTGCAGCCGCTTTTTTATATAATAGGAAATTCCTCCTTGCGGAGGAATCCTGAATTAAAATAGCCCGCTGGGAGCGGGCATGAAAAGAAGACGGTTACTGAAAGAGGTCTATATAAAAGCCATCCTCTGGTTCGTCG
>CATOJY010000043.1 GCA_951800685.1 uncultured Lachnospiraceae bacterium
GGAGCTGTGAGCTCATGCTCATTGCTCCATTACTATATCTTGTGTTTGTGGTGGCTCTAAAGTGTTAAAATCCGAGGTGGCTCTCAAGCGATAAAACGGTGGCTCCGAAGCGTTAGAATATTCACTGGTATCTGCATCCTATTTTGCTCCTGCACAGCTTTCCACCTGGAGACGCTTTCATGTCTTACCAGGAACCTTTGCCAGCCCTGACCACCCGATGCAGTCCTTCCATGATATCATACAGCGGCATATGATAATCCTATTTTTCCCCATTCGCATTCAAGAGAAACAGGGAAAAGCAACTCCCCTCTCCTGCTTTCGACGCTACCGTAATATAACCCTTCTCCTGCTGTGCGATCAGCTGCGCCAGATACAGTCCAAGCCCGCTTCCTTCCTGCTGCTCCACTCCTTTTCCGCGGTAAAAACGTTTAAAAACCAAGTTATACTCTTTCTCCGAGATTCCAATCCCTTCGTCCAAAATGCTTATCTTCGTATAAAGATCCAGGCAAGTCACCGTCACGCAAACGCTGCTGTTTTCAGGCGAATATTTGATAGCATTTTCCAGAATATTCGCCAGAGCTTCCGCCGTCCACTTTGAATTGTGGATCAGACACAGATCCTGAAACGTTTCCACCACCAGCATAATGTTCTTTGCCGCTGCCTGACTATAGACAGCCTCCACCGCCCTGGCGATCGTTTCCTTGATCCAGGCGGATTCCACAGCAAAATGGATCATACCGTTTTCCAGTCGGGAAGCCTTCAGAAGGCTGGCTAACAGCCATTGCATCTTACCTGCCTGACTCCTTGCATGCTCCAGAAATTCCCTGCGGCGTTCTTCATCCCCATAAACCATCGGATCAAGCAACAGCTCTGTGTCCATAACAATATTAGCCAGCGGGGTTTTCAACTGGTGGGACAGGTCTGAGAGCAGCTCCATAATTTGGTCCTTTTCCCTTACCGCCTTCTCTTCCCGGAAGCGGGTGTTGGTCAGGATACGCTGCAGCTGACTGACAACGCGGGACTCCCTTGTCTCCTGAATATCTAAACTGACAGATGTCGTTTGATCACCATCACAGGAATCTCCTGCCTGGAAACTGTCCAGAATACGGTCCATTTTCCGCCACTGCAACAGAAAATAGGCAGTAACCGAAAGGAGCAGCAAAAAACAGATCCCCAGGCAGACTGCCAGAATCCAGATAAGAATCCATTCCGTTGCTGCTCTATTCATTCCAGTCTGCCCTGCTGCCACCCAACTCACCAGTTCCCGCCTTGCCGCAGTCCCTATCACTTCTTTTCCTCCCACAGATACCCAATTCCCTGGATTGTGCGGATATGATCGCTTCCCAGCTTCCTGCGCAGACGGCTGATATTGACAGACAGCGTGTTCTCTTCTACATAATTCCCATCCACATCCCAGACTCCCTGCAGGATCTGCTCTTTTAGCAGCGCACGATTCTTATTCTCCAGAAAAAACTGTAGCAGCCTAAACTCCGTTAAGCTTAGTTCCAATTCTTCCCCCTGGCAGAATACCCGCAACGTCTCCAGGTCCAGTGTCACCTCTCCGGATGTGAGTATATATTTCTCTTCAGGTCTGCATATTTTTCTGCCCAGAATATTCTGCAGCCGGATCTTTAGGACAGAAACCGAAAAGGGCTTCACCACATAATCATCCGCCCCTCTTGTCAGTCCCATGATCTCATCTGTCTCTAAGTCCCGCGCCGTGAGCATCAAGATCACTGTTTGGGCCTCTTTCCCTGGAAGCTGCCGTACCTTCTGACAGAAATCAAGGCCATCTCCATCAGGCAGGTTCAGATCCAGGATGACCGCATCCGGTTTCTCCTTGTCAAAAAGGGTTTCCCCTTCCAGAAGGGAGTATGCACTCACCACAGCATACCCCTCCTGCTCTAATGCAAACGATACGCCTCGGTTTAATCCTGTATCGTCTTCTATGACAAGTACTTTCATGACTTTTCCTTTCACGTCCCTATCGTTTCCAGTCCTTTCTCCAAATCCGCAATCAACAAATCTTCCCCTTCCAGGCCGCAGTGGATCCTGATCATGTTCTGTTCCGCTCCCAGCCAGGCCGCTTCTTCGTCAGTTGCTCTCGCAAAAGGCATAGTCACCAGGCTTTCAAATCCACCCCAGCTCACTCCAATCTTAAAGATAGACAGCGCCTCGCAGAATTCCTTCGCCTCTTTAACTGTACCATCAATCTCGAAACTCATAAGGCCACAGTTCCCCCGCTGCTGTTTTTTCATCAGCTCATACTGTGGGAAAGATGGCAAGCCTGGGTAATGCACCTTCCTCACCTTCGGATGGTTCTCCAAAAATTCTGCAACTGCCATAGCTGTTTTTTCATGCTGTCTTAGGCGCACCTCCAGCGTACGGATGCCCCGGATGCCCAGCCAGGCTTCCATCGGTCCCAAAATTCCGCCGTATAACTCCCTCATAAGCGATAACTTATCCAACAATGCAGTATCCTTCGCCACCAGTACCCCGCCTATGATATCACTGTGGCCACCAATATATTTCGACATCGTATGCATAACCATATCCACTCCCAGATCCAGCGGATTCTGGAAGATCGGCGTACAGTAGGTGTTATCAATATACACCCTGGCATGATGTGCCGCTGCAATGGACGACACGCCCTGTATATCCTGTAATGTCATAAGAATAGAAGAAGGACTCTCCAGCACAACCAGATCCGTGTCATCCGTTATAGCCTCCTCAAATTCCTCCAGTTTGTCCCCTTTGACAAAAGTGATCCGCATCTGGAAATGCTCCGTGCAGTACTGTGTAAGAAATGTCTTTAGCGGCCCATATACGTTCCGTACACAAACAACATGGGAGCCGCTGCGGCATACTGCCATAACTGCCGTTGTTGCAGCCGCCATCCCTGAAGAAAACACAAACGCTCTCTCCCCATGCTCCAACGCTGCAATCTTATCTTCCAGAATCCGCACTGTAGGATTCTGGACCCGGCCATAACAATATACATGTTTATCCGTCTTATCACTGTCATAATACGCATCAATACTCGGAAAAACATTGAGAGAATTGAGAAAAACGGGCGGGACGATGGCATTGTAATAGCGTTCATACTCTTCGCCATAATGGGTCTCAATCAGTCTTGCATCTTTTAGATATTCGCTTTGCTTTGTCATTTTGTACTATTCCTTTCTGCTGCAAATCGGCTTCAAGCACCCTTGCATTCTCTTGCATTCTAATCTTATAGAAGAAAACATAGCATTCGAATATACCTGTGTCAATGCTTTTTTGGAAGATCAAATATATTTGTCTTTTTCTATATTTGTTCTATAATAAAAACATAACAAAAGAATCTCTGTAAAGGATACGGTGATACAAATGAATCCCCTTTTTTCCAGCAAAGAGTTGAGAAAATTGATCGTCCCTCTAATTTTTGAGCAGGCATTAGCAATCACAGTAGGTATGGCAGATACAATGATGATCTCTTCCGTAGGGGAAGCCGCTGTTTCTGGCGTCTCGTTAGTGGATATGATCAATATCCTGATGTTCAACATTATGGCAGCACTGGCGACCGGAGGCGCTGTAGTGACCTCACAGTGTCTTGGCGCAAAACGACGGGAAGATGCCCGCAACTCTGCCAGGCAGCTTCTATACACCGTAATCTTTGCGGGAGTACTGATCGGTTTGATCGTAATCTTTGCAAGAACGCTCATGCTGCGGCTATTCTTCGGCAGTATTGAAGCTGACGTCATGGAACATGCACTGATCTATCTGACCATATCTGCCCTCTCGTTTCCCTTCCTCGCTGTGTACAACGCCTGCGCAGCGTTGTTCCGCTCTATGGGGAATTCCCAGATCACACTGAAAGTCTCTGTGTTGATCAATCTGATCAATGTAGCCGGAAATGCCATCTGCATCTTCGGGCTCCACATGGGCGCTGCCGGCGTGGCGGTTCCTTCCCTGATTTCCAGAGCGGTCGGCAGTATCATTCTCTATCTGCTTCTGCGCAATCCCAACCTGGAGATCTATTTCTCACGGGAGCCATTTCATCTGGATCTCCGCATGGTAAAGAAGATCCTCTACATCGGCATTCCTAGTGGTATAGAGAATGGTATTTTCCAATTAGGGCGCGTCCTTGTGGTAAGTATCATCTCCGGTTTTGGTACCATTCAGATTGCTGCCAACGGCGTAGCCAACAATCTGGACAGCGTTGGAGTTCTGATCGGACAGGCCGCCAATCTGACCATGATCACCGTAATCGGCCAATGCGTAGGCGCAGGAGACGAGCGCCAGGTCCGCTTCTATACTAAGAAACTGCTATTCATCACCTATGTACCTACGATTCTCTTAAATGCAGTTGTCTTCCTATGTCTGAACCAGATTCTGGGACTCTATGGTCTAAGTCCAGAGACAACGCTGTTAGCACGGACTCTGGTTTTTATCCACAATGGCTCCGCCTGCCTCCTATGGCCTCTGTCTTTCACTCTTCCGAATATGCTTCGTGCATGTAACGATGTACGTTACACCATGGTGGTATCCATCGCTTCTATGTTCATCTTCCGGATTGGCTTCAGCTATCTGATCGGGGTGCAAATGGGATATGGTGCGGTAGGCGTATGGATTGCCATGGTCTTAGACTGGCTCTGCCGGATCGTCTGTTTTTTGACCAGATATACGCGTGGAAAATGGAGAAAGCTTGCCGGATTTTCAGTCAGCGATACGTAATTCCAGTCCCTACATGCGGATGCATAGCGCTATAAGCAGCGTCCGCCGTAAAAAGTATCAGTATCAATATTCCAGCCCCTGCCTGGATTCTCCATGGAATCCTACGGTATAGGGAATAAAATAACGGACTGACCAGCCAGACCAGCAGCATCCCTCCAAGACCAAAGAGAAGGCTTCCATACAGGCAGATCCTGCCATGCAGATTCCAAGGTACAGCGCTGTAGTCCCACCACTTAACCTTCCAGGTCGATTCCAAATACCATCCAGCCAGATATTCCAATGCAGTACATAAGGACATCGATGCCATAAACGTCAATAACGGTCTGTCTCTCCATCGATGCAGCAACAGTTCCAGTATCACTCCTCCAATTCCATAGATTGGGAGCCATGGCCCTAACAGAAAACCACGATTGACATAACTATCATCTTTAAAAAGATATAGAAATCCCTCCCACAGCCAGCCAAAAATCGCCAACAGGAAGAAGATCCATACATAAAAAAAGAACTCTGTCTTCAGTTTCCTGTCTCGTTGCTTTTGCTTCTTCATCCACTTACCCCATTTCCTATAGCAATTCCGATTTATGATATTGATAGTATTGGTAGTATTGCCGGATTATGCTGATGAAATACTCTTAGAGACGATATAGGTTTTCTGGCATGGTTATAAAATTATGAATTGGCACTTTTAATCATACCATTTTTGCCTATAATTCATAGTAGATACTTAAAAATGTAAAAAGAAATCTCCAAGGCTCTGTGCTTCATTGACCAAAATCCATACCCTGTCACTGTGCAGCATCGGAGCACAGAATCAGAAGAAATGAGGAAATATCATGAAAAATGAAAAATTATTGAAACTTGTCATGACCGGTGTCTTCGCCGCTCTCTCCTATGTCGTCTTTACTTTCCTCCAGATCAAGATTACCCTGCCTGGCGGAGACGCTACTTCCATCCATCTGGGCAATGCAGTGTGCGTGCTGGGTGCATTGCTTCTTGGCGGTTTATACGGTGGTATTGGCGGCGCCGTCGGCATGACCATAGGAGATCTGCTGGATCCCTACTACATCATCTATGCCCCCAAAACGTTTATCCTAAAACTCTGCATCGGTCTGATCACCGGCTTGATCGCTCATCAGCTTGGCCACATCAGTACCAGGAAAGAGACTTCAAAAGTACTACAGTGGACCATCGCTGCTGCCGCTGGTGGACTGCTGTTCAATGTCATCTTCGATCCACTGGTAGGCTATTTCTACAAACGTATGATTCTGGGAAAGCCTGCCGCAGATGTGACCCTGGCATGGAATATTGCTTCTACCTCTATTAACGCAGTAACCTCCTCGATCGTATCCGTCGCCGTCTATATGGCTCTTCGTCCGGCATTAAAAAGAGCTGATCTGTTCTTTACGATCAATACACATAAGAAAAAATAATACAGTAATAGAGGACTCCTCTCGACAGAAGAAAATGGGAAACTCCCGTCATAACTGACAGATAGTTTCCCGTTTGTTGTTAACAAGTTATTTTATTATTTCCCCAAGGATGTCTTCATTCCTATAGGACAACATCCTGATCCTCCGGAATGATCAATGCTGCTACAATATAAATAATCAGTCCTGTTCCACAACTTCCCAGAGAACACAACAACCAGATCAAACGTACCAGCGTTGGATCCACGTTCAGATATTCTCCAATTCCTCCGCACACACCACATATTGTCCGATTCCCTTTTGAACGTACCAGCTTCCTATATCCATCACCCATGATTCTGCCTTCCTTTCCGGGCCTGCTGCCTTTTGGCCCATCCTTTTTACTATTTCCTTGTTACTTCACCTAGAAACGCTCCTCAATATTGTCAGGATCGCTATATAATGATTCCCAATAGATTGCTCTTACACTACTACCCATTCATATCGCAAGCCCGCTTGCGATACTGCTTAAATAGAAAATTGAAAAGTCTCCGATTTTCAACCTACTCTTCCGTAAAGTCTATGTGGACAGTGCCCATTGAGCAGCTGACATCTACCGTAGATTGGTTGCCATTATTGATCTCATAGTCATCCTCCAGATCCCTGTAGCGTTTGTTTCCAATCCATACATCCCCAAATCCACAGTCAACATCATAATTATAATCCTGCTGAGCACCATCCAGCACAAAACTCAACTTCCCCATGCTGCATTCCCCATTCAGTTCCCCCGCAAAGGTTCCCTGTATTGTTGCATTTCCCATGCTCAAATTCACATCTGCTTCCTCGCTTACCTGCGCGCCATCAATTCTCATTTCGCCAGCCGCAATATCCAGGCTCGCTTTTTTCGTAATCAGCCTCTCTGTCGTTAATTCTCCCGCACCCATAGTAAGTTCAATAGATTCCGATGCTTCCAGGCCTGCAAAGTAACATTCTCCTGCACCCACGTCTATTTCAATCTCTCTTGCCCTCAGATAGCCAGCATCCAGTTCCCCTGCGCCAAAGTCAATGCTGATCTCATCCAGCACAACATTCTTTGGCAGATACAGATATACTCTGGTATTGCCTTTCGGATGGCTCCTGTTCCAGAAATGTCCGTAATCGTCATACTCCATGTCTTTATGGACAAGCATCAGTGTATCTCCACCTTTCACACGATAGCGGTAATGATCCTTGCACTCGCCTGCAACCGCAATACTCACTGTATCCTTATCCGACTCCTCGATTATCATCTTGCAGGCACCCGCTTCAAGCTCCAGTTTCCTCAGGGCAGCTGCTGTCAACCCTGTATCCTCCTCTTGTGCTGTGGCCCATTCGCCATGCTCTTCCGAATTATGAGTCCAATCCACAACTTTCTCTACACTTTTCCATTCTTTAGAATCCCACTCCCAATATTCTTTCCATTCATCATCCCAATATCCGTCCCAGAACCCAAACGACCAGTTGTCACTGTTATTGACAAACCCAAATGGAATTCCTGTCACAGCTTTGACATTAATATGTTCCAGCTGCCTTAAACCACCGAACAACACGCCTATGCCAAACAGCAGACAACCCATGATAAATGTGAACAACGCCGTAATCATACAGAACTTTGTAAATTTCTTCATGCCCGTGCACCTCCTCTATGAAAAATCTTCTGACACAGGGAAATAATTCCTCTGACACATGCCGGTATAGCCGTGCCCGCCATAGCAACCATCACCCAGATGCATACCAGTCCAATCCCAAACAGCGCCAGTCCACTGCCGATCACACATAAACCAGCCAACGGAGCACTGAACAACAATAGGATGCCTACCACCAAAAGCGCGATTGCAACTGCAACCAACACTATCCCTAAGACCATAAATGACAAGAACAGTGCAAATAAGGTTGAGAGTATTCCAACTACAACTCCAAAAAGAGCTCCGAGCAGACCAAGCCACACTGGCGATGTAAAGATTGCCAGGATAACAAGCAATGCAATCATACCACCCGACATGGGTTCCTTCACTGCCGATGCTCTGGTTGTACCGCTTCCAGAGGCGCCTGCATTCCCATATGACGTGCCTTGTGAGCCGTCCTGTCCATATCCCGTATTCTGCGTCCCAGACTGCTCATAAGGATTATCGTAATGTCTCGTGTCCTTCCGGCCGCCATATATGCCATCCCCTTCCGGCCTCTTATAATATGCGCCTTCATAGTAATCGCCGCCAGGCTGTGCCGTGTGATATTCGTTCCTTCCGTCTCCTATCCCCGTTCCATACACACCGCCATGAAAGGAGTCTTGAGGATTCCCATTCTTCTGGGACTGCCCCGATGTAGTCACATCCTCCCGCCGTATGATCTCATCCCGCGACATCTGCGTATAACCGCTGAACCCTGATTCTGTAAATTCACCACCACTGCCGCCGTCACTCAATCCCGCTTTAATCGATCTTGCCAGTTCTTCCGGTGTTCCCAGCGAAGCAATCACACCACTTTCATTCTCTTCTCCTGCATCGTCAAAATAATCATTATAATATTGAATCGCTTCTTCCCTCTCTGCCGGCGCTACCTCTTTAAGAAGCTCTTCCAGACGTCTCATAAATTCCGCTCTATTCATGCTTCAATCCTCCCTCGAAAATACCGTTCAATCTGGCAGAATACCGATACCATTCACTGATATAGAGATTCAACTGTGCCCTTCCTCTCTCTGTCACCTTATAATACCGTCTGTTCCTGCCTGCACATTCCATATCGTACACTTCCAGACATTCATCTTTCTGCAGCCTTCTAAGTACCGGATATAATGTGGACTCTGAAATCTCAATGACCTCTCGTACTTCCTGTGTGATCTTGTACCCATAAGTACCTTCCAGTTCACTAGACACCACAGCAAGCACAATCGCATCCAGCAATGCCGCGCCCGTGTTAAATACCATGCGATAAACTCCTTTCCTGCTTTTTACATATCTCATACCGATCATCCATTCCTGTTCAAATTAAAATACCGCCGCTGCCATATCCTTTCGCCGATCATTCCTTTCTCTTTCACAAATCATAATACAATTTATAATATTAACTTAGTATATAATATTATATGACATATAATATTGTTTCTGACAATACTATACGCTGTATAATATTATTTGTCAATATACCTTTCCTTAACTTTACCTTAAATTTGAAGTAAGCACCTTACCTCAAGTCCGCAGCACTCCTCTAAGCAGTACACGCATGTTTGCTGTCGCGTCTCACATGGTTTCTTATATAATCAAAAACGTTTCAGGAACAGAAATTTCTTCAATAAAATAAAAGACCAAACCACACATAATGGATCAGTCTTTTAATATCAGGTTCTATGCCTTTCAACACACTGCTTAATCTATCCGTTATAATAAGGGTAAAAGAATTGATTGTCACCGCCTAGAACAGATTCACCTTTCCGACAATACCGTCATTGATCACATAATAAGCGGTAAAGTCTTCCGGTTTCACATAAATCTGCAGACTCTCGATAGAGCCCTGCTCATGTCCCTTGGCATAATAATGCGCCTTAACCCGATCAGTCACCACATCCATACTTGCCTCATACTCCCGATATTGGAATATGATCTCCGGCAATACTTCCTTCTTCGGTTCTTCCTGCACGGCTGTCTCCTGCTCCACTGCCTTGTTTTCGTTCTCAATCGTAACTTCCTTGCCCGTTGTCAATTTCTTCTTATTCATTGTGCCCTCCCCTTTTATCCGCCTTCCAATCTGCCGTGTCACAATCAGCATTCCATCCCGTGTCCCTGTCAGCAGCAGATCCGCGAAGCCTGTAATTTGTTAGTTCTATTGTAACATTGTTTCTCAGATAGGACAAGCAGGATTCCTGTTTGGCACCATTTCTATATTTTCCTTGCTCAGTGACAAAGCCGACAGCCCGAAGGAGACACCGCACATCCGCCCAGTGCAGTCTCCCTCAGTTCATAAGGGATCCTCTTTCCAACCTGATACATAGTATCTAACATTTCATCAAAAGGGATCAACTGCTGGATGCCGGAAAGAGCCAGCTCCGCAGCAATCAGCGCGTTGGCTACGCCGGCTGCATTCCGGTTCTGGCAGGGGTACTCTACCAGGCCGCCTACCGGGTCACATACAAGCCCCAGCATATTCATCAAGACTGTAGACGCTGCATCCAGACTCTGTTTAGGCTCCCCGCCCATGAGTTCCACCGCAGCCGCCGCGGCCATAGCAGACGCAACTCCAACCTCCGCTTGACAACCGCCCACAGCACCTGCTACCGTCGCATTGCGCATAGCAAGATAGCCAATCGCACCAGCATGGAACAGGGCATCCACCATTTGCTCATCGGAAAACCCATACGCCTCCTGCAGCGCCAGCAAAAGCCCCGGTACAATACCGGCGGACCCCGCTGTAGGCGCCGCCACGATCACGCCCATGGATGCATTGACCTCCAGCACTGCCATAGCATAGGTAATTCCATGTCCTAATACTTTCCCGCAGATACTTTTCCCCTGGTTCTGATAGGACACTAATTTCCCAGACTCTCCACCAATCAATCCACCCACGGACTTCACCGGCGTCTTTAGCGGTGTCAAGGCGGACTGCCTCATAATCTCCAACACCTGCTGCATCCGTCCGCAGATCTGTTCCATGGAAACTTCCCCCAAATCACATTCCCGCTGTTTCATTACGTCCGAAATCCGCTTTCCATTCTCTCCGCAATACGTCAGCAGCTCTTCTGCATTCTTAAAATCAACCATGCTTAATTTCCCTCCCGCTTCCTGCCAGACAAACTGTCATGCTTCGCAGAAAATATTTCCCCCACAGACTATTGACCCTATCTCTTCTGCACCAGCATGACATCCTGTATATTGGGATTCTCTAAAAGCTGGTTCGTAATATCCTCCGGGAGTCGGTCATCCGATTCCACAATAGTGTACGCTTTTTCTCCTTTCGATTCCCGGAACAGGCGCATAAAAGCGATATTCACACCCCGGTCACTCAACGCCTTTGTGATATGGGCCGCCACTCCCGGCCGATCCTTTTGTATGATGATAACGGCATTGTACTCCCCGGTAAACTCCACCTGCACCTGATTGATCCGTACAATCCGCACTTTACCGCCGCCCAGAGATTCCCCTCGGACACTCATCTGTGTGCCATTGTCATTGACCATCCGTATCTCCACCGTATTAGGATGTACATCCGTCTCTTTCTCATCCGTGATAAACCGGTACCTAATTCCACGTTCTTTCGCAATCTCGAAAGAATCCCGGATTCGTACATCATCGGTATCAAATCCCATAATTCCTCCCAGAAGGGCCCGATCCGTGCCATGCCCTCCATAAGTTTTGGCGAAAGACCCATACAAGACAAACTCCACTTCACACAAGATCCCGCCCAGCATCATCTGCGCCAGATGGGCAATGGCACAAGCCCCGGCAGTATGGGAGCTGGAGGGTCCAACCATATTAGGACCGATGACATCGAACACACTGATAAATGACATAGATTTCCTCCTGCCGAAAAGCCAGCACAGGCAATCCGGAACCTTATCATAGTATAAGTAGAGTATACCCTTTTAGACGTTTTCATTCAAATGATTTCGTTTTTGGAATCTTCCTATTTGATACTTAACGGATTCCCAACTCTGTATCTGACTCGATCACACAGCTGTGTTCCTTGATATGTCCAGAATCAGAAGGGCGGCTTAATATTACGAACTTACCGTGGATTTGTCAGATGTCTTCTGATCTCCTCCGTTGCCGTCATACTCCCCTCCTTTTTCTTCCTAGCGAATTCATTTAATTATTTTTAGCTCTATTTTAGGTATGCATTTCTTGATATTTTAATCCATACTTAGCTTTTATTTTTTACATTTTCTGCTATTTACACAATTTTTTTACCCACTGCTTGTGATTATTTTCCCGTAGCCAGCGCAGCGTTCTCTTAAGAAAAAAGAGGCTGCAAGATCGGATTCCTTTTCCCCGATCTCACAGCCCTGTGGACTAACATCCTTTTCAACCTATTATTCCCTGTGTGATGCAAACTGCGCCATGTATAACCTGTAATAGGCTCCTTTCTTTTCCATCAATTCCTGCGCGTTGCCTTCCTCTATGATCCTGCCGTCATCCACCACAAAAATCCTATCGGCTTTCTGTATGGTAGACAATCGGTGTGCAATCACAAACGACGTTCTGCCGGCCAACAAATGTTCAATCCCTTTCTGCACCAGGACTTCTGTCTTCGTGTCAATGCTTGAAGTCGCCTCATCTAAGATCAGAATCTTCGGATCTGACACCATCGTCCTGGCAAAGGCAAGGAGCTGCTTTTGTCCAATAGAAAGTCCGCCGCCCCGCTCTGATAACTGCGTATCATATCCTTTATCCAGGCGCATGATAAACTCATGGGCATTGACTGCCTTAGCTGCCGCAACGATCTCTTCCTGCGTAGCGTCCAACTTTCCGTAACGTATATTGTCACTGATTGTTCCCGAAAACAGAAAATTATCCTGTGTCATGATTCCCATCTGCTGACGCAGACTCTCGATCGAAACTTTCTTGACATCATAGCCGTCTACCGCCACAATGCCTTGCTGTACATCATAAAACCTGCTGATCAGATTGACAATAGTCGATTTGCCAGCGCCCGTAGGACCTACTAACGCAATCGTCTCTCCTGGACGGATCCGGAAATTGACATCATCCAGCACCTTCACTTTATCATCATAGGAAAAAGTCACATGTTCAAATGTCACCTCACCCTGTATGGGCGGCATCTGTGTCACACCCGCATCATCTGCAATCGCAGGCGATGTATCTAAGATCTCAAAAATCCTCTCCGCACCTGCAATATTGGTCACAAGTTGATTGTAAAAATTACTGATATTCTGGATTGGCTGCCAGAACATCGTTAAGTACGTCCCGAAAGCAATAAAAGTACCTAAGGATACCTGTTCCACACCCAATACTACAATGCCTGTAAAATACAAAAGAATACATCCCATTGCCCAGGAAAAATCAATTACCGATCCAAACGCATCGCTCATCCGCACCGCATGGACAAAGGACTGTCTATGCTCTTCCAGCAAGACATTAAATGTCTTCTCTGTCTCTCTCTGTGCATGAAAACTCTGGATGATCCGCATGCCCGCCATATCCTCATGGATAAATGCATTCAAGTTTGCTGATTTCTTCCGGAATGTCTGCCAGCGCGGATGTGCCTTTACCTGAATATAAACCATACCTGCCGCCATAAAAGGGATCGTCAGCATAGAAGCAAACGCAAGCCTTGGATTCTTCCATACCATAATCACCACTACCGCAATGACTGTCAGTCCGTCCGGGATCAGCGTTGTCACGCAGTTGGACAACACATCTTTCAGCGAATTGATATCCCCTATGATTCGGGACAGGATCTTTCCTGTCGGTCTGCTGTCAAAAAAACCAAAATCCAGTTTCTGGATATGTGTATACAGTTCCTGCCGGATTGTCAGAAGTATATTATTGCATACTTTAGCCATAATATACATCCGAAGCTTCACTGTGACCACCAGAAACAGATTGATCACAAGCGCCACAGCCAGCAGCCTGGACAGACCTCTTAAATCCTTGACGGAAATATGATCATCGATCGCCGACTCCATGATCAGCGGATTAACCAGACTCACCGCCACGCCATATCCCATAATGATCAGGACCAGTATGATCTGCCACTTATAATCAAGCAGATACCGAAACAGCCTGGCCAGCGTCTGCATTTTGCTGCGCTCTATTGTAAGTTCGTCGTCTTTATAAGAATTGACTGCCATTTCTTCCCTCCATTCTAAAGTCGTTCCACTTCTTTAATTCTATACCAAAGTTTCTGTAAGGTCGGATACCTATACGGCGGCCTCTTCCAAATCTCCATACTGGGATTCATAAGTCTCGTAGTAAAGCCCTCTCTTTGCAAGCAGTTCCTCATGCGTTCCACGCTCCGCGATAGCTCCATTCTCCAGCACAATAATTTCATCCGCGTGGCGCACAGCACTAATCCTGTGGGCTATGATGATCTTCGTCGTATTCTCCAGCTCCTTCAATGTCTGCTGGATCAACTGCTCCGTCTCCATATCCAACGCCGATGTGGAGTCATCCAGCACAAGTATCGGATCCTTCTTCGCCAGTGCGCGCGCAATGCTGATCCGCTGTTTCTGCCCACCGGAGAGTCCTACACCCCTCTCGCCGATCACAGTGTCGTAAGTCTCCTCCATCCGTTCAATAAATCCGCTGGCCTGCGCCTGCACAGAGGCTCTTCTGACTGTCTTGAAGTCTATGTATTCTTTCTTACCAAGCTTGATATTGTCATTGATCGTATCGGAAAAGAGGAATACATCCTGCATCACATAGCTGACACTGGTGCGAAGCTGCCCCAGAGATAACTCCCTGATATCCACATCATCCAGATAAATCTTCCCCTCTGTGGCATCATACATACGCTGCAGAAGCTGCACGATCGAAGTCTTACCTGCTCCGGTAGCACCCATGATTCCCAGTGTCTTACCTGCCTCCACAGTGAAAGAAATATCATGCAGGATCTCATACAGATCCGCCTTATGGAAAGAAACATGGTCAAAACACACTTTTCCAGCCACTTCTTCGATCATAACCGGATCCGGCTTCTCCACAATACTTGGTTTCTCCTCATAGATCTTCCTCACTTTCTTATTGGATGCCACTGCCGCCGATACACTGTTAGTCAGCCAGCCCAGCATTTCCATAGGCCACACGATATTCGTAGAATATTCCACAAAAGCTGTCATCTGCCCCAGCGTCATCTCTTCCTGGATTACGAATCCTCCACCAATTAATATAGTCAATATGGGCAGTATTTTACTGACAACACTGAAAAAGGGATAATACCGCACAAAAACTTTCGACTGCTGCATGTTCAGCTCATAGTACCGTTTATTATGGGAAAGGAATTTCCCGATCTCATATTTCTCCCTGGCAAACGCCTTCACTGTCCGTACGCCCGCCAGATTCTCCTCCGCTACTGTATTAAGCACTGCATTCTCTTCACTGATCTCCTCGTATACCTGCCCCAGCTTACGCTCCATGAGTACCGCCACCGTACCGCACAACAGCATGGCTGCCGTGGGTAGCAGCGCCAGCTTCCAGTTGATCAGATACATGGAAGCCAAAATAATCGATGTATGATAAATCACTTCGATCAGCAGCATCCCGACATACCCGATCGCATCCCAGATCCGGTCAATATCCTCTTTGACACGCGCCATCAGTTCACCCGTATTTGTTCTATCAAAAAAATCAGCGCTCAGACCCTGTATATGGCGAAACAGATCTCTTCTCATATCTCCTGAGATCCTGATACCATTCTTGTCGAAGGTATATTCCTTCGCGTACTGAAAAATACACCTTCCCACGCCGACTGCCAGAAATCCAAACAGCAAATATTTCAGCTCGTCAATCTGACCACCGACGATAACATCATCCACCACCAGCGCCATCAGACGCGGTCCCATCATGTCCAGTGTGACGGCAATCAGAAGTGACGCCACCGCTGCCAGATAGGAAAATTTGTAATCCCATATGTATCTTGATATCTTCTTCATGATTTTAACCCTCCTCTGCTGCCTTTCCAACTCCAGGATGCAAGTATTCCCGCACAAAAAAGGCTGTGGTGAAATTACCACAGCCTGCATCTGTCATACCGATCCAATCTGACTAGCTACCTGTTCTTCCAAGAACAGGCATCACGTATCACACAGAAACTTCCTATCGTCTGCAGAGGTAATTTCCCATATTCTATAATTCACTTTACTGTTTGTACTTACTGTATTCCTGGACTTATTGATACGTAACATAGTAATTACCTCCTTCCACTAAATTTCCTTTGATCCACGTCTATCTTTTAAGCGCTTGTTGTTATATTAATACAGCCTAAGATACTTGTCAATGTATTTTTTATCTTTTTTTCTACAGGCGCCTATACAGCTTTCTGATCCGCCCATGCTATCTTCAGATCCGTTTCCTTTCCCGTTTAACCATCAAACTATTTCTTGCATTCTGTCAATCTTTCGCATCTTAAGAATAGCAGTCACTCCCCTGTAATGCAGCTTCCATCTTGTGAATGCTAAATCTTCCGTACACTGCCTTTCAACACCATATGTCCCTCTACCGTATGGATACTGGGTACATGTACATCCCCCATCTGCAGCTTTTCCAATAGAACATCTACCGCACACTGTACCATCTTGCCCAAATCCACTTCATAGGTCGTGATCTCCACATCGCAGATTCCCGGATAAATAAAGTTATCATACCCAACCACTGACACATCCTCTGGTACACGGTAACCTTTCTCTTTCAGCTTATTAATAACTCTGCCTGCTGTCAAATCGCAATTACATACAAAAACCGTCGGCATATCCGCCGGAAGTCGCAGAAGATGTATCATACTTATCGATATCGTTCTCCTCAACCAGCAGGCCTATATTATAGTTTCATCCCGCTTCTATTCTCTGTTCCCTGGCTGTACGTACCCAAGCTCATCTGCCAGTCTCTTGATCTTATCCCGCATTTCCTCGCTGACACCCTTCTGTCCTGCCAACGCCTTTTATACTGTCACCGTACTTACCCCAACTCTCAATGCAATGTCTGCCAACCTAACCGCCTTCGCCATTCCCCGTTCCTCCCAATGCCCTTCCTAAAATTCTATGGTTTATTATACAAAAAAACTACTTAAGCAAATCACCAGAACAGACAAAAAAACGAGCATAGCTCGTTTACGAGATTCGCTTCGCGAACTCGAATAAGCGTAGAAATTTCCTATACCACAAAAAACTGACTAAATTTTATGAAATTTAGTCAGTCAATTCTTTCACTTTAACATCCCATATTATTCCCCAAGATAAGCCTTCTTGACTGCATCGTTGTGCATCAATTCCTCCGCATCGCCTTCCAGAGAGATCATACCGGTTTCTAACACATAAGCCCGATCTGCTATCGACAACGCCTTTTTGGCATTCTGTTCTACCAGAAGCACTGTAGTGCCAGACTGGCTGACCCTCCTGATAATGTCAAAAATCTCGTTGACGAAGATTGGAGACAATCCCATAGACGGCTCATCCATGAGAATGATACTTGGCTGGCTCATCAACGCCCGCCCCATAGCTAACATCTGCTGCTCACCGCCGCTTAATGTTCCCGCCATCTGTGTCTTGCGCTCTTCCAGGCGTGGGAAGCGCTCGTACACCATATGCAGATTTTCCTTAATCTCATTTTTATCTTTCCGGGTATACGCCCCCATCATCAGATTATCGTAAACAGACAACTGTGCAAACACGCGTCTTCCTTCCGGCACATGTGCCATTCCCATCGGCACAATCTTATACCCAGGTGTCTTCGTGATATCTTTTCCCTCGAAAAGAATGCTTCCGCTCGTGGGTCTGATCAGACCTGTGACCGTGTGCAGCGTAGTCGTCTTGCCGGCACCATTCGCTCCGATCAGCGCGATGACTTCCCCCTGTTCCACCTCAAAGCTAATCCCCTTGATCGCCTCTATTACACCATAATGAACATGGAGATCCTTCACTTCTAACATCGCCATACCATATTCCTCCTGCTATGTCCTTTTCGCTTTTCTGCCCCTCTTCTCAGGCCACAGAGAATTCTCATTCTTCCTTGCCAGCATCAGACATAACCTAGTTGTTCTTACCATAACTTCCTGTCTCATTCCCCTAAATAAGCCGTAATTACTTCCGGATCATTCAGCACTTCCTGTGTTCCTCCCTGTGCCAGCACCTCTCCAAAATTCAATACTGTCAGTTTCTCACAGATACCAGCTACCAGTTTCATATCATGCTCGATCAGCAGGATCGTCATATCGAAACGGTCTCTCACAAAACGGATTGTATCCATCAATTCCTTTGTCTCGTTGGGATTCATACCTGCTGCCGGTTCATCCAGAAGCAAAAGTTTGGGTTCCGTCGCCATTGCCCTTGCGATTTCCAACTTTCTCTGCTGCCCATAAGGCAGATTCTCCGCCTGGTACTCCGCATAAGCTCCCAGACCAAATACTTCCAAAAGCTCCATTGCCTTCGCGTTCATTTCCTTTTCCACCTTGTGGTAACGCGGCAGACGGAAGATACCCTCAAATGTAGAGTAGGGGTAATGATTGTGCAGTCCAACCTTCACATTATCGATCACCGGCATATCTCCAAATAGACGTATATTTTGAAACGTTCTGGCAATTCCCGCCTTACAGATCTCGATCGTTGTCTTCCCAGCCAGGTTCACACCGTCTAGAAGAATCGCTCCCTCGTCCGGTTGGTATACTCCTGTCAAAAGATTGAAGATCGTCGTCTTACCGGCACCATTCGGTCCGATCAATCCATATAGTTGCCCCTTTTCCACAGAAATATCGAAGGCATTCACCACCCGCAGACCGCCAAAGGAGATTCCCAGATTCTTTGTCTCTAACAATGCCATATCTTATGCCTCCTCCTTTTCTGTTTTCTTGCTGAACGAAATTCTCTGTTTCAGGCGTTTCCTGAGATAGACTGCGTTTGGACTCCAGTTGAAGATCATCATCACGATCAGGACAATGGAGTAGATCAACATACGGTAATCGCTTAATCCCCGCAAGACTTCCGGTAACAGTGTCAGCAGGACCGCAGCGATGATTGAGCCACGGATGTTCCCAATTCCTCCCAGCACCACGAATACCAGGATCATAATAGACATATTGTAACCAAAGTTCTTCGGCAGTGCGTTCAACGTCGACAGATTATGTGCATAAAGCACGCCTGCCACCCCTGCCAGAGATGCCGATATTGTAAAGGCAATGAGCTTATATTTGGTTACATTGATCCCCACAGATTCGGCAGCAATCCGATTATCCCGGATGGACATGACCGCACGCCCTGTCCTGGAATGAATAAAGTTGAGTACAATAAACAGTGTGACAAGAATCAGGACCACCCCTATTGTGAAGTTGGAGTCATTGGGTGTTCCTGTGACGCCCTGCGCACCCTTGATCAACATAATTCCATCCTCTTCCATGTGGAGAGATAACGCATCTTTCATTGAAAAATGAAGACCATTACTGTCCACCCCCAAATAAAGCACGTTAATAATATTCTTGATAATCTCACCAAAAGCCAATGTTACAATAGCCAGATAGTCTCCGCGGAGCCGCAAAACCGGTATTCCCACCAAGAAACCTACCAGCGCTGCCATCACTGCCCCGATCAGCAGTGCTAACAAAAACCTTATCCCTCCCGGCAATACTTCCTTAAACGCCAGGGAAAACACCGCACTTGCAAAAGCGCCCACACACATAAATCCCGCATGTCCAAGACTCAGTTCCCCCAGAATACCCACCGTCAAATTTAAGGCGACCGCCACAATTACATAAGTACAAAAGGGAACTAACAATCCCTGAACCAGACTGGACACATGTCCAGTTGATACCAGAATCTGCACCACAATATATGTCAGGATTACCATTGCATAGGTAATCAGATCATTCTTCATCGTTTTACTTACTCTCAATTTATTTACTTTCATTTCCATTCGCGTGCCCTTCCTTTGCTCCAGCCTCAGACAAAGTCTGCAAGCTGTCCGCCCATCTTCTACTTTCTCTGCGCCCAGGATTCCTTATCTAACCGATAAAGCAATCTATTTCGACCATCTCAGACTTTCTCCAGAATCTTCTTCCCAAGAAGTCCAGTAGGCTTCACCAGAAGCACAATGATCAGAATACTGAACACAATCGCATCTGCAAGCTGCGAAGAAATATAGGCTTTGCTCAAGTTCTCGATCACACCTAATAAAATGCCGCCAATAAATGCACCAGGAATAGAACCGATCCCTCCAAATACCGCCGCCACGAAAGCCTTAATCCCTGGCATGGAACCCGTATAGGGTGTCAGGGATGGATAAGCGGAACACAGAAGCACACCTGCCACTGCCGCCAGTGAAGAACCTATAGCGAAAGTCACCGCGATCGTACCATTTACATTGATACCCATAAGCTGTGCCGCTCCCTGATCCTCCGATACTGCCGTCATAGCGCGTCCGATCTTTGTCTTTCTAACGAAAAAGGTAAGACCTACCATAATAATGATACTAACGATGACAGTCACCACCGTCACACTCTTAATAATCAACTGACCATCGAATAATTCCAGATTCGGCAGCGTTACTACATTTGAAAATGCCTTCGTATCTGAACCGAATACTAGCAGCGCTACATTCTGCAGCAGATAACTTACACCGATCGCCGTGATCAGCACCGCCAATGGAGAGGCGCCTCTAAGCGGCCTGTATGCGATCCGTTCTATCGTCACCCCCAGCACAGTGCACACAGCCATAGAGATTAAGATCGCCGCCAGCGGAGGCAATCCCATACCGCTCGCCGTCACAAACACCACATATCCGCCGATCATAATGACATCGCCGTGGGCGAAATTCAGCATCTTAGCAATCCCGTACACCATCGTATACCCAAGCGCAATCAATGCATATACACTTCCTAAACTAATTCCGTTGATCAAATGGGCCACAAAACTCATACTCACACCTCAGTTTTCCTCATCACACCGCTGTTATCTCACTACCAAATGACACTGCTCAAGTTATGGAAATGCACTAAGACAATCAAACGTTGTCTTAGTGCAACTTAAAACCCTTATAAAACTTATCTCTGTTTCTCCTGAACATAGCCAGGTTGTTCTTGGGCTGCGTCTTCTGCTGCCCTAGTACTACTCCATGTTCTCTTTCCTGGGGAGAATGCACGCTCTTTGCATTCTCTCGAACATGGTCTAGTTGTTCTTGGGCTGCGTCTTCTGCTGCCCTAGTACTACTCCATGTTCCCTACATAGCCGTATACACGCCACCCTTAATCACTACTGCCTTAGGCGCTTTCGTAGGTTCTCCAGAAGCATCCCATGTGATACCTTCACCTGTCAGGCCGTCTACTGTAATTTCAGTCATCGCTGTCTTCATTGCTTCACAGATTTCCTCGTTAGACATATCTGCTGTGATCCCCGCCTTCTCTGCCGCTGCCTTAATCGTATAGATCGCATCATAACCGTCTGCAGCAAACTGATTCGGCGTCTCGTTGAACTGCTCTTTGTAAGTTGTAACGAACTTCACTGTCAGGTCATCTGTTGCATCTGCAGCAAAAGGAGTCAAAAGCATAACATCCTCAGCCAGGGATGCATCAAAGTTCTTCACACCCAAGATACCATCCAGACCATCGCAACCAAAGAATTTCACATCAAAGCCCATATCAGAGGCCTGTTTTAAAATCAAAGCTGCTTCACTATAATAGATCGGTAAAAATACAAGCTCTGCGCCAGCATCTTTAGCCTGCTGCAGCTGTACAGAAAAATCTGTCTTGTTATCTGCCGTGAATGCACCTGTCGCTACTACCTCAAAAGACTGTGCCTCTGATTCCTGCATGAACTTCTCATAAATACCAGAAGAATATACATCAGAGCTGTCATAGATGATTGCAATCTTGGAAGCAAGTCCATGCTCACCGATATACTGTGCAGACGCCGCACCCTGGTTAGGATCAGAGAAGCATACGCGGAAAGCGTTGTCATTCTTCACACAGTCAACAGCAGAACCCGAAGGGGTCAACTGGAAAATATTATCCTGTGCTGTCTTATCCGATACCGCGATAGAACATGCACTTGTGACAGCGCCATCGATCACCTGTACACCCCAGTCCTTCAACGTATTGTACGCATTAACAGACTTCTCAGCATCGCACTCATCATCCTGGAAGTTTAATTCTACGGTCATACCATTGATACCACCAGCAGCATTGATCTCGTCAACTGCAATCTGGGAACCGTTCATCGTCGCGATGCCGTACACTGCTGCGCTGCCTGTCAGCGGACCAACACCGCCGATCTTAAAGGTACCACCGGCACTATCACCCGTGTTCTCCTGGGCTGCCTCTGTATCTGCTGCCTCGTCAGCCCCTGTTGTCTCCTCAGCGGCCTCAGTTGTCTCTTCTGCTGCCCCGTCAGCACTGCCTGCATCCGTACCTGCGGAACCGCCGCACCCTGTCAGCAAAGATGCTGTCATAACGCCAGCAAGTACAAGACTCAACATTCTTTTTTTCATAATCTTCTCCTCCTGTTTCTTTTCTCCTCATTTTGTCGGCCTGCGCTTCCTAGTCTGTGAATCCGCTTTCTTTACCATAAGCCTGCAACCCAAATCCGTTATGGGCATGTCTGCCATACTTCGACCTGTCAGCCATACAACTCAGAAATGGAAACCAGGACACTGCATGCCGAAACCGTTTCAAACGCTCTTTCCACAACGGCGTCTGTCAACTTTCTGCAAGCCAGCCTGTCAATATTGCCATGCCGACAGATAACCACGCCTCTGTCAAAAAAAGGGACTTCTACATAATAATAAGAAGTCCCACCCTTGAAACTTAGAAAAATAATAGTTAAATTCTACAAATTTGTCAATAGCTTTTTGTGAATTTCCCTGAACTATTACAGTATTTCCCCACTATCCACTCCTGCGTCTCTTCCGCTGTATGGTGTCACTACCAACACCGTTACTTTTCCATTTTCCAGAAATAAGCACTATAAGGTGGAAGTTCACTTCCGCCGCCAAAATCATGTTCCTTACCAGTAATCAGGTCTACAGCCATACCACAGCCTGCGTCAAAATGCGCTATGTAGGATTCACTATCGGCGTTGATAGCCACTAATACTCTCTCTCCAGCTGCTTTCCGCTCGAAGATGCACTGCTTATTAGTCAGCACAACGGAACGGAAATCACCGTAATTAAGCGCCTCAGACCCTTTCTTCGCCTCACTTAAAGCAGAGATCCACTCACATAGATCATTCCATTCCGGTTGTTCGAAGCAGGCACGCAATGCCGGATCTCCCTCGTTCTTAAGCGCCTTAGCCCCCCATTCACTGCCATAATATACACAGGGAATCCCTGGCATACCGAAACACAGCGCGTAGATCAAGGGCAGATGCTTCTCATTCGTCAGATTGCTGGCAATCCTGGTCACATCATGGTTATCCACAAAGGACAGCATATGTTTTCCCTTGTACAGCGTCCAGTTCTCCGGACCAAACTGCCTGAGCAGCGAATGATTGATTTCAAACATATTCATGCTGTTGAAACTGGAAAACAACCCTTTGTAACATTCATAGTTCGTTGCGGAATGCAGCATCTGGTCATTGACCATCTGGTTATAATCTCCATGCAGCATCTCGCCCAGCAGATAAAACTCCGGTTTCAGACTCTCCGTAAAGCTTCTAAGCCTCCGTACAAAATCATGATCCAGACAGTAGGCCACATCCAGCCTGAGACCGTCAATACCAAACTCCTCTACCCATCCTTTGACACTCTCAAGGATATGGTTGATCACATCTTCATGACGCAGATTGATCTTGACGAGATCGTAATTGCCTTCCCAACCCTCATACCATAGACCGTCATTATAGTTGGAGTTACCACCCAGGTTGATATTGAACCAGCTCAAATAAGGGGAACTTTCACGGTTCTTAAGCACATCCTGAAATGCCCAGAATCCTCTTCCCACATGATTGAAGACGCCGTCAAGCACTACCTTAATTCCATTATCGTGAAGGTTCTGGCATACCTCCTTAAAGTCTTCATTGGTGCCAAGCCTACAGTCAATCGTATGATAATCCCTGGTATTATACCCATGCGTATCCGACTCAAAGACCGGTGAAAAGTACACCGCATCGATTCCCAGCTTCTTCATATGAGGAATCCAATCGTTCACCTTCAAGATACGGTGCTCTAACTTGCCGTCATTCTCAAACGGCGCTCCACAGAATCCCAACGGATAAATCTGATAAAAAACACTTTCATAAGCCCACATAGCTTTCTCCTATTCCTTTCTTGTTCCCCTTTGCTTTTCTCCTAATACATCATAGCAGCAGCCTCCTCACTCTTCCAGGCGCTGACCTTTGCCACGTCCTATTCTATCATATCTCCCCTATATTTGCAAAATTTCTCACTGTCATCGTTTTGATCATTTTTGACTAGAATAGTCTATTTTGAGGTGAACCAAAATACGTTTATCGACTTTTCCACATCATTTAGCCCATTATTTTATCAAATCCTCCTCAAATTGCCAAAGAAATCCCCAATTTCCACAAAGTTATCCACATTGACGCCTGTGTCATTTACTGCTGACCCTTATTCCTTTTTGTCGAAAAAAGAATGTCATTTTCGTTTTTTTCTATCATTTTTTATTTAGTAACCTCTTTTTGGAGTAAAACAGGGATGAAAAATGTCAATAAATATTGTATAATGTCTCAACAACAGTCAACCTATTTTGTATTTTGACTCTATAAGTCAATTAGCAGGAAGAAAGGAAACGTTACCAATGGTAACTGGTAAATCAATATGCAGCCAATATTAGGTTCACACGTGGGAATGAGCGGTAAGGATATGATGCTGGGATCTGTGAAGGAAGCACTGTCCTATGATGCGGACACTTTTATGTTATACACCGGTGCACCGCAGAATACCCGGCGCAAAGAAATCACAGCACTAAACATTGCGCCTGCCTGGGAACATATGCGCACTGCCGGGATAAACTCTTTTGTTGTTCACGCACCGTATATCATCAATCTGGCCAACACTGTTAACCCCTCTACCTTTGAAATTGCTGTGGAATTTCTGGCTCTGGAAATCGAGCGTACGATTGCCATGGGATCTCATGTTCTGATCCTTCATCCAGGCGCCCATGTAGGCGCAGGCGTAGATGCTGGCATTAACCGGATTGCCCAGGGTCTCAATGAAGTGTTGACCAAAGACCAGGACTGCGTGATCGCGCTGGAAACGATGGCAGGAAAAGGTTCGGAAATCGGACGGAATTTTGAAGAATTGGCCGCCCTCTTTGACAAAGTGACCTACAGCGACAAGCTTCGTGTCTGTATGGATACATGCCATCTGCATGATGCCGGGTATGATATTGTGCACGCGTTCGACGATGTAATTGACCAATTTGATCAACTAATAGGAAAAGATCAGATTGCCCTTTTTCATATCAACGACAGCAAGAATGAGCGCGGTGCAGGCAAAGACCGTCACGCCAACATAGGAGATGGTTTCATCGGAACAACTGCGCTCCGATCTATCGTCCACCATCCTGATTTCCTGCATCTGCCTAAAATTCTGGAAACACCCTATGTCCCTTCATTGACTGATTCAGACAAAAAGGTGCCTCCTTACAAAGAAGAAATCGCCCTTCTGCGGAAACCCTCCTGAGCATGCTCCCCCTACAGAACATCGTCCTCACTGTACCAATCTGATCACAATCGCAGTTTCTACAAAGCTTGCCGAATCCTTTCTTTTTCAGAAGTCTACTGCGCGGTTCTGGGATGTGCGCCTATAGCCACTCATCCCAGAACCGCTCCACTTTATGACCAATTTGGTCAATCGTAACAATCTCATAATCACACCACTCCCGTGGAAAAAGCCTCTGATACGCGGGCGTCAGAAACCTTTCATCCAACAACGACACGATACCAAAATCATCCACGGTACGGATCACTCTTCCCGCCGCCTGCAGCACTTTGTTCATACCTGGATAGCGATACGCATAATCAAATCCATTCTCCCCCCAGCTGTCAAAGTACTTTTTTAAGATCTCCCGCTCATGACAGACTTGAGGCAGACCTGTCCCAATGATGACTGCCCCGATTAAGCTATCGTTCTTCAGATCGATTCCTTCACTGAAAATCCCCCCAAGCACACAGAATCCCAACAGGCTTTTTTCTTCTTCTATCTCAATCTCCATGTCAATCAAGGCATTTAAGTTACAATCCTCATTGCCTGTAAAGCGATCGAGGAAAGCTTCTCTGGCCTGCTCATCCATGTAGTCTTCCTGCACGATACACTCCACTTCCCCGTTTGCATTAAAATAGTGAAGGAATATGTCATATACCTCTCTCAGGAAAGCATGGGATGGAAAGAACAGCATATAATTTCCGTGCCGCTTCTGGACCACCTCATGCACATAGGAGGCAATTCGGTAATATTCCTCCTCCCCCCTGCGGGTATATCTGCTGGTCACATCCCTTCCTATATAAAGACCTAGCTTCTCCGGCCGGAAAACAGATCTGGCATACACCTCATAATCTCCCTCCTCTGCTCCAAGAAGCATCTTATAATACTGAATAGGTAAGAGTGTCGCAGAGAATAGAATCGTACTCCTTCCCCGCATCATACATTCCCTTAGATTTCTGGATGGATTCACACAAAACAGCTTCAAAATAAAACTGCCGTCAGATTCCATCTCTGAATAAATCACATAATTTTCATCTACTAACTCGTACATCTCCAGGAAATGAGAAACCTGGAAATAGAATTCGAGAATTTCCTTTCTCACCGGGCTATCCTCATGCTCCTCCAGATAGTCTTCGATTGCAGCTCCCAACCTTGTCAGTGCACGTACAAAAGGATCAATATATTCTTCTATCCGGTAAGTCTCGCATTCCCTTTTCAGCGCCAGCAATTCCCGGTTACATTTATCCAGATTCTGCGCAATTCTCTCATCATAAATCTTCACGGTCCGTTTCAGCGCCAGAAACTCTTCTTTGCACAGCGCAGCGCTGTACATATTCCTGCCCCGTTCCACCAGATTATGCGCCTCATCGATCAGAAAAATATACTCGCCCTTGATTCCCTCCGAAAAAAACCTCTTCAAATATACATGAGGATCAAACAAATAATTGTAATCACAGATCACCGCATCTGAAAACAGACTCATATCCAGACACATTTCAAATGGACATACCTTATGTACCCTCGCATACTCCTCTATTGTCTCTCTGCTGTAGACATCCTCATGTGTCAAGAGATCATACATCGCGTCATTGATTCTGTCATAGTGCCCCTTTGCATAAGGACAATACTCCGGATTACATTCTGTTTCTTCCATAAAACAGATCTTATCCTTCGCCGTCAAGACTACACTCTTACACTTCAACCCATGCCCCCGCAGCAGGGCAAACGTATTGTCCGCCACAGTTCTCGTGATCGTCTTGGCTGTCAGATAGAAGATCTTCTCACCCATTCCCTCGCCCATAGCTTTCACTGCAGGAAACACTGTTGAAATCGTCTTCCCTACTCCTGTTGGCGCCTCAATAAATAATTTCCTCTTATGGTAGATCGTCTGATAAACATAAGTCGCCAGCTCCTTCTGCCCTTCTCTGTAAGCGTAGGGAAATTGAAGTGCTTTGATCGATTCCTGTCTGATCTTCTGCCACTGGAAGCTGTAATCTGCCCACTTCCGATACTGCCCTATCACATCCATAAACCATGTCTGCAGCTCCTCAAAAGTAAAATCATAGTGAAAGTAACGGATCTGCTCTGTCTCCAAATGACAATATGTCATTCGTACCCGGATCGCCGACAGCTTCTTCTGTTCTGCATAGATATACGCATAGCATTTTGCCTGTGCCAGATGAACTGTCGCAGGTCCTTTCATCTTCTTTATATCCTGAAAAGTTCCTTTGATCTCATCGATCGTCACTGTCACTTCCTGTAAAACCTGGCCCAGATTCCCCAGAACCATTTGCACTGGCTTCCCTGTCAGATTTTGTACCGGCTCCTGCGTTGTTCCTATCCCCAGCAACGATTTCTCTTCCAACAGTACGTCTTTCGTACCCTCTGCTCTCTTCTCTGTAATGATACCATCCGCGCGCCCTTCCACCAGAATCTCATACTCCTTCGTCCGATAAAGATAACGCAAACTGACTTCCGCCTGGTATTCCGGTCCCATCCGCCGCTGGATCATACGATGGATCCGGCTGCCTTCCTGCATTGCATGATCCGGTGCCGCCGCTCTTCGATTGTCTATATTGCCAGAGCGCAGTATAAACTCTACCAAGCTCCTGACCGAAATCCGTATTTCCATAATTAATTCTCATCCTGCAGTTGATCTATTTCCAACCTTAATTACTCCAAACCTTCATTGCCTCAATCCTAATTACCTGAAACCATAATTTCTTCAAATGTTAATTACCTGAAACTTGCATTTCCCTAACCTCGTACTGCTCCAAATTCGCATTACTCCAAACCTCAAGCTGCCTACATTACAAATTCCTTAATTCTAGATAAACTGCTCCAAGTCAAAGACTCCCTACTAAGATATTACGCTACCTCAGATAGGGAGTCAATGAAACTTGTCTCGTTCTGCTTACCAGATTTCTATATACTTAACATGCCACTGCAAATTTCTTTAGATAATTCTCAAATTCCTCATCATATCCATTCACGGATACTGTCAGAACCTGATTAAAATTCAATCCCAGTACCCCAAGGATAGACTTTGCATCCACGATAAACCTATTATAGGAGATGTCTACGTCAAAGATGCATTTGGTTGCGGCAGAAACGAAGTCCTTTACTTCATCTGGTCTTAATTTAATTCTGTGTTGCATACGATTCACCTTCCTTTTTCATTTATGCAGGTAGCAGCCCGCATAGAAAATTGTTAACTTTCTCCTTGTTTGAAATGATTATACACTTTTTCCATTGTTTGTAAAGAGGCTGATTTGTTCCCTTAAGAAGGGAATCATGGGTAATTTTAGCATCCTACCAAATATAAGATTTCCAGCAGATTCTTTTTTGTCTATTCTGTCTATTAATACCGAATCTGACAATTTCCGGCCGCTGCACTTTCATCATTTCCGATGGAATTCCACCATATAATCTTGGAATCGAAGCGGAAGCATCTGTACCTGTAAACGCCTGTTATACCGTTCCCTAATCGCGATCGTCTCATGAAACAAAGTAAAAAGTTCCTGATACTTCTGCTCTTGATCAGAATATTGTATGACTTCCTGTAATACTTCTAATTCCTGATCCACACCGGACACCAGATACCATTCGCCATGTGCAGGATGTACCCCGAATATCCCTCGGTTCTCATCATGAATCATAAAATCCTCTGGCGTAAGGCGGTCAGCAAAGTGAGGCATAATAAATGGTATCACCTGATTCTTCGGTCCAATCCGCGCATACAATATTCCCTGCCTTAATTCCTGAAATCTGATAAATTCCAGTTCGTAATGCGCCTCATTGGCCGTACGCCTGGCAAGCTCAAATGTTCTGCTCACATATGGATTACGCAGATTCTCCATCGTACGTTCGCCATGCCCTCCAGTAATTCCATCTACTACCGTATGATAGACTGCATCTCCTTTATCGACGCCATCAGAAGCTGCTGCCCGGCAGATAGAACCAAATACATGCTCTCCCAGTTTCTTTTTCAAAGTTCTGACTACCTTATCAGTCTTAACAAAATCCGGCTTACTATGCAGATAGGTCGCAAATAATCTATAATTATCTTCTTCCCCTACCTGCACATGTAAATGCGTATGGCCTTCCCGCAATGCATAGGCATCATAGACCGCCGTAAAGATCCCTTCCAGAGAATCTTCACATATAATATATTTCTCTTCCATACTAATGTTCTCCACATTGTCCTCCATGATCCCATCAATCAAAATCTCAGACCAATCCAGACAATGCCACATTTCTGCCATTCTCCAGTATAAGACGCATTATGAAATGTTTTTATACTGGGCTTCCCCAAGCATCTGTCCATCATCAAACAGCGAAAGCTGTCGATACGGTGTCCCGTCCATCATAAAGGGCAGCTTCTCCCCTCTGCCCATCTGATTCTGATAGATCAGATTCTGCGTAATGTACTCTTCTTCTATCCTGGTCGGATACATCATTCTCCCATTGCAGGTGATAAAATATAAGGCACGCTTCAACACCACACCCATCTTCTTTAGATCATCAAAAGTAAGATTCCCAAATCTTCTGGCCGCCATGATCCGCCTGGCGCTCTTCACCCCTATTCCCGGAATGCGCAACAGCAACCGGTATTCCGCCCGATTGACTTCCACTGGAAAAAACTCAAGATGATGCACTGCCCAATCGGCCTTCGGATCCATCGCCATATTAAAATTAGGACGCTCCTTCGTCAATAATTCCTCCACCCTGAAACCATAGAACCTTAAAAGCCAATCCGCCTGATAGAGCCTGTGTTCCCGCAGAAGCGGCGGTCCTGCTGTGATCGAAGGTAGCTGCTTGTCCTCATTGACATTCACAAACGCTGAGTAGTACACCCTTTTAAGAGAAAACTTATCATATAAACTCTCCGCCACTGACATAACCTGATAGTCGCTCTCCGGCAATGCACCTATGACCATCTGTGTAGACTGTCCTGCCTCGCAGAAATGTGGCGCATGCTTATATAAAGCAAGCTCGTTCTTATTCTCTGTTATCCCATTCTGAATCTGTCGCATCGGCTTCAAGATCAGCCTACGGTGCTTATTCGGCGCCATTTCCTGAAGCCCCTCAGCCGTTGCCATTTCCAGATTCACACTCATGCGGTCCGCCAAATAACCGGCTCTCTGTATCAACAGAGGATCCGCTCCCGGTATGGCTTTCACATGAATATAACCTTGAAACCGATGCATCGTACGCAGCTTATGTACCGTCTCACAGATCAGCTCCATCGTGTAGTTAGGGCTGTACAAGATTCCTGAACTTAGAAATAAACCTTCTATATAGTTCCTCCTGTAAAACTCCATCGTCAGCTCACACACTTCATCCGGTGTAAACGAAGCTCGCGGCACGTCATTGGACTTCCTATTAATACAATACCTGCAGTCATAAATGCATTCATTGGTAAACAATATCTTTAATAGAGAAATACATCTCCCATCTGCACCAAAGCTATGACACAATCCTGCCGCTATTGTATTCCCCAGACCTGTGCCATCATTCTTGCGCGAGGATCCACTGGAGCTGCAGGATACATCATACTTCGCAGCATCAGCAAGTATTTTCAGTTTATCCATCAGCGACATCTGCGGCGCTATCTTGACTTCCATAATATACTACCCTACAGGATCCCATCCCCTGTTACGATCCATCTCCTAATCATGCATCGTAACCATTCCTTTCCTGATTACTTCATCATCTTTCTTTCATTATTCTATTGACAGATCAATCCCCAAAACCTATAAATAAGAACATATGTTCTTACTCATAAATTTATCCTACCACAGATAAAGAGAGTTTGCAATAGTTTTAGAACATTTGTTTGTTTTGCAGGGATCTCCTTTCCCTAATAGCTTGTCATAGGCGTTTGTGAAACGCCAGAACCCGCATAAATACGAGATTCTTTTTGTCACAAAATAAAACAACTCCTCACTGGTTTGTGGTAAAATTGAGATGTCGAGTAACAATCAACCATCACCAGAAAG
>CATOJY010000044.1 GCA_951800685.1 uncultured Lachnospiraceae bacterium
TCGGGGGTTCGAATCCCTTCGAGCACGTTTATGGTGGGTATGGCGCAGTCGGCTAGCGCGCCAGATTGTGGCTCTGGAGGCCGAGGGTTCGAGTCCCTCTATCCACCTTTACACGGGAGGGTGCAGTGACACAGCCTGTTGTTACAAAGTAATGGGCTATCGCCAAGCGGTAAGGCACAGGACTTTGACTCCTGCATTCGCTGGTTCGAATCCAGTTAGCCCAGTTTAAGGACCACTAGCTCAGGTGGTAGAGCACTTGACTTTTAATCAAGTTGTCTGGGGTTCGAATCCCCAGTGGTTCATTTGAGGAGAATCTTAATAGTGACAGGGATTCGAACCCTGTTTGATATCCCCAGTGATTCATTTATAAAGAAGACCTTTGAAAGTTGTTGATTTTTTGGCTTTTCAAGGTTTTTTTATTTGACGGGAAAGATTGGCATTCAGGTTCCTCCGGGATCTGAATCTTTTTATGTTATACAGTGGACAGGAGAAGCTCCTATCCTGAGAAGGAGGTAGAATCGTATGGAACAAGTGAAGGAAAATAAAATGGGTACGATGCCTGTGAACAGGCTGTTGATCACAATGTCACTGCCTATGATGGCGTCTATGCTGGTGCAGGCGCTTTATAATATAGTAGATAGTATCTTTGTGTCCAGGGTTAATGAAAACGCTTTGACGGCAGTGTCGCTGGCTTTTCCGATCCAGACGCTGATGGTGGCGGTAGGTGTGGGTACTTGTGTTGGAATTAACGCTGTGCTTTCTAAGGCACTTGGGGAAAAGGATCAGGTGACAGTAAACAAAACGGCAGGAAACGGCATTGTTCTGATGGCAGCTAGTTATGTAGTATTTCTACTGATCGGGCTTTTTGGAACGAGGACATTTTATTTGAGCCAGACCACAGATGGACAGATTGTGCAGTATGGCTGTGAATATCTGACAGTGGTATGCTGCCTTTCTTTCGGTATGTTTTCACAATTTACCTTTGAACGACTGCTGCAGTCAACTGGCAAAACCTTTTATATTATGATTACACAGGGAATAGGCGCCATCATTAATATTATTTTGGATCCGGTTTTTATCTTCGGTCTGTTCGGTATGCCGAAGATGGGAGTACGCGGCGCGGCTGTGGCAACTGTGATCGGGCAGATCACAGCCGGTATCCTGGCGTTTCTTATTAATAAAAAGAAAAATGATGAAATACAGGTGACCATACAGGAGATGAGACCGGATAAAAGGATCGTGGGACAGATCTATAAGATTGGTGTGCCTTCTATTATCATGCAGGCAATCGGTTCCGTGATGACCTATGGAATGAATCTGATCCTGATTTCGTTTTCTTCAACGGCAACGGCAGTATTTGGTGTGTATTTTAAACTGCAGAGTTTTATCTTTATGCCTGTGTTTGGCATGAACAATGGACTGGTACCGATCCTGGCCTACAATTATGGCGCCGGGAATAAGGCGCGGTTTATCGATTCGATAAAATGTGGTGTGAAATATGCGGTTGCAATCATGTTTGCAGGGTTGATTATTTTCCAGCTTGTTCCTGATGTGCTTCTTCGGTTTTTCGATGCTTCCGATGCGATGCTGGCGATTGGCGTACCCGCACTTCGGACGATAAGTTACAGCTTTGTTTTTGCAGGGTTTGGCATTGTATGTGGAACAGCATTCCAGGCGCTTGGCAGTGCGACTTACAGCATGATGGTTTCGATCGCGAGACAGTTGGTGGCGCTGCTCCCAGCAGCATATCTTCTGTCTATGACAGGAAGTGTGCAGAATGTATGGTGGGCATTTCCGATTGCGGAGCTGGTATCGTTATTTATGACGATTTACTTCCTGGTCAGGATTTCTAAAAAGGTGATCAGTCATATCGGAGAAGAGTAGTGACTTGGCGGAAATTCTATGATATAATAAAAAATCAGGAGAGAGGAAAGATAAATTTATTTGACTTGTTATAGGCGGCTTTGATGGAATTGGCAGACATGTAAGATTTAGGTTCTTATGCCGAGAGGTGTGTGGGTTCGAGTCCCACAAGCCGCACCAGATCATGATAATCCGACCCGGTTCCAGGTGGGGCTGCTTCGGATTTTGGTATATCTTTTGTGTCAAAACAGAAGCGGTGGTATCGTGAGTTGATAGGATACCGCCGTTTTTTGTCTTTCATTTTTCTGTGTCCTTCGCCTGCTGTGCGTGCTATTTTTTGTTGATTGTGGTTTATGTTTAGAATGTGGACATTTGTAGGAGACTCTCATGCCGGTAAACAAAATAAGGAGGAATTTAGCAATGGAAAAAATTTTACTTGATACGGATATTGGCGGAGATATTGATGATGCGATCTGCCTTGCCTATCTTCTGAAAGAACCGAAATGTAAACTTATTGGAATTACTACAGTTTGTGGTGAATCTGAGAAACGTGCAGCTGTGGCGGATGCCATCTGTAAAGCTGCTGGAAAAACAGTTCCGATTGTGGCGGGACTTGATACAACATTACAACCGATTCCTGTCTATCCTACGCCAGACGGGGCGGCTGCTTTGGAAAACTGGCGGCATGATGATTTCCAGAAAGGCGATGCACCTGCATTTCTGTATGAGAAGATCAGAAAAAATCCAAACGAGATTATCTTAATTGCGATTGGTAATATGACGAATGTTGCAACCTTGTTTCAGGAACATCCAGACGCATCGTCTTTGTTAAAAGGATTGTTTGTGATGAATGGATATTTTGGTGGGGAGCCATTACCAGAACCTTATTATAACTGGAATTCATGGGCGGATCCTTTAGCTTCTAAAATCGTGTTTGACTCTCACGTACCGGTACATAAAGTAATTCCACTAGAAGTCACAGAACAGCTTACGGTCAAAGCAGAACAGGCAGGTACTTTTTTAAAGAAAAACAGCTGCTTGATGGAAGCAGTTTTCTCTTTTGGCAGTACATGGCTGGAAACCGCGGGAAAACTTACGCTGCATGATCCACTAGCGGCAGTTTCTGTCTTTCATCCAGATGTTTGCAGCTTTCAAAGAGGCAGTGTCCAGGTAGAAACAGAGCTGGAGAGCAATATGGGAGGGACAGTCTTCATGCCATCTCACAGGGGGAATGTGGAAGTGGCACAAACAGTCGACAGGGAATGCTTTTATCGAATTTTAAGTGCTGCTTTAAGTAAATGACTGCAAATCCAGTTGTCTATCTCGGAAGTTGTACGATGAATACGCTGCCGCCGTTGACGTTGTCATGGACGGTTATCTTACCGTGATGAGCAGTTACAATATCATATGCGATGCTGAGTCCAAGCCCGAAGTGCCCTTTGGTACTTCGGGATTTTTCTGCCCGGTAGAAACGGTTAAAAATCTGTTTCTTCTCGGCGTCAGAGATGCCGATTCCGGTATCGGATACGATAATCTCATAGGCAGTTTTCCTCTCCTGACTATAGGTGAGAGATAACGCTACCTGGCCGCCTTCTGGTGTATAACTGACAGCATTGTGCAGCAGAATGGAAAGCACCTGCGCGATACGTTCAGGGTCGCATAAACAGCGTGGCAGCGGGACCTCCGGCAGGGTGAGAGAAAGTGTCAAATGTTTTTGACGACACAATGGTTCAAAAGCTTCGTAGGCATTGGTACACAGGGTATCCAGTTCGGCATTTTTTCGCTCTACAAGGAAACGGTTCGCGTCAGAGTGTGCTAATGTCAGCATATCGTTGATCAGGGTGTTCATGCGGATTCCTTCTTTGCGGATGGTGTGGAAGAATCCGGTTTGTTCTTCAGCAGTGGCATGTGCGCAGCATTCGCTGCTTGCCAGAATCACAGACAGCGGCGTGCGCAGTTCATGGGAAGCGGCAGCAATAAACTGTATCTGGTTTTCATGGTTTTGCTGTAAAGGCTTTAGGAGTTTTCCTGTAAAAAGCCAAGAGAAGACACAGAACACGACAGCGGCAATGAGGTCAAGCATTGCAAAAAGAAGCCGTTGTCGTGTGATTTGTGCCTGTAGATGTGTGAGTGGATTCAGGATTACGATTTGTGAGTGGGTCTGGTTGCGTTTGAGATCAATCAGGCTGCTGTAGTAAGGTTCTCCGGTTACAGAAGAGGTAAATTGATACTCAAAGTGATCGATACCAAAATAGCTGTTGTTTGGAGAAACGATTGTTTCAACCTCAAACCTGGAATGGAATATAGACAAGCTTTCCATGAGTAATGATTGACCAGATGAGTCATCGAATCCGTGTGACAGGGTGTCTTTCAAGGTATTATAGAGAAACGGTTTATCGTTGTCGATTACGTAAATAAGATAGGAATTTCTGGCTTCTAATCCGGAAAGCCATTGGATGGAAACATAGGTGGACTGCTCCAGTCCAGATACGATGGTGCCGATATCTTTCTGGAAAGAGCTGAAATAATTATCCTGAAGATTATGTTCCGATACACGCAGATAGAGCAGAGACATAAGAACCATAATAGTAGTGGTGGAACCTGCGCATAGTATTGTGAAAAGAAAATGGGCCTTGCGAAACATGAGAAATCATCCTTTCATGAGAACAGTCCATATCCAACACCGCGGACAGTTCGGATCTGCAGCGTACTGTTAACGGATTTCAGACGGCGCCGCAGGAAATGAATATAGTTATCCAGGTTGCCGGTCTCTACGTCACTATCAGGTCCCCAGACTTTTAACAGAAGGGTCTCTCTGGCAAGTGTCTGCTCTGGGGCATAGAGAAAGCTCTCTAACAAATCGCTCTCGTGTTTAGACAGGGTGCAGTCGCCGGAAGGACCTGTCAGGTGCATATCACGGGCGTGCCAGGTGATGTCGTGATAGGTGAGTATACCCTGGGGCTGGCCATTTAACATAAGGGAACGTCTGGTCACGCAGCGGATCCGAGCGAGCAGTTCTTCGAAGGCAAAGGGCTTTACGAGATAATCATCGGCGCCCAGATCCAGGCCTACGATCTTATCTTGCAGGGCGCCTAGGGCTGTGATTAGGATTACAGGAGCTGTAACAGCGTTTGCCCGCAGGGCAGACAAGATTTCTGTGCCTTCACAGTGTGGCAGCATACGGTCTAAAAGGATTACATCATAAATATTCTGTCTGCCATAATAGAGAGCGTCTTCACCATCATAGCAGGAATCTACATTATGGCCCTGTCCTGTGAGCTGCCAGGTGAGGGCTTTATTCAGGTCTTTATCATCTTCAGCAAGTAGAATACGCATGAAAAAATCTCCTTTTCGGGTAAGATATGGATGGCCGTACAGCCATCTGTTCAACAAGCAGTTTTACAATAGAGTATAGGAATAATCATAGCACAGGAATCTTTAAATAATCTCTAAGAATTTCTTAAGATGTTTAGAGAAAGCTTAGAGATTTTTTTGGTAAGATGCATGGGAAGGGAAGTAAGGATTCCTTCGGAGAGGAGTAAGTATGCAAAGAACATCTGGGAAAAAGAATATAAGTCTTCTCCTGGCTGCTTCAATGATGCTGCTGTTTACAGGCTGCAGAGGCCAGGAGACGACAGGTCTTGAGAACGCTGCAGATACAGCAGACAAAGGAGAAAACGATGACGACGCGGAAGCAGGAGCGCAGACGGGTGGAGATGGGGATGGCGTGACTGCTATGGGACGTTATGTAGAAGAAGCGATTGACCTGACAGAACTGTTGTCAGGCAGTGAAGGTAACCGGGGGATACGCAGACGCTCGGATGGCAGTCTGGTCATCTTAAGTACATTGAACGGTCTTGTGGTATCGAGGGATGAGGGTGCCACCTGGCAGTCGGAAGTGCCGGAATGGTTTCAGGATATGCAGCAGAATAATGAGTACATTATTGATATGGATATGGCGTCGGACGGTACTATAGCTGTTCTGTACAACAGCGGCTGGGCGGACGAGTACGTGCCGACACTTAAGCTTGTGCTGCCAGACGGTATGCAGGTGCCAGTAGAGACGGAGTTTACGGAGGATGAGAAATATTTTAACCATCTGGCAGTTTCCGAGGAGGGCAGGATTATAGCCAGTACGGTAGCGGAGAATTTGTATGAGATCTATACGGATGGAAGGACGGAAAAGTATCTGACGGTGGAAGAAAGTCCGCAGTGGATGAAGATCCAGGCTGGTCTGCTTTTTCTGGACAGTGAAGTCGGTGATATGCCGGTGATCTATGATATGGAAGCAGGGGGTTGGGTGGAAGATGAAGTGTTGTGGGAATTTACGGCGGCCAACTATGGGCAGCGGTATTATAATGGCTATACGTTTCAGAGCATGTACCTTCTGCCAGGTGAGGCGCAGACAGTCTACATCATCGGCAGTAAAGGCATTCACCGCCATGTGATCGGCGGCAATATGATGGAGCAGATCGTGGACGGGAATCTATCCATGCTTAGCAGCCCGGACTACTCAATCAATTCTGCTATACGGCTTGACGGAGACTCATTCCTGGTACTTTTTGCTAACTGTAAGCTGATGCGTTTTACTTACGATCCGAAAGCTCCGGCAGTACCGGAGAATATGATCAAGATTTACAGTCTGAGAGAAAACGAGGACATACGGCAGGCGATCGCAGGTTTTCAATCCCAGAACCCGGACAGTTTTCTCTCCTATGAAGTGGGCATGGCAAAAGACGGAGCTGTGACGAGGGAGGATGCGCTCAAGAGATTGAACACACAGATTATGGCTGGTACAGGGCCTGACCTTCTGGTCATGGATGATCTGCCGATCCATTCTTATGTGGAAAAAGGATTGCTGCTGGATCTGACGGCATATTTGGCACAGTACAGCGTGGAAAAAGGCCTTTTTGATAATATTATCAATGCCATGAAGATAGACGGCAAAGCCTATATGGCGCCGGCTACAATCAGTCTTCCCATGCTGGTAGGTGAGGAGCAGTATGTGGCGGATGTGGGCGGTATGGCGGATTTGGCAGACCGCATTGAAGTGCAGCGGGAGAGGAACCCAGGACAGGATATTATCGGTATCGTCAGTGAAAGAGGCGTTCTGAAACGGTTTGCGCCTGTGAGCGCCCCTGTGTGGATCGGCGAGGACAGGCAGATTGACCGGAAGGCGTTAGGAGAATTTCTGGAGCAGTGTAAACGGATCCACGCGCTGCAGATAGAGGGAGTGGAGAAAGATGCGGCTACCAGATATAGAGAAAGGGACACGTATCTTCTGGAACACTACGGTATGGATGTAGACCGGTTAGAGTGGCGGGTGACACAGGACCTTTTTGAAATGCTGACAGGGGAGCTTTCCATGCTTACCGGATTTGCGGACTCCGCCGCAGAATGGCGGGAAGTGGCTTCCATAAAACGGGCGGAAGGATTCGAGCAGTACCAGGCAGCAGAGATGAAGGGACAGTGTAACGGTGTGTTTAGGCCGAAGACGCTGCTGGCGGTCAGCGCAGCTTCCAGGGATACAGATGCTGCAATGCATTTTATGGATCACTTTCTGGCGGCACAGACACAGGGCAGTTATTCTGGGTTGCCGGTAAACCAGGAGGCTTTTGACATACAATTTACACCGCAGGAGGGGTATGTGGCGGAAGACGGTGGTTATAGTTATCTGTCCATGCGTAATGAGGATGGTGTAAATATGGAATATGTATCTTACTGG
The DNA here is from genome assembly GCA_951800685.1 of uncultured Lachnospiraceae bacterium. Taxonomy (GTDB): domain Bacteria; phylum Bacillota; class Clostridia; order Lachnospirales; family Lachnospiraceae; genus UBA3282. The sequence continues at coordinate 7,589 of CATOJY010000044.1, forward strand.
CCTGACGATGAGCAGATCCTGACTTTCAAGGAACAAATAGGACAGCTGCAGACAGCTTATATTCCTGACAGTGTACTGGAAGACGCCGTGTTCGAGCAGGGTGTGGCTTATATGCAGGATAAACAGTCACTGGAGCAGGCGCTGGATGAGATAGAGAAGCAAGTTTCTATTTATATGGCGGAATAAGGGAGATGGTAGAGAGCTAGATGTACCAGGCGGAATATTCTTACAATGGTGATCGTGGTTCTGGTAATGACAAATAAAAGATAGAAGGAAAAGAAGAAAGGAAGAAAGCGGTATGTTAAGAAGAAATCTAAAAAGGGTGGTCAGTCTTCTGCTGGCGGCGTCTATGGTTTTCACCGTGGCAGGGTGCGGAGGAGATGGAACAGGAACCAGTGGTAATACGGTTCCAGGCAGTGGGGATACTGCGGGTACAGAAGAACCAGGGAAGACGGGAGAAGATACAGGCGAGGATGGCCCGGTGGCTATGGGGCGGTATGTGGAGGAGGAAATTGATCTTTCTGGGCAGGCAACCGATCCCAAAGACATGTGTATGATGGAGGATGGCAGCCTCGTGATTCTGGATAGATCGGCAGGGATTCTCGTATCGAAAGATCAGGGGACGACATGGGCCGCAGAGAAACCTGCGTGGTTAACGGAGCTGAATGAAAACGATAGATATATCTCTAATATGTACATGGCACCGGATGGTACGGTAGCGGTGATCTGGGGAGAGATCGGCGAGAGTGTGGAAGATTACACGCAGCATCTGTTTCTAGTCCTGCCGGATGGTACCCAGATTCCAGTAGAGCCAGAGCTTACGGAAGATGAGCGGTATTTCAGACAAGTGGCATTTCGGGAAGACGGAGCTATTTTCGCAGCCACGAACCGGAGTGTTCATGAAGTGCAGCGGGACGGCAGCAGCGAGTGTCTGCTGTCGCTGGATGTCCGTCCGTCGTGGATATGGGTCAGGGGTGATCTGTTATTTATCGATAACGATGGAAGCGATGAGGAGATGCCGGTCATTCTGGATCTGGGAGCAGGCACTACCTTCGGGGATGAAGTGCTGACCGAGTTTATGGAAGAAAATTATAAGGACCGCTTTTATAACGGGCAGGATTACTGTGATAGTTATCTACTGCCGGGTGAGGAGGGAACTGTCTATGTGACGGGTAAAAAGGGAATTCACCGTCATGTGGTCGGCGGCAACATGATGGAGCAGATTGTGGACGGTAACCTGTCGCTTTTGAGCAATCCAGATTACTTTCTGATAGATATGCTGCAGCTGGAAGGGGATGTATTCCTGGGTCTTTTCACGGGAAATAGGTTGGTAAAGTTTACTTATGACCCCAACGTATCTTCTGTGCCGGAACATGTAATCAAGCTGTACAGTCTGCGGGAGAATGCAAATATCAGAGGGCTGATTTCCCGCTATCAGATGAAGCATCCAGACGTGTATGTGTCTTATGAGATCGGTATGAGTGACGGTGATTCCGTGACTAGGGAAGACGCTGTCAAGAAGCTGAATACCAAGATTATGGCAGGAGAAGGCCCGGATCTGCTGGTGCTGGATGAGCTTCCGATTGCTTCCTATGTGGATAAGGGAATGCTGCTTGACCTGACCGATTATCTGGCGGAGTATAGTGCGCAGGAGCCGCTTTTTGATAATGTGATTGAGGCGCTTAAATATGACGATAAGGCTTACATGGCCCCAGCCATAATTGCGATTCCTCGGATCGTGGCAGCTGCGGATGGCATGGAGAGCGTGACTGATCTGGCGGGACTGGCAGAGGTGGTGGAACAGCTAAGGGTAAAATATCCAGGCAAGGATATTCTCGGCGTCAGCGGTGACAGTGGTATTCTGAAAAGGTTTGCAGGAACCAGTGCGCCGAGATGGATCACGGCGGAGGGGACTGTTGACCGGACTGTAATTGGAGAATATCTGCAGCAGTGTAAGAGGATTTTTGATGCACAGATGGACGATGTGGATCAGAAAGTGATTACAGACTATCAGGGAAGAACTGATAATATGGCGGTTTATTACGGCAGGAATATGGATGAGATGGAGTGGGAGATTTATTTGGATGTCATATCCTATATTGCCGGGAAACAGCGCATGATGGTCGGATGGGTCTGTTCGCAGTATGCGTATCTGGAGATGGTGTCATTGTACAAGAACGAAGGTTCTGAGGATGCGAAGGTAGTCTCCATGCAGGGACAGTGCAGCCATGTATTCAAGCCCTCGACTATGTTAGGCATCAACGCGGCATCCGGCCAGATCGATGCTGCCAAGGACTTCATGGGTGCATTCCTGTCTGCAGAAGTACAGAGTGAGTATGACGGATTGCCGCTTAACCAGAATGCTTTTGACAGCCAGTTCACACCGAGAGAGGATATTCTGGGTGAGGAAGGGGAATACACTTCCATGTATACAACGGATGAGGAGGGTAATGGGATTGGCTTTACCATGTACTGGCCTTCAGACGAGAAGATTGCTGCATTTAAGCAGGAACTGGCAGCGCTGACGACTGCTTACATTCCGGATCAGATGCTGGAGGAAGCGGTATTGAAGGAGGGGGCTTATTATATGAAAGAAAAACAGTCCCTGGATGAGACACTGGATAAGATTGAGAAGGCAGTAGCCATCTATATGGCGGAGTAACGGGAAGCGAGACCTTGTGTATGGCAGGTTCTTCCTGAATGTCCATGGGATCAAATGAGCGACGGGTAAGGGAAATCCGGCGAAGCCTACAGGCAGGCGGCCGTGATTTCCCTTATACTGTCTGAAAAGCTGGAGGTCTGATTTTTCAGAACCCCATTTTCTTTAAGTCTTTTACGAGACTGACGTAGAATTCGCGCACGTCAAATCCAGGAATGTTCTCCCGGTTTAGGTCGATCATGTCGCCGTGGGAAATGCCCCGGCCTGTGGGAATCTTAGGGCAGATAAAGGCGGAGCCCCATTGCATGCTGCATAAGGACACTAGTCCGTCACATTCGCCATCGAAATGTTTCACCAGCGGATAGGACATATTTAAGGGAAATCTGCCGCTTACCGCGTGATGCATCTTGCTGCCCACGCTCTGGTAATAGACTTGTGGATCGTCTGGCAGCTGCTCATTCAGACGGGCGCAGGAGGAGGCGGTCAGATCCTGCACGGCTTCCAGGAAATCGGGATCGCTGTCACCGAATCTTTTCAGTGCGGCATTGTATTTGGCAGCGACACTCTGACACACTTTGTCTGGTATCTTCTCTAACAGATAATCTGCAAAAAGACAGCCTCTGTGGGGCGTGTTGACGGTGGTCAGAGAGGCCACATAAGGTGCTGCGCCGCCTTTGGAGATGGCGTAGCGGCTGTCCAGTCCGCCTTTGGAGTGGGCGATGATATTGACCTTTTCGCAGCCTGTTTCTGTGAGGATCTGCTGGATGCGCTGTGTAAGTTCCAGTCCGCATTCCGCCACGGAGGCGGCTGACTGCTGGCTGCCGTAGAACAGGGTTGCGCCGTTTCTTTTCAGTTCACCGGGAATACGGCCCCAGTAATTGAGGAAACGGAAATCGCGGAAGAAGACACCGTGCACGAGAAGAATCGGGTATTTGGTACGGCATTCCTGGTTCTCAGCTCTAATCTGGTTCAGCAGATATTTTTCATCCTCTAACTGCACTTCCATGACGGCGATCCGAATGATCCAGAACAGTACGTAGATATGTACCAGCGGGATAAAACCGCAGGCTATTCCGATCACCCGCCATTTGATCCCCAGTTGTACCGAAGTCAGGTAGACGCGAAGGATCCCGTTCCAGAAAAGAAGAAGTTCCACGAGAAAGACGCTCAGAAGGTAACGCAGCCAGAATGTCCATGAAGAAAGAAAAGGGACGCTGGTATGCCTTAAGGTGATAACCTGGAACAATCCTGCAATACAGCAGGCGGTTTCAAAGATTGTGGTTATAAGGAAGATCTGCAGCAGGGCTGCACCATCTTCCAGGATCTTGTTACGGATGGTGGAAGTCCTGCGCACGCTTAAGCAAGGGAAGAAGTTGATATATAAGATCAGAAAATACCCCAGGATTTCTACAATCGCATATCCTGCCGGGAAAGGAGCTGTAGTATGGCCGTCGGCATACAGAAGGTGGCAGAGAACACGGAAGTTCAGCGCCAGAAGGAGGATGAGGCAGGAGAATATTTTGCATAGTGTTTTGAAGAGTCGGTGATCAGGTGTTTTCATGAGTATTATGTCCTTAATGTTGGGTTATCCATCGTATCGGGTGCCGACAAGCAAAGCATATATTGCCAAAAACCAAAATTTGGTATATGATGCATCATGATGGTTTTACAGTATCATATTACTATTATCATAACCGAGGTAGAATTATATGGCAACAGAAATGACAACAGCGATGACACGGGAAGAGAGGATGGCAACACAGCCGATCGGGCAACTGATGGCAAGTATGACGCTGCCAGCGATTCTGGCACAGATCATCAATATCTTATACAGTATCATCGACCGTATTTATATCGGCCATATGGAAGGGGTGGGAGCGAACGCACTGACAGGGGTGGGCGTGACCTTTTGCATTACGGTGTTTATTTCCGCTTTTTCTGCTTTTATCAGTAACGGCGCAGCGCCGCTTGCGGCAATCTGGTTGGGAAAAGGGGACAGGGAACATGCGGAAAAGATTCTCGGTAACAGTGTGAGTTTTCTGCTGATCTGCACAGTAGCGCTGATGGCCTTTTTCTATGCGTTCCAGAGGCCGCTGCTATATATGTTCGGTGCCAGCGATGCTACCATAGGCTATGCTATGGATTATCTTTCGATCTATCTGGCAGGAACCTTGTTCGTAGAATTGGCATTGGGCCTGAATGCCTTTATTATTTGTCAGAGCCAGCCACGGATCGCTATGTTTTCCGTGTTGATTGGCGCTATTGCTAATATCATTCTGGATCCAATCTTTATTTTCGGCCTGCATATGGGAGTGAAAGGTGCGGCAGTTGCCACGGTGATCTCGCAGGGACTGAGCGCTGCCTGGGTCATGTCTTTTCTACTTGGCAGGAAAACTTCTCTGAAAGTACGCAGAAGCTGTATGAGGCTGGAAGGGAAGATACTTGGGAGTGTTTTCTCGCTGGGAATTTCGCCTTTCATTATGAATGCGACAGAGAGTTTTATCAGCATTGTGTTAAATCATGGACTGCAAGCCTATGGCGGTGACCTGCATGTGGGTTCCCTGACGATCATGCAGAGTATCATGCAGTTATTTTCCGCGCCCATCAACGGCTTTACGCAGGGGATGACGCCGATTGTCAGTTACAATTACGGTGCGAGGAATTTTGGCAGAGTGAAACTGTTGTACCGCTGGATGATCGGAATGTGCTTCGGTTTCCGTATGCTCTCTACAGCAACGACCATGTTTCTGCCACGATTTTATGCGGGTTTCTTTACGAATGAGGCAGATCTGGTAGCGCTGACAGGGGAGGTGATGCCGATCTTCATGGCGGGTATGCTGGTATTCGGGCTGCAGAACGGTATCCAGCCTACCTTTTTGGCGTTAGGACAGGCGAAAGTATCGCTCTTTATTGCTGTGCTCCGCAAGATTATTCTGCTGATTCCGCTGGCGATTATTTTGCCCCATTTCATGGGAGTGATGGGTGTCTATTGGGCAGAGCCGATTTCGGATACGATCTCGGCGGCTACAGCATCGATGCTTTTTTTATTGAATATCCGAAAGATCCTGTCGGAGGAATCACTTGCGAGGATACAATAAAGGCCTGTATAAAATCTGCAAAAATGGGCATTCCTGTCTTGACAAAGAAATCATCCTGTGATAGTCTACCGTCATGCGATAGAATTGAACACAAGTTAAGAGGGAGTAGTTATCCTGTGTAAGCAACATACCCTGGCGTACGCCATGTTTACACGCTTTCTATTAGGAAACGGCATAAAGAATAATTATGACGTTGTCCAGCATTCGAAAGAACGAGACTTTTAGCATTGTAAAATGCCGGAAGTCTCTTTTTATTTGCCAAATGCTTCCGGTATGAGCGACAGAGGCGGTTTAGGAGGAGTCCTGTGCGGCAGGGCTCCTGATGCAAAAGGTGCAGAAGCTTCTGATCGTATGACATGAGAATCGCGCAAGAGAATGCGCCGCAGAAGCGGCAGGATGAGAAAGGAGCAGGGTATTATGGCAGTGGTTATTCAGTTAGTGTTGTTGGCAGTAGGGTTCGTTCTTCTGGTCAAAGGAGCGGACCGGTTCGTGGAAGGAGCAAGCGGGCTGGCGGAGAAATTTGGAATTCCGCAGTTGGTGATTGGGCTGACAATTGTGGCGATGGGAACTTCCCTGCCGGAAGCGGCAGTCAGCGTGTCGGCAGCGTTGAAAGGAAGCGCAGAGATCACCATAGGCAATATTGTAGGAAGTAATATTATGAATATTCTTCTGATCCTGGGACTCACATCAGTCATTACATCGGTCGCGGTGCAAAGATCCACAGTCAAATATGAGATTCCTTTTGTTGTTATGGTGTCAGCGCTGCTTATGGGATTAGGGTTGACAGACAATGTTGTCGGCGTGACGGATGGTATCATTCTCTGGGCGCTGATGCTCTGTTATCTTTTATACTTGCTGCGTATGGCGAAAAAGGGTGCGGGCATGCCAGGCGAGACGGCAGAGGTTGCCAAAGAACAGACTGAGAGCGGTGGAATGTCGGTTTTTAAGATGTTGTTGTTTACGTTGATGGGCGGCGTGATGATTGTAATCGGATCTGATGTAGCCGTGGATGCAGCTACGCAGCTGGCACGTATTTTTGGCATGAGTGAGCGGTTGATCGGTCTGACGATCGTGGCTTTTGGCACATCCCTGCCAGAGCTTGTAACATCGGTGACGGCGGCAGTTAAAGGTAAAGCAGACATTGCAGTAGGAAATATTGTTGGCAGCAACATTTTCAATATTTTGTTTGTAGTGGGGACTTCTGCATTGATCACTCCGGTTGCTTATGTCTCGGACTTTATGGTGGACAGCATAGCTTGTATTGCGTCGGCGGTACTGTTATGGATCTTAGTATTGAAAAAGCAAAGGCTGAACCGGATGGGAGGGGCCTGTATGCTGGTAGGATATGCGGCGTACTTTGTGTATTTGCTCAGGTAGACAGGAAAATTATGGGAATAGTATCATTTCCTGAGGAATGATTTCCAGACAATGTGTGCAGCTACAGGGCGGATGTACAGACGGCTGCAGGGATACCCTGCAGCCGATGAAATATTCAATCGATACGTTCTCTGCCCCAGAAGAATACAGCAACCGTGCCAGGACCTGTGTGGCTTCCGATGGTAGTTCCAACGCTGTTAATCAGTACGCTGCCGTCTAGATTCGGAAAGCGTTCTTCAATCAGACCAGCAACTGCCTGCGCGTCCTCGTAGCAGGCGGAATGTGAAATATAACATTTGCCGCTGTAATTTGCTCCTTCCTCGATACATTCTTCCATCTTGTCCACTACGGTATGGATGACCTTGCGTTTGGTACGGATTCTGTAGCGCGGAATCAGCTGTCCAAGGTGATTGACGTTGAGGAGCGGACAGATATTGAGCATGCCGCCGATAAAGCCGGAAGCCTTGGAAATGCGACCTCCTTTAATATAGAAGGTAAGGTCTGTGGAGAAGAACCAGTGATTCAGTTTTAGGCGGTTGGCCAGCACCCACTCATGGACATCAGACAGATTCCAGCCTTCATCCCGCAGATCAGCAAGCTTGTCCATCAGGAGACCGTAACCTGAGGAAGCCGCCAGGGAATCTACGATATAGATTTTGCGGTCAGGATATTGCTCCAACAGAGTATCGCGGGCAACCATGGCGGAATTGATACTGCCTGAAATACCGGAAGAAAGGCTGAGATGCAAAATGTCTTTGCCGTCTTTTAGAAAAGATTCAAAATAGTGGGTGTATTCTGCGACATTGATCTGGGAGGTTCGGGTATCTGCACCGTCTGTCATAGCATTATAGAATTGATCGAAGGGCATTGATTTACCCAGGTCATCCAAATACTGGACCCCGTTTAACTCATAATGGAAACAGATGTAGAAAATGGATCTGTTGTGAAAATGCTCTTCTGACAAGTCGGCAGTGGAACAGCAGCTAAGAATATATTCGCTCATATATCAACCTCTTTCTTTCATAAATCGTTATCAGTATATCACTTTTGAGAAGGAAATTCAATTATTTTACGGCTGCATGGGAAGTTTGATAAAGTTAGAAACAGATAGTCATTTTTGGTCTATTGGGTTTACATAAATTGTAATTGTGTCTGATCGGGAGAGCGGAAGGAGAACAAAGTCCAGAATAGCGGAAATACGCTGAAATTAGGCAAAAAATGTATTGACACACGTGGGAGCGTATACTATAATAGGCGAGTATGAGAGTGTTTAGAAATGCTAAGCCAAAGCCCCGGTGAAGCATTTTATATATTAGGTAACAAGATTTACCCTGTTGTTATGAGGTCTGTGAGTGTGGCCGGACATCTGCATGAAGGACCAGAGGAACGACGAAGTTTATGATGGAGGAAACAGGAATGAAGACTTTTATGGCAAGCCCAGCTACGATCGAGAGAAAATGGTATGTAGTTGACGCGACAGATATGACACTCGGACGTATGACATCCGAGATCGCTAAAGTGTTAAGAGGTAAGAATAAACCTATTTTTACACCACATATGGATACAGGCGATTATGTGATCGTGATTAATGCGGAGAAAGTGAAAGTTACAGGTAAGAAACTGGATCAGAAGATTTATTATCATCACTCTGATTATGTGGGTGGCATGAAAGAGACTACCCTGAAAGAGATGATGCAGAAGCATCCTGAAAGAGTAGTTGAGCATGCAGTGAAAGGTATGCTTCCGAAAGGACCTTTGGGAAGACAGATGTATACGAAGCTTCACGTATATGCAGGAGCAGAACATCCGCACGCAGCGCAGAAGCCGGAAACATTGACGTTTTAATTCACAGGGACTGAAAGGAGATAATAATAATGGCTAAATCAGCAGCAAAATATTATGGAACCGGTAGAAGAAAAAAATCTATCGCCAGAGTATATTTAGTACCAGGTAAAGGTGAGATTACGATCAACAAGAGAACGATCGATGATTATTTCGGATTAGAGACACTGAAAGTTATCGTGCGTCAGCCTCTCGTTGCAACAGATACAGTAGATAAGTTTGATGCCATCATCACTGTAAAGGGCGGCGGCTATACAGGTCAGGCAGGTGCGATTAGACATGGTATGGCAAGAGCACTGCTTCAGGCAGATGCTGATTACAGACCTACCTTGAAGAAAGCAGGCTATCTGACGAGAGATCCTCGTATGAAGGAGAGAAAGAAGTACGGTCTCAAAGCGGCGAGACGTGCACCGCAGTTCTCCAAGAGATAATTATAGACAGTATAAGAGATTTTATGAAACCCTTGAAAATTCAGTGTTTTCAAGGGTTTTCTTTATGTTTGCGTTTTCTTGAATTGTGGTAAAAAGTGCTGAATTTTAAAGCGTAGCACACACATAGAACACAAGTAGCACACAAGCGAGGCCATAAAAATCTTGTGTCCTGCGTAAGACTTTTGTTAATGCGGTCATAATCGTAAAAGTACTTACGATGAAAAAAGGCGGTGTTTTCATGGATAGAACAGCGTATAAGAACCGGCATATCAAAGAGCATTACGACAGAATAAACTTTGTTATTTCCAAAGACGAAAAGGACAGAATAAAGAAAATATGTTCTGAAATAGGGGCAAGTGCCAATGAATATCTTTATATGTTTGTGTGTAATGACCTTGCGGATGGTACAAGCAGAATAGTAGAGAAAAAGCAGGGCTTTAATGCAAAACAGATACAGATGCTTGAAAAGTGGCAAGTGCCAAGAAAATATTATGAAATGATAGAAGGTTTGTCCTATAGCAAAGACGAGGGATATTTTATCTATTTGAAAAAGGGCTATGTAAATGACGTGACAGGCAGCAGGAACATACATTGTATGAAAACATCGGAAGTACGGCGGATTATTGGGAAAATACGCAAGCGGTGATCTCCTAGATGATTAAGAAATAGCATAAAGTGTCCTTTATGTACCCTTTATGGGTCCATTACTGAGCCAATAACAGACTTTGATAGTTATCCTTTTTCTATTAAGATTTAATTACCTGTTAAGGGAAGGAGGTGTGAAATCATGAAAGAACAAAGGCATTTAGCATTTGAAATTCTTTGCCAAGAGCGAAGAAAGAATAAATTTTTATTTGTAGGGCTGTCTGCTTCATTGATGACAAATATTGTTTTGGTAGTATAGATTTCAGGACAACCATAAGTATTGCAGATTAGAGAGAAGCGTTACCCAAAGTAGGAGGGTAGCGGTTTATTACTTTCCTAACGGTTTACATTAACGGAATTTATTCTTGAATTTATGCGGGAGATATGCTATATTATGACTAAACAGAGGGAAAGCCAGAGAAGCGGCTACCCCTCACAATAACAGTAGCGTGTTACAAAGTAACAGCCGTCAACTATTGCGAGTAGTTGGCGGCTATTTTCTTTTGTCCTTAAAAATCTGATAAAGCAGACTGATAAGGGCAACAATGAACGTACAGAATAAAAAGAAATCCTGATATGTAATCATTGTATCGCCCTCCTTTCTTTCGTCTGGAGGGCTTTCATACCCTCCGAGTAAAAAAGAAGGGTTGCCGCCTTTGGCTCTCTGGTTTCCCATGTTACAAAGTATATCATAATTCCGTCCATTCATCAATCACATTTTGACATTTAGTATCAAAAGTAATGTATATAGTGATAGAGTCAAAAGTTATTGACAACAATAATAAGAGGTACAATAATAGTGTCAAAACAGATGAATGATAGAAATGATACTTAAAGAGAGGTCGTTAAGATGAAAAATCAATCATTAGCTGCTAACGTTATGAAAATTTCAATAGAAGATTCAATACATAAAGTTATGGACATTATAGAAAAAGAAGATGGAAGAACCTTTGAAGAAAAAAAGAAAGAAGCAATCAATTTTCTTAAGGATAAAGAGAATACGTTGCTGGCAGAACGTTTAATTGATATTGCTACAAATGATGAAATGGGGAAAAAGATTTATAAGAAGTTCTGGGCAATGGGAGAGTGTATTATTACAGAAAATGAAATTATATTACAAAAAGTGCAGGATTCGGATAGAGACATATTTATAGAATTGCAAAAAGAAAATAATATCGTTGAGTCAATGATGAAAGAAGAAGCCTATCGTAATATGCTATGGAATGAACATATAGAGTATAAAGCATTAATGTTTTCGGTAATCGTGGATAATGAATATGCCGGATATTGTGGTATAAAGAATACTACGCATGAACAATGGGAGATAGCGATAGAAATTTTGAATAAGTGGAAACACAAAGGAATTGGATATAGAGCAATTAGCGTTATGTTAGATGAAATAAAGAGTCGTCTGAATGTGTCGGAATTTCGTGCAAGAATTGATGCTGAAAATTGTCCAAGTCAAAGATTATTTGAGAAACTTGGGGCAGAGCCTAATGGTATTTCAGAATTTTTGTTGCATGAGGAAGCGGATCTTCGTAGATGTGAGGAAGAAAATATTCATTTGTTGGATGAGAGAATACAGGAATTGGCAAAGCAGTTTAATGTTGAACCAAGAAAATTGTTAAGCCATGTGTTGGAATACCAATTAATGTGGGATTAAAGAAAGTGTCTGTAAGTGTTCATAAATAGGTAAAAATGGTTTTTCGTAACATACTTATAGCACACAAATAGTCTGTAAAGCCTTATTCTACGTGGTTTGAAGTTCTCCAAGAGATAATTATTGGAAGCTTTCTTCTGAGACAAGCAGAAATTTATACAGATATAGGAATATGGACTCCGCAGGTTTGGCCTGCGGAGTTTTTATCTTAACTTTTCAGGAGATTAGGGGTATAATAAATTCAACGTACTGTGGAGGTGATATTATGTGCGATGTTAAGAAATATGAAAAAATTTATGAAGATATACAAAAACTGCAGCCAGAAGATACTTTACAGCTTGTATTGGAGGCTGAAACAGAAGAACAAAGAAGTTTTTATGAAATGGTGGGTGATTTTCTTCCGCAAAAGAAGCAGAGACAGGTAATAGAAAGGAATCTCTTCTAGTGAGAAAATATATTTTGATAGCAGGAGTCAATGGGGCCGGTAAATCAACTTTGTATCAGTCATTGCAAAGTCTGCATGGCATACCGAGAGTGAATACAGATGAGATCTTGAGAGAATTTGGCGATTGGAGAAAGATGACTGACATTGTGACTGCAGGAAAGATCGCAGTAAAGAAGATTGATGGGTTTTTTGATGAAGGTATTACTTTTAACCAGGAGACAACATTGTGTGGAAAATCAATTTTAAATAATAGTGCGGATGCCTAAGAAAAAGATTATTTTATTGAATTGCATTATATAGGGGTTGAGAGTGTAGAGATTGCCAAGGAAAGGGTGGCTATGTGTGTAGAAAGGGGTGGTCACGGTATTTCCGAAAAGGATATTGAGAGAAGATATGTTGACACATTTAGTAATTTGAAATTTGTTTTGCCAGAATGTAATTTGGCGGCATTTTATGATAATACAATAGAATTTCGCAGATTTGCCATTTATAGAAATGGAAAGTCGGTAAGAGTTTCACATGAGATACCGCTGTGGTATGAAAGATTCATAGAGAATATAAAATAGATAATTATTGGAAGCTTTCTTCTGAGACAAGCAGAAATTTATACAGATATAGGAATATGGACTCCGCAGGTTTGGCCTGCGGAGTTTTTTGTCCTATAGGAAATTTAGAAAAATTTTCTATAGGACAAAAAGCGATGACCGCATTGCGGCAAAACAGAATCATGTCGCTAAAGAAATCCGCTGTAGGTGGAGGAGCCTGCAGGAAGATTTCTTTAGCGACATGGATTCTGGAAATCATATAATCGATATAAATTAATAATTGACAGATTTGTATAATATATATATAATAGAACAAACGCGTACACGTGAACGCAATAAAAAATGTATAATGAGAGAAGGAGGAAGCACCTATGAAAAGAAAAATTACGGCTTTATTTATGGCATCTGTGATGACTTTAACAATGACAGCATGTGGAGATGCGCCGACTGAGACAGCGCCCGCTATCGAAAATGAGGATCAGACGCAAAATCTGCAGGAAGAAAATGGGGACACGGAATCTGTGGATGCAGAAGAGATTACGATTACTTTCTGGAATGCCTGGGTTGGATCAGATGGAGAGACATTGACGCAGCTTGTAAATCAATTTAATGAAGAGAATCCCTATGGGATTAAGGTAGATATGACGATCACGTCAAGTGTGACTGAAATGCTCCAATCTGGGCTGCCTACAGGAGATGCGGCTGATTTATTTTTGGGGGATACAGGATGCATTAACAAATATGAAGGATATCTGCAGAGCATTGACAGTATTTTTGATGATACAGATTTGAAGAAGGAAGATTTTTTGGAAAGTTATTTGGAGAGATGTTACGGAGAAGACGGACAGATCTATGGTCTGCCCTTCCAGATTGCTCAGATGTGCTTATTTTACAATAAAGATCTCTTCGAAAAGAATGGACTTGATCCTGAAGCGCCGCCCGCAACCTGGGAAGAGTATGAGGAATATGCAGAACAGATAACAGACGCTTCCAGTAATACTTTTGGGTCGGGCCTGTATTATTGCTTCCAGGCGCAGACAGGGGCATTTTTGCAGAGGTTCGGCGGTTTGGTGGTCGATTATACAGAAGATGGAAAGATGAAAGTGAATCTTACAGGAAATCAGGGATTGAAAGATGGTATGCGGTATTTCTATCATATGTACAAATCAGGGAATAATCCTTATGAGAAAGATATTGATTCCATGATGTTGGCGGGCCAGATTGGTATGATGATCAACGGCGGATGGCTGAAGGCTGGTCTTGACAATGCCGGTGTCAATTACGGAATTGCTCGTGTTCCTGTGCGTGAAGGTGAGAAGATTGACAGGTATGCTTTGAGCGATATGAGCAATTTCTATGTGACCACTTGTGCAGATGAAAAGGAGACATGGGCGGTCAAGAAATTCTTGGAATGGTGGTATACGGGAGCTGATGGGGTGCCTATTGATGATACTGCCAATAGCAGGTGGTCTCTGGAGATGGGATATATTGCCTCGTATATTCCGGCGATTAACTGTGATGCTTACCAGGCGGATGAATTGCTTAGGGATCTATCAGTAGCAGCGGATGCCAAAGACGTAGAGACAGTGCTTTACTGTCCAGCAGGCTCCAAATGTTATACGGATGCAAGCAATGCAGTCATTCAGATGGCCGAAGAATGGGTGTATAGCGATGGATCGGAGGAGACATTGGATGCAACTTTAGAGATCTATCAGGAATTGATAGAGGAGTCTGTTATTGAGAATTATGGAGAGGATCTGTTAGATAGATAACGAGCCTGCTCCATAATCAGCTTATAGTTAACGCTTTTTGGACAAAACGGAGAATCATCCCTGCGCGGAATGATAAGAATAGGAAGGGAAATGGAAAAGAGAATGTATTTTTAGAAAGGAATGATACAGGAATGAGGTTTAGGAGAGTAAGGGAATATTGGAATAAACCGGAGCATGCGGCCTATTTGTTTATTGCGCCGGCAGGTATTCTTCTGTTTGTGTTCTGCATTCTTCCGCTGATTTCTTCTTTTGTGATCAGTCTGTTGAAAATGGGTGTAGATTTCAGGATGGCAGAGTTTGTAGGAATTGAGAATTATAGAAAGGCATTTGGGGACAGACAGTTTAGGAACAGTTTTTGGGTGACGGTGAAGTATTCTTTGATCGAGACGCCGTTACAGATGTTCGTTGGTATTGCATTATCGGCGCTAATCGCCAGAAACAGCTTTTTTAACAGGCTGGTCCGGAGCATTTATTTTCTTCCAGTCATAACGTCAGCAGTGACGGTAGGTATCATGTGGCAGATGCTTCTGCATTCCAATGTAGGTTTGTTTACCTACTG
Source organism: uncultured Lachnospiraceae bacterium (assembly GCA_951800685.1). GTDB lineage: Bacteria > Bacillota > Clostridia > Lachnospirales > Lachnospiraceae > UBA3282. Next base: position 22,622 of record CATOJY010000044.1, read on the forward strand.
GATCCAAAGATCTGGTCTGGGCAAGGTGAATCTTTTAAACAATCCAGGAACGGCGCTCTATACGATCATTGCCATTTCTATCTGGAGAAGTTTTGGGATTTCTACGATTATATTGGTAGCGGCGATCCAGAATGTTTCGAAAGATTATTTTGAAGCGGCACAGTTAGACGGAGCTGGCAGCGTCAGACAGTTTTTTGCAATTACCCTGCCTGAGATTATGCCATCAGTATGGTTTTTGGTTATGACAAGGATTATTGGATCGCTGCAGGTGTTTGACATTATTTATACCCTGACAAATGGAGGTCCTAACAAGTCGACCAATACGATGGTGCTTTACATTTATCAGGAAGCATTTACGAAAAATCATAATATGGGATATGCGACGGCCGTTTCGGAGATCTTGTTTTTGTTGATTCTGGTGATCATCATGCTGCAACAGTATGTCATGAAAAAAACATTATGAGGCGCTGGGCGGCAAAGAAGTCTGCGGCACCAGGAAATGTTTCAAAAGTTTCGCTAAGTGGAAGCATGGAGGTAAGTATGAAAAGAAGAAGATGGATGATAGAATTACCGGTCAGGATCCTGTTAGGCATTTTGGCACTGTTACTGTTAATTCCAATCGTTTGGCTTATTTTAAGTGGATTCAAATTGGAAAAGGATATCATATCCTGGCCGCCGACTTTTTTTCCAAGGATGTTTACGATGAGTAATTGGCATGCAGTCAAGGCAAGGATTAGTATCATATCATATACGGTAAATTCCCTTGTGTATGCGCTTGGCACTTCGCTTCCGGCTGTTTTTGTAAATGCGTTGGCCGGGTATGCCTTTTCAAGGCTGCAGTTTAAGTTTAAAAATGTCATCTTTTTTCTGTTTCTCTCCACGATGATGATTCCTTTCCAAGTGATTATGATACCGTTATATGTTGAAGTTCATTATTTGGGTTGGCTGAACTCTTATGCTGGTCTGATTATACCTAAAATTGCCTCAGCGCAATGGATTTTTTTGGCAAGGGCATCCTTTGATGGTCTGCCTAAGGAATTGGAGGAGGCAGCAAGAATGGATGGATGCAGCGAGTTTTCGATCTTTTGGAAAGTTATGCTGCCGTTAGTTAAACCGGTGTGCATCACGATTTTTGTACTTAGTATCAATAACTGTTGGAATGATCTGCTGTGGCCAATGATTGTGGCGAGTAGTTCCCGGATGAGAACACTTGCCAATGGCCTGGCGATGTTTATAGGAACGCACACAACAGAATATGGACCGGCATTTTTGTGCGCGGCTTTTTCACTGATCCCGATGCTGCTCTTATATATTTTTGGACAGAGATATTTCGTTGAGGGACAGGTGAATACGGGTATAAAGGGATAAATGGGTCGTGTCTGTGCACTGCCTGACACGAAACTGTTCCATATGACGTCTCACTAGAGTTGGGACAAAGGCAGTGCAGAAATGAGGAAAAGAATGAAAAAAGCATTTATGACCTATGACCGGCACTATCAGGTAGATTTTGTGGAGCCTGCTTTGTTTGGGTCATTTGTAGAACATATTGGCAAATGCATGTATGGCGGAATCTATGATCCCGACAGTGGGCGCGTGGATGAAAATGGATTCCGGGAAGATGTGAAAGAGTTGATCCAGGATTTGGGGGTAAAAACAATTCGCTATCCTGGTGGAAATTTCGTATCTGGATATGACTGGAAGGATGGGATAGGAAAGCGGGAAAACAGACCGAGAAGGAAAGAGCTGGCATGGGGTGTAATAGAGAACAATCAAGTAGGGATAGATGAATTTATTCCTTATATAAAGAAACTTGGAATAGAGCCGTTACTTGCGGCAAATTTAGGAACTGGAACGCCGAAAGATGCAGGGGAACTGTTGGAGTATTGTAACGTTGAGGCAGGAACGCAGTGGAGTGACCTTAGACGCAAAAATGGACAGGAGAATCCCTACTGTATCCAATATTATTGCCTCGGAAATGAAATGGACGGAGAATGGCAGATCTGTATGCATACGCCGGAGGAGTATGCGAGAATCCTGAAAGAATCGGCAAAGATCTCCAAATGGATAGATCCATCTGTCAAAGTCATTGCCTGCGGCAGCTGTACAAATGAGATTGGACATAAGACTTATGGGGATTGGGACAGAATCGTGCTGGAGGAAGCCTATGATTATATAGATTACCTGTCCATTCACCGTTACTATAATTACCATCCAGAAAAAAGACAGGTATATGAGCAGGGAAATACCATCAATGACGTGCCTTATTTCTTTACCAATATGAAATCTTTTATACAGACGATTACCGGTGTATGTGATTTTGTAAAAGGTAAGCGGCACAGTGAAAAGGAGATCTATCTTTCGTTCGACGAATGGGGACTTGTCACTTTAAGCGCAGCAGATCCCGGTGTTGTGGCACAGGAGTATGGATTTGCGGAATATTCCCAGTATGATGCAGTTATCTATGGGGGATTTCTATGTGTATTGCTTAGCCATTGCGACAGAGTGAAACTGGCCTGCCAGTCTCTTCTGGTCAATGAAGGCGGTATGATTTCTACGGATTCACATGGGAAGGCGATCAGACAATCTGTATTCTATCCTTTTCAGGAGGCAGCAAAATATGCATCAGGAGGCTATTGTCTGAAAGCTTCCGTAGAAGAAATGCCAAGACTTGTCACGGACCATTATGGAGAACATGATGCATTACAGATGGCTTGTGTGTACCAGCCAGAGAAGGGGGAGATTGTTTTGTTTTGCGCAAATCTGGACAGGGAAGAGAATGTAGAACTGTGTGTAGATCTCTCATCTTTTGGAAATCTGGAGGTACTGGAACGGCTGGAGCTCTATTCTGACAACTTGGAGGATAAAAATACTTTTGCAGATGCGTATAAGGTCATTCCGAAAAGAATAGAGGCGAACAATCCCCAAAAAGGGAAAATAGAAGAAGTTTTAAAGCCGCATTCCTGGAACGTGTTCAGATACAGGACCGACTCACAGATTCTGTGAGAAAGAGAATTTATCTATGTGGAGAATGTCCTGATTTGGACATTCTCCAGTTTGAAACAAAGGTAGGAGAACTCACAGTGTTTCACCATCAATAAAAGAGTGTGGAATATAAATTGTTTTTTCTACGTTTTTTTTAGCAATAAGATTCAACAGTAATTCCATGGACCTTGTACCGACCGACTGGATATTATTTTCAATGGTAGTCAGCTTCCGGGGAAACATTCCCATCAGATCCAGGTGATCAAATCCCATGATTCCATAGTCGACTCCTGCGGTCAATCCCTGTCCAGCCATTTCCATCATGATATATCCCGCATACAGATCGCCTGAACAGAGAAAGGCGGTCTTTTCTTTTGTATTTTTGACGATCGAAACAGCTTTTTGTACATAATCATTAGATCCGAGCACATCAAATTTTAAATTTTTTGCTTCAGCGGCGCTTTTGGCGCCTTTCAGGCGTTGTCTGTGGCCGCCAAAAGAGTTCTGGTAGTTGCCATTTAATTCCGGAAAGACAAAATATAAGCTGTTGTAATGATATGCGGCAATTTTGTCTGCAGCATATTTTGCGGCCTCAAATTCATTGTTGCCTACATAAGGATATTCTGCCATTTTCTTTCCGCCGATGACAACGATCGGGAAAGGATACTGTTTTAAATAGGAATAATTTGAGTCAATATAACTTGCAAGGTCAAGGATCAGTCCATCGATTCTGTGTCCAGCAAGCTGTTTTATGATATTTTTTTCTGTTTCCGCATTATTGTCATGCAGGGTAATATTCAGGATATATTCATTTTCGCGGGCAATTTTTTCCATCGCGTCAATCACTTTAGGAAAATACATGTTTTTCAAGTCACAGAGAACAACGCCGATTGTCATGGACCTTCCTTTGACAAGGCTTCTTGCAAGCAGATCAGGTTGATAGCCTAATCTGTCAGCGGTCTCTAAGATATACCGTTTGGTTTCCTCGCTGATTCGTCCCTTGCCGTAGAGGGCACGGGTTACGGTTGTTCTTGAGACATTACAGATTTCTGCGATTTCCTTCGTAGTAACAGACATTTTGACTCCATTTCTGTGTTGCAGTGTATTTAGAGGGTTACATCCAGCCGCCGTCGAATCCAATGACCTGTCCAGTCAAATAGTCTGGTGCGTGGAGCAGGGAAAGCACCATTTGTGCCACTTCCGATACTTGACCAATACGGTCAGCGGGTATTTCCTGCCGCAGCGCTTCCCTATCTTCTGGGGAGAAGCAAGCATTCATATCGGTGTCGATCACACCGCAGGCAATTGCATTGACTTGTATGCCGCTGGGGGCCAGTTCCCGTGCCAGGGCGCGGGTCAGACTGTTGACACCACCTTTGGAAGCAGAGTAGGCAGTTTCCATGGAAGCACCCACGTTACCCCATACAGAAGAGATGTTGATGATCTTTCCGCTGTGATTGCGCAGCATCAGTGGGATTGCGAGACGGCACGCATAGAACAGGGAGTCCAGATTTGTGTGCATTACTTCCTTCCAGTCGTCAACAGACATCTCGTGCAGCAATCCTATATAGGAGATGCCAGCGTTATTGACCAGTACGTCCAATGATGGAATTTGTTGAAATAAGCGGTCAACATCAGAAGGATCCCCCATATCCGCGATGACGGGAAGACAGGAGACTCCATATTGTGCTGAGAGGGTTTTTGCCAGGTCGGATAGCTGGGCTCTTGAGTGCCGGCAGGTCAGATAGAGATGAAAGCCTTCTTTGGCCAGACATTCGGCGATCCCACGGCCGATTCCACGGGAGGCGCCGGTGACAAGTGCATATTTGGTAATATCAGGAATTTTTTCTTCTAGCATATTATGACCTCAACATGTTCATAAAGAATCAATCTGTGTTATACTATTACAGTGAACGGCTATATGATTAATCTCTTGAAGGGCTTAAGCAGTTCTTCCCCAGAGTTTTCCGGGGATCTTTTGGGATGGTGTGACGGCCCAGGTACTACGATATTCATAGGATCATTATATAGTAAAAGTCACAGAGTGCAAAGAAGATTTTTAGCGGAAGGAGAGTTGTTGGCAGCAACAACGGAAGGTAATATGTATGATCTGATCATTATTGGTTCGGGACCTGCGGGATTGTCGGCAGCGGTCTATGGCAGCCGCGCCGGATTAGATTTATTGGTTTTAGAAGAAAAGCCCATGAGCGGCGGACAGGTACTGAACACTTATGAGGTGGATAATTATCTGGGGATGCCTGGAATCAATGGGTTCGATATGGGTATGAAATTTAAAGAACATGCGGATGCTCTGGGCGTAACTTTTCAGACGGCGGAGGTTACAGCCATAGAGGACCAGGGGCAGAGTAAACGAGTAGAGACGGCAGACGGAGCGGTTTATGAGGCAAGAACACTAATTCTGGCAGCTGGTGCAGAACACGCTAAACTGCAAGTGCCAGGGGAAGAAGAATATAAGGGAAAGGGTGTATCGTACTGTGCTACTTGTGACGGCGCTTTTTTCAGAAAAAGGGACGTGGCTGTGGTCGGCGGTGGAGATGTAGCGGTGGAGGATGCTATCTATCTCGCACGGATGTGCAGGAAGGTCTATCTGGTTCACCGGAGGGACAGCCTGCGGGCGGCCAAGAGTCTGCAGAAACGTCTGATGGCTTGTGATAATGTGCAAATTCTGTGGAACAGAACACTGGCTTGCGTATGTGGATCTGAGCTGGTAGAAAAGATAAGGCTGCGGAGCGTAGCAGACCAATTGGAAGAAGAGCTGGCTGTAGAAGGGGTTTTTATTGCAGTTGGCATGCATCCGAACACGAAGGCTTTCCGGGCCAATATCCCTTGTGATGAGAGAGGATATGTCTTGGCTGGTGAGGATTGCGTGACAAGAGTGCCGGGTGTTTTTGCGGCAGGAGATATCCGTACGAAGCAGGTCAGACAGATCATCACAGCAGTTGCTGATGGTGCCTGTGCGGTAGCTTCTGCAGAGCAGTATTTGAATAGACAGGAAGAGTGACGGTACCGCTGTAAAGAGATATTTTGTAACAAATTTAATATTTATGATAAATGTGAAATTTCTGTGAATTGTCATAAGAATACAAGAATTTGCGTATCTATGCAATTATTTTTGCAATATGCTGTGGTTGACAAAAGGTTTCTCCGATGATATATTATACCCAGATGTAACAATTTTGTAACAAATGAGATAATATACATGAAGAGGGATCTTATGAAGAAGAATATAAAAATAGCAGCATGTGCAATGACAGCGGTTTTAGCTTTTTCAGGAATGGGACTTGATGCAAGTGCTACTGGCAGCGTTGGTTCGGTACTGCCGTCTGCAGGAATTGATTTTCTATTACAGGATGAGGAGAAATCCACAGCGCTTTCCAGTCTGCAGGAGGAGTCCGAGAAGGAAGCCGCTAAGGAAGCGGAGGTTGACGGAACGAGTGTTGGAAGCGTACAGGTTGGAGGCTTTGCAGATATGGCAAGCACTGATAACAAGGTCAGCGCGGCTCATTCTAAGAAGATTGAGGACACTGTAGTGGTCAGCGAAGGATATACCAGAGACTTGAGGGCGGCCGCTAACACTGGTTTGTCGGAAGAGGAGGAGAGTTTCCGCAATTTGGTTATTGCGAAGGTTCACGATTATGTGAATGTCAGGGATCTGCCCAGTGAAGAAGGAAATATCGTCGGTAAGTTGTATGATAAATCTGTCGGTAATTTTATTGAAGAAGAGAACGGCTGGTATAAGATTAATTCTGGGTCCGTGGAAGGTTATGTAAAAGGAGAATATTGTGTGACAGGTGATGACGCTGTTGACTATGCCAAGGAAGTGGGAACGCGGATCGCAACAGTTACAACTACTACACTGAAGGTGCGTGAGCAGCCGGGGATGGAAGAGACTGTGCTGGGGCTGGTACCGATCGAAGACGAGCTGATCGTTACGGAAGAGCTGGACGGTTGGGTTAAGGTCAATATCGAAGAAGGTGATGGTTATGTTTCCACAGATTATGTCACGTTATCTACAGAATTTGTGAAGGCAGAATCGATAGAAGAAGAGCGGGCAAGACTTGAGAAAGAAGAAGCAGCAAGGAAAGCAGCACAGGAAGCGGCAAGAAAGAAGGTATCTTCTAGATCTTCCTCTTCAGGCAGTGTGAAAGAGGATAGCGGCAAGACATATCAGAGTCCTACCGGCAGCACAGGTTCTGATGTGGTGAAATTTGCGATGCAGTTTGTTGGAAATCCTTACGTATATGGCGGAAGCAGCTTGACGAATGGTACAGACTGTTCTGGATTCGTTATGAGCGTGTACAATAATTTTGGGGTGAGCCTGCCGCATTCTTCTGCAGCAGATAGAAGTGTAGGCGCCACAGTAAATGGACTTGAGAATGCACAACCAGGTGATATTATATGCTATTCTGGCCATGTGGGAATCTACGCCGGCAATGGACAGCTCGTACATGCATCTACTTCTAAGACTGGTATCATCGTGTCCAGTGCGACTTATCGTCCGATTCTTTCGATCAGAAGGATTTTCTAGTTACAGGTTAGGAAGCGTTTTATTGTAGTATTCAAAAGGCGGCCGTGCAAGAGGCCGCCTTTTTCAATCTTTGGAAGGCAACCTATGACGAAGGCGGATTTGTATATCTTGTACAAAATACTTGCGGACAGGAAAAAAATAGTTGACAGAGAAAATTAAGATATCCACAGCCCAAAAGCTCGATTTAAAGCGGAAAATATATTTATACACGGAGTTATCCACGATATCCACAGATTTTTCAGAATGTGGACAAGCAGAAGTTATGGTAACTGAAAGAACGGACGTTTTGTGAAGTTGTTATGAAAATGGCATGGACAGGCTGTTCCTACAGTACATGATAGGAGGTTCATGCCAAAAACTTGTTTCTGTGCAGCTTTAATAAGGCTGCGGCGAAGGTAATACGGAAATGGAGAAAAAGATGAAACATATCACATGAATTGTTGCAACAAGTAGTGCAAATATGCTATAATGACTATACAATAATCCAATGGAAGGGATGAGTGATATGAAATTTATAATTGTTGGAAAGAATATTGAAGTAACAGAAG
>CATOJY010000045.1 GCA_951800685.1 uncultured Lachnospiraceae bacterium
CGACGAACCAGAGGATGGCTTTTATATAGACCTCTTTCAGTAACCGTCTTCTTTTCATGCCCGCTCCCAGCGGGCTATTTTAATTCAGGATTCCTCCGCAAGGAGGAATTTCCTATTATATAAAAAACGAGCATAGCTCGTTTACGAGATTCGCTTCGCGAACTCGAATAAGCGTAGAAATTTCCTATACCGTAAAAAAGAGCTGCTGCGGAATCCCTGCATTTTGTAGCAGCTCCTTTTAAGCCAGACTCAAAACTTCCTGGATTGTATTTACGATCCTGGCACGCACCATACTGGCAATCTCCGCCGTCGACATATTCTTGTACTCTTCATATGGAATAGCCTGCAGGAAATGCACCTGTGTCACCACCGGCTTTAAGGACCATTCCTCGAATGCTTTATAAGAATCAATCAATGCCACCGGAATGATAGGCACCTTTGCTTTCACAGCACTCTTAAAGCTGCCAGCCTTAAATTCTCCTACTGTATTATGGTTCTTGTAATACCCGCCTTCCGGGAAAATAATAAACTTACGTCCCTTCTTCGTATCTTCCGCCAGTTCCCTGATGATCTTGATAGACTGTCTCAAATCATCCTTGATCAACCGTTTGCCATGTATAAGATCAATAAACTGCTTGACTAAGATCCCATGGGATTTCGCATCATCAATAACCACTGAACAAGGCTTTTCATGAGCATACATGATGCCAAGTGCATCATATTTCCCCTGATGATTTGGAAACATCATATAGCCCCCTTCTTCGGGAAGATATTCTGCCCCGTATTTCTGTGTAGAAATATGACCTGCCTTCATCATACGCCGAATCGCAAGCTGCGCATACCGGTAGCATTCCTCTTCGGAATATTTCTCTCCATGTCTGGCCTTATATGCCATCTTGGGAATCATATAAATTCTTGGCAGATTACAAACAATAACCTGAATAAAACGTAACATACCTCTCTCCACTTTCACGCTGTTCTAGCTTTATAGTAATGGTGAAAACAGCTTTAAAAACGGTCCGATCACATTGGTCTTCACGAATTTCTTCCTGCACCATTCCAGCGTAATCTGTTCTGATACCATAAATGTCTCTTCCATATCCTCCTTTAGCGCCCTAATCATATCTGACTGATATAGAAAAACACCGCATTCAAAATGATGGTAAAAGCTTCTATAATCAAAATTGATGGTACCGACCGCCGCCACCTCATCATCACAGAGTACACATTTAGAATGGATAAATCCTGGCGTATACTGATAGATTCTGACGCCTGCCTCAATCAGATTCTGGTAATTGGATTGCGTCAGCCAGTAAATTGTCTTTTTATCCGGCGTACCAGGTGTCACAATGCGCACATCCACACCTCGTTTGGCTGCCAGTTTCAAGGCCGTGACCATCTCGTTATCCGTGACCAGATAAGGCGTATAAATATAGACATACTGTCTGGCGGCTCCGATCATATTCAGATAGACATTCTCTCCCACTGTCTCATCATCCAGCGGTGAATCCATGTACGGCTGCACGAATCCTGCAATGTCCAGTCTGTCTGTATAATGATGCCGGTAGCCGCTGTAATCCTCCTCTGTGCGCCTCGCCATATTCCACATCTGAAGAAACATGACTGTAAAATTCCACACGGCATCCCCTTCAATGCGGATGCCGGCATCCTTCCAATGCTCACCATGAGGATGCGTATAGTTGATATACTCATCCGCCATATTGATGCCGCCGGTATATCCAACCTTGCCATCGATCACCACGATCTTTCTGTGATCCCTGTTGTTGAGCACCAGCGCCAAAAACGGAACCAACCGGTTAAATGCAACGCAATGGATCCCCTTCTTCTCCATCGTAACATGATAATCCTTGGGAAGGATAAATACACTTCCCACATCGTCATAGATCAGCCGGACTTCCACCCCGTCCTTTACCTTCCGCTCCAATATCTCCAGCACAGCATTCCACATAACGCCTTCTCCCAGAATAAAAAACTCCAGGAAGATGAAATGCTCTGCCTGCTCTAAATCTTTCAAAAGCTGCTTCCACCAGGGAAGGCCATCTGGATAATAGACTGCACTCGTATGGTTCCACACCGGCATACCCGCATAACGCAGAATATAAGCACTCTGGTTAGCAGTGCCGGGATTGCGCTCCCGCAGTCTGGCCATGACCAGCTCGTCCTGTTTCAGAGTCTCTTTCACGATTTCACCTGTCTGCCGCATTGCCAAATAGAGTTTCTTAGGTCTGAAAACATAACCAAAAGCCAGATACATAACGCCGCCAAATAGCGGGAAGACAAGAATTGGTACAATCCACGCCATTTTCACAGCAGGATTTCCCTGCTTCAAAATCAGCGCTATGATAACACCGAAACTGATCAGACGAAGAATCACGGCTATCTCTACATAGTAATTGCCCCACACAACAATCTCCAGCAAAAAGAACGCCACCTGCAAAAGTACAATGACTGCCGTGATCACCAGCCTGTTTAACGCATAATGTAATATTTTTCTCATTTCAAAAATCCGTTTACGATCTGTTCCTCAGCTTCCTTCTCTGTCAATCCCAGCGTCATGAGCTTCATCAACTGCTCCCCCGCGATCTTTCCGATCGCTGCTTCATGAATCAGATTGGCGTCGATATGATTGGCTGTCAATTCCGGAATTGCACTGACGCTAGCCTCATCCATAATGATAGCGTCACATTCGCTATGGCCCTGACATCTGCCATTTCCGATAATCCGGCTCTTAAAAAGCTGTCTGGAATGTTCCTTTGCTACCGAACGCGAAATCAGATTGACACTGGAATCATCCCCGTTCATATCCACCTGGAAATCTGTCTCTGCATATTGTCTTCCATGGGTCATGATCTTCTCGCGGATGACCAGTGACGCCCCTTGTGCCACTTCCGCTTTCGTGACGCGTCTGGTGGAATCAATTCCCTTGATCTGAACCGTATCCATCTCCAGTGACGCCCCCTGCGCAAGATGGATCTCTGTGGTCGGGTTCATGATCCGCTCTCCATTTCCATCCCCGCTCCCGTAATGTTTCTCCACATATCTGACTTTGGCATTCTTCTCCACAAAAAACCTGTGTATTCCCGAATGTTCTGACGCGCCATCGCCGCCATTATGAATACCGCAGCCCGCAATAATCGTTACATCCGCATCCTCTCCAACAAAAAAATCATTGTACACACTCTCCTTAAGTCCGCTCTGGCTGAGCACCACTGGAATGTGCACACTCTCAGATCTTGTTCCCGGCTTAATGCGGATATCAATGCCGGACCGGTCCTCTTTCGTGATAATATCAATATTGGCCGTCGTATTTCTTGCCGCCATCTGTCCGTTTGCACGGATATTATATGCTCCCGCAGGTATCTCATGCAATCCTGCCACCTGTTCTAACAGGCTCTGTTGAATCACGTCCATTTGGTAGATACCTCCTTTTCCTATAATTTGTCAGTCAGTGTCTTACAATGCGCTCCAGCGCCGAGAAGCTCCGGCATGACTTCTTCTTTACTTCCCACTTTCTTGATTTGTCCATCTGTAAGCAGAATGATCCTATCCGCAATATTTAAGATACGTTCCTGATGTGAAATGATCAGGATAGAACCCCGAATCTCCTCATGCATCTTCTCAAACACATGTATCAGATTCTGGAAACTCCACAGATCGATCCCCGCTTCCGGCTCATCAAAAATTGACACCTTTGTACCACGCGCCATGATCATAGCAATCTCAATCCGCTTCAACTCTCCACCAGACAGGGAGGCATTCACTTCGCGGTTCACATAGTCTCTTGCGCACAAACCAACCTCCGAAAGCATTCCGCAGATTTCTGTCATACTTGCCTTCTTCCCTGCTGCAATGGACAGAAGTTCCCGCACCGTGATCCCTTTGAAGCGGACCGGCTGCTGGAAAGCAAAACTGATCCCCCGGTTGGCGCGCTCCGTGATCGACAGATCCGTGATGTCTTCACCGTCTAACAGAATCCGGCCTGCTGTAGGCATAAGGATTCCTGCAATGATCTTGGCTAACGTAGATTTCCCACTGCCATTCGGTCCTGTCACCGCAATAAATCTATCGTCAATCGTTACGTTTATATCTTTTAAAATTTCTGTCTCTCTGCTCTCATCTTCTGCCGAATAGCAGATTCCTTTTAATTCCAGCATATCACCACTCCTTATTTCAATCCATTAGAGTATCTTACCATATAATAGAGCAGTTCGCAAATACCAAACACCGACAGTCCCCACGTCCTGTTTACATTGTCTGGTCAAAAACTGCAGCTGCTGCAATCACGCATGCACATATATTCATATGTAATTATATCAATTTCTTTTTAAATTGCAAGTCTGACTTTGCTGCCATCCACAGATTTCGTGACAACCAGTTTCTTGTCGATGCGCTCCTGCAGTTCACTGACATGCGAGATGATACCCACCAGACGCCTGCCTTCCGCCAATCCCTGCAAAACCCTTACCGCCTGTCCCAGCGATTCCGTATCCAGAGAACCAAACCCTTCATCCACAAACATGGTATCTAAGACAATTCCGCCGGACAGGGATTGGATCTCATCTGATAATCCCAGCGCCAAGGACAAGGATGCCAGAAAAGCTTCTCCTCCAGAAAGAGTTTTGACACTTCTCACCGTGCCATTATAATGGTCCGTCACATCCAATTCCAATCCACTCTGCTTCTTTTGGTTTTCCGCCTGGACACAACGCTTCAATTCATATTGACCTGAGGACATTACCATGAACCGGGTATTGGCCCGTTTCAGAATCCTGTCAAAGTACTGCATTTGTACATAAGTTTCCAACATAACTTTATCTTTGCCGGCAAGACTGCCGTTAAATGTTGCCGACAATTCTCCGATCATGCCATAACGCTGTTCTGCCTGCCGCAGATTTGTATTCTGTCTAACAATCGCCTCCTGCAATCTACTGTTAGTCTCATAACGGTGAAGTAGTTCCTGGTACTGTTCCTGTTTTTCCTTACGCCGGCGCTGCAATCGTTCCTGTCTTGCATAAACCTCTTCTATTTCCTGATCCGGCTTCTCCTTTTCAAGCTGGCCCGATAACGTTTCTTTCCTCTGCAGAGCATCCCGATAGACCTTTTCCGTCTCTTGGAAAGCCTGCTGCGCCTGTGTCAATGTCTGTTCATATTCTTCGATCTGCCGCCGCTTCTGTCCAATCTGTGCAATAGCTTCTTCCTTTGCCACATAAGGCAGCAGTCTTTCCTGTTCCTTGATCCGGCCGGATAACTGCCCCTGTTCCTTGTGCAAAACTGCTAACTGCTCTTCTGTCTCACGGTCATGGGATGCCACCTCTTCTATCTGCCTTTCCAGGACGCACTTTTTGGCCTGCTCCCGCTCCCGTTCTTCCTGCAGCGTCCTAATCTCTTTAAGCGCTTCCTGTAACGCACAAACCTGGTTCTGGTTCTCTCTCAGCTGTTTTTTAAGTTCTCTTAACAATTCCTGTATCCTTGACGGCTCTACAGCAGTCTGCTCCCAGCACGCAGCAGCTTCTTCCCAGATCTTCTCTTTTCCCAGTTTCTCCATCAGGACCTGCATCCTGCCATCCAGAATCCCTTTCACCCGGCCTGCCGCTTCACTTGCCTCCCGCATAGCAGCGGTTTCCTGTTCCCAACGTTCTTTCGCCTGCTCCACCATATTCTGGTCCGGCGCCTTCTTTTGTCTTACAGCTGGATTCGGATGGACCAGCGAACCACACACCGGGCACGGACTTTCCCTCTTGAGTCTCTGTGCCAGCACTCCTGCCTGATCATCCAGATAACACTGCTGCAGACTCTCAAAGCTCTGTCTCTGCGCCTCCTGTCTGGCGCATATCTCCTGATACTTCTCCTGTTTCGCTCTCAACTCCTCCTGCAGCTGGACAATCTCTTCTATCTGTTCAATGTTCTCGCGCAAGCCTTCATTGTGCCTCTCCTGACGCTCTATCTGCCGTTCTGCTTCTATCTGCCTGATATCAACATTCTGCAGTTCTTCCAGACGTCGCAGCGTATTCTCATAAGCTTCCCGCAACTGCCGCAGTTTCGCTTTTTCTTTTTCCCTGTTTTGTTCCTGTCTCAGGATTTCATCCGCCCTCTGGTCATACGTTTCCCGCAGACGCCCGACTTCCTCATACACAGGCATCATTTCCTCTTCCAGATACATCCGCTGCCGCAGTGTGTTCATCTGCGCCTGCTGTCCATGTAGCAGATGCAGTCTTTCCTCCTGCAAAGAAAGCTGTGGATGCAGTGTGTCAATCTGTGCAATCGTCCGTTCTAACTCCTCCCTCATTCTCTCGGCCGCCTTTGCCGCTCCGATCATCTGATGAGTTCTCTCCATTTCCTCGTCAAGCTTCTCCCTGTCACAGGACAGTGCTTCCTTCTCTCTCCTCTGATATGCCATCACACTGCATAGTTCTTCCAGCAACTGTTCTGTAGTAAGTTTCTCCTTATCTTCCACAGACAGCCCGCCCGGTATCTGTTCTTCCCATAGAATTCCTTCCCTGTACTGCCTAATGCTGTTTCTGTGCTCCTCACAGCTAGACTTGAGCATACTGGTCTCATTCTTTAGTTTCTCCTGCAAAGTCAAATAAATCCTGGTGTGAAAGATCTCCCGGAAGATTCCACTCCGCTCTTCTGTTTTCGCGTATAGCAGACGCAGGAAATCTCCCTGCGCGATCATAGCAATCTGCGTAAACTGTCCGCGGTCGATCCTTAACAATTCCACCACTGCCCTGGTCACATCCTTACTCTTTGTCACGATATGACCATCAGGGTAAGTGAACACAGCTTCCGCACGGTTCACTGTCATGCCGCCGCCCCTCTTCGACGGACGCAGATATTCCGGTCTCCTTGTGATCTCATATGCCTGCCCTTGATAGAGAAAACGAAGGGTAACATAGGTCTGTGCATCTGGACTGGCATAGTGAGAACGAAGCATGGAAGGCTCCCTGGCGCTTCCGCTTGCTTCCCCATATAATGCAAAAACAATGGCATCGAACAGAAATGTCTTGCCCGCACCGGTATCTCCAGTGATCAAATACAATCCCTGGCTTCCTAACTTCTCAAAATCCACTTCCGTCTCCCCGGCATATGGTCCGAATGCCGACATGACAAGTAAAAGCGGCCGCATAACATCTCCTCCTTCCCTTACATTCCCCAAATCCCGCTGATCAGCCCACTTAGATATTCCCTTTGCTGTCCACTCATCGGTCTATTGTTCTGCAGCATAAACAACTCCTCAGACAGCTCCATCGGCCCTTTCTCCTGTACCGCTTCGGGCGCCGCAATGATCTGGTCCTGTCTGGTCCTTGTATTATCATACCCCAGCTTCATCAGATTCGGATAAATCGCGCGCAGCTTGCCTACCGCATCAAAGATATCCTCCTCATCTGTCAGTGTAATCCCCACATAATCCTCCGTATCTGTATTCTCATAATTTCTTCTGCAAGTCACTTCCTCATAGCTTCCCCGTACAATACGCATTTCATGCAAAGGCCTGACCGGTCTGGTATCAATCAGGATGTTCCCCTTCTCCCGCAGCTCTACTATGGTGACACTTTTCTTCTGGTTCACTTCAGAGAAAGAATATTTTAGCAATGTACCTGCATAGCGCAGCGTATCCCGTCTCACTTTCTGCGGCCCATGAAGATGCCCTAACGCCACATAATCAAATCCGTCAAAACATGCCGCGTCAATCTGGTCCAATCCCCCCACCGCATGTTCCTCCGAATCACAGACAGCTGCCCCTGTCACAAACTGATGTGCCAGCAGGATGCTCCTGTGCTTCTCATTTCTCTCTATCCTGTCGAGGACAAAGGACACAGCATCCTGATAAGTTTGAACGCCTTCCGCTTTCTCCTTCCAGACTGTCCGCACTTGAGCAGGTTTCAAAAAGGGCAGCAGAAATAGATCGATCATCCCAAAGGCGTCCTCCACTGTAATCCTTTCTACGATACCATCATATTCCGACGCCATATGAACGCCACTTCCCGTTAAAAGCCGCGCGCCAAAGGAAAGCCGCGCAGTACTGTCGTGATTCCCGCCAATCATATACACAGGTACCCGGCGTCCAGCCACCTGCGTAAGAAAATCATCCAACAGTCTGACTGCCTCAACGGATGGGACCTGTCTGTCATAGATATCCCCCGCGATCAAGAGTCCTTCTATTCCCTCCTCATCGATCCGCTGCAGTACCTGCTCTAACACATACTTTTGATCCTCCAACATCGAAAACTCGTTAATCCGCTTCCCCAGATGTAGATCTGCAAGATGCATAAATTTCATAGTATTATCCACGCCTTCCTCTTTGCCCGCGCATTTGACACCGTCCTACAACAGCATAAACACCTGGCTCTGAATCTCAAAAACTGCCGGCATACGATTCCTTCATATACCGACAGTTTCCATGAAAATATGTAAACTTTAAGCCATTATTCTTTGGCACGGTCAACATACCTGCCGCGCCCTTCGTTATGACTGTACTATGTATGGTGCAATGGCTGCCTCGATCTCCGACAGCTTATCGTGCGTCTCCAAAACCCTAAACTCCACAGGCTTAGACAAATCCATAGAAAAAATACCCATGATAGACTTCGCGTCTATCACATATCTTCCTGTCGCCAGATCAAAATAACCTTCAAATGCCTCTATCGTTTTCACAAATCCCTTCACCCTGTCGATAGAATTCAAATCCAACATGTAACTTTTCATTCTCTCACGCCTTTCTCTTCTGTCTTAGGATCAATCATCTCTTCGTTCCGCACAGTCAACATGGACTTTCTTATTTATTTTATGTCATTTTATAAAATTTGTACAGACCTAAGTTGCCCGCTATAGCAGGCTGCCTGCCTGGTAAACAAGAAACGCTGCAATCCAGGCTACCCCGCACTGCATCAGAACAATGCCGATCGTCTTCCATGTCGATTCCATCTCTCGCCTGATTGTCGCCACGGCGGCAACACAGGGCGTATATAACAGGGTAAAAACCAGATAACTGGACGCCGCAAGCGGTGTAAATACCGTTTCCAAAGTATCTCCTAACGTGCTCATACTCGTCCCTGTCAGCACCCCCAAGGTACTGACCACCGCCTCCTTCGCAGTAAAACCACTGATCAGCGCAGTGGCCGCCCGCCAATCGCCAAATCCCAAAGGCGCAAAGAGCGGAGCTATCATCTTGCCGATCATGGCAAGCAGACTGTCTCCAGAATCCGATACTACATTTAATCTGACATCAAAGGTTTGCAGAAACCAAATGATCAGCGTCGCAATAAATATAACCGTAAAAGCTCTCTGCACAAAGTCTTTCGCTTTATCCCACATCAGCAAAAGCACACTCTTTGCAGAGGGAAACCTATAATTGGGCAGCTCCATCACAAAAGGCATTGGCTTGCCGTGAAACAACGTCTTGCGCAGGACAAATGCACATAAGACTCCCACCAGAATGCCCAGTACATACAATCCCATCATCACAAGGGCCTGGTGTTCCTTAAAAAATGCCGCCGCAAAAAGCGCATAGATCGGTATTTTGGCTGAACAGCTTATGAACGGAATCAACATAATTGTCATCTTCTTATCCCGTTCGGACGATAACGTTCTGGTGGACATCACTGCCGGAACGCTGCAACCGAATCCAATCAACATAGACACGAAGCTCTTACCAGACAGTCCAATTTTGCGTAGCGGTCTGTCCATCACAAATGCGATTCTTGCCATATATCCGGAATCCTCCAAGATGGAAAGAAAGAAAAACAGGACCACAATGATCGGCAGAAAACTCAACACACTTCCCACTCCTGTGAAAATACCATCGATCACCAGACTCTCTACCACCGGATTGATGCCATACCCGACAAGCGCTCTTTCCACTGCTGCAGACAGGAAATCGATCCCCTTACTGAGCAGATCACTCAAGAAAGCGCCAATTATCCCAAAGGTGAGCCAGAATACAAACAGCATGATCGCCAAAAAAGATGGGATCGCCAGATATTTATTCGTCAACACACTGTCAATCCGCACGCTTCTTCTGTGTTCCTTGCTCTCATGGCACTTGATGACTGCCTGACTGCATACTCTCTCAATAAAATCATAACGCATATCCGCCAAAGCTGCGTTACGGTCCATTTCACTGTCCTTCTCCATCTCCAAGATACTGTGCTCCATCAGATCCAGCTCATTTTCTGACAGACGCAGACTTTGAATGATATCATGATCTCCTTCTACGATCTTAGTCGCTGCAAACCGTGGAGAAATACCAATCTTTTCCGCATGGTCTTCCACCTGATGACTGACTGCATGAATGCATCTGTGTACGGCGCCCTTTTCACAAAAATCCATCACTTTAGGATAAATATGTCTTTCAGATACTTCTTTGACCGCATGGATCAGGTCCTCAATTCCTTCATTTTTCGCAGCGCTGATCGCCACCACAGGTATGCCCAACAACTCCTCCATCTTTCCGATATCGATCGTTCCGCCGTTATTACGGACTTCATCCATCATATTGAGGGCGAGGACCATGGGAATGTGCATCTCCAAAAGCTGTAATGTCAAATACAGATTCCGTTCTATATTGGTAGCATCTACGATATTAATGATTCCTTCCGGCCGCTCCTGCAAGATAAATCTGCGGGTTACCAGTTCCTCGTTCGTATAAGGACGGATCGAATAGATCCCCGGCAGATCCACTACCGAATTCCCCCGTTCTCCACGGATATCACCCACCTTGGAATCTACCGTTACACCTGGAAAGTTTCCCACATGCTGGTTAGATCCTGTCAGTTGATTAAATAATGTTGTTTTGCCACAATTCTGATTCCCTACCAGAGCATATCTCATTGCTTCGTCCTCGTTCCTTACCTGTTCCTTTCTTTATTAGCCGGCCGCCGTCCTGCTTATTTCCTTTACTGCACCTCAATCTTACCGGCATCCTCCTTGCGGATCGTCAGCTCATAACCGCGCAGATGAATCTCAATGGGATCTCCCATAGGCGCCACTTTCTGCACTTTGACGACCGTTTTGGGAATCAAGCCCATATCTAACAGCCGGCAGCGGAGTTCTCCCTCTCCGCCGACCTTTGTAATCCTAACTGTTTCCCCTACCGCTACCTGATCTAAAGTCATTCTTACCTCCATGCCCATCCCTCATTCTACAAATCTTCACATCTGGTAAACATGTTTAAAGGCATTGTACGTTCTGCGCATTCCCTCCTTGAAATCCATATACTCCAGTCCAAGTTCCCGCTTTCCTTTCTCATTGGAGCACAGCTCGCTTTCCTCTTCTCTTGCCGGAAAAGGTACCGGAATCTGCTGCGCCACAGCGCTGTCTACTGTAATCGGAATCTCCTGCAGTCCTTCTACTACCTCTTTGTCCGCCACTTCCTGCATTGTCTTAAAGAGGGTATCATAGGTCACTATTTCATCCTGACAGAGGTTATAAGCCTGCCCATAAGCTGTCTTGTTTCCAAGTGTCTTAAGAACTGCCTGCGCCGCATCCTTCACATAGACAACCTGGAATCTTCCGTCCGCATCCGTGAATCTGGGCAGCGCTTTGTTTTGCAGCATCATCTGGATATATGCCGCCTCTCTTGGCGCATAATTGTAAGGTCCATATAAAATCGCCGGTCTAAGTATTGTCCATGGAATTTTTCTGCCCCCGCATACCTGAGTGATTTCCTCTTCCAGCGCCACTTTCCCTGCGATATAAGCGCCTGCCTCTCCTGGATATCTCCTATGCTCCAACGCATATTCCTCTGTCTTTAACACGCTGCCGCCTCTCTCATAGACATCCACTGTGCTGATCAGCACATAGTGTCTGATCTTCCCTGAAAGATGCTCGGTCACCAGACTCACATCCCCTGTCTCATAGGCACAGAAATCTATAACGGCATCGTAATCCTCCCCGCACTGTACAAGGACACTGCTGTCATGCCTGTCACCCGCAATCTCCTTGACGCCGAATTGTTCCATAGAATACGTACCGCGGTTTAAAAGTGTGACCTGATGCTCTTTTGCCGCTTCCATGACGAAAACTCTTCCATAGAAATAACTGCCTCCAATTACCAGTATGTTCAATCTGACCTCCATCTGTCTGCGTTGCAGACGCGCTCGCTTTTAAGTCTCTCAATTTTCCCCTGCAAATAAATCTTTACCCCAAAAAGGGATTATAATACCTGCTTCCATCCCAGAACGTTACTACCATATCGACAGTTAAAACCGTCAGTACAAAAATAATCACCAGCCAGTCGTTTCTCTTCATTGGCCTTCTCGCATACCAGGTACGTATCTTATTCTTGCCAAACCCCCGCAGCTCCATCGCATTACTGACTGTCTCAATACGATTTAGGCTGGATAGAATCAACGGCAGAAGAATGGCCACCGAATTCTTTAATCTGGTAAACACTTTATCCTTGCCCGACAAATCGATACCCCTGGCCTGCTGTGCCTGGCTGATATTATGATACTCTCTTTGCACATCCGGAATATAACGCAGCGCAAGACTGACGGAATAGCCGATCCGGTAGCTTACCCCGATGCTTGCCAGAGACGCCGCAAACTCGCTGGGATCCGTACAGGCAATAAACAGAAGCGCCACCGGCACGACACAGATCACCTTCATCGTCATATTAAGATGATAGAACAACTGCTGCAGCGTAACCGTATACGGTCCTGCGATAGTAAACAGGACGGTCCTGCTCTCATACAGCTCTACCCCATACTCAGGTGCAAACAAATACACAAACAAATTGTTCAGAAGAACAAAGGCCGCCGCTAAACCGAGCACCACACTGATATCCCGTATTCTGATCTGGCTGATTTTGAATATCACCGCACTGAATAGCATCATACACACCAATACTCTCGTATCATAAGTGACCATGGAACCCACACTCCAGGCGATAAAAAAGATCAATTTCGTCGTCCCTGTCAATTCATGCACAGGACTCTTCCGCTTGATATAACTTAAAATCGCGATCTTCGCCATACTACCGCACCTCCTTCTGCTCATAACTGATAAAGCACTCTGTGAAAACCTGCGCCTCTTCGATCCCACAGGATTGGCTCAGTGTATACAGACTGGTCTCTTTCAGATTCGCCGCCTTCACCAGATCAGGATCGTTCAGCACACGTGCCGCAGTCGTGTCCGCCAACATCCTTCCCTCACTGAAAACAATCGCCCGCTCAGTATATTCCAGCATCAGATGCATATCATGCGTAATCATCAAGATCGTATAGCCCTTTTCGTTTAACTCTTTCAGGAAGTCCATGATCTCCGTATAGTGATGATAGTCCTGTCCTGCCGTCGGCTCATCCAGAATAATGATCTGCGGCCGTTTGACAAGAATACTGGCAATCGTAACCCGCTTCTTCTGACCAAAGGACAAGGCGGAAACCGGCCAGTTGCGGAACGGATAAAGCCCACATACTTTCAATGTCTCTTCAACTCTCTTACTTCGCTCCTCTTTGGACATATCACTCTGCAGAAGCGCCATCTCTACCTCATCCCAGATCATAGGTTTGGAAATCATCTGGTTCGGATTCTGCATAACATAACCGATCCGTTCCGCACGCTCCTTGATTGTATCGCCTTTCAGATCCCTGCCCTCCATAGAGATCCGGCCGGAAACAGGCTTCTCAAATCCACAGATCAGTTTCGCCAGCGTACTCTTCCCTGCGCCATTACGGCCTACAATGCTGACCATTTCCCCTTTATGGATCGCAAAGCTGACATCCTGCAGCGTATAACTGTCCTGCGTATAACCAAACGTCAGACCTTCCACACAAAGCAGTTCCTCTCCCTGCTGCCTGCTGTGTATTCCAGCTTTCTGCATCTGGTACCAGTTTCGCACTTTCTCCTTATCTGTCTGGCTCAAGACCAGACGCTCCACATGCTCTGGATGGATCGCCTCGCTGATCTCCACCCCTGCATAGCGCAGCGCCGTCAAATAGAGGGGTTCTCTGATCCCATGCTCCAAGAGCTGCTCCTCTGCCAGCAGCTTCGCTGTCGGCAGATCCGCTATGATCTCTCCCTCGTTCATCAAGATAATCCGATCCATATGCCGCCACAGTACATCCTCAAGCCTGTGTTCTATGATCAGCACAGCCGCCCCTGTGCGCTCATGTACCATATCAATCAGCTCAATCGTCGTGCGTCCCGCCGCAGGATCCAAATTCGCCAGCGGTTCATCGAACAACAACACCTTTACTTCCTCAATCATAACACCAGCCAGGCTGACTCTCTGCTTCTGTCCACCCGACAGCTCATGGGGTGCATGTTCCAGATGATGACCGATGTCCACCAGCGCAGACACTTTGTCGACCAGCTGCTTCATCTCTTCCTGCGGGACACAGTCATTCTCTGCTGCAAACGCGATATCCTCACCTACCGTCAGCCCGATGAACTGTCCATCCGTGTCCTGCAGCACCGTCCCTACTATATGACTCAATTCAAAAATACTACTCTGCTTAGCCTCTTTACCGTCAACCAGGAGTACACCTGTACTCTCACCGGAATAGGCAAAAGGAATCAGGCCGTTAATGCAATTCCCGATCGTACTCTTGCCACTGCCTGACGTGCCTGCAATAAGCACCTTTTCACCCGGATAAATATCCAGATTGATATGCCGCAGGGTTGGTTCCGCCTGCGCCCTATATTGGAATCCATAGTCCTGAAATGAAATGATGGGGGATGTCATATGCTTTCTCCTTTTCGCAAAAAGAGCCGCCGCGTGAAAACGGCCGCTCTCAATGATCGCCACTATCGATTAATTTTCTTTGTTCAGGGAACCTTTCTTGACGACCGTCTTCGCATATGCAACTAACAGAAGAGTACCGACAATACCCGTCGTGATGATATTGGCTGTACCTGCCATCAGACCTTGTGCAAATACTTTCTCAATCGGTTCCGAATAAATCAGAATATCAAAGCACGGTGCAACAAATCCCCACGCCAACAGATGCGCAACCACCTGCGCAATATTGAACCGCACGATCTTCTTCGTGTCGATCCCTTCATTGATGTCCATCTTCATCGTCACAAAACCTATTACAAGACCTACCACACCAGAAGCAATGATCCAGCTCCACCACGGTCCGTAGCTTGTCGCATCCGCCAACGTATGTCCGATGAAACCGATCAGAAAGCCAACCACCGGTCCAAATAACGTAGCAAAAACTGCCTGGACTGCATACTGCAAGCTGATATTTGTATTCGGAACCGGTGAAGGTATCACAAGCTTACCTAATACAAAGAACAACGCTGCACCAATACCAATGGCAACAACACTCTTAACAGATAATTTCTTCATTGGAATTTCCTCCCTCTCTCGTCAGAAAAAATGTATTATTATGTAAAAATCACACATATGTATTATAGACTGACAGTTGTGTAGTGTCAACCGGAAGCGGTTAGATTCACAGGAATTTCCCTGTGACGCTCTCTTTCTGATCTGCGACCTGCGCTGGTGTTCCAACTGCCACAATCCTGCCGCCATCCTCCCCGCCGCCTGGTCCCATATCAATCATATAGTCAGCGTTTCGGATCACATCCAGATCATGTTCAATCACGATCACCGTCGCTCCCTTCCCGATTAACATCTGAAATATCCCCAGCAATGTCTGTACATCCAGCGGATGCAGACCAATGGTTGGCTCATCGAAGACAAATACAGTATCCGACTGTGTTTTCCCCATCTCGCCTGCCAGTTTCAGCCGCTGCGCCTCTCCGCCTGACAGACTCGGCGTCTCCTCCCCCAGCGTCAGATACCCTAAACCGAGACTTTGCAGGACAAGCAGCCGCTGATAAACATTTTTCATGTCTTTGCAATCCTGGCAGTATGCCAGCGCTGTGTTCACATCCATATCCATCAGTTCCGGCAGAGAACAGGAGCCGCCATCCTGCCGCATATGCCTGATCCCGTAGGCGGCCTTTTGGTACCGGGAACCATGACACTCCGTACAGGGCACATCCACATCCGGCAGAAACTGCACATCCAGACTGATCACCCCAGTGCCATCACAGACAGGACAGCGCAGGCTTCCCGTATTATAGGAAAAATCCCCCGCCTTATATCCAGCCTTCTTAGCATCCGTTGTCCGTGCAAAAATCTTACGCAATTCATCATGCACATTGGCATAAGTTGCTACAGTGGAACGTACATTAATGCCAATCGGCACAGCGTCGATCAGCTTCACATGTTTGATGCCCTCTGCCTTGACTGACAAAACATGCCCAGGAAGAGAGGTACCTTCCAAACAAGCTTCCAGACCGGGAACAAGACTTTCCAATATCATAGTAGTCTTGCCTGAACCAGACACACCAGTCACTACTGTCAACTTTCCTTTGGGAATCCTTACCTCCAAAGGTTTCACCGTATGGACTGCTGCCGTGGACAAATAAATCGTACCTTCCTGAAACATTGTCTCTGTACCTGCACAGTCTCCCACATCTTTCCCTGATTCCCCAGTTCTTCTATCAACAAATGACTCGACTGCCTGCAGAAACGGTCCGATTTGGGATTCTTTGTTTGCCGCGATCTCCTGGATCGTTCCTTGCGCGATGACTCTTCCGCCACAAGCGCCTGCCCCTGGCCCCATCTCCACCAGCCAGTCTGCCTCTCTTAAGATCTGGGTATCATGATCCACCAGAAGAACCGAATTTCCATCCGCGATCAGATCATGCATAACGCCGCTTAAGCCCACAATATTTGACGGATGCAGTCCGATAGACGGCTCATCCAACACATACAGAACGCCTGTTGTTCTGTTACGTACTGCCCTGGCAAGCTGCATACGCTGCCGTTCTCCTGTGGACAGTGTGGCAGATGCTCTGTCAAGGGTAAGATATCCCAGCCCAAGATCCAGCAGACGGACCGCTGTCATCCGAAAAGAACCGCAAATGCTTTCCGCCATCGGTCTCATAGCTTCTGGAAGCAAAGCCGGAATACCATCCACCCATTTTTTCAGCATAGTGAGCGGCATTCTGCATGCTCCATCAAGCGTAATACCGAGTAGCTGCGGTGCTCTTGCCTCCTCCGACAGCCGTGTGCCGCCGCATGCCGGACAGACATCCTCCTTCAGAAATTTTTCCACCCGTTTCATTCCCTTTTCATCTTTTACTTTCGCCAATGCATTCTCCACTGTGTAGACAGCATTGTAGTAAGTAAAATCCAGTTCTCCCGCCTGATTGGAGTTCTTTGCCTTATATAATATATGCCTTTTCTCAGCTGGTCCGTCATAGACAATCTCCTTCTCTGCCTCCGAAAGTTCACAGAAAGGAATATCCGTGCGCACGCCCATTGCCCGGCACACATCTGTCATAAGAGACCACATAAGGGAATTCCACGGTGCAACAGCTCCTTCATCGATCGTAAGGGATTCATCTGGTACAAGTGTCGCACGATCCACAGTTCGTACCGTTCCTGTACCACCGCACTTTCTGCAGGCACCCTGACCGTTAAAACTAAGCTCCTCCGCCGATGGCGCATAAAAGCGTTCTTCACATACCGGACAGACCAGCGCCTGCCCTGCGGCAACCCCTAACGACGGTTTTAACATATGTCCATTCGGACAGCGGTGACTGGCCAGCCTGGAAAACATGAGCCGCAGACTGTTCAAAAGTTCTGTTCCCGTCCCGAAAGTCGAACGGATACCAGGCATACCCGGTCTTTGCCGCAGTGCCAACGACGCAGGTACATACAGAACCTCATCTACCTGTGCCCGTGCTGCCTGTGTCATTCGCCTTCTCGTATAAGTGGACAATGCATCAAGATACCGCCTCGATCCTTCCGCATAGAGAACCCCTAACGCCAGAGAAGATTTCCCGGAACCTGATACACCGGCTATGGCAACTATTCTATTTAAGGGAATATCCACATCAATATTCTTTAAATTATGTACTCTTGCCCCACGGATCTTAACCGCCTGCGGCGCTTTCCTATTTTCCAGCAGTAATTCTTTCTGCACTCCCGTTCTCCTCCGGTCCCTTTCCCTGCCTATAACGCCGTTCCTTTTGTCGGCACAAACAGCTTATCCATTGCAACGCCTTCCAGCTTCAACAGTTCCACCTTCCTTGGAATTCCACCTGCATACCCCGTCAGACTCCCATTCATGCCTACCATCCTATGACAGGGGAGAATGATAGAAATCGGATTATGGGCTACTGCTCCGCCCACCGCCTGTGCTGACATCCTTGGGATCCCTCTCTCCTTCGCAATGCATGCTGCCAGTTCCCCATAAGTCCTGGTCTGTCCGTAAGGAATCTGCAACATAAGCTCCCATACGCTTCGTCGGAATGGTGATCCGATCAAATGGACTGGCGGAAGGAAATCTGGCTGCCTGCCAGAGAAATACAGTGCAAGCCATCTCTCAACTGTCTCGAAGACCGGCATTTCTTTCTCTTCATGCTGCGGATCCAATCCTGCCCCACAGTATCTTGCTCCATCAAACCACAAGCCGGTAAGTCCTATCGTATCCGCCGCCAGAAGCACACCACCAAGCGGCGTCTGGCACCTTCTTGTATACTGCATCCTCCAATCCTCCTTCCCGCAACGCTTTCCTTTACACTATAGCATGTACGACGTCAAAAAGGAAACCGTTTTTCAACGGCAAAATCTGTTCAGAAACCAGTTTCCTTCTTCTAAACAATCAGGTATAATAATGCCATCCCCAAGGCATAAAATCTTTCCGGGGAACGGCAGTCTCTTATAATAAATAAAATAAGAGCCATGTCAAAGAGACAAAACACAGAAAGGAGTCAATGACAATGAGAAAAACAACAAGAATGACAAAATCTATCACATGGAGGGTCATCACAAAATAGCCCTCCTGAATAATCTGGAGGACATATGAAATCAAAATTTACAACACAACGGGCAAAGAAATTTTTATCTTACTAC
The DNA here is from genome assembly GCA_951800685.1 of uncultured Lachnospiraceae bacterium. Classification (GTDB taxonomy): domain Bacteria; phylum Bacillota; class Clostridia; order Lachnospirales; family Lachnospiraceae; genus UBA3282. The sequence goes on from CATOJY010000045.1 coordinate 18,908, forward strand.
AAGCCGCACCGCAGCATTTTTCTAATGGACTTATTCTTCGCCATGCTCAGCGCTGGCAGCGTCCTGCTTTTTCCCCTGGTATCCGGCTATATGACCGGGGAAGTTCTTGCAAAGTGGGATGACGGCACCTTTCACAAACTGCTTACGCTTGCAGGTATTTTGGTACTGCTTACCCTAATCAAGGTAATAAGCAATGTTATTTACGCTTACTTTGGGCATGCTATGGGCGCCAAAATGGAAGAAACCATGCGTATGGAATTGTTTGAACACTATGAATCCCTGTCTTTTGGTTTTCACGCAAGAAACAGTACCGGGAAACTCATGACCGTACTGTCAAATGACTTGACCAACATGACAGAACTGTTCCACCATGCACCGGAAGACCTGCTGATGACGGTGATCAAATTTATCGGTGCTTTTGTGATTATGCTCCGCATCCACGTACCCTTGACGCTGATCGTCTTTTCGGCACTGCCTTTTCTTGGTGTCGCCGCTTTTTTTGCTGACCGGAAGATGGAGCGGTGTCTTTTGCAAAACAAGGAGGATCTATCCGCACTGAACGAATATGCCGAAGATACTCTGTCTGGCATCCGTACTGTGAAGGCTTTCGGAAAGGAAACAACGCACAGGGATTGCTTTCAGGAAAAAAACAGATTTTATACAGGGAGTAAGTGCCTCTTTTACAAGCTGGAGGCCGTTTTCTATGAAACTGTAGAAGCCTATCCTCAATTCCTGTCAATGCTGGTCGTAATCTTCGGTTCCCTGCTAATCGTCAGAGAGAACTTAAATCCTGCGGTTCTTATCACTTTCCTGTTATATGCCGGAAGTCTCGCAGAACCGATCCGCACCACGCTCAACTTTATGCGTCTGTTTGAAGAAGGCAAGGCAAGTTTTATCCGCTTCATGGATATGATGGAAATACATCCCGCTGTCACAGAGCGTCCAGGCGCCATTTCCCTAAAAGATCCTGCCGGTGATATCACCTTCGATCAGGTTTCTTTCCATTACGAGGACACGGCAGACAATGTCCTGGAGAAAATTTCCTTCCATATCAAGAGCGGGCAGACAGTGGCGTTTGCCGGAGCCTCTGGAATCGGCAAAACCACAATTGCTTCCCTGATCGCCAGGTTTTATGACGTCTGCGAAGGCTGTATTAAGATCGACGGCATCGATCTAAGGGATCTGTCCTTAAGTTCTCTTCGAGCACAGATTGGAATCGTACAGCAGGAAGTTTATATCTTCAATGGAACAATCCGGGACAATATCCGGTATGGCCAGGAAAACGCATCAGAAGAGGAGATCATAAGCGCTGCCATGCTTGCCAACATCCATGACTTTATCCTTTCCCTAGATAAGGGTTATGACAGTCTCGTCGGTACAAGAGGTATCATGCTCTCCGGCGGACAGCACCAGCGGATCAGCATCGCAAGACTGTTTCTCAAGAATCCGAAGATTCTCATTATGGACGAAGCGACAAGCGCCTTAGACTATGAGAGCGAAGAGATCATTCAACGGTCTATTGAGAGACTAAAAGAAAACAGAACTTCCATCTTCATTGCCCATCGTCTTTCTACTATTAAGAATGCAGATCAGATCTATGTTTTATCTGACAGGCGTATTCTGGAGCAGGGAACCCATGACGAACTTACTGTACAAAACGGCGAGTACGCAAGGCTCTGCAAGATCGGAAAACTTTAGTATTTAGAAATACAGGGCAAAAGCGGCGACGCAGCATAGCGCGTCCCGCATTTTGACCTGTATTTTTAATTTATACTGCCATAACCCAAAGAAGCTGGCAACTCCATGAAACCTTTATTCTTTGATAAACCATACATTCATCTCTGAAATGCCCCTGTTTGCCCATGCAAAATATGGAATCAGCTTCAATGCCACGCTCTCTTTTTCTCCACAGTAGGTTCTGTAAAGTACATCAAATGCCTTTCTGACTGATACCCTGCCGGATAGAACAGGAAGCTGCCTGCCGCAAATTTCTTCCAATGACATCTCAAAACTACAAGCATCCCCAATCCTGATATCCCGTAAAGGCAGATCCTGATTATCAATCCCTTCCGCGCAGAATGTAAGCGGCCCTCTCATCACAGCAACTCTTCCACATAAATTGGGCACCTTTGGATTTGCCTCCACCAGTTCCACTGGCATGTCCAGATCCAGGACGATATGATCCTTCTCTTGCCATACCCGGTGCAGATAGGCATACCCTTTCTCCACTGTGTAGACTGCTGGATCTCCATTTACTAGAATACGGTAAGAAGAACACCATCCCGGAATGCGCAGGGCAAGTGTATAGTCACCGCCAGTTCCTGCCTCCAGATCAATCTGCCCTGCATAGGGGTACTCCGTCCTCTGCCGCAGATATACTTCCTGATCCGGCAGGCTGATCCACGCTTCCGCATCCATATAGCAATGGGCATAAATCGTATTCTCCGACACAGAATACATATAGTCGCCGATGGAACCCATGGTACGCACCAGATTAGGTGGACAGCAGGAACAATCGAATACTTTCACCCGCTCTAAAATCGGAAGATGCTCCCGTATATTCTCCTTTCTGGATGCATTGAATTGATTTCTCTCCGGATGAGCCGCCAAAGGATTCTCATAGAAGAACCGGTCGCCAGACAAGGACATACCACTCAGCATCGTATTGTAAAGCGCCAATTCCGCACAGTCTGCATATTTATGGTCTGCATCAATCAGCCACATCCTTCTGCTAAACATTGCCAGCGCAATGGACGCACAAGTTTCATTATAAGTGGTGATCTCCGGCAGATCGTAATCGAACGTAAATGCCTCCGCCAGATAAGTAGAACCGATGCCGCCTGTGATATGCATCCTTTTTTGCACAATATTATCAAACAGCGTCTCACATGCCGTTGTCATTTCCTCTTCCTGATCTAGCAGCGCAAGATCCGCCATCGCGCACATCTGATACAGCATTCTCACCGCGTGCCCCTGTGCCGTCTTCTGCTCCCTGACTGGCAGGTGGGATTGGAAGCTTACCAGATCTTCCTTCGTGGTATCCCGATCCTTCTGGCTGTTTCCCCTCGTATCTATGAAATATTCCGCCAGCTCTTTGTAACGGACTTCTCCGGTAACCTGATACAGTTTCACTAACGCCATCTCAATCTCCTGATGGCCCGGCGTGTCAAATGCCGCGGAATGTTCTATCCGGAAAATCCTGTCGATCTGATCGATATAACGAATCGTAAGATCCAGCATTTTCCGTTTACCCGTCGCCTCATAGTAGGCCAACGCGCCTTCAATCAAGTGCCCCGCACAGTACAATTCGTGATCCAATCTTCTGGTAAAGCGCGCCTCCGGTTCCACCGTCGTAAAATAAGAATTCAGGTAGCCGTCCTCTGTCTGCTGCTTCTCCATCCGCTCTATCAGCATATCCAGCTTCGCTTCCAGTATATCATTCCGTTCCTTCTTCAAATAGTACGCAGCGCCTTCCATCCACTTAGTCACGTCGGAATCCCAGAAAATATGCGGCTTGAAAGGCATGCCCTCTTTCCATTCTCCCTTCAGGGCCTCAAACCGGCCCGTCTCCTCGAACCGGTCGTAAACCGCATCGATCGTTACCTTCTTTACCAGCTCCTGCTGTGCATACCAGAAACCACCCTTTAATGCAACCTGGCCAAAGCTGACTGTTTTTCCACTGTATTTCTTCATAACGCCTCTCATTCCGCCGCCAATACGGCAATCTCTTTCTTCACTAGCTCTAGAATTACTTACTATTCTTTACGCTATTTTCCATAATATGGGAATTGGGAAATCCGCAGCTTCGTACAGCCAAAAGGGATCAATGCAACTGTCTCCACCTCTCCGTTTTCGGACACCGGACTGTTCGGGATCTCTCTGGCGTCGCCGTTCCTTTCCTGCCACGCTTCCACTCTACGCGCCGCTACTTTCAGCCGTACTGGCGGATGTTTCTTGGAAAACGGAACCCCAGACACCTCTTCTTCCTCCACCTGATGGGGCAATGATCTGTCAAGTGCATAATTCCACGCACTCTCTGGGAAGACATAATAATCTTTCACACCCGCAATCTCTTTCTTCACTTCCCATCTTTCCTGCACATCCAGACCGTATACCAAAGGACCACGTTCCACCGCAACCGTATCTTTATACCAAGTTGACACGGACACTTTCATTTCCAATCTGACCTGGATCTGATCCCCCTTCTGGAATACCTTCTCTACCACTGCAAACCGCCCGTCTTCTGTGAAGGTCAGGCTGCCGCCGTCACACTTAATCTGCGGCTCATCACACCAGAAAGGAATTCTGATCTTGATCCACACCGGTCTATCCGGCGCTTCTTCTACCCGATACGTCAACTGTTCCCGGAAAGGATAATCTGTCTTAAGATAAAGAGAAATCCGCTCTCCGCCCAGTGTCGTGTCTACATAGGAAGGCGCTAACACCATACTCACCAGCGTATCTTCCCCCTCTCTATACCAGAGTGCATTAACCAGTTTCGGCCAGCCCTGATGCATATTAGCTGTACAGCAGCCGAAGTTCGGCTCCAGTCCAAAGACCGTAGAATCCGTATCATTATTAAACCATGGACGTCTTGTATCATCCACAATGATCTGATTCGCCTGCTGCAGATATTGGTGTCCCATGAAATCTTCTGTGATGGTAGCCGGCAATGCATTATAGGCCAGCCGCTCCATCAAATCACCATACCAGGCGTCCCCGAAGATCTCCATCAAAGACTGCAGGCTGAACATGTACTCTGTCACAGAGCATAACTCCGAACCTTGGGAAGGATGATTCCCGGCCAGATGTTCGTCTCCATTAATACATCCAGAAGCTACGCCATGTTTCCGAATAACTTCTTTAATCCCCTCCTTGGCAATCCTTTCATAACTCTGATCATCATACAACAATGCACGCAGTGCTGGATGCTTGAAGCCCATGGTCACATTCACAATATGGGTCTCATGGTAAGGGCACATCTCCTCTATCTCCAGATGCTCAAACTTCTTTACCTTATCCCAACAGATATATTCCTTCGCCGGGCGTGGAAAAGGCAGGTCTTGCAGGTAATCGCACCAATCAATGCTTCGCTTATCAATTTTCTTCATAGCTTCCAGGATCTTTGCTTCTTTGGTCTGCTCATAAATCCATTTTCCCACATAAAGCATTTCCGGCACGCGTGCTTTGGACCAGCTGATCAATTCCCTTCCTGAAACCAGTTCCTCTATGTACTGCAGATATCTTTCTGCAAAAGGCAGCACTCTGCCATCTTTCGTAATCTCCGCATACTGTATGAGTACTTTCAGCATGACAAAGCGTGACCACTGATCCTTCCATGTTGCCTGTGGACCGAAATTCCCTGTTTCATCCTGGCTGTTCAGTGTCCACTCAATAAATCTCTTACAAAGATCCCAATGTTCCTGGTCTTCCAGATAATAGGACAGGGGCAGCAGGCCGTCCAGATAGTAGGGTACACGCTCCCAGCCATCGCCCGTACCGCCCAGCCACCCGGAATAACTGCCTACACTGTCCCAGATCTCATACAGCTTCCCGCTTAATCCATTCATCTGGATCTTTAATTGTTCGTAAAGCCATCCTGACGGTTTTATTTCCGTCAAAGGGAGCCTGTCATATTTTTTCATCTACCTACCCATACCTTTCTTTTATTCTGTCACTTTCCCGTCATGCCCTCCACCGTATATACCATACATGCGAGAGCACATGCCTTCTACATCTTTCAAGCAAGTTCCGCCTGTTTCATATGACTTAAGATCATTTGGACAGGCTCCTATGTCACTTTACTGCTATTTTACTGCTCCGCTCATCATACCTTTCACGAAATGTTTCTGCAGCAGCAGGAACAAGATTAAGACTGGCAGCATTCCTACGATCGCACCAGAAGTCAAAGTGCCCCAATTCACTGACGTATCCGCAGAAAGCATATCCACCAGCCCTACATTAAAGGTCTTCATAGAGCTGCCCCCAAAAGTCAGGCCGATCGTATAATCGTTCCACGTATTATACGCAGCATATACAATCACGGTAATTGCCCCAGGGATCGCCAGCGGACAATAAATATTCCAGAAAATAGCCAGACTGCTTGCGCCGTCCATCAGTGCCGCTTCCCGTAATGCATTCGGCACCATGTCAAAAGAACTTTTCATCATCAGAACACAGAACGGCGTCTGGAATGTCACATAGATCAACACCATTCCCCAGACAGTTCCCAGCAAATTTAAATCTGACAACGTATTGTACAGGGGCACCATCAATGCCTGCGCCGGAACCATAATGGTAAAAAGAATCATCGACATCCATATCTTCGCACCCCAAATCTTCAGTTTCGAAAACGCGAATCCTGCCAGCACAGAGATAACAGTCACGATCGCCATCGTCAAGATACAGATCTGAAACGAATTCTTCAAGTAAAAAAAGAAAATGCCATCCTTATACTGGAACAAGGATACGTAATTTTCCGGTGTTGCCACGCGCGGAATCAGACTGATCCCACCATATAATTCCTTCTGTGTCTTGATAGAAGTGACAACCGCCCAATAGATCGGCATAAGCCAGAGTATGCCTAACAGAATATTTAACACGATCATGATTTTCTTGCTATTATGTTTCTTCATCTGCATCCTCTCCTATTCTGTCGAATCTTTCATCACAGCAAATTGAAAATAACTCAGAACAGCGAGAATTACCAATAGAATCATAGACATCGCCGCCCCATATCCGAATTTAAAATGACCGAAAGAAGTCTGATAAATATAGTAGACAGCCGTCTGTGTCTTAGAAGATGGACCTCCTGCCGTCATGATCTTAAACTGTTCAAAAGCCAGCACCGATCCAATGATGGAAATCACCATAGACAGACCGATGGTCGGACGGATCAGCGGCAGCGTAATCCTGAAAAACTGCTGTATCTTACCCGCCCCGTCAATGCTCGCGGACTGGTAGATCTCCTCATCAACAGACTGGAACGCACCAAGAAGCATTAACATGCTAAAACCTGCCATTTTCCACGTAACCATAGCACACACCGCCGGGAGAGATGTCTTTGGCAAGTGCATCCAGGCCACAGGCGAATCAATGATGCCGACCGCTAACAGTACATGGTTCAGCACACCATATAACTCATTATAGATCCACAGCCAGATATCCGCGCTGGCTGTCATGGAGATGACCACCGGCATAAAGTAAATGGTACGGAAGATACCAACTCCTCTGAATTTCTGATTTACCAGAATGGCCATGACAAATGCCACCAGAAATAACATTGGTGTCACAAGCAATGCATACTCCATTGTAAACAAAAGCGAATGCAGAAATTTTTTGTCCTGGAAAGCGCGGATAAAATTCTGTATACCGATAAACGTCCTATCTCCCAAAAGCGGCCAGTCATAAAGAGACATATAGAGAGATTTCACGAAAGGAACAGCAAAAAACGTAATATTGATCACTAGTAAAGGCAGGACAAAAAGCATATTTGTCAGATTCTTATAAGTCGCTTTCCAGCTTTTGATTCTATTCATAGATACACCCCCTGCCCGTCTGACGGGCATTTACTCAAAAAGCCGCCGCACTCCGCTTGCTTCAACGAAATGCGGCTGACTCATTCACCATTCTTCTTATTCTGAAAGAAGTGCGTCGATCTCCTCTTTCGCATCAGCAAACGCTTCTTCTGGTGTCTTCTCCTGATTCAGCGCAAACTGTACTGCATCAATCCAGGGTGTATACATTTCATTATATTTCAGACTGTAAGGCGCTTCTCCCACTTCCAATGCCTGCCGCAGCACATCGTACTCTGCATGGGAACCAAAAATATCATTCTCAAATAAATCAGATCTGGACGGAATATTGCCATAAGCTGCCAACTGGTCTACCTGTACCTCCTTACTGAGACAATACTGTACGAACTGCCATGCCTCTTCCTGCTTGTCCGTATCAGCCAGAATCGCTATACTGTCACCACCAGAGAAAGATGCATACTTACTTCCATCTGGAGAAGGAATCAATGCACAGCCTGCGTTGAAATCATAACCACCGTTCACGATATTCCCTACCGCAGAACTGCCTTGCACGATCATAGCCGCTTTCTGTGCCTTAAAGGCGTCCTCTGTCGACGTCCAGTCATAAGATGTGATACTTTCAGGCGTAACCTTATATTCATATACCATATCGGTAATCAACTGCAGCGCCTCCACTGCTTCCGGCTGGTTCAACATCGACTCCGTACCATCTTCGCTGGTAAACTCACCTCCATTACACCAGATGTATGGGCAGAAAGTGAACATCATGCCACCAGCGTCGGATGCTGCAAACATATAACCATACACATCCTCACTAGTGCATGCCTGGGCCGCTGCAATCAGCTCTTCCCATGTCTTAGGAGGCGCTTCAGGATCCAGTCCGTTCGCTTCAAAAATATCCTTGTTATACAATAAAACGCTGACATCCGGCGCGAAAGGCACTGCATACTGCTTTCCTTCATAAGTAGATAAATCTAACAATCCTCCGGAAAATGTATCCTTATACTCCAGCGCAGCAAACTCCGTAGTAATATCTTTCAAAGCTCCAATTGACGCGTAATAAGGTACCAGCACACAGTCAATGGAAACGATGTCCGGTGCATCTCCAGAAGATAATGCCAGTGCCAGGTCATCCGACATATTGGATGGCTCTGAAACTGTCACGGCAATGCCTGTCTTCTCTGTAAAATCTGCTGCCGCTGTGGTCACCTCATCAAAATAGCTGTTCCGTACCCAGACTTCCAGACTGTCACCACTGTCTGCACTATTGCCGCCGTCCGTCGTCTCCTCTGTTACAGCCTCTGTATTTTCCTGTGCTGCACCCCCGTCTGCCGCATCTCCTATAGGGTCCGTATTCCCCCCCCCCCTTGCCAGAATCACCACAGGCTGTCAGGCCAAGAAGCATGGAAGATGTCAGTAAACCAACTAGTAATTTCTTCTTCATTTTACCCTCATTTCTGCGCTGCTTTTGTGCACAAAACCATAAATGGTTTACGAGTCTGTGACAAGCAGCGCGCAGGCACAAATCTCGCGATTGAAAATTGAAATTTTCAATCTTGCTCTTTTTGTGGAAGTTTCCATATTGCTGGAAAGTTCCACCGGAACCGTTTGTTACTATTTGCTAACTTTATTGAAATTATATCCAGTTTCTTCACACCTTTATACAGTTTTATTAGCAGAAATATATAAGAAAATAATCAAATCCAATGACACATTTTTAGCATTTGATTCAATTAATATTGAACAAACAGCGTAGTTACGCTATAATTGATATGACAAAATTTGCATTTTACAGAAATTGTGCTACATTTTATTACTTATGGAGGTTGCCAATGTCCTTTATCAATATCCATGTACCGCCTTTTCCCTGGTATTCTCATTCCGGGAATGCCATCTACCGTCCTGGTGATAAACATAACAACCGGAAAGGCGTAAGTTTCTTTGATTTGCTCATGGTAGAGACCGGAACTCTCTATATGCTTGTCGGACAGAAGGAGTTTATTGTGCCGAAAAATCATACCCTGCTGATCCCGCCCTATACGCCGCACCAAGGCAGCAGGATCTGCACGGAGAAGACCTTTTTTCACTGGCTTCATTTCAGCACCAGCGAAACCTTCGAGATCTCGGATGTGTCCTATCGCCTTCCCTGGGAACCCAACACAGACTTCAAAGAAGATAAATATATTCTCTCTTTTCTGCAGGAGCAGGAGCTGCCCGACGCGACAGCACAAAACGTATTCTCTATCCTGCAGCACTTAGAAAGACGTTCCATTGACCTCTTCACAGATTCCCGCACGGTGCTTACTTCTGACAACAACTTGTTCCATCAGCAGGAACTGCTCATGCGTCTGTTAAATATTCTGGCAGTTACACCAGATACCTCCGATGACAATGGTATTGCCTATTCCGCCCTGCAGTATTTCAATTTTCATTACGCGGAACAGTTCACCATGGATGATTTGTCCAAAACGCTCAACTGCCATCCTTCCCATTTAATCCGATGCGTTAAGAAGCAGTATGGCGTCACGCCCAATCAACTGCTAAACAAGATCCGCCTGGAACGCGCCTGTGCACTGCTCAAAGATCCCTATCTTTCGATTACTTCCATATCCTATTCTGTCGGTTTTGCTTCCACCTCCTACTTTTGTAAGCAGTTCAAGAAAAACTATCAATACTCACCCAAAGAATTCCGAGAGTATATTTGGGGACATCCGACAAACCTGTAAGATGCCCCAATAGCCTCCCTCACTCCACCGCCCCGACGGCCTCCACGATGCCAAGCCGTGAGATCTGACGCAGCGGCAGTGCCGTGGCCGCCAGACATGCCGCCACCGAAACCACCGCAGACTCCAGAATCGGTATCACCGGCACGGGCACCAACGTAAGCACATTGGACATGGCAGCTTCCATAAGCATCGTACACAGATAGCCGGTGAGGCTGCCGGTCACGGCCGCGATCATGCCATAGTAAGCCCCCTCCCACAGAAAAGTTCGATACAGGCTTCCCACGCTCATACCGATCGCCCGTTTTATCCCGATCTCCGTCACCCTCGTATGGATATTGGTATAAACGGTATTGATGATATTCAGAATTCCGATCATGCCGATCAACAGGATCATCCCCCAGGCCAGCAGATTGATCTGACCGGCGCTCTTAGCAAGCTGTCGGTCCGTCTGCTCGTAAGACACCCAGGTCGTCCCGGCCACACGGCTGCCAAGCGATGCCAGCTTCTCTTCAAAAGTCTCCCTGTCTGCGTCTTTTTCCAGAATCGGCCGCAGCTCCGCATAACAGTCCGTACCGGTCAGTTCAGGATAGAGCCGGTCACTTACGATCACCTGCACGCCGTTGATAAAACCGCTGCTGCCCACACTGAAATAACCGTCATACCCATTCATGGCCAACAGGACCGGCAGCTTCTTCCCTGCCACCACGATGGTACTTCCCTCCTCGATGCAGGTCGTCCCGATCTTCTGCCCTGCCACTTCCATCTGCAGGGGATTGCGTACAACACACCCTTCTCCCGCCTGTAAGGCATCCCACGCCTCTTTTGGCAACTGTCCTGCAAAAACATCCTCCATCCACGTATCGTTTAAGCCAAAGATCTGGAACCGTTCTCCGATCCCCAGTGAAAAATCCGTGTCGATCCCCACCGGCCTGTACTGTTCATCCAGCTCATAG
>CATOJY010000046.1 GCA_951800685.1 uncultured Lachnospiraceae bacterium
AAAGAGCATCCCACTATGGAATGCCCTATATAAAAAATAGGGACACTCTCATTCAAGTATCCCTATAATCTACCGCTATATCTGATAGTTCTCTATTCACTTTCATTGTCAGGATTTTTTGTGTTCCTCGTACCGAGGTCTAATGCCACAACTACGGTTACTTTCTTCACAAGTATCTTTTCCTTATGATTTTCACCGATTTTGTTGAAACTGAAAAATGTCACAAAGTGCGTAAATTCAAGGATTTCTACAAATCCTTCCTTTGTAGACAACATGCGACTTCCACATGTGTTGTCCACGGAAACATATCCACCGGTGTTATCTCTACCACCTTATACTTCTCATTTCTTCCTCTGCTCTTACCCTTTTCATCCTCAATTTCACCTGTCAAATATTGGAGATCACGCGCCAGCGTTTCGGGATTACAGGAAATATAAACAATCCTCTCAGGCCTGAGACATAATGCCGCATTCATAAATTCTTCTGTGCTTCCACTTCTGGGCGGGTCCATGAAGAGCACATCAACTTCTTCCCCAGCCTCGGCAAGCTGAATCATAAACTTGCCAGCATCATTCTGGTAAAAATCAGCATTTCGGATTCCATTAATCCTCGCATTGATCACAGCATCTTTTACTGCAGACCGGTTTAATTCGACACCGATTACCTTCTTTACATGTTCTGACGCAGCAAGTCCGATCGTCCCAATTCCGCAGTAAGCATCAACTATCGTCTCCTGTCCTGTAAGCGCAGCATATTCCAACGCCTTACGATATAACTTCTCTGTCTGCACCGCATTGACTTGATAAAAGGACTTTGCAGAAATGCGAAATATTTTGCCACACAATCTGTCTTCTATGTATCCCTTCCCATAAAGCACCTCTTCCTTATCTCCAAGAATCATACTCGTCCTTTTATTGTTCACATTTAGTATCACGGTAGTAATATCTGGATGAAGTTTACATAACTCTCGAACAAAATTTTTCTTTGACGGAAAAACCGGAGATCCAAGCACTAATACCACCATAATCTGTCCTGTTGTCTGCCCCACTCTTATGAGTACATGGCGCAAAAGCCCATACCCTGTATCTTCGTCATATGCCTTAATCTTAAAAGACTTTGCCAGGCGTCTTATAGACACTACAATCTCATCCGCTTTTCGATCCTCCAGAAGGCATTCATCTACGGACACCACCCTATGGCTTCCCTCTTGGTAAATTCCTGATACAATGCCTTTTCCTTTTTGGAAAGCAAATGCCGCATGTACCTTATTACGATAATGTTCAGGGGCCTCCATTCCTATAATTTTCTGCACCTTTCCATATTTATGCAAAAGCTGCTCCACTATTTTCTGCTTTTTCTTAAGCTGTTCACGATATGGCATGCCAATATATTGACAACCGCCACATTTCTTTATCAACGGACATATTCTCTGATCCACTATTCCTGTCTCCTATCGTTCATTCCAATTTATATATTTACAGAATCTTTCGAACCCCCCTTATTCATCACACTAACCATCCATGTCAGAGCAGCCTACTGCGATGATTCACGTCGGAAATCTCAACTTTAGCAGTTCTGAAACTGTATTCTTTTTTACTTCCCTAACGTCTCTCAATATTTTTCTCCTGCTATCATCTAACAGAAGCATCCAAAAGTCAACTCTACTTTCTCTTTACTTCCATGAAAAAAACATCTGCTCCCACAAAACAGATGCCCTTATCTTTTTACTCTTATTATCCTGTCTATACACACCACAAACAGTCATGCATTTCCGGCTTTCTATCGAGCTAACAACTCGTTCTCCTCACAACTATCACACTGTCTGTCATCACAGATCGCACGTCACACCTACCTTAACACAATCCATACCTTCTACCAGATCTTTCGCAAGCATGCTGTCCGCTTCATTAATCCGGATCGTAAAGACATTCTTATTGTCCCACAATCTCTTATCCTGCCATTCTATAAAGAAGGAAATCCGATTTGTAACCAATAATTTTGCCAGTTTATCCTTACCTTCTATGCCGTACACCTTACAAAACGGAATCTCATGGTTAAAAAATAATGCATTAAAATTAAGCGCTGCCATAATCCTTCCTCCCATAAAACTAACATTCTGTCTAAAATGTTCTTATTCCATGAACATCTTTTCTACCTCAGTTTAAAATAGCTTTATGTTAACTTATATGGCAATTATATACTACATATTACAAAAAAATCAACCTTTTCTATCAATTTCTACAATTTGAACAAATATTTATGTAAAGCTTATAAATCTTTTCCCATCTATCATTTTAAAGACAATCATCTGTCTCTATTCTGTCTTCCCATACTAACTGCCATAGCTCCGTTCTGTCCACAGCTGGTGCAGCTGTTGTGTCCAATATTCTTTGCCAGCTTCATACTGTTCATTAAGCCATTCTCGTGCCTGTTCTACTCCTTCTGCCGTAAGCGGAACTTCCAATATTTCTTTCAAGTCTTCCGGTGTCTTTAGCAGATTGAACGGCTCCGGCCAGATTGTAACTCTAATCACATCTTCTTCACCGTTTTTACTTCTTTTTAGCATATAGCGCATACCGTCCATACTTCCTGAGTACTCTTCTTTCTTGATATAATTCAGTGGATGGAAAGTCTCTTTCTCCAACATAGCGATCTCCTTTCTGCACAAGTCTATTATTTCCTTACCTTTTATTCATCAATGATATAGCCATAAACCGGCTGTTACTAGTCGGTCTGCAATGAACAGATCTATGTGTTCGGAAAGACCGTGACTGGGTTGATACATCAAATCAAAGAAAATATAAAATAATGCTTGCACTTTCTGTCCCAATTAGTTATAATAATAAATGCTTTCGGGATGTGGCTCAGGTGGTAGAGCGCTACTTTAGGGAAGTAGAGGTCGCAAGTTCAAGTCTTGTCATTCCGATATCGGAAAACCTGATAAATGCTGGCAATAGCGTTTGTCAGGCTTTTTCTATTTCAGAAGCATTTATTACATTATATCACGTTTTACTACCTTTTACCATCCTGATTGTGGTACAAATTGTGGTACAAAATGCACACACATGATTCCTTTGACAGGCCAAAAATGAGGGAAAATAATGGCTGGAAAGAGAAAAAATGGCGAAGAAACATGGGGCAAAAAAATGATACACGGAACGACATACGCTTTCTATCGTGATGCATCTGGCAATGATATTCTCCCATTCAACCACGTTTTACTGCCCTCTATTATCCTGATCATACTTCCAAAACCGTCTCGTCCTCTTCCAACGCCTTGCGGAATGCCCTGTCAAATACGGGACTTGCCTTTTTCAGGGAAACAGGTCTCCCTTCCTGATTCAAGAAACAATGTCCGCTTCTGCCAATAGTCCTCACCTCGCCCGATTCTTTATCCCGGATCTGATAAGACAATTCTAATTTGACACCGTTATACTTCTCTACTTTTGGTAGGATCTCCACAACATCCCCAAAACGCACCATCGATTTATAGACACAATTCACTTCCAATACCGGACTGATAATTCCCGACTTTTCCATTTCTGCATAGTCCACACCGATCTGTTTCATATACCAGATCCGCGCGGATTCAAACCAACGTATGTAATTTGAATGGTGAATGATCCCCATCTGGTCTGTTTCATAATATTGTGCCTGGTGTTCATATTTTTTCATGTTATTCCTCATCTTTGTGCGGCTTCTGCCTTAGAGAATTTTAATACATGTCTCTTCCCTGGGGCATTGTCACCGCACAAAAATCCATCCTTTTTACAATTATTTCTCCGCTAATATGGCCAAAAGATATTCCCATACTCTGGCTGTGGACTCAACGCTCAGACTCTCCTCTGTAGTATGGACGTCTGACATATCAGGTCCTATGGAGATACAGTCTAAACCTGCTATCTTTGACGCCAGGATACCACACTCTAATCCGGCGTGAATCGCCTGCAATTCCGGTTTGCGGCCATACATCTTTTCATAGACTGATACTGCTTTCTCCCGCAGCGGAGATTCCTTACGGTAAGCCCACCCTGGATAAGAACTCTTTATGGCTGTCCTGGCCCCTGCCTTACTGGCAATTGTCTGCATCTTCTGGCACAATTCTTCTTTCTCCTGGTCAATAGAACTTCTGACTGCATACGTAAGATGCAGTCCTTCCTCCTGCATCCTCATGACGCCCAGGTTCAAAGAAGTCTGCACTAATCCCTCCACATCGCCGCTCATGGCAATGACTCCATTGGGCAGTGACGTCATACAGGATAATACCTGTTTGGTAGAAACTGCAGAAACACTTTTTTGTACTTCTCTGTCATCACCGGATAGTTCTGTACATTCTACATAAAAATTTGGATCTGCAGCATCCAGCTCTTCTTTTATCTTATCTGCCTCACCACCGATCAATGCCGCAATCTTTTCTCTCTCCTCTGCCAGGACCTCAATCACAGCATAGGCGTGCCGTGGAATGGCATTATCTGCCTGTCCTCCCTGCATATGGGCTAACCGGATAGCATATTGTTCTGCTGTTGCCTGTAAAATGCGTCCTAACAGCCAGTTAGCATTCCCTCTTCCTTTATCGATCTCAGAACCGGAATGCCCGCCTAGCAGTCCTTTCACTGCAACCTGTAGAACTGTCATCCCTGGCCCCTGGGTCTGCTCCCACTGCACCGGAATAGCCACATCCACTCTGGCGCCGCCTGCACAGCTCGTGATGATTGCGCCTTCTTCCTCATTATCTAGATTAATCAGCTGTCTGCCATGCAGCATAGACAGATCTATGCCGTTGGCGCCTGTCAGTCCAGTTTCTTCCTCGGTAGTCACTACCATTTCCAACCGTGGATGACAAATCTCCTGTGCATCCAAAAGCGCCAGGATATAAGCCACCGCAATGCCATCGTCTCCTCCCAGGCTCGTCCCCTCTGCACTCACTCTGCCATCTTTCACACACAGCCGCAATGGATCTTTCGCCAGATCAAGATCACAGTCTGGTTTCTTTACCGCGACCATATCCATATGTCCCTGCAGAATATAGGGCTCCTCCTGCTCATAACCAGGTGTCGCTTCTTTGATGATAATAATATTGTACAAATCATCCTGAATACACGCCAATCCTCTTTCCTTTGCAAATTGTTTCAGATAATCACTGATCTGCCGCTCATTCCCAGACCTCCGCG
Organism: uncultured Lachnospiraceae bacterium; assembly: GCA_951800685.1. Classification (GTDB taxonomy): domain Bacteria; phylum Bacillota; class Clostridia; order Lachnospirales; family Lachnospiraceae; genus UBA3282. The sequence continues at coordinate 5,172 of CATOJY010000046.1, forward strand.
GAATACGGCTGATCTCCTCAAAAAAATGAAAAACGCTTTCTGGTCTCAGATCATCTAATACACCCATCTCTTTCTCCTCCGAATCTTCTTAAATACCCTAATCTTTCCCAAACTGTTACAACTATTCTACCACATTTTTCAGGCATATATCCATAGAATATAAAGCCTATTCATTCCCATTATAGAAGACTCTTTCCTATGATAGAAGAAAAGAGACAAGATACGCTATCCTGTCTCTTCTTTTTCATTTGATTTCTCTGGTTTACTTTTTTCTATTTCAGATTTGCTTTCGCAAGCTCAGCCAAAGTGGTAAAACCTGCTGCATCATTAACCGCCAGTTCTGCCAACATCTTTCTATTCATGTCGACACCGGCATTCTTCAAGCCAAACATAAATTTGCTGTAAGATAATCCGTTCATTCTTGCTGCAGCATTGATACGTGCAATCCAAAGCTGTCTGAACTGACGCTTTTTCTCTTTTCTGCCGGCATAAGAAGATGCCAGTGCTCTCATAACGGACTGCTTTGCAACTCTATACTGTTTCGATCTTGCGCCTCTATAACCTTTCGCAAGTTTTAATACTCTATTATGTTTCTTTTTAGCGTTTACACCGCCTTTAATTCTTGCCATGTCTTTTCCCTCCTTATGACTTCAAACCTCAATTCTTACAGATACGGTAAAATCTTCTTCATATTCTTAACATTTGTTGCATCTGTCACAGCTGGCTTTCTGAGGTTTCTCTTGGTCTTAGCGCTCTTTTTCGTTAAGATATGGCGTTTATAGGCTTTATTTCTTTTCAGCTTACCTGTTCCGGTTACTTTAAAACGTTTTGCAGCCGCTCTGCTTGTCTTCATTTTTGGCATTTTAACATTCCTCCTGTATTATATTCTTAAATTCTGAGATATCAATCTAAGATATCAGTCTATTTCAACCAAGTCGCTGTCGCGTCACATTCCTGCCACACCATGCGTCCCCGCCTGATGCCGGAAACTGCGCCAAAATGCCTGCATCCGACATTCTGTGTGCATCATCTATTGCAGCTCACATCAAATCATCACACGTCCTGTCTGAAATATGATGTGAACTGTAACGCTATCGCTTCTCAGCTAAAAACATAGTCATACTCCTGCCTTCTACTTTCGGCGCCTTATCTACAACCGCAATATCAGAAAGCGCCTGCGCAAAATCATCCAGGATGTGCTTACTGTTATTCATATGTGCCATTTCACGTCCTCGGAAACGAAGTGTGATCTTGACCCTGTCGCCTTTGCTGATAAATTTCCTCGCGGAATTGACCTTCGTATTTAGGTCATTCGTATCGATATTAGGAGATAACCGGATCTCCTTAATCTCTACTGTCTTCTGTTTCTTCTTAGCTTCTTTCTCTTTGCGCGTCTGTTCATACTTAAACTTTCCATAATCTACAATCTTGCAGACAGGGGGCTTCGCTGTAGGTGCAATCTTCACCAGATCTACACCAGCCTCCTCCGCCAGCCGCAAAGCATCTCTAGTCGGCATAACGCCAAGCTGCTCGCCATTCTCTCCGATTACGCGCACTTCTCTGTCTCTAATCTGTTCGTTAATGAATAAATCGCTAATGGTTCTACCCTCCATACCCATAAAAAATAAAGTGGATAGCATACCTATCCACTTGTCAATTCATTCTACACACTTCCATACTCTACCCCTATGGCAGACATAACGGAATAAATCTTGTATTATGAACACTTGCGAACCTAATTGTTGCAAGGTGAGAGTGGATCCTCTGCTTGTTTGTCAGCTATATGCTATCACATCTCTACTAAAATACCACAAGATTCCTTCTGTGTCAACGGGTTTTGTTCATTATTCTCTCATTCTGCTTAAAGTTATTCCACCTGAATGGTTGCGGCGCTGGCTTCATAGGCCTCCATATAATCATAATCGCTTGTCTGGGAATAGGTGATCATATAGCTTTTATCTGCGTTAATCGCATAGGCAAGCTGTGTAATCTTGACACCGCTCACTTCATAATGACAAAGAATGCGAAACGCAGGATAACCGCTGACCCTCTCCCGCTCAAAACTGTCTACAGCTACCTCAACCTCTTCCCCATATGCCTGTTTCAAATCTTCTTCCATTTGTTCCTGGAATGTCTCTCCTGTCAGGAGCTGCTGCGAGATATCTTCTTCCATCGCCACATAATAGATTGCTGAAGCATCGATCGGATACCGTTTTGTCACATACATATCAGCCTTTTCCTCCGACTGCGCAAATCCTTCCGGAATATCGAAAGTACAGCCTTTTGTCTTACGTTTTGAATCTATGACAGAAGTGTCTAAGTCCTCCTCCTCTAAAATCTGTGCTGTAAGTTCCCTGCGAGTCTCCTCATCAATCTCCATCTGTGCCCTCGAAGCGCTGGTCTGCTCCTTCAGCCTGTCAACCGCCTCCGGATCAGCGCTATCGTTTTCTTCTGCACTTTCTTTCTCCTGTGTCTCTTCCGTCTGTGCATCTGCACCTGTATGTACTGTTTCCTCCTCGCCACATCCAACTAAGAGCACTGCCGCGCATATTCCTGCCAGAAATACTCTTCTCCATGTCCATTCTCTTCCCTTCACGTTTTTCCTCCCTGACGCGCCTTCACGCCCACTTACGGAAAACAGGCCATGCAGCTAGTGTATGGCCCGATCCGCCTGTAACCGTTCAGGTCTTTATATTTCCTTAAAAGTTGAACACTCTGTTCCGGCACTGCTGTTTGCACCGCCGCCTTTAATATCCACATGCTCCGCATGGCACTTGTAATTACTATTATACACACATTTTACTGCTTCGCAATCAATACTGATCGTCCTGCACGGATGTTCCAGGGAACTGGTATAAGAACCATCCTTTCTCTGTGCAAAACTTTCACAACATGTATCATCGCAGCAGCCTGCATGTTTTCCGCCTACCATGATATCACCCTTGCAGCAGCACTTATCTTTATTGTAAGAACAATTATCCACACCACATTTTAATTCAGCCATAATAACCTCCTGTTCTTTGACGCTATAGAAACTCTTATCGTCTTTTTCACATTTTTATTATGGCCTCAAATAGAAATCTTATACAGATTGAACCAATATCTTTCTAAAAGATAACTGCCTGTCTCCTCAATCTGCAGTCCGCTATTGCGCCAATCCTCCACGATATCCTCCCGGCTGTTAAAACTACCGGCAAACCAGACTGTACGGCCCTCCTCACACCATTTTTTTAACATCTTTGTGTCCTCGATCACACTAAAGGGTCTCACAATATCCTGGATTAAAATTTCTGGGGATCCACACCAGAGATAGCTTTCTGTGTCCATCGGAAGATAATAGGAAGTCACAGCCTGCACCTGGTCAAAATTATAGACGACAACATCATCTGGCGCAATGGAAGATAATGCCTCTTCCGTCTGCTCCATCAGCACAATCTTATACTCCTCTTCTCCCCGAAAAGCGCGATAATTACGCAGACCAATGACCACCACCAAAAGAATCACTGCTGCCTGTAAATAACGGAATCCATCTCGTCCTTGGTCAGACTGCCAGATCCTTTGCATTCCCACTGCAAAACTCAGCCAAAAACAGCCCGCTGCAGGAATCATATAACGATATACAAATACCGGCCGTACAATCACAGACGCCGCAAATCCAAATACCACCACACCGAGTAATACCCCAACGCCTGCTGCCATAAACACGGTCTGTTCCTTATTTACATCATCTTTTCTGTTCTCTATGATCGTTTCTCCAACGTTTGCAATATCTTCTTTCTTTATTTTCCTATAATGAAAGAGTTTTGCCACATTATAGAAAACCACTACGGCATAGACTACAGCCAGCACGACCGCCAGCGCCACATTCAAACCTTCGCTGGTGAACGCAGGTTTCATCAGAAACTTAACACATCCCCCAAGCGTCCGCCAGCTAAGCGGCAGGATCCAGTAATTGGCATTGACCTGTGTAATCTGCCTGTACAAGACCAGCAGCCACGGCGTATAGCAGACTGCCGATATGCTCACCCACCACAACCACTCCCGGATTCTTCTCCGGTCCTTCCTAAACAATACAAAAAGTATATACAGATAGACCATGACAGCCGCCACGGCTGCAAAATATTGTGTATAGGCAGCTGCCAGGCTATAACATACCATAATATACCCATGCAGTTTCTGTTTTGCAATGATCCGCCGGCCCTCTTCAACTCCTTCCCCGTCGTCCAGTGTACGGACAGCCTCATATCCATGTATAAACGCCGCTGTCACAAACAGCAGTGCCCAGCTGTACATCCGCATCTCTACCGTATAACTGCTCAGCTGTGGCATAGCAAGCACACAAAAGATAGACAGACCTCCTGCAAAGACACCAAATCTCTTTCGTATGAAAGTCACACTGTAGAGCAACAGCACAAAATAAGGAAACACTGACACTATTTTGGCTGCCGCGACAGCGGAAACTTCTGGCGCTATTAGTTTACATAAATCTACAAAAAATTTGACAATCATATAGTACAGCGGCGGATGCACGTCCCGCGCCGTAAAGTTAATCAGTTCACCGTAGGAATATTTAATCATTCCTACGGTAAATAATTCATCATACCAGATATCACTGCTAAAACACAGCGTCAGGCTCCTGCCAATCATGGCCACACTGATCCCCAACAGCAAATATCCCAGGAAATCCCTGCCAGATCTCTTTACCTTCCAATTCATTTATTTAGCACTCTTTTCCTCCTGCGCCATCTCCTGGCGGATTTCCTTCGTCCGAATCTCCTTGCAGATCTGGTCAATAAATGTCTGCAGCGGCTTCACACCCTCGTCACCAGCGTAACGGCTCCGTACGGACACGGTCTTATCCTCCGCCTCCTGTGCTCCTACCACTAACATATACGGCACTTTGGCAAGTCTTGCCTCACGGATCTTAAAGCCGATCTTCTCAGAACGGTTGTCACATGTCACGTCTATGTCATTCCTTGCCAGTTCTTTTCTGACTTCCTCTGCATAAGACTCATATTTCTCAGAGATCGGTAAGATACGTACCTGTTCCGGGCAGAGCCAGGTCGGAAACTTACCCGCATATTTCTCGATCAGCCACGCCAGTGTCCTTTCATAACAGCCCAGGGAAGTCCTGTGAATAATGCAAGGCCGGACCTTATCACCATTCTGGTCAATAAAGTACATGTCAAACTGTTCCGCCAGCAGCGCGTCCCACTGTACTGTGATCATCGTATCTTCTTTGCCGTACACATTCTTCGCGTTGATATCCACCTTCGGCCCATAGAACGCTGCCTCGCCTACATCCTCCACGAAAGGCAGATCCAGTTCTGTCAGAATATTGCGGATATGCGCTTCCGTCTCATTCCACACAGCAGGCTCACCAATATATTTACCAGGATTCTCCGGATCCCATTTAGACAGATGCCAGGTGATATCTCCTAACAGCCCCAAGGTTGACATAACATGTTTTGCCAGGGCGATACACCCTTTAAATTCTTCCACCATCTGATCCGGCCGCACGACCAAATGTCCCTCAGAAATGGTGAACTGACGCACACGGGTTAATCCATGCATCTCGCCAGAATCTTCATTTCTGAAAAGTGTGGATGTCTCACCATAGCGGATCGGCAGATCCCGGTAAGAATGCTGTGTATTCTTGTAACAATAATACTGGAAAGGACAAGTCATAGGACGCAGGGCGAACACTTCTTTATCCTTCTCCTCATCCCCCAGAACAAACATACCTTCCTTATAGTGATCCCAATGGCCGGACATTTTATATAAGTCACTTTTTGCCATATACGGCGTCTTCGTTCTCACATAGCCCCACTCTTTATCTTCCAGATCCTCGATCCAGCGCTGCAGCTTCATCACCATCTTGGTGCCCTTAGGTAAAAGCAGCGGCAGTCCCTGCCCAATCACGTCCACCGTAGTGAAAAGCTCCATCTCCCGTCCCAGCTTATTGTGATCGCGGCGCTTGATGTCTTCCAGATGTTCCAGATACGCTTCAAGCTCCTCCTTTTTCTGAAACGCCGTACCATAGATCCTCTGCAGCTGTGCCTTGTTGGAATCTCCTCTCCAGTACGCCATTGAGGAAGAAATTAACTTATAAGCCTTGATATTCTTCGTGCTCATCAGATGCGGTCCGGCACACAGATCTACAAACCCGCCCTGGTCATAGAAAGAAATCTCAGCGTCTTCTGGAAGATCCTGGATCAGCTCCACTTTATAAGGCTCTCCCTTTTCCTCCATAAATTTGATTGCTTCCGCTCTTGGCAGAGTAAACCGCTCAATTTTATGGCCCTCCTTGATGATCTTCTTCATCTCCGCTTCCAGCTTGTCTAAGTCCTCCCTGGAAAAAGGCGCAGCGTCAAAATCATAGTAGAAGCCATCCTCAATCGCCGGCCCGATCGTCACCTTTGCCTCCGGGAAAAGCCTCTTTACCGCTTCCGCCAAAACATGGGAAGCTGTATGACGGATGACCTTCAATCCCTCTGGATCATTAGCCGTCAGAATATTGAGACTGCAGTCCCTGTCAATCATCGTTCTCAGGTCTTCTACCTGTCCGTCTACCTCACCGGCACAGGCTACTCTGGCCAATCCCTCTGAAATATCATGAGCAATATCATAAATGCTCATCGCCTGTGCGTACTCTTTACTGGATCCATCTTTTAGTGTAATTTTCATAGTATCCTCTCCTTTTCTTTTCATGTTCCTGCTAGACTCTCGCTACTGCCCTCATGATCTCTTCCGTCCGTTTTGCCTTCTTAGGATGGTTCATCTGTTTTGTTCCCATTATTATTTCCATTGTTGTTCCTGCTATTGCTGCAAAAACGGATCCCATAGGTAAACGGTGCTGGTTTTAGACATATCATTTCCCTCCTTATGATAAAATATCTTCTTAAACGGATAAAACAAAAAACCCCTGCACCGCCATTATGGCAATGCAGAGGACGCAATCTACGTGGTTCCACCTCGCTTGTTCTGTGCGCTGGTCACGACTTACCAGAACCTCTCATTTGACTGTAACGTGCGTCAACGGACCGGATTGGGGCCACTCAGAGTTAGTTTTCAAATGTTTCCGGTAAAGACGCTTCCAGCACCAGGCGTCTCTCTCTGTTACGTTCCACACTCTACTCTTCTCGTCAATGTGTTTGCGATCTGTATAACTGTTATTTCTCTGTATCTATCCGTATTCTATGCCAAACTGTCAGAAAAGTAAAGAGAATTTGTTAAATTTTATCTTAGCAGCATCTCTTCAATGATCTTCGCCGCACAGGCAATGATACCGGAACATGGCCTGGATGCATAGTATTCCGGCGTACGGGCAGAAGGTTTAGCGCTCTCTTCCACACTCTCAATCCCCAGAAGCTCCTTACATAGGATAGAGTCATATTCTTCCCGGAACCTGGCGCTCATCTGACGCACAAGCGCATAAATATGCTCCTTCGCCTCCTCATTCTGCGGATTGGTATTTCCCTCCTTCAAACCTGCAAGCATCGCCATAGACGTCACAGCGCCGCACACCTCCCGCATTCTGCCTACGCCTGCTCCCATAGCGCTGGACATACGAAGCGCCGTCTCCCGGTCCATACCGAAATAATCTGCATAGGTTGAAAATACAGATTGTGCACAATTATACCCTTCCTCAAATGTTTTTACTGCACGCTCAACACGGGATTCCATTTGATTCTGCACCGTACCCTCCTGTTTCCTGTCTACCGCATCATAAACACTGTATGCTCTTCGGCGCCGCTTCCACCGCCACAGCGCAGCCCAAATCAGCCTTATGCGCTCTTATTTCTGCCACAGCATTTCTTATATTTCTTTCCGCTGCCACATGGACATGGATCATTCGGATATACCTTCGGTGCCTTATGAACCGTAGTGGACTCCTTCTGTTCCTTGTACAGGCTCTTTCTCGTCTCCTCATCATAGATCTCGTTCCACTCTTCCAGATCATATAACCAGTCTGCTCCTGCAGCAACCATATTTTTGTAGAGAAGCTCTGTATCAAACCCAAGTGTCACATGGGTATCTTCTTCCATCTCCTCGATCGGATTCGGCTCTTTCAGACTGTCATTAATGCCATCCAGAAATCCCGTCATCGTCATAAGATCAATATCGTACTTCTCTGCCAGCTCCTTCACAGTTCCTTCCACCACTGTCTCAGGACTCTTTAACAGTTCCGCGTAGATCTCTTTTTCCTTTAAAAAATAAGCAGACCACAGCCTCTGCAGATCCCCCTTGTTAGCAGTTTCAGAATATGCCATATCACGCCATTGTTTCAATAATGCCATTGTACCATACCACCTTTATCCTGTAATTATCCGCCGCGCCTGCATGGACTCCCGCTGCGCCGCATTCGATACTAAGTATATAACATTTTATAGGAAAAGTAAATTTATATTTCCTTAAGAATTTGTACACTCTTTATCATCACAATAGGGCTGCCAGCGCGGCCACATCCTGTTCACTTGTAGCCCAGCTTGTGGCAAACCTGACCACTGTATGACTCTCATCATACTTTTCCCAGATATCAAATAGTACCTCATTCCCCAACCTCTCCAGCTGTTCATTCTCCAGCACAATAAAAATCTGGTTTGTGGGTGTCTCCAGATAAAAGGAATATCCTTTGTCCGCAAACACCTTCCGCAGCATGTTGGCCATACGGACGGCATTCCTTCCGTTTTCCAGATACAGATTGTCTGTAAACAGCGTGTCAAACTGTATGCCGAGCAACCGTCCCTTCGCCAGAAGCGCACCATGCTGTTTGACCCGTGTCATAAAATACCGGGGCGCATTCCTGGTAAACACTACCGCCTCCCCACAGAGCGCACCCACCTTAGTGCCCCCGATGTAGAACGCATCGCAGTACGCCGCAAGATCTGGCAACGTTACATCTATCCTCTCTCCTGCCAACCCATACCCAAGCCGCGCACCATCCAGATATAGAGGAATATTGTATCTGGCACACACCCCAGAAATCTCCTGCAGTTCCCGCTTCGTATATAGAGTCCCATACTCCGTCGGGTGCGTAATATAGACCATTCCCGGAAAGACCATATGCTCATGTGTCACATCACCATAGAAACCAGCCAGATAACTCTCGACCTCTTCCGCCAACAGTTTGCCTTCCTTCTGGGGCAGTTCCAGCACTTTATGTCCTGTATATTCTATGGCGCCTGCCTCATGTACGCTGATATGCCCTGTCTTTGCCGCGATCACCCCTTCATAATCCGCCAGCAGCGTATCAATGACCACCTGATTGGTCTGGGTGCCTCCTGCCAGAAAATAAATCTCTGCCTCAGCACATTGACATGCCTCCCGGATCCTATTCTTGGCAGATTCACAATATTTGTCACTGCCATACCCTGGCAGACTTTCCCTGTTCGTATCAATCAACTTCTGTAAAATCTTCTCATGCGCCCCTTCGGCGTAATCATTGGCAAAACTGAGCATTCCTGTCTCCTCCACTTTCCTTCTATGCATCTGTATATGGAGTTGATTATAAAATAAAATATTACTCCGCACAATAGCCAGACGAAACAATAAAGCGGAGCAATAGATTCTTTACTAAAAAATTTTTAAATCTTTGTATAGAACTTTGAAAAACGGTTACAATGATATTAGTCAAAAGATAAGGAAATACTTATCCTCCCCTTAAGAAAGCCCCTGCTACTCCCAAAAGCGTAGATTCAGGGGCTTTCGTTATTTATGCTTTTTCCTTCCTGAGGATCTTATCCATTGTCTTGCCTTTGGCAAGTTCATCGATCAGTTTATCCAGATAGCGGATCTCCTGCATCAGCGGTTCTGTGATCTCCTCTACTCTGATTCCACAGACTACCCCCTTGATCAACTTCCTGTTTTCATGCAATTCAGGCGCCTTCTGGAAAAACTCAGCATAGGAAATACTCCCCTCAGCCATCTCCTCCAATTCCGCCTGACTGTATCCGGTAAGCCACCGGATCACTTCATCAACTTCTTCCTTTGTCCGCTGCTTTTTCACAGCTTTATTGACAAGCAGCGGGTAAATCTTTGAAAACTTCATCTGGTATACTCTCTCGTTGCTCATATGATCCCTTCATCCCTTTCCCTGCACTTCCCTAATCCCATTGACCAGGAAACTTCTGCTTCGCAGGCGCTATAAATGCTCTTGTAAATGCCTCATTCTCCTCTTCCGGCAAATCCGCAAAGACATCTGGCAGACATAACCGCCCGCCAAACCCAGACAAGCCGCCTTCCGCCAGTTCTATTCCCATAAAGGCATCAAAATTCTTACCATCCGCCGTCGTAACCCCGAAATGGTCACAAGTCTGGAATCCGTGCCTTGGATAATACTCCGGCTCTCCAAAAATGACAATACCTTCATATCCTGCCTCTTTTGCCAGCACCAGCGTCTCCTTCAATAGCAATTCTCCTACACCACATCCCTGCCAGGCAGGCGCCACGCACAGCGGTCCAAAAGTCAGGATCTCCTTTCTCTGTACGTTTCCACAGTTATCCTCTCTGGGAGCACACACGCCAGTTTCACCAGCAGCAGCCACATCTGCAGTCTCCACACGTTCTAGCCATGCCCTGCTGTAACAGATACAGCCTACGATCTCATCGCCCGCCACAGCCACTCTGGACAACTTAGGTATATAGGTGTCACTTTCCCGCAATTTGTGGACTAATAGATGTTCATTACATCCCTTGCGGTGTTTATTCCAAAAGGCCAGCAGCACCATCTGTTCTGTCTTATGATAGTCACAAGGCTCTTCTGGACGGATCCCAATCTCTTCTTCTGACACCTTCTTATGCCGCCGCGGAAAATATCCCATATTAATCCGCACTTCCTTTCTTTCGATATCACGGTTGGAATAGCAGCAGGTATCGAAGCCGATCGGCCCGAATCCTTCCTTCTGATAGAATGTAATGGCACCCACATTACAGGACTGCGTCTCCAGGATAACCGCCCGCCGGTGTTCTAAGACTGCCTGCTCCTTCGCGACTGCCATCAGTGCATGAGCTGCCCCCTGTCTTCTCAGTTTCTCATGTACCCATAGCTCCGTAACCATCAGACGGTTGCTCCACTCCTCCGGACAAGTTTCAATACAGGCCACCAGTTCCTCCACGCCGTCCCTCTCCTCCACGATCCCCCAGGCATAGGCTTTATCCCAATGATCCGCATATAGCTTATCCGGGAAATCATACTCCTCCGGATAATGAGATACAGGATTATCGAATCGGCATCTGTGAATCGCAAACTCATAGCCTTTTTCCACCTTCTCCATCTTCACATCATAATACTCTTGTGTCGTATACCGCATCGGAATGATTGTGCCTTTCCACTGCTCCTTCGGAAGCGGAATAATCTTTGCTTTGATCGTATCCATCTCAATCCCCTCTCTATAATCCCCAACAACTTCCTAGCAAACAATACCAGTATACTATGATTCTGTACCAGTTACAATGTGGACTGCCCCCTATCAGGATCCTACAGCCTGCTATGCACATATTTCTCCCGGAATTTCCTCGGCGTCTCCCCAGTATACTGCCGGAACATCTTCGTGAAATAACTCTGGGAAGAAAACGCAAACGCCGCACTGACCTCCGCACAGGAACAATCAGAATCTAACAGCATGTCTTCCGCCGCCTGTAACTTGCTCTCCATAAGATACGCCGTAATCGTCTTGCCGGTCTCCTTCTTAAACAGGGAAGACAGATAATCTGGATTCTTCTGCACGTAATCGGCAATATCCGCTACACGGACTGGTCTGTTCAGATGGCGGCAAATGTAATCCATACACCGCATCACTGTTTTGGAATAAATCTTATCTTTCTGCTGCCCAGCCATATACTCTGTAAAATATCTTATCGCTTCTTCATGAAGTCCGCTCACCTCTTCTGTACTCTTACATTTATCCATCTGCTGGATATAATAATCACTGGAAGTATAAGCCGTCTCACTGTTCATTCCGCCGGTAATGGCAAACCGGACTACCAGAGTCATTGAAGCTACAAACAGATACTTCATATTCGTCAGCGGATCATCTGACAGATGTCCCTGCTTTCCCGCACAGAAGATCCGCCGTGCCCTCTCTACCGCCCGCAGGTCTCCGTCCCGCACATACCTGTACATGCGCATTTCTTCTTCATAATCACTGTGATGAAAATCATTCTCTCTGTTGAGAAACTCCATATAGGAGATCTGTTCTTTGATCTTTCTCTTCACAACTCCATCTCCTCCGGCCACCTAAATCATATATAAGTATTCTATCATTTTTCTATGAATTTTAATAGATTCTTCCCTCATTTTGTCCTACTCTTTTCTTTATAAGAAATAGCGACAATAAAAACAATTTCAGGCAACAAACACAACAACAGAAAGGAATGTCACAGACTATGAGCAGAACACTCAAAAAAAACAAACTGACTGGTACTCTCTCGCAGGCCGTGCAGCCCTACGAGACGAAACACCGCAAGGTCGCAAAGATGGCAGCAGAAGAAGGTTTCGTCCTTCTAAAGAACGAACACCACATCCTGCCAGTAGCCAAAGGCTCTAAACTGGCTCTCTACGGTCCCGGCGCCTCAAATCCGATCAAAGGTGGAACAGGCTCCGGCGACGTCAATGAGCGTGATGTGGTGAGCATCTATGACGGACTTAAAAAAGCAGGGTACGAAATCACAACCCAGGACTGGATCGAAAGTTTCCAGAAACAATACGAACAGTCCCGGCTTGACTGGCGTCAAAAAATCTGGGAAGAAACAGAAAAAGCAAGCGAAGATCCCCTTGCCTTTTTCAACGTATATTCTTCCATGCAGTATGCCATGCCTGCCGGTGACCTGCCAAAGAAAACCGACGCAGAGACAGCTGTCTACGTGATCAGCCGCATCGCTGGAGAGGCTGCTGACCGTTTTGACCGTGAAAGCGATTATTATCTGAGCCAGGAAGAAGCTGAGATCCTCAAGACGATCTGCACGCTTTACCAGGATGTGATCCTGCTGATCAATTCCGGCGGTATTGTTGACCTTTCTTTCCTGGATTCCTACGAAAACATTGCCGGTGTGATCCTGATTTCCCAGCCCGGCATGGAAACAGGAAACGCGGTAGCCTCCCTCTTCACTGGCGAGGTGACCCCCAGCGGAAAACTGACCGATACCTGGGCTTACAAATACGAAGACTATCCCAACTCCAAGACCTTTTCACACAACAATAACAATGTCGAAACCGAACGGTATGAAGAAGGCATCTACGTCGGCTACCGTTACTTTGACACCTTCCAGGTGCCAGTGCGCTATCCTTTCGGCTTCGGTTTGTCTTACACAGACTTTGCGATCGAAGTAAAAGATATCACAAAGACGGACAGTGACGCTCTTTTGCTAACGGTCCTTGTAACGAATACCGGTAATACTTACAGCGGAAAAGAAGTCGTGCAGATCTACGCATCCTGCCCACAGGAAAAGATGGAGAAAGAGTACCGCCGCCTGGCAGGGTTTGCCAAGACAAAACTGCTTGCACCGGGCACATCCCAGGAACTGTCCATCAGCATTCCTCTCTATGCCCTGTCCTCTTTCTGTACCAAGACGCCAGGATGGGTGCTTGAGATGGGCGCTTACGGCCTGTTCGTCGGCAACAGCATCACTAACGCTTCCCTGGCCGGCATTGTCACTTTGGAAAAAGACACCCTGTTGATCAAGACAGAACATATCTGCCCGCCTCAGGAAGAACTGCAGGAACTGTCTGCCTCTAGAGAAGCCGTGCAGGAACTGCGCAACACCTGGCTTGCAAAAGCTGACAAAGTAATCAACCTTACCATCAATGCAGACGATCTGGAAACCACTACCATTGTCTATGGAAAAGAATACGACAAGATCGCGCCCGATGTAGCGCAGTTCGTCGATTCCTTAACCACAGACCAATTGATCCTCTTAGCAACTGGTGACCCAGGCAAAAGCCAGAATGCCAGTGATGACCAGAAAGAAAGCACTCTTGGAGCCGCCGGCATCTCTGTTCCAGGTTCCGCTGCCCAGACAAGCAGCTGTGCGCTGGCTGACAAGAACCTGGCACCGATTGTTTTAGCAGACGGCCCAGCTGGCCTGCGCCTGCTCCAGCGTTATCCTGTGGTCAACGGCGAGATCCAGCCGGTTCCTTTTGAGATGAGCATCGAACACGGCTTCCTTGTCAAAAACGCAGATTTTGGCAACGCAGAATTCTACCATCAGTACTGTACTGCTTTCCCGATTGGCACACTGCTTGCCCAAACCTGGGACCGTGAGGTAATGCTCGCAGTCGGCAAAGCTGTGGCTGAGGAAATGAACGAGTTCTTTGTAACGCTCTGGCTTGCACCAGGCATGAATATCCACCGCAATCCATTGTGTGGAAGAAATTTCGAGTACTATTCTGAAGATCCGATGCTCTCTGGCAAAATGGCCGCTGCTATGACAGACGGCGTACAGTCCGTATATGGATGCGGCACCACCATCAAACATTTTGCCTGCAATAACCAGGAAGATAATCGTATGGGCTCCAACTCCGTCCTCTCCGAGCGTACTTTGCGGGAAATCTATCTGAAAGGGTTTGAAATTGCCATAAAGGAAAGTCAGCCCATGTCTATCATGACAAGTTACAACCTGGTAAACGGTATCCATGCTGCTAACAATTACGACTTATGTACCAGGGCTGCCCGCGACGAATGGGGCTTTACTGGTGTGATCATGACCGACTGGACCACCACACATAACGGTCCTGACTGTACTGCCTCTGGCTGTATGCGCGCTGGAAATGATCTGGTTATGCCTGGTATTCCAAGTGACCACAGCAATATCCGGGCTGCCTTAGAAGACGGAAGTCTTTCCTTGGAGCAGTTGAAACTGTGCATCGCCCATATGGTAACGATCGTCTGGAAATCTAACCGCTACGAACAGGAATCCTAAACCAATAGACAAACTGACACCCGGCATAGACAATCCTATGCCGGGTGTCACTCTCTTTCTCTTCTTAAGTTCTCACATTCTACAAGTAATAATCTCCAAACAAACTGCCGCTGTAGGCACTGCCCATACTATTTCTGTAAGCTGCCGCTGCAAGACTACCCATGCCATAAGAAGAATATCCTGTAAGTCCAAGCCCCAGACTGCTGGTCCCGCCAACAAGATTCTGCAACAGATAACTCTGCAGACTGTTCTGTTTGGTCCAGCTCAAAAGCTCGTCCGCACGCAGTCCTGCATTGTTATCGCTGGTATAATATTCTTTCACCTTATCCATAACCGTCTCTTCCCATTCCGGGTCGGTCTTCATCTTCTCAAAGGCTTCTCTTACAATGACGTCTTCCACAGATGACAGGAAAGGATTCACTGTACTCTTCTGATGATCCACCGCTTCCTTCATCACCGCAGCATAACTGCCGTCTCTATTCTTTCTATAAACTGTCCTGTCCGTTCTCGCAGTATGATCCTGGACATTATGGTTTCTTCCAATACCGAGGTCATTAATATACATAGTACTCCCCCCTTCGCGACGTTTTCATTATTGTAGCACAGAAGACTTTATCTGCCTACCAATTTGTCACCAATCCCTGCAAAATTGTAACAAAAACATGCCTGCTTACTGCGCCCACGAAAGCGCCTCTTCGATACTTTCTGCACCAAGAATATTTAACATGAATTCTGTATGGCTCTCCGCCTCATCCGTATCTATATATTTAAAAGTGTCGAATATGTATTTCGGTGATTGATCTAGATCATAAATGCCAAAAGAAAGCCCCTGCTTTACTTCTTCCAAGGCATCCGTCTGCCGGTTCATAATGAATGCATCCACATAGGGATTCGCCTCAATAATATAGTAGCAGTATGCAAAAGCCGCCGCCTGCAGTTTCTCACCGGACGCGGAAGAAAATCCAAGTTCTGTCACTGTAATACTGCGAACCTCTCCATCGCGGTCAAGATATTCCTCCTGCTCTAACACATCTGTCACCGTACTCAGATTCATCAACGTAAGGAGCGGCGCCTCTGTCGTCTTATCATAAGTCTCCGTCCAATAATTCACTCTGGTGAGCGGATCAGGATAGGGATGAATAGCCAGCCCCCAATCATAATTTCCTTTCTCTTTCGCAATCTCATTGATCTGTTCTAAGATTTCTTTTGCATTGAAATGATCCTCGTTATCCCCTTCATTATTATTCCAATCATGATCAATGCTGAAATAGACTTTCGCGTCTGCGTAGTTGCTCTTCGCCGCATGGTTAAAAATACGCAGTGCTTTCTCAAACTCGGCAGCATATAAAGCGATATCATCTGTATCCATATAATTCCAGATTCTATACTGATTAATCTCATTGGCAATTACCCAGTTTGACACAAGTCCGTATTCCTTCCCGGAATAACGTTCTGTCAGAAAACTGGCCACGGCCTCCAGGTAGAGACAGCCCTCCTCTTCCGCTGTATTAAAGGCGTAGTAATAGGCTCCTGCCTCCCTGTTTCTTGCCAACGGATGCACTAGCTGAGGATATTGATCATTCCAGTCATTCAGAACGATAGCGGTAGCATTCATACCACTTTCTGTCAAATATTTGAAAAGATGATCATAACCATTAATACTCGCACCATTAAATTGATACGTCTTCCCCCGATATTCATACTCTATCGTAGGCATCTGCGGGTTTGCCGTCTCCCCCATAATATGAGAAAGAGGAATATTATAAATAGCATACTTGACATCCAACTCTGTCAACATAGACGTTTCCAGCATCTGTGGATCCAGTAAAAGTCCTTTCTTTGACTCTGGCTGCGGCGCAGTGATCGTACTGTCAGCCAGCATCTCTGGATTACCAATACAGATTCCTTCACAAAGAGGCGCATACTTTCCATTCCAAAGCAGAGCTGGAACAAACTGTTTAAAAAGCTGCCCGCTTTCGTAATTCCACTGCAGTCTGCTCTTTGTGGCCTTCTGTGTACTGGCAACAGGCTCTCTGTCAATCTCTTCTCCAAATTCCCACGTCTCATAAAGATCAAAAGCAAACAGGTAAATCATATCGTCGTCGCTTTTGGGAATATCCGGCAGATCCAGTATGAGACAGACTGTTTCCTTGTCCTCCCTGATCAGACACGACTGGATACTGCCATAAGAGGTAAGTTCCTGTCCAGACAGAACCACATTTCCCTCTGTTAATTCTTTTTCTCTCTCTTCCTGTTCCTGTAAAGAGTCCTGCGAAGCGGCCGGCGCTGCCTCACCACACCCGGAAGTCAAAATAGCAATGCCTAAGATGAGGGCCAGCACAAACGGGGAAAAGATCTGATTCATGATGTATTTTCTTCCGGTATTCAAGAGTCTTTTTCCTCCTGCTGATTGTGATAGATAACAGTAACTGCAGGCTCAAGCTCAGTTGCCGTATCAACGGAAATCTGGATATCCCCAGCTCTTAATCTTGCAAGTACTTTTAAGTAATCCGAAGTCGTGGCCGTTTTGAAACGCCAGGCTTTATCCTGTACCGGGAGGGAAATACATTTCTCCTTCGCTCCATAGGAAACCGTATTCCCTGCCAGTTCCGCCGGCCATTTTTTACCATTTGCAAAATATTCATCTATGGCAACTATGACAGAAGAATCAATCCCTTTCATCGCCGAAGTCAGGAAACGATCCGAAATATCACTCTGATCCACGTCTGCGCCAATCATCATACCATCCCCTGTCTCAGCAGAGGCCAAGACCGACTGATACAGAGAACCACCGCAGACAAAAATAACCTCCACTCCATCCTGATACCACTCCGCAGCTACTTCCTCAATCTGTCTGTTCGGAGAAAAAGTATCTGCATACCAGTACTCTACCTCAATCTCATCTCCAACCTCCAGAACCTCAGCCGCATCATCGATACCCTGCAGATAACCAACTCCGTATTTTTGTACGGAAGACAGTTCCTCTCCTCCGATAAATCCTAATTTTCTATGCCCTTCCAGAACAGACATATATCCTACAAGATATCCAGCTTCCTCTTCCCTGTAAGTGATACAATGAACATTCGAAGCCACTGTATCAAGATTACCATAAGAATCCCTGGGAACGCCATCCAGCAAAAGAAAAGAAACATCTGCATATTCATTCTGCAGACTGCCTACTGCCTGTTCAAAATGAGAACCAGCGCAGATGATCAACTCTGCCTTATCCTGGATTGCCATTAAAATAGTGTCTTCATAGGCATCCAGCGTGTCCACATCAGTGCTGTAACAGGAATATGGCACTCCTGCCCCATCCGCGTAGGTCTGTATGCCCTGCAGAGCCGCCTGATTAAACCCATTGTCCATAACGGAACTGACATCCGTGACAAGCGCAATCTGAACCTCCTTAACAGTATCTTCCTGCGAATCTTTTATCTCTTCCGGATCCTCTTCTTCCGTTCTCTCTTCCTGAGCCGTATTCTGTTCTTCCTCCGTAACCGGTTCAGAAACCTGGGTAATGTCCGTTTCCTCCCCCGGTATACTTTGGCCGCCGCATCCTGAAGATAAAAGTACACACGCGGCGATCACAAAAAATCCTTTTATCTGCCTTTTCATCCGTGTTTTCCTGCCTTTCTCTCCCTATAGAAATAATCCCCCTATAAAACTATATAATAAGTAAAAGCAATTAGCAAGAAATATTCTTGCCAATTGCTTCCTTAATCATGTCTGTACATTCACTGATCTGGATGCCTGATGCATTCAGCCACAGTCTGATTCTTCTGCATTAAGCAGTTTCCCGGTAGCAAACGGACTGCCTACATCGCATCTTCCATGGTGATATGCCTTCTTGACCTCTCCATCCGCCACCTTTGTTGATGTTTCTACTTTAATACGGCTCACGCCGCCTGCTGCCATACTGTCAAGCAGCTTAATCACATCATCGACTTCTCCCATTGTTACCAGCTCCTTTCTCTTCCCACTGCCTTCCACGATCTAGACATCCTAACCTGTATAGCGAATACCCTGTTTTCATTCGCATTCCGTCAATGCTATCCGGATCTGTTCCATCCGTTCATCACTTATCATGCCCTTATACCTATCTGCATATCCAAGTACAGACTGCCCCATATATTCTTCTGCAATCTCCCGCAGATCGAGCAGTCCGGCCAGCCTTTCCACTACCTCCGGCTCCGCCTTTAGTTTCCACATCGGCGTGTCCAGATCATAAGTCTTCTTAAGCGGCTTAGACAGACAATAGGAAACTGTATAGGTTCCAGCCTGCAAATAACATTCCCCGTTCCGCACATCTGCAAACATCAGGTTCTCCGTATCCTCATAAACTGCCTGCGGCGCCAATGGCAGCCGCATGACTGCACTGCAGTTAAAGGGCACCGTCACAGACAACTTCACATGTTCCCTGTCAGCCATCTCCCAACTGCAGGCATAGACCCCCGATGCAGAATCATAGGATGCTTCCATGCTGCGCACTCTCCAGTTGAGCACCGGTACAAATCTAGCCTGCCGGAATCCGGGTGCCGTATCGATACTGTCAATGCCCGCCGCATGCCGGAACATCCATTCCAACACGGAACCATAAGCATAATGATTCATGCTGTTCATACTCGTCCCCGAAATGGTACCATCCGTCAGCAGACTGTTCCAACGTTCCCAGACTGTGGTTGCACCCAGCTTCACCTCATACAGCCATCCAGGATATTCTTCGTTCAATAACAGATCATAAGCCAAGGCATCCATACCATAATCCGAAAGAATGTTATTCATCAGCGGTGTGCCCACAAAACCAGTCCGCAATTTCCCATGACTATATTGAAATAACTGCAGTAACAGCTTCTTCGTCAATTCCTCATTGTCTGACAAATGATATTTCAAAGTCAAAAGCAGCGCCGTCTGTGTCTTGATACAGCACCGTCCCGTGGCACTGTAATATTCCTTCTTCACCGCCGTCAACTGTTCCTCAGATAACCTGCCATACTTCTCTGCTTCCTCTTCATATCCAAGCACACAGGCAGCCTTTGCCACTAGGCCAGCACTCACCGCATAGTAGAGATTGGCAATAAAACCTTCATCCGTAGCCCCCATGCACTGTTCCGAACCACCCTCTGGGTGATCCAGTGCCAGCCAGTCACCGAAGTGGAACACATTCCGCCATCCATGGTCTTTTCCATCGACCCCGCTGACATAATCCACCCAGCTTCTCATACTCTCAAACTGTTCCTCTAAAATACTCTTGTCCCCGTAGAACAGATAGAGATTCCACGGAATGATACAAGCCGCATCTCCCCATACACAGGCCGACTCTTCGACACCGCAGGATGGAACTACATGCGGTACCGCCCCTTCCAGAACACGCTGCTCTTTAGCCATATCATACAGATATTTCGCGTAGAAAGCATAGGCATCCGTCAGATACATCGCCGTCGGGGAAAACACCTGGGCATCTCCCGTCCACCCCATGCGTTCATCCCTCTGTGGACAATCCGTGGGTACATCCACAAAGTTATCCTTGAGTCCCCAACGGACATTCTCAATCAAACGGTTTAGCAGTTCATTTCCTGTTTTCATAGAGCCGATTTCCTGAAAATCGCTGTAAAGTGCCAGCCCCTTAAAGTCCTCTTTCTTCAGATCAGGAATGCCCTGTACTTTCACATACCGGTAACCATAGAAGGTGAAGTGAGGAATAATCACTTTCTCACTACCGTCCGCTATATAAATATATTCCGATCTTGCCGAACGCAGATTCTCATTATAGAAATTTCCACCCTGCAGAATTTCCCCTGTCTGGATGTGAATCTTCGTCCCTGCAGGCTGCTTCACCCTGAGTGCAAAGATCCCTGTGATCTCCTGTCCCAAATCAAGTACCAGTTCTCCTGCAGGCGTATGGAGCAGCTCTACCGGTGTGAAAGTTTCGTGTATTGTTACCGGAAGGCTCATCCGTTCCATAAGAATTCCCTTAGGCGCCTCACACACCTGCGCCTGACAGATTTCCAGCTCCTCCAAGGTATCATCCACCTTCTCGCCATCATATAAATTAGAGAATGTAATCTTACTGCGCCGCACAGACCAGCTTTCATCCGTCCCAATCACTTCCTGTGTTCCATCTTCATATTCAAGACGCAGTTCCGCAATCAGTTTCCACGCATCTCCATAAAATCCCACATCCTCTAGCGCAGAGAATCCGAATCTTGCCTTATACCAGCCATTGCCCAGAAGCACCGACAACCGTCCCGTTCTTTGCAAAAGTTCTGTCACATCATACGTCTGGTATTGCACCCACTCATTGTAGTCGTTGCTGTAAGGCGTCAGATACTCTTCCCCGATCCGCTCCGGTACACTCAGTTCTCCCTCCCGTACCTGGTAGAAAGCTTCATACAAGCCCAGGCCGCTGATATAAAGTCTCGCCCGTCTTACCGGTTTCTTCACTTCCACATCCTTTTCAAAATAAGGATGCCGCTTCTCCCTGTTGTCACAGGTGATCCATTTTGCTTGCCATGCTTCCTGCAGCTTCGCTGTCTCAAACCACTGCACCTTACTTACAGCCTTTTCTCCTGCCTCGCTATACACCGTCACTGTCCAATAATAACGGGTATATGGCTGCAATCCCACTGCTGCAGAATAAGCCCGGCTGTCTGCCTCTGCATCAAGTCCAGAATCAAACAAGATCTCCTGCATGCCTTCATCTGCCGCGATCTGTATCCTGGCCGCCTCCTGTCTCTTTCCTTCTGCCTCCCGGACCTTCCATGAGAAAACGGTGCGCGGCATCCGAAATCCCAACGGGTTGGTCAGATGATTTACTTTCATATCATAAATCTGCATACAGCATTCCTCCATTTTCCGGGCATTCCCTGTCCTCTATCTTTTTCATTGTAACAGACTCCGTCCGTTATGAACATAGATAAAATGCAGATTGTATCGCTTTTATGCACCGTGCATATCCTATAGTAATCCTATGACGAAACAGGAAAAAAACATGAGACCTTATCCACGCGCTTACGCAGAAATTGCTGGCAATGCCGATCATCCTTCCCTGCATGGAACCGCCTATTTCTATCCGATTCCATCGGGCGGTGTCCTGATCGAAACCGAGGTTTGGGGGCTTCCATACCAAAGCACTACCCCCGGCCGCCAATTCTATGGCATGCATATTCATGAAACAGGCGATTGTTCTCTTCCATTTGACAAAACCGGCTCCCACTACAACCCTGGCGGGCTGCCGCATCCTGAACACGCCGGAGATCTCCCTCCCCTTCTTGGTAATAGCGGATATGCCTACGGCGCTTTCTATACCGACCGGTTTGAACTGCCAGAAGTCGTTGGACGTTCCCTGATCATTCACAGTGCACCCGACGATTTCACCACACAACCTTCCGGGAATGCCGGCAGTAAGATCGGCTGCGGCGTTATCACTGAAATTTTCCAGCGGCCGGAGAACTTACTCCCACGCACAGACCATATTATTGATCCATTCCGCAGGCCGTTGCCTTTTTGATCAGGCACCTGTCATTTACCACCGCATCGTAGAACCGGAATCCGCCCGAAAAATTATAAGCTTCATAGCCGTTCCCTTCCAGGATACGACTTGCAAGATAACTGCGCAGACCGCTTTGGCAGATTACATAGACTATCTTGTCTTTCTCAATCTCATCCAAACGTTCCCGCAATTCATCCACCGGAATATTTCGGAAGCCATCGATATGACCTTCCTCATATTCCCCTTTGGTCCGGACATCCAACAAAGTGACACTGCCGTCATGGGGTAAGTCAGCCACCTCCTCCAAATGCCACTGTTTTACCGTTCCCCTGAGAATATTGTCGATCATGAATCCGGCCATATTCACAGGATCTTTTGCGGAAGAATAAGGCGGCGCATAGGCAAGATCCAAATCTTTCAGACTGTCTGCCCGCAGCCCTGCGTGGATCGCGGTCGCAAGTACGTCAATCCGTTTGTCCACCCCTTCATACCCTACAATCTGAGCCCCTAACAGGCGGCAGGTTTCTTTCTCATAAACTACCTTCATCGTCATAACCTGGCCGCCTGGATAGTAACCCGCGTGATTCATAGGGGACAAAACGACCGTATCTACATCCAGCCCTGCTTTCCTGGCATTGGTTTCATTCAACCCCGTCGTCGCGGCTGTCATATCGAAAACCTTGATCACGCTGCTTCCCTGGGAACCTAGGTAACGGCTGTCCTTGCCGCAGATGTTGTCCGCAATGATCCGTCCCTGTTTATTCGCGGGACCTGCTAAAGAAATCAGCGCCTCTTCACCGGTAACATAATGTCTGACCTGCGCTGCATCTCCTGCCGCATAAATATCCGGAACCGAAGTCTCCATCCGGTCATTGACCACAATGCTGCCTTTCATTCCCAGCTCCAGACCTGCTTTCTTTGCCAGAACAGTGTCCGGCGTGACGCCAATCGCAAGAATAACCATATCTGCATGAAGAGATTCCTCTTCTTTCAACAAAACAGCAACCTTACCATTCTTTTCTTCAAATCCCTCCACCGTATGTCCAAGCGCCAGCTTAACACCGTGTTTACGCATCTCGTTATGGAGGAAGGAAGCCATATCCGCATCAAAAGGATTCATCAACTGCCTCGGACGCTGGACAATGGTCACCTCCATCCCCAACTCCCGTAAATTTTCAGCCAGTTCCAATCCGATGAAACCGCCGCCCGCCAGCACAGCAGACTTCGGATGATGCTTATTTATGTATTCCTTGATCCGGAAGGTGTCTTCCACGGTACGCAGAGTGAATACTTTGTCAATACCGACGCCAGGAAGCCTGGGCTGGGTAGGTTTTGCACCAGGTGAAAGAATCAGCTTATCGTAATTTTCCTCAAACTCATCTCCAGTTTCCAGATTCTTGACAAGAACCGTCTTCCTGTCAGGATTGATCGCCGTAACCTCGTGATGTACTTTCATAATCACCCGGAACCGTTTCAAGAAGCTCTCCGGCGTCTGGAGCGTCAGCTCATCCGGGTCTGCGATCACATCCCCAATATAATAAGGCAGACCACAGTTGGCGTAGGATATATATCCAGAACGCTCAAAAACAACAATTTCAGCCTGTTCATCCAATCTGCGGATACGGGCCGCCGCCGTTGCACCGCCCGCCACACCTCCTACAATAATTACCTTCATATTACTGTTCCACCTTTCCAGAATAAGTTGCAATGCCGCCAATATTCGTTACATTCGTATATCCCATGCGCTGCAGTAAACTGACTGCCTGACGGCTCCTGGCACCCGAATAGCAGTAGACAAACAGTGCCGTCTCTTTATTTCCTGCTGCCGATGCTACTTTGTCAATCGTCTGCAGGGGAACGTTTTTACTGCCAGGAACGTGGCCCTCCCGGTATTCCTGTGGGGTACGCACATCCAACACAACGGCACCCGGAACCCTTTGAGCTTCCTTTACCCCTTGATTGATATCGGGCTGTTTGAACAAATCAAAAATTCCCATGTATAAATCTCCTTTCATCATTTCCAAAACCATAGGCGTTTGTGAAACGCCAGAACCCGCATAAATACGAGATTCTTTTTGTCACAAAATAAAACAACTCCTCACTGGTTTGTGGTAAAATTGAGATGTCGAGTAACAATCAACCATCACCAGAAAGG
>CATOJY010000047.1 GCA_951800685.1 uncultured Lachnospiraceae bacterium
ACTAAGAATGACAAAAGCTGATATAGTAAAATCTCTACATCAGCTTTTCGTATTAGTCTGTGTTTCGGAAATAGTGGCTGCCGTCTATCAAATTCTTGAGTGTTACTTTACCGCACATGAGCATTTTGCCTGGGCATACAGCAAGACCAACAATATCTGGGTTCCTGTAATCCTGCATTTCCTGAACAATAACCTATCATTGGTACTCGCCAATGATTATTCACCGGAAGTACTACAGCAACAACAAGTGACCTGGAATATGATCCCATCGCTTTTGCTGCTCAACGGCGTTTTATTTGGACTCTTCCTGTTTACCAAAGAGTTTCAACAAAAAGAATAAATTTTGTATTGGAGACATTGCAAATGACCCATAAAATGATTTCAGACATAGTTAATCATTCTACACCTTTTACTTTACGGCAGGTCCCCTGCGACCACCCCGATTTTCTACAATTATGCCAGGAACTGGACGCTTTTCTCAATGAAGCGATCGGCGGCGAGAACAAAAGAGAAAAATACAAAAAATTTAATCTTCTCGATACTATGGATTATGTAGTGCTTGCTTATGATGGCCAGACCCCCGTGGGCTGCGCTGCACTTCGCAGATATTCAGAATATGAAGTCGAAGTCAAACGCGTATTCGTCCGGCAGTCCCACCGGAACTGTAATATAGGCGGACAAATGCTGGCACATCTGATTACCCAGGCTAAGACGATGGGTTTCCAATATATGCTGTTGGAAACAGGGGAATTTCTTTGCTCATCGATACGGCTCTACCATCGTTATGGCTTCGAACAGATCGAAAACTACGGTGCCTATAAAGACATGCAAGAATCATTCTGTATGGGACTTCCGCTCACCTCTTCTCAAACTTGACCCGCAGTCTCCAGATTGGACGGCTTGTCACCACATAATCCGTAATGATCTTCTCATTGCGGTAGATGCTCAGCAACAACCCAATCAAAACCGCATAAGTGGTCGTCGCTCCAACCCCACTGGAAAGAAATGGCATCTGCAGGCTTGTCACCGGATAGTAACCTGTGTTGATCAGAATCCCTTCGACACAATTATCCAGAAGTACCATGAAACAGGCTGCCGCCACCATGAAGCCGAGTTGATTCTTCTGCCTTCTTACCACCCGGAATGCGTGGATGATTACCATAGCAAACGCAAGCATCACTAACGTACCTGCCAGAATGCCGAATGTACAGATGATCTCCAGCATGATGAAGGGATCAAGTCCTGGTGTCCAGACGATCCCATCATAGGGAAAACTACCGGAAGAACCGATCAGTTTTGCCTGCGCCAGCATATCCCGGATCCACAAATAAGTATAACCTGCCTCGTATGGACTTTTCTCTGGATGCAGCCATGCATCGATTCTGTGCAGTTTAAACTGTTGCGATGGATCATTCAACAGGGAAAACAGTCCAAAGGTCAGCGGAAGAATCACCAACACAGTTACGATCACTATGACCGTATCCCTTTTGTTCACTGCAAACCACCCCTTATAAACCGCCAGAATAAGCAGAACTATCTGCATTCCATACACTGCAAGTGCAGCATGCAGCGTACTGGAACAGTAATAGGTAATCACTGCCGTCAAAAATACTATCCCCATTCCCCGCATTACCGCACCACATCCTCTGCCTCGCAGTTGATACAATATACCTGCATAAACCGGAAGATAGAGATAGACTAGCATTAGTAGAAGCGGGATCCGGCCGTTCACCTCTCTCCCATTGATCTTGATCATCAGGAAGAGTACTGTCATTACCCAATAAATCCTCTCAGCATACCGCCCCATAAAACTATAATCCAGAAAATAAATACCAGACATCACACCAAAAGACATCAGAAGGACAACAATCTGACTGCCAAACTGACTCAAAAAAACCCTTGAATCATTCACCATAGAGTTCGAATAACCGCCTATTATGTATTGTATGCAAAGTCCTGCAATGCTGAACACCAATACCATAACGATCAATTTCACATCCATCTGTGGTCGGTGGATCCGGTCCAACTCTACGCCGACCTCCACAGGATCCCCCATCTCGCATACTGCCCTTCTGACTGCCTCGTCATGCCCTTCTCCCTGTTCCTCATAAGCCTCTGCCTGATCCAAAATATGATCTGACAATTCTTTCGCCACAGATTCCCGCGCTCTGACACAGCGGATCTGTTCTGTGATATTTCTTATATATTCTTCCATCTAACTGTCCATCCCTTTCCTGTTAATACCGATCTCTTTTCTCTCCACACCCCGGCAGACTCCACACCTAATACAGTTCTTCCACCCCTTCTTACCCCGCACAAAGTACATTCAATACTGCTGTCTGGTATTCCTGCCACTCTTCCTTCCTGGATTTCAGATGTTTCCTGCCCTCCTTCGTGATGCTGTAATATTTGCGCAGTTTTCCATTCACTGGACTCTCATAAGATGTCAGATAATTCTTCTCCTCCAGTGAATGTAGCAACGGGTACAGAGTCCCTGCTTTTAGCGTAAAAACATTATTCGACTTCTTCTCTAACGTCTCGATCATTTCATACCCATACTGGTCCTTCTCTTCCAATAAACGGAGTAAAAGCAGCGTAGTACTCCCTGAGATCAATGCCTTGTCTATTGCCATAGTTTTATTCTCCTCTTTTATTTATATCGATAATCTATATATACTATAATTTCATTATATATAGATTATCGATATATGTCAATCTCTTTTCTTAAGAATTAAATCAAAAAATCCGCTATCTGATATACTTGCTGCTTCAATCCAATCTTATAAACTGATTTGTAGGAAACTATGCCATTGATACAATCATCTTATAAGGGGATCCTCATGGGATGTTATCATAGGATGCCAGGATGCAGCGGTGCTGCCACGCTTTACACACAAAAACGGTTTTGCTATAATAATAGGAAAAAAGGAATAGATCATTCTCCGTATTCGTTTGCAATGTCGCTTAAACAGTATACGTAGAAAATCCCAGTCAGACTGACTGGGTATAGAATCTGCATGGCTGTTTCTAAACTATCAATTTATAAGGAGGACCACTATGAGTAATGTGATCGATGCGATCAAGAAAAGAAGTTCCACAAGGGGATACACTACAGAGGCTTTGACTGAGACAGAGTTAAAGACGCTGCTCCACGCCGGACTGCAGGCGCCAACGGCTGCTAACAGACAGGAGATTCATTTCACCGTAATAAAGGGAGATCATCCACTGCTCGCCGAGCTTGAAGCTGAAAAAAACCGCCTTCGTGATCTGACGAACCTGGAACATAATTTTTATTATGAAGCGCCTGTCGTGATCCTGCTAAGCGCTGACAGCTCTTTCCGCTGGAGCGCAGTAGATGCCGGAATCGCCGTGGAAAATATGGCGCTTGCTGCAGAGGAACTGGGCCTCGGCAGTCTGATCATTGGCTGTATCTATGACGCCCTCAGAGGAGAAAAGAAAGAATACTTCTCTAAAGCACTGCATTTCCCTGATGATTATCAGTATGAAATCGCTATCGCTTTCGGTCATAAGGCAGTCACCAAAGAGCCACATACCTATGATGCGGATGCACAAATCACTTATTTATAATTTATGACAGAATGTTTCCAGACCACACTATCTAGAATAGAAAAGAGATGGCAGAAGGCTTCTACTGTAAGCCCTCTGCCATCTGCTTTCTATTCTCGTCCATCCAGCTTTTCTAGTGCCTCGATCAACATGGCTGCGAATCTGTCCCTCTCAACCTGTTCTAACACAAAAACATTTTTGATTTTGTCGCACATGAGCCGTTTATCCGCAAAGGTCAAGCCCCTTGCACGTCCTTCTTCTGTGATTACATCAACGGCCTGATATTCTCCTTGGAACAGATCAGGTTCCAGCAGATAGGCAATGGCACACAGATCATGAATCGGGCTGTCTATAAATCCATACTGTCTTCCCGACTCATTATAAAAGCTCAAAAGTTCACCTGCCATACGACTGACACGCCCCTTTTTCTTCAATGCTTCGATCTCC
Organism: uncultured Lachnospiraceae bacterium; assembly: GCA_951800685.1. Classification (GTDB taxonomy): domain Bacteria; phylum Bacillota; class Clostridia; order Lachnospirales; family Lachnospiraceae; genus UBA3282. The sequence goes on from CATOJY010000047.1 coordinate 4,015, forward strand.
TGGACTGTAATCAGCGCCTTCTCTGTCACATCCAATCCTGCCATCACAATGGGGATCCCGGCATTGAAAACAATATGTGCAGCTTCCGGATCTACGTAAATATTGAATTCTGCTAGCTCTGTAGAATTTCCGTGGCTGATACCGCCTCCCATGATACTGATACAGTCTATTTTCTTCTTTGTTTCAGGATATACTTTCAAAAGAAGCGCAATATTCGTAAGCGGTCCGATCGCGACGATCGTCACCTTTCCCGGACATGCCATGATCTGCTCTTTCAAAAAGACTACTGCGTTATCCGAAGCGAGCGGATAATCCGCTTCTTCAAAAACAGGACCGTCCATTCCACTTTCCCCATGGGCATCAGCCGCCGTATGCAGGGACTTAACAAGCGGTCCTGCCTGTCCGGAGGCGAGCGGGATATCCGCATCGAGAAAATGAAGAATTCTTTTTGCATTTTCTGTCACTTTCTCAAGGGTCTGATTACCGCCTATGGTTGTAACACCAAGAATCTTCAACTCCTCCTTATGCGCATATGCCGTAAGAATCGCTAACGCATCATCATGTCCAGGATCACAATCAATCAGAATAGGTCTCATACTTTCACCTCCGTGTACACACTCCCCAATGAGATCATTGTTACTGTGCCGCGATTTTAACTAGAAGCTGTACAATCGTCTCCATCTCATCTATGCAGGCATACTCATACTTTCCGTGGAAATTGCCGCCGCCTGTGCACAGATTCGGACAAGGCAGCCCCATATAAGACAGCCTACAGCCATCCGTACCGCCTCTGATCGGCGATACGATAGGCTCTATCTGAAGCTGTCTCATAGCTTCCTTCGCCCTGTCTACAACAAACATATGCTTCTCAATGACTTCCCTCATATTATAGTAAGAATCTTTCATCGCGATCTCGAAAGTGCCTGCCCCATATTTCTCATTCAGGAATTCGCTTATCCGCAGGAAATTTGCCTTTTTCTTTTCAAATTTCTCCCGGTCATGGTCCCTGATAATATATTCTGCTACCGCTTCTTCCACAGTGCCCTGCAGCGAATCCAGATGATAGAATCCTTCATATCCACAAGTATACATAGGATTCTCCGCCACTGGGAGCATGGACTGGAATTCCTGAGCCATGAGAATGGCATTGCGCATCCTATCTTTCGCCGATCCTGGATGCACGCTCCTGCCGTGTACCGTCACTTTCGCGCCTGCCGCGTTAAAGTTCTCATACTCCATCTCACCCAGCCTGCCGCCGTCTACCGTGTAGGCAAAATCTGCACCAAACAACTTTACATCAAAGTGATCCGCACCAGCTCCCACCTCTTCATCCGGCGTAAATCCTACTCGTATCTTCCCATGGGAAATCTCTGGATGCTGCAGTAGATACTCAGCCATAGCCATGATCTCCGCCACACCTGCCTTGTCATCCGCACCGAGCAGCGTCGTCCCATCCGTCACAATCATCCTCTTGCCACGATAGGAAGCCAGCTCCGGGAAATCAACGACCCGTATAATCACTCTCTTCTCTTCATTCAATACAATATCTTCTCCATCGTAGTTCTCTATGATCCTGGGCTTCACACCAGTACCTGTCACAGCGGGCGCCGTATCCATATGCGCAATGAAACCTATCACTGGCGCTTCCTCACACCCTGCAGAAGCCGGAACAGAGGCATACACATAACAGTGCTCTTTATCATACACAATTTCTTGTGCCCCCATCTCCCTAAGCTGCCTCTCTAAAAGACCCGCCAGATCATGCTGTTTCAACGTAGAGGGCATTGTACTGCTCTCCTCCGAAGACTGTGTATCTATTTTCACATATTCCAAAAATCTTTCAATGACCCTTTCCATTCTAACCTCCATCAAATACTTTCTCAAAACGGCAGTTCTGCTTCTCCCGTCTTCTCAAGGCACACATCTCCAAGCTCCATACCTCCCATAGAGAAATACAGCTTAATATAGTGATTGCCCATCAAAAATCCAAGATCCAACGACTGTTTCACCCATTCTCTGTCAGCACCATTGATATGGAACGTTCCCTTGATCTGATTATCCATAAAGATGGACATAGACATCTGGGAAAGATCCGGCACATCCGCTCCCGCACGCATTTTCGCCGAAATATTATAAATGCCTGGTGTTTTCATCTGGATACCAAATACCACACTGCTGCCACGTTCCGTATTTACGGTACCCAATGCAAATGGCACACTGTCCTCCGCCACATAATGCTCCATATTCTGCAGATCATCATCGTCTCCATCTTGATCGCCAGTCACTACCAGGTCATCCTCTGGCATCCTGCCAAGGAAGCGTTCCATCACAGGCGAACGCATCAGCACACGACAGATATTGTCTGCGCATCTTACATATTCTCCTCTGGTTGTTCTGCCCTCTTTCATCGCTTCCACGGAATCGTCGTGCAATGCATTCGTTTCCGCATCTGCAGTCACCATAAATAGATCATTCTGCGCACGTACCATAATGCCTGTGTTCTGCATCTTCGGGGCTTCGCCCTCTTCGTTCATCACACTCCACCAGTCAGTCATTACAATACCATCAAATCCCCACTCTCCGCGCAGGATCGTAGTCACAAGATCATAGTTGCCCGCAGTCCAGATCCCATTGACCGCACCATAAGACGTCATAATCGAATAAGCGCCGCCATCTTTTACAGCAATCTCATATCCTTTCAGATAGATTTCCCGCAATGCCCGCTCTGACACTACAGAGTCTGTTTCACGGCGGTGGAATTCCTGGTTATTGGCTACATAATGTTTGATCGTTCCGGTAACGCCCGCATATCCCATTCCTTTCACCTGTGCTGCTGCCATCGTGCCAGTCAGATAGGGATCCTCCGAAATATATTCGAAATTGCGCCCATTCAAGGGATTTCGGTGAATATTAATACCTGGTCCCAGCAGCGTGTCAATCTTATTTTTCCGAAGCTCCATGCCTTCCATCTGATAGAGCGCTTCCACCAGCTCCTTATTATAGGTACAGCCCAGCGCTGTGCCATTAGGCAGGGAAAAGGCCCTTGTACCACAATCCATACGGATGCCGGAAGGACCGTCTGCACAACACCCCACCGGTATTCCAAACTGCTCCAGCCGCTTTGTCACACCGCCAAATGCCGATGCTGTACCTGGCGTCACTTTCGGACTGCACATACCTTCTCCACGGACGATTGCCGCCAGATCTTCCTCCGTCAGCTGGGCCAGGAACGTACTCATATCAATTCGTCCCTCATATACATCCACCAGTTTATGTCCCTTATCTCCACTGTAAGGGGCATCTACAGGCCGCCTCTGTGCACGCCTGTCAAGAGGATTCACAGTTCTCTGCTGCACCGCCTCATAGCACAAACGATATGCCGCACCGTCTTTCTCTGGACGGAACCGCTCAAACTTCTGTACCGGCGCCATAGCCTCTTCCAACTGCTCCGTCACAGTCGTCTCTTCCACTGAAAATTCCGCACTGCGTACTGCAGTCCTTACATCGCTACCAATATAAACACCATATGTTCCAGCTTCCAGCACATAGCAGGACTTATGCCCTGTACAACCGCTGTCATCATAAGACGCTATCGCAATTTTCGGTACACAGAACTTAAGCGTATCTTCCTCTCCTGGTGCCAGTTCTTTCGTCTTTTCATAGGCTTTGAGCTCCCTGGCTGGTTTTCCCAACGCTCCCTGCGGCGCCTCCACATACAGCTGCACGACTTCCTTACCCGCACAGACGCCTGTATTCTTTACCGTTACCTCTGCACAGACCTGATCCTCTTCCTCATGAAACGCCGTCATCTGCACGGCAAACTCTGTATAGGAAAGTCCAAACCCAAAAGGATACAGCACTTTCTCTTTCGCAAACGTCTCAAAATACCGGTAGCCCACATAAATATCTTCCTGGTAGAAATTCTCTTTTCCATCTCCAAAGTTTCTCGTGGAAGGATAGTCTTCTATATCTCCTGCAATCGTATCTGAAAGCTTTCCACAAGGTGAAATCTTACCGCTCAGCACATCCACCACGCCGTTGCCGCCTTCTTGTCCGCCCTGCCAGACATACATCACTGCTGAAGGATTATATTTCTCAACCCACTTCATGTCGATGATATTTCCTACATTCAAAAGTACTGCCACCTTCTCAAAGTTACGACAGACTTTCTCCAGCATATCCTCTTCCGCTGCTGTAAGCAGAAAGCTTCCCTCTACCAACTTCGTATCCTGATCTTCTCCGGCCGTCCGCCCGATCACCACAATCGCTGTTTCTGAATCTGCTGCTGCCTCCGCCACAAGCTCCTCTGTCAGAGGCATCTCCTCCTGGCTCCATGGCTCCTGGCCCCATCCAGCGCCTTTATCGAAGGGGTGCTGTTCTACCCATGCCTCATAGACGGAGGCAAGCTTCTCATTGATCCGGATCTCGCTGCTTCCCTTGAGCGCATCCAGAATTCCCACAACCTGCTTCACATTCACCAGGCCGCCTGATCCCGTTCCACTCTTGTAATAATGCAATGCAATTCTGCCAAAAACGGACACTTTCTCCCCATTGCGGATTGGCAGTGTCTGGGCATCGTTTTTCAACAGCACACAACTCTCTGCTGCAACCTGACGCGCCAGCGCACGATACTTTTCCATATCCAGCGTATAATTAGCCATAATTATGTTTCCCTCCTGAAATGTTCGATTTGTTCCCGTATTCTGCAATCCACATGCAGAGTCTCCTTCTTTTTGCCGAAACTACCCATCCAACTGCAGTCTGTGCAAAGACCCGGCATACTGTTGTCAGTCGATGAACCTTGTTTTCTTATCATATAACATTCCGCCACTTTTTTCTACCAGTATATCCCATAATAATATAACAATCTATACAATAAAAATTACAGGTATCCATTTCCATAAGAAACGGATTGCGGCCTTTCATGGAGATTGCCCCGCACCATAACGGCCGAGGCAATCCCATACAAGCTATATACAATTTCTTCCATATACTCAGTTCACTAGTTCCGCCAACGACTTATATGTATACCCCATCCCTTCCCACTTTGTCAGCAGCTCATCTAAGATCTCGCCATTAGTCTGGGAAGTATTATGCAGCAATACCACTGCACCGGGATGCACCCGCGAAGTCAGCTTATCGAATGCCTCCTCATGGCTGGGCTGGCTGTTCTGATCCCAGTCCACATAAGCCAGGCTCCAAAATATTGTATAATATCCCATTTCCTGCGCTTGTTTCAAATTTTCTACATTACATTTCCCCTGCGGCGGACGATAGAATGGTGAAAGCTCCTTTCCGGTAATCTCCTGGAACAGGTTTGCAACATCATCCATTTCTTTCTGGAACGCTGCCTGGTCTGATATCGTCGACATATCAGGATGGTGATAAGTATGGTTGCCCACTGCATGCCCATCCTCCACCATACGTTTCACCAGATCAGGAGCTGTTTCCAGAAAATGACCTACTACAAAGAAAGTAGCCTGCACATTATGTTTCTGTAAGGCATCCAGGATCGGTTCTGTATTACCGTTCTCATAACCACAGTCAAACGTCAGATAGAGCACTTTCTCACTGTCATCACCCACATAATAGGCATCATACCATGCCAGATCTTCCGCTGATGCATTTCCTCTGGATTGCGTCCCCGTTTCCCCAAATGACAACCCCCAATCCTCCGTTGGAAGCGTAAGCTCCCAGCCATCTGGTAATACCTTCCTGCTGGCTTTCTTTACTGAGTCTACACCAGCTTTTGCACTATCTGCCTGCAACGGGTCTTGAAGCACCGCCTCTTTTGCTATCTCTTCCTGCAGTGTGCCGCTTTCCTCCGGCTTTGACGCCGCCTCAGATATTTCCTGTCGATCTCCTGAGTCTGTTGCTTCTTTCCCTGTTTCAGAATCTTCTCCCGTCTTTTCTGCACATTCCTGCGTTCTTTTGGTTTCTTCCGCCGGTGTCGGCGTCTTTTCCATTTTGCCACATCCTCCCAGAAGCATCATCGATACCGCCAATACCGTATAGATCCTCTTTCTGTTCCTCTTTGCGCTTCTCATGTGTGCAATTCTCCTCTTCTGTATTCTATCAAAGAATGCCTTTTCCCTTTACTTTCCTTTATTATAAAACACAGTTGCATCAAATTTGCATCATATGTGCATCAAAACTGCATCATCTGCTTCCAGGATTTCCTCAGATAGAAGAAGCATCTACAAGCTCCCTCCCAATGCAGATTCCTTTCGAATCACTTCCATGCCCAATCTGTCCCGTGACCGCGATCGGCATATCCCTTCCGGCAATTTCCCGCACGAGAGTCTCGATTGAGATGTCCGATCCCTGTTCCTGCATCTGGGTAAACGTACCAAGCAGAATACCGGCCGCCTTCCGAAAAGCGCCTAGCTGCTCTAACTGACGTAAGTAAGTCTCCATCTGTGCCACAGTCCCATGATAACTTTCTAATAATAAGATCTTGTCCTGTAAATCCGGCATATATTCTGTTCCCGCTAACTTCAGGAAACAGCGGATATTCCCTCCTACAACGATACCATGCATCCTCTTTTCGCCACTCTTTACTCCCTGTCCTGCCGTAACCATTCTATAGTTGATACGGAATAAGTCGTCGCCTCTTCCTGTAACGGTATTGCCAAAATCCTTACACTGCTGTTGTCCATGTCTTCCGGTCAAGTTACGGATCTGGTAAAGAACGGACGCCCTGCCTGTTTTGGCATAGATCGCATTGATTACCGTGGTCAGATCGCTGTAACCCCAAAAGACTTTACGACTATCCGCAATCGCATCATAGTCCAGATAGGGCAGAATGCCATTGGCAATGTCTCCTCCTGAAATATCAAAGATTGCCTCTATCTCATCATCTTTGTAAAAATCCATTAGCGCTTGCGCACGCTCCTTTGCTGTACCGCCAAAAACATCTGCAACCGCATAAATACGGCCGCTCAACACCGGATACAGCCCTTCCAGCCGTAAAACCTCTTCCAGATTCCTGATTCTTCCACTGTCTTCTCTGCTTTGGCCATTGGAGCAGCAAACAATTCCTACTTTGGCTCCATGATATAACATTGATGATCCTCCTTGATCTGTCCATAACCCTATACTATCTGCTAAGACTCTCCATCCATTTACGGTACGACAGAAACGCAGACCAGTTTCCCATTGTCATCTGATCCTGCATCACCGCCTGTATGAATGTGAGATAGTTTTTCCGGTCAAAAAAGCTCTCTGCCCCCGCTTTATCCCGCACTGCAACCGCATGCAGACGTTCTTTGTCAGACATATGTCCCTTCTCCACACTCAGTACCATAAGCTCATTGTAACTGCAGTGTCTTGGGTTAATCTTAGAGGCATCAATCTCCTTCTCAAATTTGTTCCCATCTGCATCCAATCCTATGATCTTGTAGACCGGATTCTCCTTAGAATAATTGTCTGCCCTATAAATATTAACAGATTCTTTCGTCTGCGGGCTCGCATAAGACAGCAAGGCATCCGACCTCAGCATACATTTTTGTCCACCCACGCTTACGCAAGTCATAACTTTCTTCTCAAACTTTTCTTCGTTATTTTCTGCTTTGTATGCAGCATTCTGCTGCAGATAGGAATTTGCACCTGCATTGTTTACTGCGCTCACACTCATTCTGTCTTACCTTCCCTTCTTTTACTTCCTGCCTTCTCTTCAAATACCCATGCCTCTGTTAGGCATACAGGCAGGTTCTTTACTTATAATACGAATGAGACTGTCAGAAAGTTTCATCCCCATCTTTTCCAGGTTCCCTTTCTCCCTTACGCAAACTTCCTATTCTGCCTGACTGCCAAATTCCACGCCAATGCCGGCCTTCACCTTCAAACGAAAGTCACAATTTCCCTCCCCTTCAAAATAGATCACTCCCTCTCCTTTTGACACAGTCAGAGTCTCATCAATTTCCTGATCCTCCCCTTCTACAAGGACTGTCTGTGTCCCATCTGGCGACGCATAAACTAACTTCACACCGGCATCTGCCCTTTCCACATCCCCTTGTACTATAATATCAGAATCTTTCTCTGCTGTAAAACTGACTACACTCGCATTTGTTTCCTGTAAATGGACTCTTCCCTTCACTCGTAAGATCATATCCTCATTCTCAGAAACATAATTGCTGTAATAACTTGTACTCTCCGAAAGTTTCAACACATCCGTCTCTCCTAACGGTATAAAAACCCCACAACCATAAAGACAAAGTACCGGCATCACGCACATAACAATCTGTAAAACTTTTTTCTTCATTATACTGCCTCCTATAATTTTGCATCCTGCATCCAGTTCCCTACATTTTCGTATAGGATCTACTATCTATAGAACGAAATTGCTTTCCAGAAATCTCCAATTATGGAAACAGATTATCTCACTTTGTCCTCAGGAACCTCCTTCCTTTTTATGGCATAAAATAAAGCAAAACCACATAGGATTATAGGTTATACATTATGTACGTTACTCTTTTTATTTTATTTGTCATTGCTCTTGTCTGCATGTTCTTCTGTCATTTTCGCAGAAAAAAAATAATCCACAAGATCAAATGTATGGATAAATGCCAAAAATGTTCTCTCTTAGAAGAACTCGCCGCTCCCTTCGGCTATGCATACCACTGCTGCTGCGGCTTCTTCTCTTCTCTCACAGATGCCTGGCAAAAAGCCGCCGGTTACACATGGTTCTATGACTATATGGCACCTCGCTTTCAAATGGTATTCGACGCCCTTCCTGTTTATTTTGATTACCATGATAAAACATGGCTGATCGAGTTCTGGAAAGGACAGTACGGTATCAATACAGGTGCCGAAATCGGTATTTACCATTCCGACAGGCTGCTGTCTGAGGCCGAATACCAGGTTGCACACTTTTCAGCAGTCAGTGAACAGGAAATGCTGTCCTGCTCCCTGCATTTGAGCGAAGCAGATGGTACTTATGTCCAGCTTTCCGAGAAACACTGGTGGCTTACCGCTTTTCTGCCAGGTGTCTTTTCACGTCCTGCAGATCTATCTCTGAAAGCCTCTATCTATTTCCCCAATGTAGAAATGCTGGAAGCCTTCCATGGCGGCCTATGCCAGACCGGATATCCTGCAGAGAACCTGACCATCCAAAACCATTGCCTGTCCTTCACTTTTCATCAGCCTTTTCCTACACATTATGGACCGTTGACCAGCTTCCATAGATGGCTTTCCCAATGTCTAAACCGGATATATTGCCGTCTCTTTGTGTGGATCACAAGACCATTTCACTGTACGGAAGACCGCATCTTATATCTCTACTATTATCTTCCTTTTGCTTTCCGCAAACTAATGCGCCTGCATCGTTTCCACAGACGGTGTCATAGGAAAAATGGCTGCCGCAGGCCAAAATGCTGTCGCAAGTGCCGCCCTCACCATAGATAACAGATATAAAACAATGATCCCCATAGAAAGAAAGGAGCCTTATGAGTATCGCAAGCCGCCTAGACCGCGCCTTTACACAGGCAACTATACTGCCCCTAAATAGATGCTCCCGCTACGTTCTTATAAGTGACTGTCACCGTGGAGTCGGCACTTCTTCCGATAATTTTCTGAAGAACCAGCACCTGTACTACGCAGCGCTGGAGCATTATTACCGAGGCGGGTTTACCTATATTGAGCTGGGGGATGGGGAAGAGCTTTGGGAAAACAGAAAAGTCAAAAATATCACCGAAATACATGAAGATGTCTACTGCATGTTCGCCCGGTTTGAGGAGAAAGGCAGGCTCCATCTCCTCTACGGTAATCATGATATCACACGCCGAAAGAACCCGGCCTTCTCAGAATCTGTGATTCTGCGTTCTGATGCTTCACCGGAAAAATCTCTATATCTGACCCATGGACATCAGGCAAGCCTGCTCAATTCCACCCTCTGGCCACTGGCTCGTTTTCTGGTACGGTATTTCTGGAGCCCTCTGGAAAATCTGGGTTTTCTGGATCCTACCAGCGCCGCTAAAAATTATCAGGTAAAAGAAAAATGTGAAGAGCACTTAAGGAACTGGGCCGAAGAACACCGGCATATCCTGGTCACAGGGCACACACACCGCCCTGTGCTGCCAGAAGAACCTTCCTTCTATTACAACACCGGAAGCTGTGTACACCCACGGTGTATCACCTGCATCGAAATCGAACAGGGGAAACTGTCTCTCATAAAATGGACAATGAATGCCCGGAAGGACAGTGTCTTATATGTGGCACGGGAAATTCTTTCGGGTCCTGTGGAATTGCTGCCATGATCAAATTTACTGCTTTATCACTCTTACTCTACACGCAGCCATTTATCATAAGGGCAGCTGTTTTTCTTCATCACTGCACGCAATTCCACATAACACCCACACGCCCTGCACATACCGTCTGCCAGCAGATCACACTCTTTGCACAGAGAAAGCCGCTCCTCATAAAGCGGCTCCCCTACTTTAAGTTCTTCCTCCAGATTCTGGATATACATGTGCAGATTCTCAAAATATGCTTTTTGATCCATATCTCTGGTAAGGCATTTGCGGCAGCGGCGTCTTGTCTCTTGCTCCATCTCTCTACGCCTCTTTCCTTTTTCGTCCTATACTTCCATAATCCCGCCTGATGATCTATCAGATTATTGCAGTACCTTCTCAAACTATTTCAAGCGGAAACAGATCACACTGCAGGCCGGCGCTGTAAAACAGACCTTATCATCTATAATCTCCCAGACGTCGAATACTTCTTCCTTCACCTTCTCTGGCTCCTCGAAAGTATTGTGTGCATGCATCTCCTCACGCAAGATTGCAGCCGTCACCTGTGCTGGACGAAGCTCTGCGAAGGACATCTCCACCGGCACATCCTCCGTCACAGAAAGGTTATTCAGGGTCACATTCACATAACCTTCGTTATCCACAGATACAGACTCACTTAAAACAGGCACCTGATACGCTTCTTCCATACCAACATTCTTATTCCCCTCGATATAGCTCTCCACCAGATCCGCATCCTGATGGTGCTTATACATATGGAACACATGATAAGTAGGCGTCAGAATCATTTTGGGCCCTTCCGTCAGGATCACAGACTGCAAAACGTTCACCATCTGTGCAATACATGCCATCTTCACACGGTCACAATGCTTATTGAAAATATTCAGCGACACACCAGCCACCAGAGCATCCCGCATGGTATTCTGTTGATACAAAAATCCTGGATTCGTTCCCGGCTCCACATCAAACCAGCATCCCCATTCATCCACCATCATACCGATCTTCTTCTCTGGATCATACTGATCCATGATCGCGCCGTGACGTTCGATCAGCTCTTCGATATAAGCCGCCTTCGCCATTGTCTTATACCAGGTCTTATCATCAAATTCTGTCGCACTGCCCTTATCCTGCCATCCGCCCGGATGCACATAATAATGCAGAGAAAGCCCATCCATGAACCCTACCGTTCCCATAGCCGCATCCGGCTGCGGTTTCGCAAAACAAGTGTTAAGTACGCTTTCTGTCCAGAAATAATCCGCCACATTTGGACCGCCGCACACCTTCTTGATCGGTGCATCCTTATGGTACTGTCTCACATAGGTCTGATATCTTCTGTACAGGTTCGCATAATACTCCGGTGTCATATTACCGCCGCAGCCCCAGTTTTCATTGCCTACACCGAAATAATCGATTTTCCATGGCTTCTCATGCCCGTTCTCCTTGCGCAGGTCAGCCATAGGGGACACACCGTCGAACGTCATGTATTCTACCCACTCGCTCATCTCCTGCACCGTACCGCTGCCTACATTCCCATTGACATAAGTCTTGCATCCCAACTGCTCACACAGCTCGAAGAATTCATGGGTTCCAAAGCTGTTGTCCTCCACTACACCACCCCAATGGGTATTGATCATCTTCTTCCGGGTCTCTTTGGGTCCGATGCCATCCCTCCAGTGATACTCATCCGCAAAACAGCCTCCAGGCCACCGCAGAACCGGAATCCTCATCTCTTTTAGGGCATCCACCACATCTGTACGCATCCCGTTCACATTTGGAATCTCAGAATCTTCTCCCACATACAACCCTTCATAGATACACCGTCCCAAATGCTCTGAGAAATGTCCATAGATCTCCGGGTTAATGTGTCCTTTCTTGTTTCTCTCATTGATGAACAATTTTGTCATACCTGCTACCTGTTCCTTTCTTCCTGCTCCTTTTTATTTTTCTCTGTCGTTTTACTTCACATACTTTATCACAAAAAGCATAAGTTCTGCCGTAAGCTTATTTCCATTTCCGCCTTATACAAAGCCGTCTCATCAAAAGCGGAACACCGGCCTGCCATCTTTCCACTCCATCTTCATCAGCATTGCATGCCTGTTTGGATTATACAGTGGATTCCCAACAATCTCTGTCTCCGTTCGCGCATGGAAAACCAGAATATCATTCCCCTCTTCGTCCACCGTAAAGCAGTTATGTCCTGGCCCATAAATTCCCGCCGCTTCATCTGACCGAAGCACCGGATACCGCTCTTTGCGCCAAGACAACGGATCCAACAGATCCGCGTTCTCATCCGCCGTCAGCATTCCCATACAATAGGCTACTCCCGTCTCAGAAGCCGAATAGGTCATGAAAATCCTGCCGTCCCGTTTTATCACTGCCGGTCCTTCATTTACCCAAAATCCCACTCTTTCCCAGTCATAATCCGGCGTCGTGAGCAACACCTGCACAGTCTTTAACTCATAGGGCGACGCCATCTCGGCAATATATAAATTCGATATCTGCTTACCCACGCCTACCTTTTCGGCCCAAATATAGTACCATTTCCCGTGATTCTCAAACACGGTCGCATCCAGTGAGAAAGCCTCGAATGAAAACTCGTCTTCCGGCGCTCTTCTCATCTTCCCCTTCTCCACCCAGCTCCCTGTCATCGGATCTTCGTCCAGACATTCCAGCACATAAGGCCGGATCTCCCAAATGTCGTCTTTATCTCCGCCAGCATAGTAAAGATACCAGCCGCCGTCAATATAATGCAGCTCCGGCGCCCAGATATGCCAACTCATGATGCCACTCTCATGCATATGCCATACTTCCTTCTCCTCCGCGTCCGCAAGTCCTGCAAGCGTCTCCGATCTGCGAAGCACAATGCCATCGTAACCTGGAACGGATGCTGTAAAGTAATACATGCCGTCCGTATGCCGATACACATAGGGATCAGCTCTCTGCATGATCCATGGCTTATTGTAAAGTAATTCTGTTTCTCTGCCCATTCTGCTCTCATTCTCCTTCCTCATTCTACAAACAACTTTCCTGAACATCTATTTTACGGTACAAACTTTATACCTATCATCTTTATACAACATTAATGTTCAAACTGTTTTAAAATATTTTAATTATAACTAAATTATATGGGATGTAGCGGGAGAACGCAACTGATATTTTCATTTTTTATAAAAAGTTACATATACTATACCAACACCATTCCTGTAAGGTACTTCGTCATGACATTTTCTGTTTCTGACAATTCTGTCACAATCGCCATTCTAGGCCGCAGCCGGGATACCGTTAATTACGCGAGTGCACTTAACAGGCTGCACCTCTCCTGTTTCACCACCTTAGATCCTGAGGAGGCTGCTACCGCCACCCATCTGCTGCTGCCTGGCGGTGGTGACATCACCCCCGCTTTCTTCGGTCAGCCAGACCTTGGATCCCATCACATCGACACAGAACTGGATATTCTGCAGCTGCAGGCGCTAGAATCTTTTCTCGCATACAAGAAACCCGTTCTGGGAATCTGTAAGGGCCTCCAGGTGATCAATGTCTGTCTGGGTGGTACGATTACACAGCATATCGATACCGCCGAATCCCACAAATGGAACGGCGCGGACCAGACTCACCATGTCTACCACAGCAATCTGGCACGCGCCGATTTCTTCTATCAATTATATGGTCTCAGTACACTGGTCAATTCAGCACATCATCAGGCAGTAGACCGGCTTGGTAAAAATCTGTTTCCCGTCTGCCGTGCCGGCGACAATGTCATCGAGGGCATCCAACACGCTTTTCTGCCGGTCATCGCCGTACAGTGGCATCCAGAACGCCTTCCCGATGGCAGCGGCGACCGGCTTCTGCAGTATTTCTCTGAAAGCCTTTCCATAGGAAGCTGTCTCTAAGCGCTAACCTGCCTGGCATAGCCAGCCCTAACAGATGCTACGTCTGTTTTCGGAACGCCTGCTCTAATTGTCTGATCCCTTCTTCCAGATTTTCCCGTTCCGTTTCATTCCTGTTCCTAAACCGCTCTTTCAAGTTCGACGAGATTATAGTAAGAAGCATCCGCAAAATCTGCAGAATCATTTTCTCCGTCTGCGGCTCAATCTCCTTTAGCGCTGCTCTGATCCGATGCAGGCTTTTCATCCAGTTAGCTGTAAAATCAATCAGGTTATCGGTCTCGGAGGCCAGTATCACCTGATAAAACGTATCAACAAAAGTATGCATTTCTTCCTGCGACAAGGAAAGAATCCACTGATTCAGGGCCTCATCCATAAATTTCCGTCCTGAACGGATCTCATCAACAATCTGAAAACCATCCTCCCTGACCAGCCAGGTGTAAGGATTGTGCTGGGCCACCCCGATCGTTTTACTCTCCACCACGCAATATTCTTCCTCTGCATACAGCAACATCCCTACCAGAGAAGAGCGAGGTACTGTCTTGCGTATTCTTGCCTCAATTTCACAGTAAGCCCCCTGCGCTCTGACCTCCGGCCGAAATCCCGGTCCGTCATGGTCATAAATCGCCACAATACGCCTGCGAACTTCTTTCTCGCAATTCATGGATGCATAGACTGCCAGATTTCCTCCTTTGGAATGTCCTCCCACATAGAAATTTCCCACAATAGTCTGTGCTGTCTGGTTTAAATACTCCACACTCATGCGCTGTCCCGGTACTGGCTCAGAAAAAGCAAGGTTCAAATCTTCCTTCCAACCCACAATGGTTTCGTCTGTTCCCCGATAAGCCACATAGGCCATTCCATCCGGCAGCAAAATCGTGACTGCTGAAAACTGCATCTCCGTTTCCAGGTCAATTTCATTTACATAATTTGTAATCCTGGTATCATGGAACCGTTTGCTTTCATACATCCTTAGGAAAAGTGCTGTATTATCCCGGCGGTACCGTTCATCTCCATATAGGGAATCATATTTCTCATGCCACCGTATTTCTTCCAGACTTACCGCCACTCCTGCCCGCCATTCTACATTTCTTCCTGCACATCCGCCTAGTCCGTTCTTAGTTCCTGTCTCTACATTCCTACACTCTATATCCTGCCCTGATCCGTTTTCTGTCCCCGTTACTGTTTCCTGTTGCGGCAGCACTTCATCAAACTTCAAATAGGAAAACTGGCTTAAGACCAAACTATCCACCTCACTAAAAGGCTTCTCCTCCAGTGTATAATCCCCATATTCTTTCAGATACTCTAACACAGTTCCCATAAACCTGCACCTCGCTGATCACAATTTTGCTTCCAAATGCTCTATATTTTTGATCAACACCGAGATGGTTCCGTCAGGATTGGTGATGAATTCCACGCTGCGTGGATCCTTATACTGCTCCATAGGAATTTTGATTTCAATCCCGGTGTCCGTATACAAATGCTGGCTTTGAAATTTGCGCACAGTATTTTCGCTCTGTGGTTGTATTTCTTCTTTTACCATATCATACTTTTCCATCTTATCCTGAAAAGCCACTTTTAATTCCGGTTCTGTCTCGAATATTTTCTCCGCCAGCTCCTCCACCACGAAACCACCCTTCTCCGCAATCGTCTCCTGGATAATACTTTTGGCACGCATCTGTTTCTCAAACCGTTCTGATTCGTCGAATCCCTCTTTTTGAACACTTTCCACTGCACGGCTTACGATTGAAAGCTTTGATTTATGGGACATATGCGCACTGCACTTTAGAAAAAGGAACGAAAAATAGTCCGTCTTCTCCCCATTCACCTCATATTTTCTCTCAATCACCTTCAAGGACAGATCCTGCAGACGGATAATTGCCGCCTCTGTCAAACGCTGGCTCTCCGAAGGCAAAATAGATTTATGCCGGATAATCTCATTGCTGTTACCTTCTCCATCATCTGACGCCAGTGTCCTGTGCGTATAGAAAGTCTTATAATTCATTTTCAACAGCGCCAGATATTCTTCCTCTCCTTCCCAAAAACGAACCACCATAAGATCTGCCGGCGGAATATCAATATTGCTGCTCATGATCTCATACAGCAGTATCGCCATATCCTTGCTGACTGCTACAAATTCCTCATCTGAATATGCATTCAGCATTTGATAGATCTCTGACTCTCCTTGATAAAACCGGCACTCTTTTGCATCATCTCCTGAACTGATCTTTGCAATATGTTCTTTCAGAAACTCAGCAATCTCTGACCCATATTCCAATTCTGTATCCGACAATACCGGCATCCCGATCGTTGAGTCCATAATATGGACGATCACCTTTTTGATCCTGATGTCTTCCTTGTTCATTCGTATGTATCATTCCTTTCTGTTGTGTTCTCTTCTATAAACCACAGCAACATGCTCCCGTCTTATCCCAGACAACACCATCTCAATCATCTCTAATACTTATCGGGATAGTCCGTCCCCGTCTCGTTTTGCATCAACGCTGTATATTTCTCTGGATTTTGCTCCATCTTCAACATCGTATCGAAAGCCATCAACAGCATCCTGTCTCCGTTCTGTCCCCCTGCATAGGCTCCACCATCCTTACTGTGATCCAGATTAGCTTTAAAATGATCAATCTGCCATACCATAATATCCACGACACTGTAACCAGCTACCTTATAAGCACAAAGAAAAGTCTGCCTCTCCAGATAATAGACAAATTCTTCATAGATTCCTTCCGACTTCATAAGCGCCGCACAGAATTCCTCCAAAAAAGCTCTTCCCTCTCCCGCACAAGAACACAGAGCCTGTGCCCATTGATATACTCTTTCTTCCATCTCCAACCCTCCTGCTTCTTCCATCCTCCAGTGTGCCTCGCTATTATTTTACCACATTACGGTTCTTTTTACTGCCTTTCATCGATATACTTATGGTAACAAATATGCTAACATTTAAGGATTTAATATCGCCCATGGTTTTCCTTCAACGTCTTAACGACCGGATCTGGGGTCTTCCCCTCCTTACACTTCTGATGGGAACACATATTTACTTTACCCTGAAACTACATTTCCCGCAACGTAATCTTACATATGCTCTGAAGCTCTCTCTCGGTAAAGCCGACAACAGTGACCAGAACCTTTCTCCCTTTTCCGCTCTGGCTACTACACTAGCCGCCACCTTGGGTACCGGTAACATCATAGGAGTCTCTACCGCCGTAGCGCTTGGCGGTCCAGGCGCAATCTTCTGGTGCTGGATCACTGGCATCCTTGGCATGGCGACCGCCTACAGCGAATGCTATCTAAGTGTCCTTTTCCGCAGCCGCAATACTGCTGGTGATTATGTTGGCGGTCCCATGTATGTTTTAAAAAATGGTTTACATAACAAGTTCCTGGGAGGTATTTATGCAGCCTGCACATTGATCGCCGCTTTCGGCGTCGGTTGTACTACGCAAGCAAACTCTGTCACGCAAGCTGCCAAAGACTCCTTCCACCTGTCTCCGCATCTGGTAGGAATTCTTCTCGCCTTACTCACTGGCACTGTGATCTTAGGCGGCGTAAAAAGCATAGCCAACCTCTGTGAACGCATGGTGCCCGCAATTAGTTTCGTCTACCTCTTCGGCTGTCTGCTGCTCCTGATCCTCTACCGCAAACAGCTCCCTTCTGCCTGCCTGCTGATTCTGAAAGATGCTCTGTCGCTTGGCAGCGTTACCGGAGGAATGGCTGGGGCTGCCATACAACACGCCGTGCGCTACGGTATTGCCAGAGGACTATTCACCAACGAAGCCGGCATCGGCACTTCTGCCATTGCAGCAGCGGCCTCCCACGTAGCTGAACCACGCATACAAGCCTATGTCTCCATGACTGCTGTCTTCTGGGATACGGTTGTTATGTGCCTGATTACAGGACTTGTCATCGTATCTAACATGCTCTATGACCCTGCCTCTATCACAGGCGTGCCGGAAACAGGACTGACTGCCGCAGCTTTTTGTCACCTGCCTTATGTTGGTGACGCCTTTCTGACGATTTCTCTGGCTGCATTCGCTGTTACTACATTGATCGGCTGGTCTTATTTCGGTGAAAAAGCAACGGAATACCTCCTGGGAAAGAAAGGTATTCCGCTCTATAAATTTGGCTATATTGTGATGATCTATTTCGGCGCAATCATTCCCATGCGTCTCGTTTGGGAGAGCACCGACCTCATTAACGCTATGATGGTTCTTCCTAATGTACTGGCACTTTTCTGTCTGCGCCGCCATATTAAAGATTAAACCCGAAATGCTCCTGCAATTTCCTGGAGAGAACGGCTGCTTCTCTCCATAATCGCCATCTTACGCAAAATCTCTTCTGAATCCACATTTGTATTCTGCATTGCGCCAGCCACATGACTCACTTCATCTACAATGACATTGTTCAGAGAAGAAACGGACTGCAGGGAAGCCAGCATCTCCTCGATGGATGCCCCCATCTCCTCCGCTGATGCTCCCAAGTCCGTAGCGATACCATCAAAGAAAAAGGCATCTTTCTGGTACTGCTCTGCCGTGCTCACCATCGTGTCATAATCTTTCATTACCTGATCATTCACAAACTCTAACAGTTTACCTGAACTATCCTTCAATTTCATAACAGAATCTACCACTTCATCGATCACCTTCTGGATCTTATCTACCGTCATCTGAGAACTCTCTGCAAGTGTTCTGACTTCCTCAGCAACTACTGCAAATCCCTTACCTGCTTCCCCCGCTCTGGCAGCCTCAATGGCTGCATTCAATGCGATCAGATTTGTCTTGCTCGCAATACCGCCAATCTCCTTGGAAAGGTTCTTGATGATCTCAATCTTCTCCACTTCCTGCAGTGCACGCTCAAGCTGGCTCTCCGTACCATGATAGATCACTGCTGCCTGCCTCTGGGATTCTACTGTACTCTGATACAATTTATCTGCACGCCCATTTATATCCCTAGAAGCATCCGCCGATTCAGAAGCCTTGCAGGAAACATCATCTACCACCGTACCGATCTCGTTGCTGGCTTCACTGATCGTCTGCGTCACTTCTGCTGCCTCCCGCACTTTACTGATCAAACCTTCCATCACCTGATCCATCTCATCGATCTTATTATTTAAATCTGCCATTTCGCTGTACGCTTCCGCCGCAGTGCCTGCGATATTCGCTGCTTCCCCGCTGGTTCCAGTAATGGTATCTTTAATGCGCTGCTTAATCGCTCTGGTAGCATGAGTAACTTCTTCAACCTCATCTTTATATCCTTCACCGACAACGGACTTCGTACCGCTGCCATTCCCGCTGAAATTCCCTGCTGCAAATTGTTTCAATTCTGCCAATGGAGCTAATGCCTTATTAAAAACAGAATAGACGATGAGATCAATCAAGACCGTTCCCACTGCGCCAACCAGTATTCCTGCACCAGCGGCACTTCCCATGCCTGCCTTACCCACAATAGAAATCCCTGCTGCAGAACCGATGAAAAGGACAATAAACACCGCCGCTGTAACTGTGACAAGCAATCTGCCTTTAATTGTTTTCATTATAAAACCTCCTTAATTCCCCAGCTTTTCAAAAACATTGAAACAGTCAAAAGTTGCAAAATAATCCTTCGGTGTCTCCGCTCTCCTGATCAACTGTACACTTCCATCCTCTTTCAGCAGAAGCTCTGCCGACTTCAATTTGCCGTTATAGTTATATCCCATTGCAAATCCATGAGCTCCTGCATCGTGAATGACAAGGTAATCTCCCTTGTCAATCTGAGGCAGCATTCTATCAATCGCAAATTTATCATTATTCTCACAAAGAGAACCTGTCACATCATATTGATGGTCACAGACTGCATCTTCTTTACCAAGTACTGTAATATGGTGATAGGCACCATACATCGCTGGACGCATCAGATTGACTGCACAGGCATCCACGCCGATATACTCTTTATGGATATGTTTCTCATGAATCGCCTTTGTTACCAAAACCCCATAAGGTCCCATCATAAACCGCCCCATCTCTGTATAGATGGCAACACTGCCCATTCCCGCTGGAACAAGCACCTCCTCATAAACCTGACGAACCCCTTCACCGATCACCTGGATATCATTCCCTGACTGTTCCGGTGAATAGGGAATCCCCACACCTCCAGACAGATTGATAAATGCAAGTTCCACTCCCGTTTCTTCTTTGATTCGAACCGCCAGCTCAAAAAGCTGTCTTGCAAGCTGCGGATAATATTCATTGGTCACCGTATTACTCGCAAGAAATGCATGAAGACCAAAATTCTTCACCCCTTTTGCTTTCAAAATCCGATAACCTTCCAAAAGCTGCTCCAAAGTAAAACCATACTTCGAATCGCCGGGATTATCCATGATTCCATTACTTAACTGGAATATACCGCCAGGATTATAACGACAGCTCATGGTTTCTGGCAGACTGCCCAGTATCTTCTCCACAAACTCAATATGTGTAATATCATCCAGGTTGATAATGCCGCCGATCTCAGCGCAGTACGCATATTCTTCTGCCGGCGTATCATTAGAAGAAAACATGATATCCTGTCCATTGATCCCAACTGCATTACTCAACATCAATTCTGTCATGGAGGAGCAGTCACATCCGATTCCATATTCATGCAAAATCTGGATCAGAAATGGATTCGGACAAGCCTTTATTGCAAAATACTCCTTAAATCCCTTATTCCACGCAAAAGCCTCCTGTACCGCTTTTGCATTGTCCCTGATCCCCTTTTCGTCATACAAATAGAACGGGGTTGGATATGTTTTCACAATCTCTTCAATCTGCTCTTTGGTCACAAATGGTACTTTCTTCATTTCTATTCCAAATCCTTTCTTTTGCTCCAGCATTTTCTATTCTGCATTCTCGATCTGCCAATCAATCGGTTTTACACCATTAGCCTCCAAAAACTCATTGCACTGACTAAAATGCCTGCATCCAAAGAAACCACGGTATGCAGACAGTGGACTCGGATGCGGTGCTTTCAGAATCAGATGCTTCGGATTGGTCAACATCGGAATCTTGCTCTGGGCAGGACGCCCCCAGAGCAGATAGACGATTGGACGCTCCTGTGCATTGACCGCCTCAATGACTGCATCCGTAAACTGCTCCCATCCTTTTCCCTGATGGGAGTTCGCCTGGTGTGCCCGCACTGTCAAGACAGTATTCAACAGTAGAACCCCTTGGTCAGCCCATTTCTTCAAATATCCGTTATTAGGAATATAACAGCCCAAATCATCCTGCAGCTCTTTATAAATATTCTGCAAAGAAGGGGGAATCTCTTTCTGATCCTGTGGAACTGAAAAACTCATACCATGAGCCTGATGATCATTATGATACGGATCCTGCCCTAACAAAAGCACCTTCACTTCATGCAAAGGTGTAAAGTGAAACGCGCTAAAGATTTCTTCTGAAGGCGGATAGATCACTCGTTTACTGTATTCTTCCCTAATAAAATTGTAAAGCTGTCTGTAATATGCTTTATGGAACTCTGCATTCAATGCCGCTGCCCAATCATTACTTAACATCGCCATATTCTATTCTCCCCATAATCTAAACCTATAATCTGACAGGAATATTCTTATTTTGTAGATACTGTTTTAAGTCTGCGATCTCCATCTCTTTAAAATGAAACAATGAAGCCGCCAAGGCGGCATCTGCACCCCCCAGTGTAAAAGCCTCATAGAAATGCTCCATCGTTCCCGCCCCTCCTGATGCGATCACAGGAATTGACACGTTATCAGCAATTCTTCTAGTCAATTCCAAATCATATCCTGCCTTAGTTCCATCTCCATCCATACTAGTCAGCAGGATTTCACCGGCTCCAAGCTTTTCAACCTGCATCGCCCATTCTACCGCATCGATCCCCATATCGACACGGCCGCCGTTCTTATAAATATTCCATCCGCTTCCATCCAAACGACGTTTCGCATCGATCGCTACTACCACACACTGACTTCCAAATTTATCTGCGGCATCTGCAATCAGCGTGGGATTCATGATTGCTGCCGAATTGACAGATATCTTATCTGCACCTTCCCGCAAAATGACCTTGAAATCTTCTACAGTACGAATACCGCCACCTACCGTAAACGGGATAAAAACACGCTGTGCAACTCTGCGTACCATTTCCACCGCCGTCGCACGGGCATCAGAAGAAGCCGTGATATCCAGAAATACAAGCTCATCCGCCCCAGATCTGTCATAGGCGGCACCGACCTCTGCTGGATCACCGGCATCCTTGAAATTAATAAAATTTACCCCTTTAACAACCCTGCCATTTTTTACATCCAGACAGGGAATAATTCGTTTTGTATGCATACTATACCAATAATCTTTCTTAATTGTTACTCTATACATTGAAAGCAACAGCCACACCGTTTGGATGCCCATAAATCAGTATCTAGCTGCTTAACCGGAAATGTTCATAAAGTTCCTTAGAATGCGCATGCCCACGTCAGAACTTTTCTCTGGATGAAACTGGCAGGCAAACACATTCCCCTGTTCCACAGAAGCATGAATCCTTGTTCCATATTCCGTCACTGCGGTGACGATACCTGGATCCTCTGCCTGCAGATAGTAGGAGTGCACAAAATAGACATAAGCATCTTGCGGAATTCCTTCAAAAAGTCTTCCCTCATTCGCAAACTGTAAGGAATTCCATCCAACATGTGGTATCTTCAAACCTGCTTCCTCTGGCAGCCTCACGATCCTGCCTGGCAAAATTCCCAGTCCTTCCACTCCCTCACTTTCTTCGCTACCATGAAACAACAGCTGTAGTCCAAGACAGATCCCCAGAAACGGGATCTGTCTATGTATCACTTCTTTAATCACTTCCACCAGATCATATTCATGAAGCTTGTCCATCGCTTCACCGAAAGAACCGACACCAGGTAGGATAATATGATCCGCAGAAAAAATCTCATCTCGCCGGCGTGTTATCTTGACGTCACCGCCCAGCGCCATGACTGCCTTCTCCACACTCTTGATATTACCGGCATCATAATCAATCACTGCAACCATATCATTCTACCTCGATCCCGTTCTTCTCACACCTGTAATCTATTTGCGATCTGCCCTTACAATTCTTACAAATCCTGCTCTGGAAGCTCCTCTGAAACCTCAGCCATATCCTCATCCTCAGGACTGACTGTCTCCTCTTCTGGAATTGCTTCCCCTTCCAGCCTGTCAATAATTTCCTCTTCCTCCGGCAATATGTCCTGCTTGATCTTAGGCTGCTCTTCTTCCTCAGTCTCAATTCCTGTACCATTCATAATTCCGTACAATCTTTCATTATACGTCAAATCATCCTCAGAAGAAAGGATCAAAAGTGCATCTTCTTCCGATATTCCGTAAGTACCTGAAAGCTCAGCCAAAATCTGTGCGTAAATATCTTCTATCTCTCCGGCTACACCATACTGTTGCGCATCGTTTATAGATGCATGATAGCGCTCTACACCTTCGATCAGTGTATCTAATGCTTCCATCTGCATATTCAGTCTACTATAGGTTTCATAGAAATCAAGCTTCTGCTGCACCTGTAAAATAATCGTACTCTTCTGCAGCACCATCGTCTCTTCTTCATTGAGTTCCTTACCATAGAGCAGTTCATATGCTTTCTCATACTGCTTCTTTTCATACAGTTCACATGCTTCCTGCCTCTGCATATAATCCGGAATAAATCTATTTACTACAATAATGCATGCTGCAACAGAAGTGCAGAACAATACCACAAAAATTATCTTAGTCCGGGAAATCTTTTTCTCCGGTACTCTAGGCTCTTCCACCTTAGGTTTTTTTACTTTCTTTGGTTTCTTAGCCTTCTTCGGTTTCTTATCTTTTTTGTCATCCGCTTTTTTCTTTGGCTCTTTTTTCTTTTTCTCTTTTTTGTTCTTTTTCTTCTTACCGTCTTCTTCCTTTAGTTCCGCCAACACCTCTCGATTCTCATCAGACAAATTCCCTAACTCTCTATCTGCATCATTCACATCCATATTTTTATTCGGAAAATCGTCTTCATCTTCAAACAACATTGACATAAACTTTCCGAAAGGACCTTGCTTCTTTGGCCCGGCCTCTTCGTCGCCTAATCTGGCAAGCAACTGATCCGCCAGCTCCATCTCGCCCTGTCCTCCCTTCTTTGTCTTCTTACTGCCGGCCTTTCCACGCTTCTTTTTCTTTTCTTTCTTGTTTGGAATTTCTTCTTCCGGCTCCTCTGAAACACTTTCACGGGTACTTCGTTCTCTTATGGGAATCTCCTCCTCTTTTCCCCAAAAATCGAAAGCATCATCGCCTTCTTCCGATCCTTCATCCGGTGTACTTTCCAGCAACGCGAGCATATCGTCATCCTCCATCAGACCCTTATCTGCCTTTTCTAACAGATCATTGATCTCTGAAAGGTCTTCATCCTGTCCCATACTTGCCAATAATGCAGAAAGTCCTTCGTCCTCCTCTCCTGATTCCTCTAGTGCGAAATCATCTCCAAGCAGTCGATCAACATCTTCTTCTGACATGGTAGCGTCCATCATAGTCGCTTCCTGCTCTATATCTGATGCCACATCTTCCGGCATTGTTTCCTCATCTAATGTCCACTCGTTCAAGGTAGTTTCTTCCTCCTGCATAATCTCATTCTCCACAGATTCCCTGTCTGACAACAGTTTCTCCAGTAATAAACTATCCTCTGGCGCCATTTGCTCTAGCTCTTTCAGATCGAGCAAATCTTCCATATCCAGATCCCACTCATCTGGTATAGACAATGGCGGCTCTTTTCTTCTTGGCTCTTTGGGACCTAATTCCTCTAATGCTGGTACCGGCGATTCCTCCAGATCTAATCCTTCTGCCTCCTCAAAGCTTAACTCCTCTAGGATTGGCATCGCTGGTTCTTCCAAGCCTAACTCTTCTATGTTGGGCAACCCTGGTTCTTCCAGGCTTAGCTCCTCTATATTCGGCAACCCTGGTTCTTCCAGACTTAACTCTTCTATGTTCAGCAGCTCTGGCTCTTCTAAGCTTAACTCCTCTATATTCGGCAGCTCTGGCTCTTCCGCACTTAATTCTTCTAAGCCCGGTATCTCTAGTTCTTCCATGGATAAATCATCTAAGCTTGTTATCTCTGACTCTTGCAGATTTAATGCATCCAATTCCAGATCTTCTTGTAGCGCCTCGTCTTCTAAAACCTCTGTCTCCTCTGGTATTATTTCCTCTGGCAGTAGATCTTCCTCCAATGCCCAATCTGCCATAAATGGATCTTCCATCGTCCGTCTCTGCGTCGGAACTTCCTCCAATGCCCAATCTGCTGTAAAGACATCCTCCTGCCCCGTCTCCTCTGACAATGAATCTTCCTCTAATGCCCAATCGTTCAAAAATGCATCTTCCTTGGGTATTATTTCTTCCGGTAAAAGATCCTCTTCCAATGCCCAACTAGACGAATCTGCCTCTGTTTCCAGCGCATCTTCTTCCAGTAAGGATTCCTCTTCCAACCCCCAGTCGGATGTTGTTTCTTCTAAATCTGCTCTTG
>CATOJY010000048.1 GCA_951800685.1 uncultured Lachnospiraceae bacterium
AGTAGGTTATACAGTTATTTTATATATTTTTGCATGTCTGGGATATCTTGGAAATCATTCGGCGCTCTATATATCTTATGCTGTTAGTATATCACAATGCTCTTTTTGGCAGACTAAATTTTAAGGATAATATTAGTTCCTGCCTTTCGGACACGGTCGGATAGACTGGAGGAAGGGTATGGGGCAGAATAGGACAGGAAGCTCCCGCTTTATGTTACTGTATTTTATGCTTAAGATCTGAATCTGGGATCAGCTGGTAAGATTTAGGAAGGGACTGCCGAAAGATGATAAGGTTGTCCCGGACCATTTAATTTCCTGTGCGGTCCGGGATTTTTCAATTTTCCTGCCGAAAATTGTCAAAATAATGATGACTGCAAAGAAATAGTTTGCTATAATTAGGACGGTCAGAAAGGAGCTGGATGCATGAAGAAAATAATTCCGGTAATAATCGCGGTTGTTCTTATTGTCCTGATCGGAGGAGTAGGTTTGGGAGTCAGGCTGTTAGAGAAATATTCCTATTCTAAAGAGCGTGCGGATTTGACAGAGTATTTTGGTGTCAGAGGTGAGGGAGATGTTCCGATTATTCTACAGGACGAACGGATTGAAGAATATGCGAAATTGATAGATGGTGTCTGTTATTTTGACCTCGCAACGGTGCACAAATATTTTAACGATAGATTTTTTGAAGACAAGAAAGAGGGTTTCCTGATATACACACTGCCGGATGCGATTGTCTCTACGCTGATCGGTGAGAACTCCGTATCTTTGGGCGGAGATGGCAGTACGAGGGATTATATTATTGCCAGATATGAAGGCGATGTGCTGTATGTGGCGGCAGATTTTGTGAAGGAATATTCCAATTTTTCTTACACTCTGTATACAAATCCTGATCGTATGCAGGTTTATACAGAGTGGAATCCCCGTCAGATGGCAACGATCCTCAAGGATACGCAGGTGCGTTATCAGGGGGGCGTTAAGAGCGATATTTTGACAGATGTTCCAAAAGGGACAGAAGTAGCTGTTCTGGAGGAGATGGAGAACTGGAGTAAGGTCAGGACGCAGGATGCTTTTATCGGTTATGTGGAAAATAAGCGGTTGAGTGAGCAGACGACAGTGGAACCTGTGCCGGTGACAGATTACACGGAGCCGGTATACGAATCGAATACGCGTGACCATAAGATCAATCTGGCCTGGCATGTGGTAGCTGGCATGGCGGGTAACGATACTCTTGTGCCGTTGATGCAGACAGCAAAGAGCGTGAATGTGGTTTCGCCTACATGGTTTGCACTCAGTGATAACGAGGGGAATTTCACCAGTTTTGCTTCACAGGACTATGTAGACACTGCGCATGATATGGGGTTGGAAGTTTGGGGACTGATCGATAATTTCACGCACGAGGGTGTCGATACCTATGAGGTTCTGGCAGGCTATAGTACCAGGCAGTATCTGATTGACGGACTGGTTGATACGGCGATGCGCTATCAGATGGACGGCATTAATATCGACTTTGAGAACATCAGTTTGGATGCCGGAGAGCCTTTTATTGAATTTATCAGGGAATTATCGATTCCCTGCAGGGCGAATGGAATCGTGCTGTCAGTGGATAATTATGTGCCGATGGGGTACACGGACCACTATGACAGAGAAGAACAAGGTGTTGTAGCAGATTATGTTATCATCATGGGTTATGATGAACACTATAAAGGGAGTGAGACTGCTGGATCAGTGGCATCTATTGATTTCGTGGAGAAGGGAATCGCAGATACTGTGGCGCAGGTGCCGGCAGATAAGGTGATCAACGCGGTGCCTCTCTATACCAGGATATGGGAGACGACGGGAACGACGGTTGACAGTCAGGCGGTTGGCATAGATGCGGCGAAGCAGTATCTTGTGGATCATGGGATTACTACAGCGTGGGATGAGGAAACCTGTCAGAATTATGGGGAGTATCAGTCGGGCGATAGTTACTATCAGGTATGGATGGAAGATGAGGAATCTATCCGTGTAAAACTCAACATTATGAATAAATACGGTATTGCAGGGGTGGCAGAGTGGCAGCTTGCCTTTGCGTCAGAAACAATCTGGGATGTGATCGCGGAATATATGGATCAATGATTTGGTAGCATTTTTTGAGAAATTTCTTCATATGCATTTAGAAAGGCAGCTTTGTTAGGAATGGGATATGAAGAAAAGAAGGCCGGAGGAATATGAACGGCTTATAAGAGCCGTACTGCTTGTATTGATGTTTGTTTCCGCTTATTTCATTGTGCGGGGAGGCGCAAGGGTGGCCTCCTCAGGAGAAGTGGAGAAGAAGCCGAAACAGGAGCGTCCTTGTGTGGTGATTGATGCGGGACATGGCGGCGCGGATCCAGGCAAAGTAAGTGTAGAAGGGAGCCTGGAGAAGGATATTAATCTTGTCATTGCGCAGAAGCTCCAGAAGTTTCTGCTTCTTCAGGATGTGGATGTGATACTTACCAGAGATTCGGATTCTGGTTTATATGATGAGAATGCTTCCAACAAGAAAGTACAGGACATGAAGAACCGGGTGGCGTTGATTGAGGAACGACAGCCGGTATTGACGGTGAGCATCCACCAGAACAGCTATCACGAGGAATATGTACACGGAGCGCAGGTTTTCTACTACGCGAACAGTGAGAAGAGCAGAGAGTTGGCAGAGCGGATTCAGCAAGTGATGGCATTGGAACTGGACCGGGAGAATGCAAGGCAGGCCAAAGCAAATGACAGTTATTATCTGCTGAAGAAAACATCTAGTCCAATCGTGATTGTCGAGTGTGGGTTTCTATCCAATTATGAGGAGGCACAAAAGCTGGCCTCAGATCTCTATCAGGAGAAAGTAGCATGGGCTATTCATATGGCGGTCATGCAGTATCTAAATGAGGAGCGGTAAAGGAGTTAGATAAGATTGTGAATACAAAGATCGTCCAGATGAGAGAAGGGCATATCGATGAGGTATTGATTCAGGAGGCTGGAGAAATACTTAAGGCAGGAGGTTTGGTTGCTTTTCCGACGGAAACGGTATACGGGCTGGGCGGTGATGCGCTGAATCCTTTATCTTCCAAGAAAATATATGCGGCAAAGGGAAGACCGTCAGATAATCCATTGATCGTCCATATCGCTGAGTTTGGGGCATTGGCGCCAATTGTGCGGGAAATACCAGGGAACGCATGGAAGCTGGCGGAGAGGTTTTGGCCAGGGCCGCTTACGATGATCTTATATAAGTCAGATCAGGTTCCATATGAGACTACGGGGGGATTGGATACAGTGGCCGTGCGAATGCCAGGAAATCAGATTGCCAGGAAGCTGATCCAGGCGGCAGGCGGTTATGTAGCGGCTCCCAGCGCCAACCGTTCTGGCAGACCCAGTCCTACACTGGCCAAATATGTGGCGGAGGACCTGGAGGGAAGGGTTGAGATGATCATAGACGGTGGTGATGTGGAGATCGGGCTGGAATCTACGATCATTGATTTGACATCGGACAGGCCCATGGTTTTGCGTCCCGGATATATTACAAGACAGGATCTGCAGGATCTGCTTCCGGAGGTGGAGGAAGACAGTACTCTTATGCGGGATGACTCTGGACAGGCACCTAAGGCGCCAGGAATGAAATACAGACATTATGCCCCCAAAGGAGACCTTACGATAGTAAAGGGCACAGAAGAAAGTGTGCTGGCATATATTAATGCGCAATGTGAAAGAAAAGAAAGTAAAAAAACGGGTGTTATAGGAACGGATTCTACTGTGGGCCGGTATTGTGCCGATGTGCGTAAAAGCGTGGGCAGCAGGGAAGATGAAGAAGCGGTGGCGAGGGAATTGTACCGTATCTTGAGAGAATTTGATGATGAAGATGTTGAGGTGATCTATACGGAAGCCTTCGATGATTCCGGGATTGGACAGGCGATCATGAATAGGCTTCTTAAGGCCGCCGGTCATAAAATAGTGGAAGTACTCTAAACTTTTAGGCGGAAGATGTTGGAAATTGGGTCAGAGACTGTTACAATAGCAGTTATGGGCGGCAGAAGTCCTGGAAGGAAACAGCACATTAAATAACGGGAGGTATCAATATGATAGCGATAGGAAGTGACCATGGTGGATTTGATTTGAAGGAGATCGTGATCGCTCATCTGCAGGAACAAGGTATTATGTGCAAAGATTTTGGGTGTTACGATAGGAACTCCTGTGACTATCCGCTCTATGGACGGGCCGTTGCCGAGGCAGTGGCGAAAGGAGAGTGTGAAAAGGGAATCGTGATCTGCACTACAGGGATCGGAATTTCCATTACAGCCAATAAGGTGAAGGGGATACGCTGTGCACTGTGTGCGGATACGTTGACAGCGCAGCTGACCAGACAGCACAATGATGCGAATGTACTTGCCATGGGCGGCGGTATTGTAGGGCCGAATCTGGCTCTCAGCATTGTGGATGTTTTTCTGCAGACAGCTTTCTCTGAGGAGGAGAAGCATTGCAGAAGAGTTGGGCTGATAGAACAGGAATAGAGTGACCAGGGGGCGGAGGGCTTTATGAGAGCCAGAAGAAACGTGACTTTTTGTGTGGTGGTGATTCTGCTGTCTGTGATGCTGCCTGTAACAGCGCAGGCGACGGAAGAGACAAGGAAGAAGATCGATCAGGCAGAGCAGGAGAAGAAGGAGACAGAGTCCAAATTAAATGAGACTGAGGAGAATCTTGACAAGCTAAATGAACAGAAGGATTCTCTCCAAAGCACGCTGACAACTCTGAATACAGAGTTGTCTCAGGTGAGCAATAATCTGAATGATCTGGAGACGAAAATCACAGATAAGGAGGCGGAGATTAACGCGCTGAATGAGGAGATCGCACGGGTACAGGAGGAATTGACAGTTGCGATCCAGCTCAAGGAAGAGCAGTATGAGGCTATGAAGCAGCAGATTAAGTTCATTTATGAGAGAAGCGATTATCTATATTTGGAATTGTTCTTTTCAGCGGGAAGTTTTTCGGATTTTCTGAATAAAAATAATTATATAGAACAGCTTTCTGCTTACGAGGAGAAGGTGCTGCAGGACTATAAGGATGCGCAGGCGGCCATGGAAGCCAAGGAAGAGGAGCTGCAGCTTGCGATGGATAAGCTGGAGAAGGATAAGGAAGAACTGGGAGAATTCAAAGTGCAGGTGGTAGCAGAGCAGAGCCGCGTGTCGGGACTTGTCAGTAAGACTTCCAATTCTTTCAATGCGACGGCAAGCCAGATTTCAGAGGCGGAGGAGAAAGCCCTCGCCTATGAACAGCGGATCAAGGAACAGGAAGAGAATATTACGGCCCTGAAAGCGAAGCTGGCGGAAGAGATCCGGATGGCGCAGCTGGCGTCAGAGTCGAGCTGGAGAGATATTTCAGAAGTGCATTTCGCGGAAGGAGACAGATATCTGTTGGCGAATCTGATTTATTGTGAGGCTGGAGGAGAATCTTATACGGGGCAGGTAGCGGTAGGATCTGTTGTGATCAATCGGGTTCTCAGTTCAGTTTTCCCAGACACTATAACGGGTGTTATATATCAATCCAGGCAGTTTTCGCCTGTGGCGAGCGGACGTCTTGCGTTGGCATTGGCGGAAGGAAGGGCAACGGCAAGCTGTTACCAGGCGGCGGACGAAGTCATGAAAGGAGCAACAAACGTAGGCGGTTGTGTTTACTTCAGAACGCCAGTTGATGGGGTTACACCCAAATATAGAATTGGCGGACATATCTTCTATTAATAATAATGCTCGGTGGGCTTCTGTAGTTTGGAAAAATGACCGTTATAGATGATCTTTAACAGATGATCTAGGCGGAGCAGAGCCGCATCGAGCATATTCTCTGAAAGAATCTCGGAGCGCCTGGCCGTGACCAGCTCGTCCAGATCAACAACTTTAACAAAACCGTCGGGATAGACAATCACATCGGCGAGAAGATCTGTGACTATGTATGTATCGGTTGTTTCTTCATAGTTGTAATCGACGATGTCGCAGTACCAGAAAATAAGGGAGTCGTCTTCCCTATAAAATCTGCTGACTTTGATACCTTCGGACAAATAATAACAGGAACAGCCGTGATGCAGGTCTTTGCGCGGCTTTAAGGAATGCCATTCGGTTACGATGATCTGGTCATCCCGGTATAAAACGATATCGTCTTTTAACAGCACACATTCATCGGGGATAAGTCTCTTGCGGTATAAAATTGGATCTGCCATGGCGCCTCCTGTAGATAGGGAATCTGTGTACATAAACTGCCTTGTGAGGAACAATTAGAGATATAAGATTATTTTTACATTGTAGTAGAGAAAAGTCAATGTAAATTGTTTTGAAAACGTTTGATTATCATACGTTTTTCACAAATCCACTGGACATAGAGAAGGGAAATGGGTATAATTTGATAAGTGGGTAATCTATGCCATATAATGATCCAAAACCATAGGAGAGATTGCCCAGAAGTAAAATGAAGAAAGCTTTATC
Source organism: uncultured Lachnospiraceae bacterium (assembly GCA_951800685.1). Classification (GTDB taxonomy): domain Bacteria; phylum Bacillota; class Clostridia; order Lachnospirales; family Lachnospiraceae; genus UBA3282. The sequence continues at coordinate 6,474 of CATOJY010000048.1, forward strand.
TTGAAGAAGGGAAGAGCAGTGAAATATAATAGAAATGTTTATCAGGCGCTTACGATGATAACTCAGTTCGGTATTAACATGCTGGTTCCTATTTTTCTGTGCTCTTTTGTTGGAATGTATCTTGACCGGAGATTTGACACTTCGTTTTGGATGATTTTGCTGTTTTTTGTAGGTACGCTGGCGGGATTTACGAATGTGTTCAGGTTTGCGAAGAGAATTTATGAGACGCCGGCGGTGACGCGCAAGAGGAGCATGACGTCTGTCGGCCGAAACGGGAAGCAGGGGACCGGTGAAGAGGACAGTCAGGAGTGAGACAGGGTATGAAGAACAAAATCGATCCGACTTTATTTGACCTGTGCCTGGGGATTGTCCTATATGGCATTGTGTTTCAGCTTATTTTACTTCTTTTTTCCAGGCAGATTTCATACAGTATAGGACTATGGATTGGAATCTTGCTTGCAGTGGCAGGTTCGATACATATGTGGTGGTCTTTGAACAGGGGACTTGATCAGGCGTCGAAAGGGGCCGCCAAAACAGTTGGTGCCAACAGTTTGTTACGGTATTTTGTGTTGGTTATCGTTATGATTGGATTGATCTATACGGATTTTGCAAATCCGATCTTTGCTTTCTGTGGATATATGGGAATGAAGGTATCAGCGTACATGAATCCATGGATGCGTAAGATCAGTTCGAAAGTATTCAAAATTTAGAAGCAAGAGCCCTAAAGCAGGGTTATGTTCTGTAGCTGTGTTTAAAATATGACGGTATAAACCGTTATTTTAAAAATATAAAGTGTAAGGGGGTGAAAGTATGGGACAGGGAATAATGTTATCTGGAAGTCAGGATATCGATTTCATGATCCACGGAGTTTTTTCCTATGAGCTATTTGGGCAGACTGTATGGATAACGACTACTCATGTCTGTGTGCTGATCGTAATGCTTGTGATTATTGGTTTTTGCATTGCGGCGGGGCGGACAGTGAAGTGTGCGTCAGATGTTCCGGGTACTTTCCAGAATATTGCAGAGCTGGTAGTGGAGATGTTAGATAAGATGATCGGCGGTGTCATGGGTAAATTCAGTCCGCGGTTCCGTAATTATATCGGAACGATCTTCATTTTTATCCTGCTCAGCAATATTTCCGGATTGTTTGGGCTGCGGCCGCCTACTGCTGATTATGGCGTGACACTTGCGCTCGGTATCATGACGTTTACGCTGATTCACTTTAACAAGTTTAAGCACCAGAAAGTGAAAGGCGTTATTGCCGGATTGTGTGATCCGTGGCCGATCTGGGCGCCAATTAATGTCATCGGCGATGTGGCTGTACCGATATCGTTGTCCTTGCGTTTGTTTGCAAACGTACTGTCTGGTACGGTTATGCTTGCGCTGGTGTATGGTCTGCTTTCTAAGATCGCCATTGTCTGGCCGGCGGCGCTGCATGTGTATTTTGATCTTTTTTCCGGTGCGATCCAGACATATGTATTCTGTATGCTGACCATGACATACATTACAGATGCCTGCACGACAGGAGAGTAAAATTTAATTCATTTGCTATCACCATTTTTAAATTTATAAGACTAAAAGGAGGAAATAAAAATGGGAGAATTTAACACAAACTTTATTTTAGGATGTTCAGCAATTGGCGCAGGTCTTGCGGTTATCGCAGGTATCGGACCTGGTGTCGGCCAGGGTATTGCAGCTGGTCACGCTGCTGCGGCAGTGGGCAGAAACCCAGGCGCTAAGTCAGACGTTACTTCCACGATGTTGTTAGGTCAGGCAGTTGCAGAGACGACTGGTTTGTACGGTCTGTTGATCGCTATGCTGCTGCTGTTTGTAAAACCTTTGGTACCATAGAACATAAAGTTTCACCAAGGCTGCAAGGCATAGCTTGGATAAACTATATGATCAGACATGGCGCTGTACTAGGACTGCGAAGCATGCAGGCTGGGAACAGCGGGACTATCTCTGGAAGAATATGCAATATGTGCATTCTTTCTGGGTGAGAGGGTCTTTTGTGAAAGAAGTAGTAGAACTTTCACGAAGAGGTAATGTGAAGATGTGTGGAAAGGAGGTACAAGGGTTTGAATACATTAGCTGCACAGATGGTGCTGGCTTCTGCACAGATGGAGCCTAGGCTTTTTGATCTGGATCTGCAGTTGATCAGTGATGCGGTATTGATGATCATTGCGGTATTCGCACTGTTTTTGATTGCATCCCATTTTCTGTTTAATCCAGTGCGGAATATGATGCAGGGCCGTCAGGACAGGATCAAAAATGAACTGGACACGGCTGCCGCTGATATGAAGCAGGCACAGGCTCTGAAAGAAGAGTATGAGGCTAAGCTGAAAGATATCAATAAAGAGGCAGAAGAAATCCTGGGCGAGGCGCGCAAGAAAGCGCTGGCGAATGAGAGTAAGATCGTGTCAGAAGCCAAAGAAGAAGCGGCAAGGATTATTGAGAGGGCAGGCGTGGAAGCTGAACTTGAGAAGAATAAAGCTGCTGATGAAGTGAAACGGGAAATGGTAGTCCTGGCATCTCTGCTGGCTGGCAAGGTTGTGAATGCTGCCATTGACACGACAGTTCAGGACACTTTGATTGAAGAAACTTTGAAAGAAATGGGTGAGAGCACATGGCTAAGCTAATTTCAAAGACATATGGTGATGCACTCTTTGAGCTTGCGGTAGAGGAAGACAGGGTAGATGCATTATTAGAAGAAATAGAGCAGCTGCAGAAGGTGCTTTCAGAGAATGCTGAATTCGGAAGACTGATGAATCATCCCAAAGTTATTAAAGAAGAGAAGATTCAGGTCGCCAAAAATGTATTTGAAGGCAGAATGTCTGATGAATTGCTCGGATTTCTTATCATAATCATTTCCAAAGACCGTTATAAGGATATTGATGCGATCCTGGACTATTTTATTGCAGAAGTCAAGCAGTACAAGGGAATCGGTATCGCTACCGTTACAACGGCTGTTCCCCTGCGCGAGGAGCAGTGTAAGGAAGTAGAACAACGGCTGCTTGACACAACTTCTTATACGACAATGGAAATGAACTATATGCTGGATAAATCCCTGATCGGCGGTATGGTGATCCGTATTGGCGACAGAGTAGTGGACAGCAGTATCAAGACTAAATTAAACGAACTGCAGAAGGAATTGCTGAAGGTTCAATTATAATTTTAAATCTAGAAGAAAGGTGCGTACGATCCATGAATTTAAGACCAGAAGAGATCAGTTCAGTCATAAAGGATCAGATAAAGAGATACGCTTCAGAGCTTGAAGTATCCGATGTTGGTACGGTTATTCAAGTGGCTGACGGTATCGCTCGTGTGCACGGACTTGAGAATGCCATGCAGGGAGAGCTTTTGGAGTTCCCTGGAGAGGTTTACGGTATGGTCCTCAACCTGGAAGAGGACAATGTTGGAGCGGTTCTTCTTGGAAGCCAGCACAACATTAATGAAGGGGATATCGTAAAGACTACAGGAAGAGTGGTAGAAGTTCCTGTAGGTGACTGCATGCTTGGACGTGTTGTGAATGCTCTTGGACAGCCGATTGACGGCAAAGGGCCAATCCAGACTGATAAATATCGTAAAATAGAGAGAGTTGCATCTGGTGTTATTACCAGAAAATCTGTAGATACGCCTTTGCAGACAGGTATTAAGGCTATCGATGCTATGGTTCCCATTGGAAGAGGCCAGCGTGAGCTTATCATTGGGGATAGACAGACTGGTAAGACGGCGATCGCGATTGATACGATCATCAACCAGAAGGGACAGGGCGTTAAATGTATCTATGTTGCTATAGGACAGAAAGCGTCTACAGTTGCCACGATCGTTAAGACTTTAACAGAGTATGGTGCGATGGGCTATACTACTGTAGTTGCAGCTACAGCGAGTGAGCTTGCACCGCTGCAGTATATTGCTCCTTATTCCGGCTGCGCAATTGGTGAGGAATGGATGGAGAAGGGTGAGGATGTACTGGTGGTATATGATGACTTGAGTAAGCATGCGGCTGCTTACCGTACCCTTTCCCTGCTGCTTAAGAGACCGCCAGGACGTGAAGCATATCCAGGTGACGTATTCTATCTGCATTCCAGATTGTTGGAGCGTGCGGCGAGAATGAATGAAGAATATGGCGGCGGTTCCTTGACGGCTCTTCCGATCATTGAGACACAGGCAGGTGACGTTTCCGCTTATATCCCGACAAACGTTATCTCTATCACTGATGGACAGATCTATCTGGAAACTGAAATGTTTAACTCTGGTTTCAGACCGGCAGTTAACGCGGGACTTTCCGTATCTCGTGTAGGAGGAGCTGCACAGATCAAGGCGATGAAGAAGATTGCAGCGCCAATTCGTACAGAGCTGGCACAGTACCGTGAGTTGGCAGCATTCTCCCAGTTTGGATCTGAGCTGGATGCCGATACTAAGGAGAAGCTGGCACAGGGTGAGAGAATCAAGGAAGTATTGAAACAGTCTCAGTATCAGCCCATGCCGGTGCAGTATCAGGTAATCATCATCTATGTGGTGACCAATAAATACTTGATTGATATTCCGGTAGAGGATGTTACTAGATTCGAACAGGAATTGTTTGAGTTCCTGGCTACCAAATATCCTGAGGTGCCGAATGCGATTGCACAGGAGAAGCAGATTTCTGACGAGACAGATAAGAAACTTAAGAAAGCTGTAGAAGAATTCAAGGCGCAGTTTAAATTTTAAAGAGTAGAAAGAAGTAACAGTGAAGGTATAACTGTTATAGAAAGAAGAAGGTGACGCTATGGCCTCAATGAGAGACATTAAAAGGCGTAAAGGCAGTATTCAGAGTACTCAGCAGATTACCAAAGCCATGAAACTTGTTTCTACCGTTAAGCTGCAGAGAGCGAAACAGCGTGCGGAACAGTCCAAAGCATACTTTAACTGTATGTATGAGACTGTGACTTCCATGCTGGCGCGGACCGGAGGCTTGAATCATCCCTACTTACGGGCAGGACAATCTGGGAAAAAGGCAGTGGTCGTGATCACTTCCAACAGAGGCCTTGCAGGCGGCTATAATTCTAATATCATCAAATTGATCACAAAGGGTGAGTTCAGGAAAGAAGAACTGGAAATCTACGCGATCGGTAAGAAGGGTAAAGATGCGCTGCAAAGGAATGGCTATCATATCGTGGAGGAGAACCCGGATATAATAGAGGAACCCTCTTATGTGGATGCGATGGCGATGACGGGAAGGCTGTTAAAGTCCTATGCAGATGGTGAAGTCGGAGAGATTTATTTAGCCTATACTGGATTCAAGAACACAGTCGTGCATGAACCGACTCTGTTGAAGCTGCTTCCCGTGGAGGCGGCTAAAGGCGCGGAAAGCGGGCAGGGCGCAGGCAGTCGTGCGATGATGAACTTTGAGCCGGAAGACGAAGAGGCGCTCAACATGATCATCCCGAAGTATGTTACCAGTCTGATCTATGGAGGTCTGGTAGAAGCGGCAGCCAGTGAGAATGGTGCGAGAATGCAGGCAATGGATTCCGCAACAAGCAATGCTGAGGAAATGATAGATCAGTTATCACTGATGTACAACAGAGCACGTCAGGGATCTATTACGCAGGAGTTAACAGAAATCATCGCAGGTGCAAACGCAATTTCATAAAACATACATAGGACATGATGAAGGCATGGGGTTGTTAAGGCTGCCAGGAATGCAGCCTAACCCGAAGGAAACTATGTCTGGAAGGATACAAAACATGTATTCTTCTAGGGTGTGAAGATCTGCGAGTTTGATTAATAAAATGAGTGAAAGGAAAAAGAGATGGCAGAAGTAAAGACGAGTGAAAATCTTGGAAAAATCACTCAGATCATCGGCGCTGTGCTGGATATCAAGTTTTCAGCGGGAAATATGCCGGAAATTAACGATGCGATCAAAATTCCGCTGAAAGACAGCGGAGAGCTGGTCGTAGAAGTTTCACAGCATCTGGGTGATGATACGGTAAGATGTATCGCTATGGGTTCTACCGATGGACTCGTGAGAGGTATGGATGCGCTTGCAACAGGCGCACCGATCACGGTTCCGGTCGGTGAAAATACACTGGGTCGTATCTTTAACGTCTTAGGACAGCCAATCGATAATATCGAGGCACCCACTGACGTATTCTATGAGCCGATTCACAGGCCGGCTCCGAAGTTTGAGGAGCAGGCTACGGAGACAGAACTGTTAGAGACTGGTATCAAAGTCGTAGATCTGCTTTGCCCTTATCAGAAGGGTGGTAAGATTGGACTGTTCGGTGGTGCCGGTGTAGGCAAAACAGTATTGATTCAGGAGCTGATCCGTAATATTGCTACAGAGCATGGTGGATATTCCGTGTTTACTGGGGTAGGTGAGCGGACCAGAGAGGGTAACGATCTGTACCATGAAATGAGAGAGTCAGGCGTTATCGATAAGACAACAATGGTATTTGGACAGATGAACGAGCCGCCGGGAGCTAGAATGAGAGTAGGACTTACTGGTCTGACGATGGCAGAGTATTTCCGTGATAAGGGCGGTAAGGATGTGCTGCTGTTCATTGATAATATTTTCCGTTTTACGCAGGCAGGTTCAGAAGTGTCAGCGTTGCTTGGGCGTATGCCTTCAGCCGTTGGTTATCAGCCTACGCTGCAAACAGAGATGGGTGCTCTTCAGGAGCGTATTACTTCTACCAAGAATGGTTCTATCACATCCGTACAGGCAGTTTATGTGCCTGCAGATGACTTGACTGACCCTGCTCCGGCTACTACATTTGCCCACTTGGATGCAACTACGGTATTGTCAAGATCGATCGTGGAACTTGGTATCTATCCGGCGGTGGATCCTCTGGAGTCTACTTCCAGAATCCTTGATCCTAGAATCGTTGGACAGGAGCATTACGAAGTTGCCAGAGGCGTGCAGGAAATCTTGCAGAAATATAAGGAATTACAGGATATTATAGCGATTCTTGGTATGGATGAGCTTTCAGAGGAAGATAAGCTGGTTGTTTCCCGTGCAAGAAAGGTACAGAGATTCCTGTCTCAGCCGTTCTTCGTGGCAGGACAGTTTACCGGTCTGGAAGGAAAATACGTGCCGATCGCAGAGACGATCCGCAGCTTTAAGGAGATTTTGGAAGGGAAACACGACGAGGTTCCGGAGAGCTATTTCCTGAATGCAGGAAGCATAGATGATGTGCTTGCACGCATGAAATAAAAGTTTGACTGTGGCGACGTCTAAGGTTAGATGAAAGCAGGTAGCGTATGGCTGATGATAGAAATTTTACATTAAAGATTATTACACCGGACAGGGTTTTCTATGAGGCAGAAGTCTCTATGGTGGAGTTCAATACAGTGGAAGGGGAAGTCGGCATTTATAAGGATCATATTCCGATGACGATGATCCTTGCACCAGGAATCTTAACGATCACGAAAGATGGAGAGATTCTGGAGGCGGCGCTTCATGCAGGCTTTGTGGAAGTACTGCAGGAGAAAGTGACGATCCTTGCGGAGATCATAGAGTGGCCGACAGAAATCGATGTGTCTCGTGCCGAGAGCTCTAAATCCCGTGCGGAAGAAAGGATCAGGGAACATGCACCTGGAACAGATATGAACAGGGCAGAATTGTCTTTGAAGCGTGCGGTAGCCAGAATAGAAACTGTTCGGAAATAAGCAGGAATAGGTAAGATATCAAATAATAAGGCGGGAGAAATCCCGCCTTTATTATTTTCTTCTCCGAATCAGAATGAAAATGAAGAATGAAGTGAGGGCCATAGCGATGAAAATAGAAAGAGCAAGAATAACACCCGTTACTCCTCTGCCGGTTACAGACGGCTCCACGTTTGTTGTGGGAGCGGTTTCCTTTGCATATAGGTCGATATAAGCGATCGCATAAGGAGAAAAGCGGTCGGTAGAGAAAGTGATCGTGTCGGGATCATTATCCTCATCTGTAAGTTCGGCGAACTCTATACTGCCGTCTTCATTTGTATGTAGTCTTAATATATAGAATCTTCGGTTGTCAGCTTTCAAATGATCAGGTAGATTCAGGATTATGTTAAGTGCGTTAGGAAGTTCTGTGATCATATGGGTGTCACCTAGACTTGATTCCATGAGAGATATTTCGAAATACTGCCCGATCTGCATACCTGGCATTTTCTTTTCTTCAAATAGTAATACTGTTTCTGGCGGTTCTGTGTCGTCAAGACAGTCTATATGAAGATTTATGGAAACTGGCTTTTCTCCAAGCAGCATTTCTATTTTATCTTCTTTGCTCAGCACATGATCCAATACAATACCAAAGTTTGTGACACTGGAATTGTCATAAAAACTGTTAGCGGATGTTTCCTGAGTGGTATCAGCAAAATCATTGTGTATTGTCACCTGTAGATCACCTGTGTTCAGGGCGCCAGTCATGAGTACCTGGTCGCTTCCTTCGTCGATCAGTCTCTCAGCTTCCTCTACAGGAGTATTGAGGTATTGGAGTGTACCAGTCAAAGGGTTCATCTCATTAACCGAAGATTGCTCTGGCGGTTCTTCGCCTTTGGCAGGGGGCTTCTGTGAGGTATCAGAAGAAGGCTTCTCTTTACTGGGCGCAGTATTGTCCGGCTTCGTTGGTGTGGTCGACGTAGTGTGACTACCTTCCTGTTTAGGCAGTTCTGCAAACTCAGCAGAGATCGTGTGATTTTTTCTGACATCCGTAAATCGGTAGGAGGACACAGCGCCTGCCGGTTTTCCATCTGCATAGACGGCGTTGATGGTGTAGCCGCTTTGCGGCGTGATCGTGTACAGGATCCCAGAACCTTCAGGAATACGGGTATCACCTTCGGGCGTAATCGTACCGCCAGTAGAAGAAGAGGCAGTTATGGTATAAAGAACCGCCTTTTCTCTTTCAAAAACCGCAGTTAAATGCATATCTCTTGTTATATTGTTGATTGTAAAGTCCCAGTTTGTACTGACAACCATACCGTTTTCAGTCCATCCGGTAAAATGATAGTCTTGTGTAGGAACCGCTGTTATTCTGATGTTGCTTCCTCTGTCATAAGTTCCCTGCCCTGTTAAGATACCTGTATTCTCCGGGGAGGAGTTGAGGGAAAGCGTGTATTTATTCTGTGAAAAGACGGCAGTTAAATTTCGGGATTCCTTTATATTATTCAGGACCAGCTTCGTATCTGTGCTTATGATATTCCCATTTTCCGTCCAACTGTCGAATTGGTAGCCGTCTTTGGCAGCAGCTTCCAGGGTGATACTTTCCCCATATTTTACTGTCCTGCTTTCGGTAGCAGTACCAGCATTATGGTTATTGACGGTCACGTTGATCCGGCAGCTAACTGGTCTGAAGACGGCGGTATATGTTCTATTACTGTGAAGATTATCTACAACAAACTGGGAATTCGAAGAGACTCTCTTGCCGTCTAGGAACCATCCGTCGAAGACGAAACCATTGTGTGGTGCCGCTGAAAGTACACTGTAGCCGCCTTCATCTACGATACCGCTTCCGTGTACTGTGCCGCCATTGTCTGGGTCAGCCGTTACCTGTAGAAAATAACTGGACTTCTGTAAAGAAACTAGTGCTGTTGCGGTATATTTGCTGTCTTGTCTGGAAATGGCCTTTATGATTAGAGCAGAAGAGGTCTCATCCGCAGCAATATTTAAGATACCGCTGCTATCAATGAAGGTATTATGGCTTTTCTGCCCGGAAACACTCCATACGACTTCGCTGCTGAAACCATTCTCGCCGGTTACGGAAGCGGTGAAAGAGCAGGTCGAATTCTTTGTGGCTGTTACTGTTCCAGGAGAAATACTGATGGAAGTAATGACGGGTATTGCTGGAGCAGGTTGTATAATCTTCATAGATAGATCAACCTGAACACCATGTTCAAAATAAGGATCTGATACATCACCGAAGAGAAGGATGGCGTTATAGGTTCCGGCAGCTAAGGAAGTGTTTGCTGCGGCAGTAAAGGTACAGGATTCTCCCGGATTTAAAGAAAGAAGATCTGGCGCATCTACGACAATACAGTCGTGTTGATCAGATTCATACCAGATAAGCTCTATCTCTTCTGAGCCACGATTGGTGAGTACAATATTCTGTCCAGGTACAAGGCTTTCCTGCTCCAGAATACCAAAACTGATCTGGGTTTGATCCGCCTGTAGAACATAGGAAGGATCCTCTGTTGTATCAGGCGCCTTCTGTTCAACACCATTCCAAACAAGAGATGGATCTGATCCGGTCTCAACGGCATAACAAGGGAGAATATCGCTAAGAAGTATGATCAGAATGATCAGGCATGATCTGAAAAAGTATGTATTTTTGCGCTTCATAATATCCTCCATTCTGAAAACTATGCGTTTTCGTGACTCGACTGTAGACGGCAGATTGCTTATCGTAAGTTAACTATAACATGAATAAAATATGCATTCAATAAAAGCCTGTTACAAAATACTCTTTACAGAAAAGACAAAAAAGGTATAATGAATAACTGGATGTTTGACAGAATGAAAGAAATCAGGAGGAAACTATATTATGAAAAAATGGAATGTGATGTTAGCGGCAGGGATTATGATCCTTACATGTACAAGTTGTGGCACACAGACAGCAAATGTTGGCGAGAAAGAAGTGCAGGTGGAGAGCAGCGTTATAGAAACAGCGGAAGAGAATGATGAAACAGCAGATAACAGCACTGTTGAACCGACGGAAACAGAAAGCGCAGCGATGCAGGGTGAGGCGGAAGAGAAAAACAGTGCTGCAGCGGATTTGGATGAGAAAGCGGAAACGGGAGAAGCAGCAGAATTTGCAGAGAAGATTAAGGCAGCAGTGGCAGACAGGAATCTTGCTGCACTTGCAGATCTGTGCAGTTATCCTCTCGCGGTGAATGGTGAGGTCATTGAAACCAAAGAGGCTTTTCTGGAATTAGGGGAAGAGACTATTTTCACAGAAGAGAGGTGCGCCGCGATCGGATCAATCGATAGTGCAGCCGTCGGAGAAGAGGTCAGTATGGCAGGAATTGTTCTGGGAGATACCTCCAACATTATTTTCAAATCAGTTGATGGAGAACTTGGAATTGTTGGAATCAACTGACTATAACGGGTAATGTCCACTGTCCCCCGCAGCTTTGCTGTGGGGGAATCTATTTTCTATGAGCCTTCCCTGCTCTATTGCATATGATAGAAGAAAAGACATTAAAGTTGGTATAATATGAATCAATCGAGAATATTACCGTTCTATATGGCGTATCCGTTGCCTATGTACTATCAGCAGGAAGACAGCGTGACACGTGATCTGGAATATCTGCAGGAGATGTATCCAGTGCAGGCTAGAAAATTTCAGAAGATGATTGCAGAGACGCTGGATCATATTGATTACGAAGGCAGTATGATCTACGATGAATATCCAGATAAATGGCAGATCTACAGGCTTACCCAGATGATCGTAGATAAGATCAGAAAATCCGGGGAAGAAGAGGCAGTGGGAGAGGATTGGAATAAAACGGGCGAGTTTGTCCAGATTCTGTTATGCTATGAGATCTACAGGAGGCGTCATTGCAATAACAAGGGAATCTTAAAATTTTAGTTGAGGTTTTGCAGCATTCTTATTACAATAGAAACAGACTGTACGAAGGATTGACAAAGAAGCGGAAGGATACTTTTGCGACAGGAGGCAGAATGCAGCAAAAACTCAGGATTTTTCTGGAAGAGATTGTGAATGATGGACTGTATCGGATCACGATCAGTAATCCAAGAAGGAAGGACGAAGCATTTAAGATAAAAATACGGCCGGTCATGGTAAAAGGGAAGATCCTTTTTCAGGAGACACGATATGAGGGCACGAAAGTGTTTCATGAAAACCGGGAGGGCAGCTTCATGATCGACCGCATAGAAGAGTTGCTGGCCGAGGATTTTAAGCAGTGCGAGGTGGAACACAGAAGCCAGAAGGCGACTGTTTTGGTCAGTAAAAAAGGGAAAATAACGATTAATAGCAGGAAAGTCAAGAACGCCGGAATTGGATTGGAAGAAAACCGACAGATTCGGATGGCACATAACAGAGCAAAACAATATATTCTGGAGGAGGGAATTCCAGTCCCGTTTCTGGTTGATCTGGGGGTGCAGACGAAAGAAGGACAGGTGGTACATGCCCGCTATGATAAATTCAGGCAGATTAACCGTTTTTTGGAATTTATCGAAGATATTCTGCCAACACTCTCAAGAGAGAGAACTTTGCGGATTATTGATTTTGGATGTGGAAAGTCTTACTTAACCTTTGCCATGTACTATTATTTGCATGAACTGAAACGATATGATGTAGAAATTGAAGGTCTGGATCTCAAGGAAGATGTGATTGATCATTGTAACCAGCTCAGCGAGAGATATGGATATGACAGACTCCATTTCAAAAAAGGTGACATAGCGGAATATGAGCAGGAAGGACCAGTCGATATGGTGGTAACACTGCATGCCTGCGACACGGCTACCGATCATGCGCTTGCGAAAGCGGTTGGGTGGGATGCAGGTGTGATTTTATCTGTACCCTGTTGTCAGCATGAAGTGAACCGGCAGATACAGTGCGAAGCTCTTTCTATGGTTCTGCGGTATGGCGTTGTCAAGGAACGAATTTCTGCTCTGGTTACAGATGCACTTCGTGCAGAGATGCTGGAGGCGGAAGGATATGCTGTGGACATTCTGGAATTTATCGATATGGAACATACCCCGAAGAACCTTTTGATCCGCGCTGTGAAGCGGGAAGCCCACAGGGAGCGCAGAGAGAAGCAGGAACAGATTAAGCAAAAGGTTGATCAGACAACAGAGTTTTTGCACATCGCGCCGACTTTGCAGAGTCTGCTCTGGCAGAGCAATAGAAACGAGGATGGAGAATGAGAAGAGCGATCATAAAGGGCGGCCTGCTGGGAGTCATTTTTGTGGCAGCATTAATGTTGATCAGCATGATAATGAATCAGGGAAACACAGATATGACTACCGAGATGAGAGAGGCTGTTTATCCGATCGTATCGATGTCTGTGAATGGGCAGTGTGTCAATGAGCTGCATGGCTATGCAGAGAACATGGAGAGTGCCTATTTGCGTGATACTTTGCAGCCAGTGGAAGAGGACAGGAAGATAGCGGTACGTGTGGATACTTACGGGACTGATCTCTCGGAAATTGCATTTGAAGTACGGAGCCTGGATGGGGAACGCCTGGTAGAGAGCACGGAAGTGACAGAGTATGAAACGGAGGAAGAGGTTGTCTCCTTTGATATTACGCTAAAAGATCTAATTGAGAACAGTACAGAATATATGCTTGTGTTCCTGATCACGCCACAGGGAGGGGAAACGATCCGCTATTATACAAGGATCGTTTTGAGCCAGTCCATGCATGTACAGGACAAGCTGGATTATATTATGGATTTTCACGAGAGAACCTTTGATAAAGAAGCGGCGGCTGAACTGACGAAGTATCTGGAATCAAATTCTGAGGGGGATAACACCACATTCCATAAAGTGACGATACACAGCAGCTTCCATCAGGTGACCTGGGGGAATCTTGCGGTCAACAGGATTTCAGAGCCTGTGGTTTCTATCCGGGAGCTGGCAGAGCAGACAGGATCTTTTGTGATAGAATATCTGGTATCCATAAGAGATGGGAGGGATACAAACTACTATCGCGTCAAGGAATACTACCGTGTCCGCTATACGCCGGATAGAATGTATCTGTTGGATTATGAGCGGGAGATGGATCAAATCTTCGATGAGAAGGCGAATATCTTCATAAATGATAAAATCATGCTTGGTATCGTTGGTGATAAAGTGCAGCTGCAGGAGAGCGATGGGGGGAATGTATTTGCCTTTGTCACAGCGGACAAGCTTTACAGCTATAATGTAGCGGATCACAAGTTAGCCAGGCTGTTTAGCTTTTATGGAAACACAGAAGGGCTGACAGATACAAGAAGCATGTATGACCGGCATGACATCCAGATCCTGTCGGTAGACGAGACAGGAAATATTGATTTCCTGGTGTACGGGTACATGAACAGAGGGAGGCATGAAGGAAAGGTAGGTGTAGTGATTTATCACTACGACAGCATGACGAATACAGTAGAGGAAAAAATTTATATACCTTACCATAAGTCCTACGAGGTACTGCGCAATGAGATTGGCAATCTATCCTATGTGAACCGTAACGCGGTTTATTATTTCATGATGAATGGCTGTGTGTATGCCGTAAATCTGGAGACAGAATCCTGTCAGGTGATTGTATCTGGATTGAAGGAAGGCGGATATCATGTATCGGATTCTAATAAGATGCTTGTATGGCAGGAGGGAGAAGACCGGCATGTAGCGGACAGCCTTGTGCTGATGAATCTGAACACGCAGAGGCAGACAAGCATTGAAGCGGGACCGGGGGAATATATCTCTATTCTTGGGTTTATGGAGGAGGATATGATCTATGGATTGACGCGGAAGAGAGAGATCATGACCGAGGCTTCCGGTCAGGAAATCTATCCTATGTACTGCGTGCGCATTCAGAGTGAGAACGGCAGTGTGTTGAAAACATATCGCAAGGATGGCGTATATGTTATCGACAGCACGATCGAGGAGAATCAGATCACACTCTCCAGGGTAATGTGGAATGAGGAAAGTGGTGCGTATGAAGAAGTGGAAGATGATCAGATCATGAGCAATGAGCAGCTTCAGGAAGGCACGAATAGAATTGAAGAGGTTGTCACTGAAAATTATGAGACAATAGCGCAGATTGTTGTAAAGAGTGAGATCGATGCAAAGAGTTTAAAATGGTTAACCCCAAGAGAAGTATTGTTTGAGGGCGATCATGATGTTGCACTTTCTGAGCCGGAAACGACAGAGGCGAAATACTATGTGTATGGCAAAAACGGGATAGAGCGCATCTATACAAACCCTGGTAAGGCTGTTGCATTAGCCTATACAATCTCAGGGGTAGTGGTGGACGATGTCGGAAGATATATATGGAAACGGGAGAGCAGGAGCGCAAGAAACCAGATTATGGCGATTACAGAGGATGAGATGTCAGAGACAAGAGGCGCGCTGGCCGTGTGCCTGGATACAATCCTTAAGTTTGAAGGTGTGTCAAGAGATACACAGCGCCTGCTTGACAGAGGCAGTACAGTGTTTACGATCCTGGGGACCGACTTACAGGAGAACACGGTTCTTGATCTGACAGGATGCAGTCTGGATGCAGTGCTTTACTATGTTAACCAGGATATTCCAGTGCTTGCGCTGCTGGAGGATGGCAATGCGGTGTTGATTGTAGGCTTCAATGAGTTGAATATTGTGGTGATGGATCCCATGACAGGGACATTATATAAGAAGGGGATGAACGACTCTACGGAATGGCTGAATGAGAATGGAAACCGGTTTATCACTTATACGCGGCAGGAATCATGAAAAGAGCGCTGCTAAGCCAGCGTACAGGACGATTCACCAGAAAGCGCCAAATTTGATGCCGGCATGCCAGAAACAGGAGGAAACGGATTTAGGGAGGATAGTATGGGAAACGACAGGGCAGTGATCTTTGATATGGATGGCGTTATTTTTGACAGCGAACGTCTTGTGATGGAATGTTGGGAGACGCTGGCTGAAAAATACCAGTTGGCAGGAATGAGAGAGGCATATTACCCTTGTATCGGTACGAGTGAAGTTAAGACGAGAGAAATCATGACAGCGTATTACGGGGAGGATTTTTCTTATGAAACATTTAGAAAGGAGTCTTCCGTACTTTTTCATGAAAGGATAGGAGAGCAGGGGATTCCTACAAAAAAGGGGGTCCGGGAACTGCTGGAATATTTAAAGGAGCGGAAAATTCCTGTAGGACTTGCTTCCTCTACACGACTGTCTTTGGTAACACAGGAGCTGCAGCAGGCGGGATTGTATGATTATTTCTGTTCGGTGACGGGAGGAGACCAGCTGAAACGCAGTAAACCGGAACCGGATATTTATCTGATGGCATGCGGAAAGATGGGGGTGAGACCGGAGAACGCTTATGCGGTGGAAGATTCTTATAACGGCATACGGTCTTCTTACAGTGCAGGCATGATGCCGATCATGGTGCCGGATCTGTTGGAGCCAACAGAGGAGATGCATGAGAAAAGTGTTATCATCCTGGAAGATCTGGTGCAGGTGAAAGAATGGCTTATGATGCAATGGAACTAGTGGGATTAGTCCGGAAAAGGGCATATTTCCGGGAAAGGAAACTGCAGGTTGCGGGCTTGCGTCGGCCAGAGCAACTATAATTTTCTTGTCTGGAAAGTAAAAGTGATGGCGGAATAGGCCCTTTTTCTATATGATAGCCTTACAGAAATTGAGCAGAGACAATGAGAGTCGCTTCTATGATTTCATGTGCTGGCAGGAAAGCGGCAGCAGGATGAAATCAGGGGAAAAGACAAGTCTGAGAATGGAGGAATACATGAACCTTGAAATTGCAAACAGGTTGGTAGGGCTGCGTAAAGAAAATAAACTGTCGCAGGAGGCTCTGGCAGAAAAGCTGGGAATCAGCAGACAGGCGGTCAGCAAGTGGGAAAGAGCGGAGGCCTCGCCAGATACCGATAATCTGATCGCTTTGGCGAAACTGTATCATATTTCCCTGGATGAATTACTGAAAATACACGAGGAAGAAAGCGATTGTGCGGAGGAATGGGAGAGGACGGCAGTTGCGGTTGTGATGGACGGAGAAACTGCCGGCGATGAGGGAGGAAAAGAAGGAGCATTCCGTGCTGGAACAGAAGACTGCACAAGAGAAGAAAACCAACAGCGTGCGGAGGAAGATGTACGTCTGGGATTCAATGGAATTCACGTGAGAGATAAGGAAGGGCCGGAAGTGCATATAAGCTGGAAGGGGATCCACGTGTATGACAAAGAGGAAGAAGTGCATATCGATAAGAATGGAATTATCGTCAATGGTGAGCCGGTATATGGGCATATTTTTGGACAGGGTAGAAAAGAAGAATTCCCACTGGGAGTTCTCGCGATCGTGATTTATATTGTGATGGGGGCATGTTTCAATCTGTGGCACCCCGGATGGATTCTTTTCTTTCTTGTGCCAGTCATAAGTTCTTTGATCCATGCAGTAAGGTGCAGGAATGCGAAGCTGTTTGCATATCCCTGTCTGGTTCTCTTTCTCTACTTATATATGGGATTTGTGCATTTTTTGTGGCACCCTGCCTGGGTTCTTTTTCTGACAGTTCCACTGTACTATTCTCTGATGGAGTATTTTTTCAGAAACTGGACAGCAGATAGAGAGGACAGATAAAACGACCCGCGTCAGATGAAGTCTGGCGCGGGTTTTTGAGTCTTTTACTGTTTTTTGAAAATAGCATGGCTGTATTTCTGCAGTGAAAAAAGGAGGAGCATACCCAAGATACCACAGGAAATCACCTCTCCGATGCCTACAGTCAGGAAGTAGTAACCAAAACACTGTAGAATAGATAAGCCGTCTATTATCAGTCCGTAGCCATAGATCAAGATAAACGGAACAATAAGTGCGTTGGCGAGAATAGGGCAGATGGGAGCACACCATTTCCACCTACGAAGTGTGTAAGTACCGAAAGCGCCCAGTAACGTTGCGAGACTACCGAAAAGGATATCAGGCAGAGCGCAGCCGGTCAGGATATTGCTAAGCAGACAGCCGATAAACAGGCCAGGGATTGCGGCAGGGGTGAAATAAGGCAGTACCGTGAGGGCTTCAGAGAAACGGACTTGTATGGCGTAATTGGCAAGTCCAAAGGCGTTGGCAAGATAAGTCAGCACAACATAGATGGCGGCGATCATAGCCGCCTGAACCAAAGTGGTCAGTGAAATGGGCGTAGCAATCCGCATAGGGACAGCCTCGCTGTAAGTTTGTTTTTTCATATGCATTTGTCTCCTTTAGTTTTGTTTTAGGTGAGGAAGGTCTCGAACTCACCAGTTATTTTGTCAAAATTCAGTTAACCTTGAGAATTTCAACGTTGTTTAGTATAACATGGTATTGGACAAAAAGCAAGGAAATAGGATTTCCTATTTTGGGCAGGGGAGGTCTTTATGCTGTAGCAACTGACATAGACCAGAAAACCGATCAGGAGCTTATGGACACAGAGATAGACAAGTTTCTAAGTGTAAACGGATTCGAACGTGATTCATCGCGTTCAGAATTAGGAAATATAATTACGTCGCCACATGCGAAAGAAATAATGGGATATGAACAAATGGACTATTATACCCCAATAAAAGCAAAATAAAAAGGAATTAAAAGAAACAATAAATGAGAAAGCTTATATATGAAAAACTATACCAAAGTTTATGTAAAAAACAGTGCAGAACAGGAGACGATTGAAATGCCACACTGCCGACTGGAACGACAAAGAAAACGCTAAAATGTGGCGCAAGGATTTGATGCTTTGAATCACCCCTGCCGGCAGGCAGAGGTGATTTCGGAAATGAAGATTCATACGGACTATCTGAAGTAACGTACAAACAGCCAGAAGAGATACGGTCCCACCATGGCGAGTACAAAGAAAGCCCAGAAGAAGCTCTGGCGGCTGATCGCCATGACGATGAACAGTACCAGCAGGAAAAACCAGGGGCCATGGAAGAAGCTGTACAGCTGTTTGCGGGCGGGTGGGATATGTTCCAGCCCCGTTTCCAGTTCTTCCGGATTCGTCAGGGAACAGTGTATTGTTGCGCCGAAACGGTCGAAGATGCGTTCCGCCTTATATTCCAGGTTATCAATTCTGAAAAGGGGATACATGCCTTCTTTGGTGATGGTCAGATTCAACTGGTTTTCTTCGGCGTATTGCAGGAGCGCTTCCTTAAATTCTTCCGCATTCATTACCATGGTATCCGGTTTAAAAGAAAAACCTTTTAAACGTTCTGCAGCAGAAAATTTCTGATAATCTTTAATGATCGACATAAACTTCCCTCCATTTTTCTCAATCTCATCCATTTTGCGTAGTGTCTCATCTATGTCCAGCAGGGCCAGCTGTGGACTGAGCGCCGTGTGAGGTTGCAGGGCTGTCTGTGAGGCAGCGTCCTGTGCAGCAGTCTGCGTGGTATTGCTTTGCATGGAGTCTGGTTCCATGTCGGACAGTGTGCCCGTCTGCACTTTGCGGTGCCGGAGTGTTGGCTGTGCCGCCTGGGACTTTGCCTTTTGCAGCAGAATATTACAGACATCAATGCAGGCGCTCAGTTCCTGTTGCTTCTCCTGCAGCGTTTTGAGATGCTGTGAGAGGGCTTCCGACAGCAGCTCTTCGTCCTGCAGGATTTTACGGATATCCTCCAGAGGCAGGTCCAGCTTCCGCAGCAGCTTGACAGCTTTCAGACGAGTAAGGTCTTCCTTTGTATATTCACGATAATTATTCTCGGAATTTCTTGCGGGGTGCAGCAGTCCCTTCTTTTCGTAGAAACGGATGTTCTGCTTTGTGATTCCCGTAAGGCGTTCCAGCTCATTAATATTCATGGATATGACCTCCTTTCGTAAGCCCAATATAAGGGATATAGTTGGTATAAGGTCAAGAAAATATGAGAAGTTTTTAAAAAATTATTTCTTCCGGCGGATTTCGATGAGACAAAACAGGTCGCGGTACAGATCGTCTTCGTCTTCCAGGTCGATCATCAGCCAGCGCTGGCCGTTCCCCTCTTCCGTCTGCCGGTAGATGGTCTGCAGGCCGACGGTGCACTCCGGCAGGATGGCTTCAACGGATGCTTTCTCCTTTTGTCCGATAACGATCATAACCGTAAAATAAGACTCCCTGGGATATAGGGTGCACAGTGTCCGGCCGGATTTTCTGTATTTGATGTTCCAGCCTTTTTCCATACTGCAGGCGCTGAATTCTATTTTTTCCGTGCAGTCATATTGGGAGCTGATGTCGGAACAGAATTTGTGGAAAACGGGATTCCTGACATACGCTCCGATTTCATCCAGTGTGGGGCAGTGATTTTTATCCTGCAGGTCGATCATTTGCAATCCCTCCTTCACCGTAGAAACGGCTGTTATGATGGATTTCTGAGAGTTCAGGCATGGTGGATATACATCCTTGACGGTTCGGGTTCGCCGTCGCCCTGTACCATGCAGAAGAATTCCCAGCCGTAACGTTCATAGAAGGAGATGTGGTCGGTCAAAAGATACAGTGTATCGATGCCCTGATCCTTCATATCGCTGCAGACGCGGGCCAGCAGAGCGCCCGCGATACCCTGTAAGCGACGGTCTTCTTCGGTGTAGACGGCACAGACGTTGGGAGTGAGGTCTTTCCGGTTGTGGAAATCATTTTCGATCACGCCCAGCCCGCCGATGATCCTGTCCTGTTCGAGAGCGAGATACCATTGTGGAACAGGATGGTTGCCGGCCAGACACTGCTGCATACTTTCCAGATAGGCTTCAAGCGGGATGCCCCATTTCTCGTGGAACCACTGCGCGGCAGCGGTCAGAAGTTCCG
>CATOJY010000049.1 GCA_951800685.1 uncultured Lachnospiraceae bacterium
TGGGCTGCGTTCTTTGCTGCCCTAGTATAACTTCATCTCTCTCCTCCTACTCCTTACCACAATGCGGGAAGAATCGACGCCCCTGGCGAGATTCTTCTGGAGATGATCTTAGTTATTCTTGGGCTGCGTTCTTTGCTGCCTTAGTATAACTTCATCTCTCTTCTCTTACTCCTTACCACAATGCGGGAAGAATCGACGCCCTGGCGAGATTCTTCTGGAGATGATTTAGTTATTCTTGGGCTGCGTTCTTTGCTGCCCTAGTATAACTTCATCTCCTCTATACGCCGGTCTGCAGAATCAATCTGTCATAAATCTCCGTCAGCACGGAAATCATCTTGGAAGCCAAGGTATAAGAATTCTGGTACTTCACCAGGCTCACCGCTTCCTCATCCTCGTCTACACCTGAGATCGAAGTTCTCTGGTTATCGATATTCGTTTCCAGACTTAAGTAAGTAGCATAGAAAATATTTGCATTGCTTGCATTCAAAGCGGCATCAGACAATACGCACTCTAGGAAACCGCCTGCATCTCTGCCTCTGAAACTGAATTGGTTCTTATCACTCATCATGGAGATTAACTTCTTAACCTGCGCACACTGTTCTACGCCGGAAATCTCCTCGCCATTCTCATCCACTTCATCCGAGATATTTCCTCTGGTACCCAGCAGGGATGCATCCTTCATCAGCTCATCCAGGATCGACAGATTGCCTGCCGTCATATAATAGTAACCCTTGCCGTTCTTTCTCGAATCATTCAGTTCATCCTCTGTGTACTGACCGTTTTTCGTCGGCACTTCACCAGTAAACAGGATTCCGGCATCCTCTCCGTCTGCCGTAAGACCTTCCGTAAAGATATCATTTACCTTCTTACTGAACTCGCGGACCCACTCATTCATCTGTTCCATATAATAAGGAACACCCTGATACCTCACGTCATTTCCGATCACAGCCTGTTTATTGTTCTTTATCGAGGAGATCGGTTCATCACTTTTCACATTATCGATAGTAAAGGTATAAACCCCATCCCCTTCATAAGACCAATCTGTATAATAATATAGCTGATCACCAATATTGATCACACCACCGGTGTCAGACAGGTTACATTTCATCATGCTGTTCAGATAGGCGTCCGTTGTCTCTATCGTGACTTTACTGGTCTTACCACCATAAATCACCTCTGTCGTCATGCCCTTGAAATATTCCCCGTTATTACCGTCACGCAACTGGACAAGTCCTCTCAGTGCGCCGCCCATGGAAGCATTGTATAAGCCAAAATCAGGTCCATGTGTCCAACGGACATCATACAAGCCATCAATATCTGTCTGATTCACTTTCTCATCAGCAGCACGAGCAACGCATTCCAGCTGATTATATTCATTCTGGTCTACCAGCACCTGCCCACCGGCAATCCGCACAATACACCTGTAGATCCCTGTTTCATTACCCTGCTGGTCAAGAATGGGATCCTCAACCACATCCACATCCACAATCGCTGACAGCTCATCCAACAGGACATCCCTCTTGTCCCGCAATTCATTGGCTGTCGATCCATTGATCTCTATCGTATTGATCTGTTTATTAACCGTCGCCAGATCTTGAGCAATAGAATTGATATGATCTACGCGAATCTTAATCTCGTCGTTCGCATCTGCCTGCAGATTCTGCAGGTCGCCGTACATATTATTGAAATAATCTGCCATGCTCTTAGCCTGGGAAATAAAAGCTCTCTTCGTCGCATCGCTGCTGGCATTCTTGGTGATCTCCTGCAGCGCCTCTCCCAGCTTATCAAAGATCGACTTGAATCCAGTCTTTCCGTCATCTGTCAGATATTCCTCAATCATCTTACAGTAATATGCCTTCGTGTCAAACTCACCCAGTTTCGTTTCATTCTCGCGGAATTTCTGGTCATAAAAACGGTTCCGGATGCGCTCAATAGCCAGGGTGTTAACACCAGCACCGGCACAGCCATAGGTGGAGAACACCCGAAGAGGATTCATAGCTTCCTGCTTTACTTCCTGTCTGCTGTACCCTACTGTACTTGCATTACTTATATTGTTAGCCGTCGTATTAAGTGCGGCGTTCGCTGCCCGCAGTCCAGACGAGGCAATTTCTAATCCAAAAAATGTAGATGGCATATGTTCACTCCTATCTGCCTAATGTGGTCAAAATATGTTCTAACATCTCACTGATCACGTTGATATAACGGCTGGATGCATTGTATGCATTCTGGTACCGGATCATATTGGTCAACTCTTCATCAGAAGAAACACCTACAACCTGTTCTCTTGCATACAAAAGTGCGTCAGTAGCTACCGTCTGGCTGTCCTGGATTCCCCGGAATACAGAACCTGTGTTTGCGATCTGTGATACCAGATTCTTATAGTAATCAACGAAATTAAGCGGCGTTTCCACACTGGGATTCAATGTATAAATCTTTTCCTCAAAAGCCGCCTTAAGTTTCTCGATCGTCTCATTGTCTTCCGAATGCTCTGACAGACGGAAAGACAACAGGGACGGATTCTGACGCAGCACTGAGCTGACTGTGATATTCGATACCGTCCAGTCCTCCCCCTCAATTGTCTTGACAAACAACTGATAAGGATTCCCATTCTCGTCTCTCATATAATCAGAAACATCTGCTGCACCGGCATTCTCCGCTGCCTCTCTCAGAATGTCATTGACTTTCGTCACGACTGCATTGATCAGCTGGTCAAATTCGGCCTGTATATTCATAACAATAGACTGTGCAACGTTTCTGTTATACCATCCCTCCTGCTTCTGTGAAGGATCATTAGGATCAGCACCCGGCGGGTAATCTTTGATCTCTTTATAGGTTGCCCTGTGATCGCCTCTGGCTAGAAGCATTCCCTTCAGGGAACCGATATCTGTATTCAGATCAGAAGAGATCTCTCTGCTCAAGTCAAATACAAGTGCGCTCCGAATACCTTCTTCTGTGATAACCGGATTGCCCTTCTCGTCATAAGAAGTATTTGCCAGCATCTTCCAGTAAGGTGAGTAGAAACCGGTCTGAGGATCCGTATATAACTCCATCTCATTTACCAGACCGCCTTTGACAAGGTCAACACCCTCAAATCTGACATTTACATATCCCAGCTCATCTTCCTTATAAGAAACATTACCCATCAGCGCCAATTTATCTAATAGCAGGTTCCGACGGTCACGCAGATCGTTGGCATGCTCCACATCTCCTGCCTCGATGGATACGATCTTCTGGTTGAGCTGCTCGATCTCCTGTGCATATTTATTGATATTATTCACTTCTGTGATAACAGACCTGTTCAGATTATCCTGATACTGGCACAGACTATTATAAACCGCCGACGCTCTGTTGGTAAACTCATAAGCGCGGGTAACAAACAGGTTCTGGTTCACAGAACTGGTTGGATCCTTACTGAGTTCCTGAATCGCCGTCCAGAAATTAGCGATGGATTCCGAGAATTCATGTCCCTCATTGGATTCACCCAAAATATATTCTATCTCCTCTACCGTAGCCGCCGAGGTATCATAAAAAGACCCCCGCCCCGACTCGCGGCGATAGTTAAAGTCCAAAAAATAATCTCTTTCCTGTCTTGTGAGGATATAATTGACACCGAGACCAGTCTGTTTCCAGTTCGGCCTGCCCTTAGAGATCGTCACATAAGTTCTCGTTCCCTGGGACACCTGCTGCCTGGTATATCCTGTGGTGTCTAAATTTGACATGTTATGCGCTGTCGTATTCAGCGCGTTATTTGAAGTTTGTAATCCTGATACGCCCGTCCAAAGGCTTCCCATCAATGACATAATCTTACCGTCCTTAACAATTACTGTTTCGCATCAAAAGTCATGTGGCTCGTCCCGATCATATCACCGGTATTGTACGCGCCCCTGTTATAATTCGCAGACTCCGGAGCCTTATTCATGGCCTGAAGAACATTCATATTGAACCGCACCAGTTCCAGTGCGTCATTGATCAATTCACGATTCTGCTCATTCACTCTCTTGACACTGCGCACATTCGCCCGCAGCTTATCGAACACAACCGCAAGTTTCTCCTTTTCTTCCGGCCTTGCCGCCAACATTCTGATCAAATCTACAATTTTAAGTTTGTCAACATCCTTGTTAAGTACATCCGCAATATCATTAACAGACTCGTTTCTCTGATGATCCAGATGATTGATCCTGCTTACGATGATTTGCTCCTCATCCGTGATTTTGGCTAATTCTGCAAGATCCTCAGACACAATGACGGAAGTTTTCCTCATGGACAAGCTTAACAGCTTCTCATACTCCTGATTTTCCTGTTCCAAAACATCAATCAAGACTTCCATTAAACTCGCCACGTTAAGCCCTCTCCTTCACTGTGTCTACAGACCTTCTATCTCTTCATACTTCTGCATTAATTTCTCTGCAAAGCTCTCAGCGCTCACCTGATAGGTTCCATTCGCTACCGCTGACCTGATCGGCGCCACCAGCTCTTCTCTGATGTCCGGCGCTGCTGCTACTGCATTCTTCGCAGTCTGGATCTCTTTGCCAATGCTGGAGATCTGGATCTTGTCAGTCGAAGAAGTCTGTGTCTTTCCCTGTAATATCGTAGGTTTCTTTGCATTGTATAACTGTTGTACCTGTGTATAAGCTTCTATACGCATAGGAGATTCCTCCTTTCATGTTAATTGCCTTCACTAAGTTTATCGGATGATTCTGTTGAGACTTTAGGGGAGAAAAGAAAAATTCCGGCTGATCTCCAGCCGGAATCCCCTTCCCCGCTTATTCCAACTTCTATATTAAGCAGTATCGCAAGCAGACTTGCGGTATGCATGTGGATTAGATGGATAGTTTCCTGATCCTGTCAACTGCTTCCACCGTATTCTCATAGCTTCCAAACGCTGTCAACCGGAAATACGTCTCACCGCTTGGTCCGAAACCAGAGCCTGGCGTACCGACCACATTTGCGTTCTCCAGAAGATAGTCAAAGAATTCCCAGCTTGTCATATGATTCGGCGCTTTTAACCAGATATAAGGAGCATTCACACCACCCGACACCTCATATCCTGCCGCTTTTAATCCTTCCAGAATATAAGCTGCATTCTTCATATAGTAGGCAACCAGTTCTTTTGTTTCCCGTTTGCCCGCTTCACTATATACAGCTTCCCCAGCTCTCTGAATAATATACGGCGCGCCGTTATATTTTGTTCCATGGCGTCTTGCCCACAGTGCATGCACAGATATCTCGCCCACCTTCAATTCTTTTGGGATCACCGTAAATCCCAGGCGCACACCAGTAAATCCTGCATTTTTGGAGAAGGATCGCAGCTCAATCGCACAGGTTTTAGCCCCCTCGCATTCATAGATCGTATGAGGCACGTCCTCCTCTGAAATATAGGCTTCATAAGCCGCATCATAAATGATCACGCAGCCATGCTTATTCGCATAATCCACCCACTCCTGAAGCTGAGCCTTATTGATCGTCGAACCTGTCGGATTATTGGGAAAACACAGATAAATCAAATCTGGCACTTCCTCTGGCGGCTGCGGTGCGAAATCATTCTCAGCCGTACAAGGCATGTAGATCACATCGCTCCACTTCTCTGTTGCAATATCATAAGTCCCTGTCCTGCCAGCCATAACGTTTGTATCTACATAAACCGGATATACTGGGTCACACACTGCAATCTTATTATCCAGTGCAAAAATCTCCTGGATATTACCAGAGTCACATTTTGCACCATCCGACACAAAGATCTCGTCTGCCCCAATCTGACAGCCTCTCGCTTGATAATCATTCTCCGCAATCGCACTTCTCAAAAACTCATACCCTAAATCCGGCGCATAGCCACGGAACGTAGACGCATCCGCCATCTCATCCACCGCACTGTGCAGGGCGCTGATCACCGACGCAGAAAGAGGTTGTGTCACATCACCAATCCCCAGCCGGATAATCTTCTTGTCCGGATTCGCCGCCGTATAGGCATTGACCTTTTTCCCGATCGTTGAAAAAAGATAACTGCCAGGTAATTTCAAATAATTGTCATTTACTTTAACCATGTCTTCCTCCCTGTCACCTCTTAGATTTCTTTTCATCTCTTTAATCTGTAATGATTCCTAATCAATCTTATATTTTCTAAGACCATGCGTCAAGAGTCAAATCCCCGCAGGCAGGTTGATTTCCTTAACCCAATGTCCACACAGGACTGTTAAAATTCGCCTTCAAATACCGTCTCTGCCGGTCCGGTCATATAAACCAGATTCTCTTTCTGATCCCAGGTAATCCCAAGCTCACCCCCAAGCAGTTTCACCTTGACTGTATCTTTTGTCAACCCATTTAAGATACAGGCAACCACTGTCGCGCAGCATCCCGTGCCGCAGGCGAGCGTCTCTCCAGTTCCCCGTTCCCACACACGCATCTGCACCGTCTCTGCGTCCAGCACTTTGACAAATTCCGTGTTGATCCGCTTCGGAAATCTCTCATGATTCTCAAAATATGGCCCGATCTTTTCAATCTCTAACCCAGCCACGTCATCCATAAAAACTACTGCATGAGGATTTCCCATTGACACGCATGTCATTTTATACTCCCTGCCTTGTACGATGATTGGTTCCCCTACAATCCGGTCTAATCCTGGCATACGCTCCGCCACACTCCCCTGCGCTATGCTGTCATTGCACATGGAAACAGGTATATATGCCGGCCGTAATTCCGGTGCCCCCATATTCACCTTGACTGAGTCTACCTTACCTTCTTTCAAGAAGAGCTGCAGGTATTTGATCTGGCCACAACTTATGACACTTATGTCAGTTTTGTCCGTAAGCCCCTTATCATACACATATTTCGCTACACATCGTATACCATTACCACACATTTCCGCCCGGCTGCCATCGGCATTATACATCTCCATTTCAAAATCTGCTTCCTCAGAAGGATTGATAAAGATTGCTCCGTCGCCGCCGATCCCAAAGTGCCTGTCACTGATGCGCCGTACCAGATCAGGCTTCTCCTCCTGTGCGATTACTTCCGTAAATCCATTCATATAAATATAGTCATTACCACAGCCATGCATCTTCGTGAACTTCATACTTTCCTTCACTCCTTCCTTTCCTGCCCGCAGGCCTTGTCCGCCATCATCTATGGACATCTTACTACTAGGTTTACTTGATCTTATGCATATCATATATAGCATAACAGAATCCTGCAACAAGAAAAGCACATTGCTTGCATTAACATACGCAAAATGTGCTTTTATGATGACAATCCCCTTTCTGTCTGACCAGCAGCCTGTCAAGCCGGAAAACCATACGGCATCTACCAGCACTTTATCCATGCATTAAAGTCAGAATCATCTGTGCTGTCTCCACCATATTCGTACTGCTGTCCATGCTGCACTTCTGGATATAACGGTAAGCTTCCTGTTCTGTCATATTATTTCTTATCATCAAAACTTCTTTCGCTTCCTGGATGAGCGCTTCTTCCTTCGGATCACGTTCCTTCGGTTTCAACCTGGCTTTGCGTCTTCTGCGCAAGATCGCCTGGCACATAAGATCAACCGTATTAATCAGGTCGTGTACCTTAAGAGGCATAGCGAGGCACATTATATCGTTATCAAGGCAGTCATTAAGCACAGCCTTAGACGCTAACAGCAACAGATCAAATCCAGGCGGCATACAGTCACGCAGTTCCAGATAGATCATATCTGTCATCTTATACCCGCAGATGACAATACCGTCATTTAAATCCCTGAGGTGATTCAGTGCCTGTGCACCGGTAGCGCACACCGCCGAAACCGCGATACCATTTTTCGCCAGAATACTGCGGATTCCTCTGGCATCTTCTATTTTGGGCAAGACTATAACAATATTGACCACTCGCTCACCTCCCTCACACATGATAGGAACTTTCCGGCTCTTTCCTACCTTACTTATGTCCTTATCAGACGTTGTTTAAATATGCATTGATCTCCCAGTCCGTTACCTGCATACGGTATTGGCGCCACTCCTCCTTCTTACCCTTGATGTATTTGTGGTAAACATGATCTCCCAGCACCTCTCTGATCAATGCATCCGCCTCCATACTGTAAACCGCCTCGATCAACGTACCAGGAATCTCCTCAATTCCGCCAGCCCGCTTCTCCTCCTCCGTCATCTGGAAGATATTGCAATCCACACTGTCTGGCGGCATAATATGGTTCACGATACCATCCAGTCCGGCGCGCAGACATACCGCCAGCGCCAGATACGGATTGGCCGACGGATCAGGGCAGCGAAGTTCAATTCTGGTAGCATTGCCGCGGGATGCAGGAATACGGATCAAAGGGCTTCTATTGGTAGCGCTCCATGCGATATACACTGGCGCTTCATATCCAGGAACCAGCCTTTTATAGGAATTGACTAACGGATTCGTAATCGCCGTCATCCCTTTCATGTGCTTCATAATGCCGCCGATGAAATAGTAAGCCTCCTGGCTGAGCCCCAACGGATCTTTCTCTTCTGCAAAAATATTCCTGCCATCCCTGGACAAGGACATATTAATGTGCATACCGGAACCATTCACGCCAAATCTAGGCTTGGGCATAAAGGTAGCGTGCAGCCCGTGTCTGCGCGCAATAGTCTTGACGGCCAGCTTAAATGTCATGATATTGTCCGCCGTAACAAGCGCCTCGTCATACCGGAAGTCAATCTCATGTTGGGCTGGCGCCACTTCGTGATGGGACGCCTCAATCTCAAATCCCATATCCTCCAGCGTCAGTACCATATCCCTTCTGGCGTTTTCGCCGAAATCCATTGGTCCTAAGTCAAAGTAACCCGCTTTCTCATGCGTGATCGTGGTGGGCATTGCATTTTCGTCTGTATTAAAAAGAAAAAATTCGCACTCCGGTCCCACCTCAAAAATATATCCCAGCTTTTCCGCCTCCTGCAGCGCTCTTTTCAAGACATAGCGGGGATCACCTTCAAAAGGCTGTCCGTTAGGACGGTACACATCACAGATCAGCCTTGCCACCTTTCCTTGCTGCGGCCGCCACGGAAAGATCTCCCAGGTAGAAAAATCCGGGTAAAGATACATATCAGACTCCTCAATCCTGGCAAATCCCTCTATAGAGGAACCGTCAAACATGCACTCGTTGTTAAGCGCTTTTTCAAGCTGACTGGCTGTGATAGCCATATTTTTCAGATTACCGAAGATATCTGTAAACTGAAGCCTGATAAATTCCACATCCTCATCTTTCACCAACTGTATGATATCTTCCCTTGTATAATTCTTTCTCATACGATTTTCCTTTCTTACTCAAATGACCTGGTCAGACTGGTTTCTCCGCTATCACCACAGGTACAAACCTCCATAAACTCTGCTCCATACGCAAACAAGGGCATTCCTCCCCTAAAGAAGAACGCCCTTGTCCTGTATCATAATACCAACTGCTCCATACATTTGTCAACTTCTAAAAATCTAAAAAACAACAAATGACAGGCATAACCCCTGTCTGCCTGTCATAAACTGATAAAAAAGAATTGCTATGGGGATATTGTAATGAGTTCCAAAACCAAGATCGTCGTGCTTCACGTAAAAGAATTGATATATACCGGCATCTTCGCCGTGCTCGGTATCCTTTTTATTGTCCTGCTCATCATCATGTTCCTTCCAAAAGAGGAGAAAAAGGAAACCATGTCTACCGTGACGCAGACCACAACCAACTCCTATGTGCCCGGTGTATATACAACCTCTCTGATCCTAAACGACAATGTCGTAGAGATTGAAGTGACCGTGGACGAGAAAAATATTAATTCCATACGTCTAATTAACCTGGACGAAGCTGTCGCGACCATGTATCCTCTGATCCAGCCTTCCTTTGAAGATCTTGCCAATCAGATCATCACCAATCAGAGCCTGGAAAATATCACCTACCCAGACGACAGCAAGTACACCTCCATGATCCTCTTAGATGCCATTACCACTTCTTTAAACAAGGCATTGGAAAATGAAGGAGATACAGCGTATGATGGGCAGTGATATGACATACTGCCGCTGCCGCCAATATTTATAATTCCTCCACCTGTTTCAACCAGATGTCTGCACAGGCATCGGAGGGCATACGCAGGTCTCCACGGGGAGAAACTGCCACACTACCGACCTTCGGACCATCCGGCAGGCAGGAACGCTTAAACTGCTGTGCAAAAAATCTCTTGTAGAAGGTTTTGAGCCATTTTAATATGACACCTCTGTCATACATATTCTGAAACGACCGGCAGGCGATCCGGTAGATCTTACCCGGCTCAAAACCGCAGCGCAGCATATAATACAGGAAAAAGTCATGCAGTTCATACGGTCCTACCAGATCCTCTGTCTTTTGCGAAATAACCCCATCCACAGGAGGAAGAAGTTCGGGACTGACAGGAGTGTCAAGTACATCCAGCAATACTGCCTGCAGCTCTTCCTTCCCACAGGTATCCGCGTAGTATTGTACCAGATGCCGCACCAACGTCTTCGGCACTCCAGCATTGACTCCATACATGGACATATGGTCACCGTTGTAGGTTGCCCATCCAAGAGCCAGTTCTGACATATCCCCTGTTCCGATGACCATACCTCCTGCACGGTTGGCAATATCCATCAGAATCTGAGTGCGTTCCCTGGCCTGTCCATTTTCATAGGTCACATCGTGTTCCTCTATATTCTGTCCGATATCCCTAAAGTGCACCGTCACGGCTTCCCTGATATCAACCTCCAAAAGAGCTGCTCCCAACGTCCTGGCCAGTTTGCATGCATTGTCATATGTTCTGTCTGTAGTGCCAAAGCAAGGCATTGTTACAGCCGTGATCTGCTCTCTCTTAATCCCTAAAAGATCAAAGGCACGCACCGTTACCAGAAGCGCCAGCGTAGAATCCAATCCGCCGGAAACGCCCACTACAGCCGACTGGCAGCCAGTATGTTCATACCTTTTCTTAAGACCATAGGACTGGATAGAAAGAATTTCCTCACAGCGTCTCTCTCGCTCCTCCTGGTCAGAGGGCACAAAAGGCCTTGGCCCAAAAATACGTGAAATGTCCGTCTCCTCCTCATCCATCGCAACCGTCAAGATCAGATACTCTCCCTCACGTTTCGGCCGGTAGCACATCATCCGCCGTCTTTCATGCTGCAGCCTGTGAATATCCAGATCTGCATAAATGTTTTCCGGTTCAAACCGTTTGGCCTGCGCCAGCATAGTTCCGTTTTCTGCGATCATATTCTGACCGCCGAAGACCAAATCCTGGGTAGATTCCCCCTCCCCCGCAGAGGCATACAGATATCCCGCAATCAGTTTCGCACTGGCCGATTTCACCAGCATTTCCCGGTATTCATCTTTCCCTACTGTCTCGTTGGAAGCCGACAGGTTTACCAACACCGTGGCGCCTGCCAGTGCATGTCTTAATCCAGGTGACAGCGGCGCCCAAAGATCCTCACACAGCTCACACCCCACCGTCAAGCCGTGTACTGCCTCCACTTGAAACAGAATATTCGTCCCAAAAGGCACTTCTTTTCCCTCAAAAAGATACGGCTGTGGTTTCTCATTTCCTGGCATAAAATGTCTAGCCTCATAGAACTCTGCATAAGATGGAATAAATCTCTTGGGGATAAAGGCCAGTATCTCACCATTCTGCACCACGGCAGCCACATTGTAAAGCTTGTGGTCCTTTTCCAGCGGAAGACCTACGAAGATTAGTGCATCGCTGCCCTGTGCTGTATCCATCACTGTACGCAGCGCTTCCCGCGCCTGTGCAAGCAAAAGCTCCTGCAGGAACAGATCCCCGCATGTATAACCTGTGATACATAGTTCCGGAAAAACAATGATCTTCGCGCCCTTAGCAGATGCTTCTTTGATCCCTTTACTGATTTCCGCCGCATTGTATACCGGATCCGCTACCCGGATTTTCGGCGTCATTGCCGCCACCTTGATAAATCCATGTTTCATGAGTTATACCACCTTCCCATCTCTATATCTATCGTTTCCGTATTACCAGCCATGCTTCATTACTTACCACACTGCCCATGTATCGCACACTTGCCTGGATATGCCAGCCATGCAGACTGCCTCTATCTATACCTTTCCTGCTTCCGCCCAATGCCATGCCATACAGATCTTTCTGTTACCGTTTCTTCTGGATTCGCTTAAGCTCTTCCACTGTAAAAACATAATCCGTATTGCAGAAATGACAGTTCAGTTCCACTTCTTTCCCCTCATCAATCAGCTCCTGCAGTTCCTTCCTGCTCAGGCTGATCAACACTTTCTCCACACGCTCTTTGCTGCAGTTGCAGCGGAATGCTGCCGGAATCTTATCTGTAAATTCTACGCCAAGATCTCCTAACACACTCTCCAGAATCTGCTCTGGACTCTTCCCTTCCTCTAACAGCATCGTGACAGGTGCGAGCGCCGCCAGCTTCTTCTCCAACGCTGCAATCACCACTTCTTCTGTAAAAGGCATCAGCTGAAGGATAAATCCGCCAGCCTGCTTCACTGTATTATTCCTGTCCATCAGAACCCCCAACGCCACCACCGAAGGAATCTGTTCCGAAGCTGCAAAATAATAAGTCAAATCATCTCCGATCTCTCCCGTCTGCAGCGTCACGGTAGAAGCATAAGGTTCTTTCAGCCCCATATCCTTGATCACCGTTAGGGTGCCCTTCCCGATCACACCGCCTACATCCAGCTTGCCCGCACTGCTTGGCGGCATCATTGCCTGCGGACAGTCGGCATATCCCTTCACATGACCATTGGCATCTGCCGTTACCATCAGTCCATGTACCGGACCTTCCCCTTTGATCTGCAATGTCAACATGTCTTTCTCACCTTTTAACATACTGCCCATCATGACACCGCCAGTCATCAGCCTTCCTAACGCTGCTGTCACCACAGGACTTAGATCATGGGCGCTCCTGGCACATTCCACCATATCCCTTGACGTAATCGCAAAAGCGCGTATCTGCGCGTCCGCCGCCGTTGCCCTCACTATGTAATCCGCCATCTTATCATCCCTCCCCTTCTCATCTTCTACCGTCATCCTGGACTGCTCCAGCCATCCTGCCTCTCCTAAATGTATATCCTCTATATCCAGGATACCACATTTTTACTTCCTGAGCATCCATCAAAATACTTCTCCGCCTTCTTAGTATTTTACAGGTTAATCTTGATTATACATCTTTGCAAACACTCTCACCCTTTGCGCGCCACCACATAGATCCGCTCGCTGCTGTCACTGACTGCCCCATGGGTATCCGCGTCCACCGCTTCCAAAAATTGCAGGCCGGCTTGCTGTATATATTCCTTCATCTGCTCCAGCCGATATCCCCGCTGGTAATGGGTCTCCTGGAATTTGCGGTATATTTCCGTGCCATCCTGCACTGCTTCCTTCACAAAAACAGTCAGATCATATTCGTTAATCTGCTCCTCTTCGTGATAATAATTATCCCAGATAAAACTGCAGTCTTCCCGGTTCTCTGCAATCGTGGTATCGCCGATGACCGCCGCATATTTGTAAACCGTATTGAAATCAAAAACAAAAATGCCCTGTGGATAAAGATAATTGTTGACCAGACGGAATGTCTGTACGACATCCGCCTCTTCCAACAGGTAATTGAGCGAATCGCACACACTGACCACCGCTCCCACAGTACCATACAGCTCAAACGCTCTCATATCCTGCAGCAGGTAGAGAATATCCAGCCCTGACGCATCCCTCTTCTCTATGGCAATCTGCAGCATCTCCTGTGCATTATCGATCCCGATCATCGTAAATCCCCGCCGCGCAAGCAGCTCTGTCAGCACACCTGTACCACACCCAAGATCCAGGATAGAGTTGCGCTCCTGCCGCAGGTTTTCATTTATGACACAATCGTCAGTTTCTATTTCGTAATTGTTACCGGTTGCTGTTTTTTCTTCCAGAACACGTTCTTCGATCCTGTATTTTTCAAACAATTCCACAAGATAATCACACCATTCTTCGTATGGCGTATCATCCATAAAAACATCGTATACCTGTGCAAAGCCTGTATATGCTTCCATCTTGTATTCCGTACCTTTCTCCCTCCTGCGGCATTCGCCTGTTATGGTTCACTCACAGTGACCTCTCCGTCAAACGCTCCTGTCTCAGCTCCAATCCGCTGCATTGGGAAAACAAAAGTTGCATAGTCCTCAAAGGCTTTGCCGCTCCCTAAGGTTCCCACTAACGCCCCATCAGCGTACAGAGTGGTCCTGCCCAATTCTCCGGTTACTTTCAGCTCCACCCACTGGCCAGCAGGCAGTTTGTAATCCCAGGTATACGTCCTGCCCTCCCGTGCAAAGCCAACGCACCCCGTTTCCGGTTCCACCGCATAGAACGCCCACACACCATAAGCGCTGTCACCCTCGGCGATGATCTGCCCTGCCTTCTTGTCTGCGCTTTTCCCTGCATCCATCTGCCCATCTTGCGCAGCAGTGCCAGACAGCTTCAACCGGATCTTCACCTCGTAGGAAGGTACAAGACCTGTTTCCCAAATATCACTCACATTTTCGTCCATCCGATCAGCCAGTGCGGCAAACGCTTCATAGGAAACTCCTGTCTCCCCGCCCCACAGCTTCGCCGCAAGCACAGGCAGCGGCTGCCTGAACCGGTCATACAAGTCATACTCGCTGATCCCAACATCCAATCTGCCGCACATATCGTTCCACATCATATAAACTGCCCCCAACATCTGAGGAGAATATGCTGGTATCTTTTCTAACAGATTGTAATCATAGAATTTGTTCGGTTCCCAATTATGGTACACATCTTCCACATCCAGATAATCGTAACCACCGCCGGGAATCACATAGAGATGGTTGTTCTGCATATTGATCAGGGAATACCCCATCTCATACATCTCCCGCGGATCCGCCCAGACAGTGCTCCAGATATTCATCTGTAGATTATCGGGATCCGGAACCGTGCTGCCTGCCATATTACTCAAACTTCCCCACAGACGCACTGTCTTACCCTCATTCTGCACAAGCTGCGCGATCTCCTTCAAATACCCCCTGTATTGTTCACCATCGCCATAATATTCATCCATGCCGATATTGACGATCTCTGCCTCCCGCAAGGCCGCCTGACTGCCGCAAAGCGCCTCCTGCCAGATCTTCTTCACCAACTCCACGGCATCCCTGTTGCCAAGATCGATCTGATCCACTGACTCTGGCCGTGCAGTCAATGCATACGCAGGAAATAGCTGCGTGATCGACAGCGAATGGGCCGGCGTATCAATCTCCGGCACCACTGTCACACCGTATGATCTCGCCACTCTTATAAACTCTGCAAATTCTTCCTTTGCGTAGGCGTACTCTGACGACGTCAGCCGCCTGCCGTCCTGATTCGTGATATCTGATTCCAGCCGAAACGCACTATCCGCTGTCATCGCCTGTTCCACGGAAGCTGTCAGACCGCTGGTACTCAGGATCACATTGTCATTTAAATGAATCGTCAGATCATTCATTTTATAGTAGGACATAGTCTCCATCATGGTATACAACATTTCCAGGGACACCGCCTTACGCGCCACATCAATACCAAATCCCCGCACCTCATAGCGTGGATAATCTCTTATCTTTCCCCGTGGAACACTGCCCTCTTGCTGTAAGATTTGCAGAATCGTCACGGTTCCCCAGCGGATCCCTATGTCTGTCTCCGCCCTTATGACACACTTGTCAGTTATCTCGCAAGTGTACCCTTCCCTTCCTAATCCTTCTTCCTCACCGGCATATCCCAGATAGAAGTCGCCCGCCTCAGCTTCCTCCAGTTTTCCCTCTCTCACCTCTACAGACCGCCCTGTAGCCGCCTCATAACTGTCTGCAAAAAGGGCCGCTTCCTCGTGCAGAGTCGTACCTGCCTCCACAAGGACACGCAGATCTCCCGAAGGAATAAAATACCCCCTGCCGCCTTTCCACTCTGCCAACGCCGGAATCACATCCGGGCAGACATTGCTCTCATCCTTTGGGCGTGCATCGCTGCTTTCTCCGTTATCTTGCCCTTCTTCCGTCTCTGGCAGCATTTCCTTACTATCATTCTCTTGTCTCTGGTGCGCCGGCACTGTCAATACCTGCGCAATCTCTCTCACATCTGATGGATCCTTCCTGCTGCTGACACGGAATCCGACTGTCACTTCCTTGTCCTGAATGGTATCATAGACAATACCATCAGCCCCGATAATCTGTTCCTGATCGGCCCCCAGATAAGTGACCTCATACCCTTCTGGCGCTTCCGGCAGCGCAAGCACTCTGCCCCCGTCTTTCTGCGTCTTGATTTGTGCTTCTTCCAACTGGTAAGCCGCAGGCTTGTCCGCGTAGACTTCAAATTCATAGAGGGAAATATTCTGATAGAGATTAGAATAGTCTGCCTCATTCTTAGAAACCTCGTAGGTACTGAGCCGTAGAAATCTGACTTTAGCAGCACTTTCCAGGACAATCTCCTGGTGTTTCATCTCCGGCGCCGTATCAAAGGAGCGCAGCACTTCCCATGTCTCTCCGTCTTTCGAACCTTCCAATGCATAGGAGATCGCATTACGTCTCTCCCATTTCAGTATAACAAAAGAAACTGAAATTTCTTCCGGAAATTCCAGTTGTATATAGTGAGAGGCATCCTCCCAATTATTCTCACTGGACCAACGGGAGGACAAGGCAGCGTCGTCCCCGTCGATCGCTCTGTATGCCGACAACTCCTCAGTCTCTACGCTGTCGCTCGTAGCGATCACACCTCGCTGCAGCGCGAGATTTGCGCTATCACCATGATAAGCGCACCATAACACCGCCGTGCCTGCCGCAGCGATCACAGCCAGCAGACAGATACTGATGAAAATTGCACAGTTTCTTTTCTTTATATACATGCCATATACCATTTCAATAGATGATCCACTTTCCGCCCGGCTATACTACAACCTCCGCCGTGATCAGAAGCAAACTCGGAATTTATGAAATACTTCCGCTTTCCTGACAGCAGGAATCCGCTACAGAAGCACACCCAAAAGACCATAGGAAAAGATCGACATGATGACTGTCGCAATCGCAATTCCCAGAAGTTCCGCCAGCACCGCCTTCTTAAAATCCACATCCAGAAGCGCCGCAATCAAAGAACCCGTCCATGCCCCTGTACCTGGCAGTGGAATCCCCACAAACAATACCAGCCCCCAGAACTCGTACCGCTTGATATTGTCACTCTTGCTCATTGCCTTGCTTTCCAGCTTCTCAACCAGACCGCGGAAGATTTTAATCTTCTTCATCCACTTAAAGATCTGCTTGATAAAAAGCAGGATAAAGGGAATCGGAATGATATTGCCAATGATACACAGCGGGATCGCTGTGGTGATCGGCACCTCCAGAAGCTTCGACACGATCAGCCCACCACGAAGCTCCAGAATTGGTATCATCGAAATGATAAATACCACCGCCTCCTTCGATACATATCTGCCCAACGTAACTGCAAAAGCCGCTGCTAATTTCTCCATAATTTTCCTCCAAACAAATCACATTATAAATATATGTCAATCCTACCGCAAATTTGAATACTAACCACATATTTTTGCGAGTGCACAGTACAATGCCTCCATCTGCTCATCCGTGCCAATGGTAATACGCACATAATTGTCGATCCGCTTCTTCTTCCAATATCTGACATAAATGTCATTTTCTTTCAATTTCTCAAAAATAACCTGTGCTGGCATCTTTTTATGGCTGGCAAAAATAAAATTACCATATGACTTTGGATAAATAAATCCCAACCTTTGTAGTTCCTCTTCCGCGTGTTTACGGGTTCTGACAATCCTGTCACATTGCTCCTTGAAATAGACTTCATCCCGCACTGCCTCAACCCCAAGTTGAAGCGCCGCATAATTGAGCGTATAGGAATTGACCGCGTACTTCACATCATTTAAGTACCCAATCAGTTTCGCACTCCCCATCGCGTATCCAATCCGCATACCTGCCAGAGACCTGGACTTCGAGAACGTCTGTACCACCAGCAGATTATCATATTTCTGAAGCAGAGGAAGACAGCTTACGCCACCAAAATCGATATAAGCCTCGTCCACAATCACCACCACATCCTGATTTGCCTCTATGATCTCTTCTACTTTTTGCAGATCCAGCAGGACACCTGTAGGTGCATTGGGATTCGGAAAGATCACGCCGCCGTTTGGCTGTCTGTAATCTTCCGGCCGAATGCAGAAATTCTCATCCAGCGACTTCTTCTCATAGGGAATCTTATACAGATCCGCCCATACCTCATAAAAGGAATATGTGATATCCGGGAAAAATACCGGCTTACCCGACTGAAAAAAAGTCATAAATGCAAGAGATAGCACGTCATCCGATCCCACCCCGATAAATAACTGTTCCCTTCCGATCTGATAACGCCGCGCCAATGCCTCAGCCAACGGCGTCTGCTCCGGAAACGCCGGATACAACCGCATTTGATCAAGATCCAAACTAACAACCCTATCTGCTACGCCAGGCGCCGGCGGATAGGGATTTTCATTGGTATTCAGCTTGATGATATGCTGACCATGCGGCTGCTCTCCTGGCGTGTAAGGTACTACCTTACGGATATTCTCTTCCCATTTCATTCTCTCTATACCTTTCTGCACAGGACGCTCTGTCTGACTTCTCCACACCCTGTTTGAAATTTCTATATGCTGTACCGGCGACCTAGTCTATACGCTATGCTGATCGTGTGCTGCTCCCCCTCATGCCTGCCCGTCGGCCAGTCTCTCGTATTCCGCCGCCTGCTCTTCGTTGCCAGCGGCCTTGTAACATGCTGCCAGCCCCAACAGCGGTATCTCGCCACTGCACTTCACATGCAGAATGCTCTCTGTCTCATAGGCCGCATTATAATACCACACAATAGCCTCGTCAATATCCCCTCTACCCAAATAATAATCTCCCAGCTCACAGCAGATCTCTGCACACCCCTCGCAGGCCACCACTTTCATGGCATATTTGAAGAATTTCGCCATATCGTCCGCAATCCGCGCCGCCCGCGCCACAACGCAAGCCGCCTCCTTGATCTCATCTAAGCTTCTCTCCGTATCCTGACAGGAATTCTCAAAGAAGGGGGCTGCTATCAGGAAATCCTGCTCCTCCCCGGAAATAAACAGTTCTTTGGCATAAAGATTGTGAAGCCTCTTGTCCAGTGTAACGCCCCTCTGCGTCAGCCGTACAAATGCCGCCAAATCCCGGTCTTTATGATTACTCTCCGGCATATGCTGAATTTCGATCTCGCTGTCATAGATCACCGGCTCCAATCCCACCTGCTCATGAATAGCACCCTGCCATACAAACGTCCGCAGCCTCTTAAAAAGTTTCGGGCGAAGTTCTCTGTCATAATTATAGATCGTCCCAAAAGAAAGCTGGTTCGCATAAAACATCTGTACGATATCGATCTCCGGCAGAAGCGTTTCTTTCAAGCGGAGAAATGCCGCTTGGTTCTTCTGATCCAGGACCTCGTCAGCATCGGCTGAATAAACATATTCCATCGAAGCCAGGGAAAATGCAAAATTACGCGCCGCCGCAAAATCATAGACCCACGTAAAATCATAAACCTTGTCTGTGTACCGTGCAGCGATCTCCTTGGTAGCATCTGTAGAACCCGTATCGACAATTATGATTTCATCCATCAGACCCGCCATACTGTCCAGACACCTTGCCAGAATCTTCTCTTCATTTTTCACGATCATACATAAACTGACTGTGGCCATCGCATTCTCCGCCTTCCTTATCTTCTATCAATGTTCTGCCTGTAATAGACTGACTGCCGCATACATTCGTCCACATGAAGCATGCACCTTTCTTTCCCAGCGTAAAGCATCATGTTTTTATAACGGTTCCTACGGATAAAACTTTTCGACGGACAGATCTGATACAGCGTGGTGTAAGACAGATCCGCAAGCCGCTCTCTCATGCGGACATAATAACCGTCTCCCTGCCGATGTACTCCTGCGCGGCCCAGATAGCAGTACCGCTTCCCATTCCAATTATAGATGCGCACTGTATGATTCTGAATGCAGCGCAGCCCTGCCAGCAATAATACCGCAAGAACCGCCAGGGTGCCCAGCACAAATACCATCAGCACACCATTAGCGCTCTCCTGCATTCTCCAATAAATTCCTTCCAGATATTCTTGATACAAGATTGTTTCCTTTCTATTGAGGTTGGTACCTAAGACAGGCTAACATACTCCACAGAAGATTGCAAACGATATCCCCTGCCAGTCCAAATCATTTCGCGGCAAGACAGATCATGACTTCCATGCACGGATCCGCTCCCCAATATGCTTTACCCCAAGCGGCAGCATGATTCCAGCCGCCAGATAAACCATCTTAAAGTGCTCCGCACCATTTACAAGATAAATATAATCGATGTTTGTATAAAACTGTTCGAATGCAAAATCGACACAAAAACCTGTTGAGGCCGCCAAACCTGCCAAAAGCATTTTAATCAGCATAAAGGCTAACACGTGATGCATCATCACTGTATAAGTGTGCTGTCCTACATATCTGATCAACTTGCAGGACTCAGTCAGAGGTGCCAGAATTCTGGCAATCCGCAGCCAAAATGCAATTCCTGACACAATCGTCACATATGGAATCACCGGACCGTTAGCGAATCCCGTGCACCACACACTGCTGAATGCCAATCCATTACAGCATATATGCAGGATTACCTGCACCGTCAGCAGAATCGCAAAGTAGGGGAGATTCCCAACGGTATCATACCGTTCCACTCTCTTCTTGTAAAACCGGCCCATCTGAAAGCAGGGATAAAGGAAAAGAATTCTGCCAGGCGCCTTATAATTCCCCCAGACATGTCCACCAATCGCCAAGCTGACTACGAGTATGCCAACAACTAGACTACCGCACAGATAAAACCATTCCACTGCTCCTGTATCATCCTGCTGTCCATCGGCAGCCTGTCCTTCCACCAGATGTTTTTCGTCTGCCTGCTTTCCCACTAGATCTCTTGCGACAGTCTGCTTTCCCACCAGATCTCTCTTGACAGTCTGCTTATCACACTCCTGCCTTTCGGCAGTCTGTCCTTCATCAAACTGCCCTACTGAGCCAGATCGCCTTCTATGAGGTAACACCTGGATCAGTCTCTTCATTAAAATCCGCATAAACAGATTCATCATTTCTATGACAAACAAAACCGGCACAAACCATGCCGCATAATTATAGATAAATTGATAGCCATGTAGGAATGGCGCTAAAAATAACGTCCGAATGCCAATCTCCTCGCCCATGGTAAAGCCCTTCGTCCGCAGCAGCCATGCAAGCAGACCATAAACCAAATTCCAAATAAAATATGGCAGAAGCAGCCGCACTATCTTCTTCTTTATATAGGCGGCTGGATGTTCCTCCGCGTTCTCTCTATAGAAATAACCAGATATAAACAGAAACAACGGCACATGAAATGAATAATAAGGAAAAAGGCCACCCACCGTCATGATCTCATAACCAAGATGGCCCGCCACTACCATAACAATCGCCAAACCCGCCAGAAGGCCAAATGTCATGTTATAGTTATATTCCGTTTTTCTTCTTTCTGACACTTCTGTCATATTAATACCCATCTGTTTTTTCCACGCCGATTCCCATCCACCTGTTTTTACGGGCGGCAAATCAGGATGGCCAAACTCTTAATCCCTTATTTTCCAATCTAATCCCCATGCAGACCGCAAGCCTGCATGCAATACTGCTTATATTGAAAATGAAAAATCTCTGATTTTTCAACCTATTCGCTATTGCTTTCACATGTTTTTCAGTATATCATATTTCCTGTCGAAATGTTATGCGAATTCAGAATAAACGTTTTTTCTTAAGAGAAAGGCATAATATACCTATGATAACGATATCCTATGCACGAAATTTTACGCATCCAAACAGAAAATCCAGATTTAACAATCACAAT
Organism: uncultured Lachnospiraceae bacterium; assembly: GCA_951800685.1. Taxonomy (GTDB): domain Bacteria; phylum Bacillota; class Clostridia; order Lachnospirales; family Lachnospiraceae; genus UBA3282. The sequence continues at coordinate 21,929 of CATOJY010000049.1, forward strand.
ACCCCTGCGCTAATGCGCATTACTACGCTGCTTCTTATTATCATAACACTTGTGTCGATAATCTCCGGCTGCTCCTTCCCTTTCACTTCCACCGATACGATGTCCGATCTTTCTGCCACAGACATCCCCATGCATAACACCAGTTCTCAAGACAGGCAGCCTCCCGTCCCAATCACACAATACTTACGTCCCTCAGAACTTGTATCTGTCTCTGACGCTGTTTCCTCCGAAACAGAACCTGCCATCAACACCTTCACGGACCTGAGCGTACCCACTTACCTTACTAAAGTAGAAGGCACTTACTTTCTGGTAGACTGCTATCACAATCAGGTTATCTACCACGATAATCTGGAAGATCCTCTCGCTGAATGGAACGTCATGACAGACGAAATCGAACGGGGACATACCCTCGCAAGTGACGGGGATGTATACTTGCTTGATGATACAGAACGAAATCGTATTCTAGTTTTCGAAAAGCAGGAGAAAGGCTATGTCCATACCCAGACTTTCTCCAACATCGGCTGCAGACCTCATTATATTGTCTATGACACCGCTACTGACACCTTCTACGCCTGGAGTTCCATGACAGGTGAAATGTATCTCTTTCGTCATAATGCCAACAGTACCCGAATGTATTTGACAGAAATCCGCCGCATAGAATCGCTGGATCAGATTTACGTCCGTTCCTTTACCATCATCGGAAACGATATTTATTTCGTATCCGGCAATTCTTCCATCCTCCGCGCAGATCTGGGCAGCTTTGAGATTAAAGACACTTATCCTGTCCCGGACACTATGACGGGCATGATCCAGCTTACCCTGATCCAGGATTATTTTTATATTACGATCTCCACAGACCGTACCGGAAACCAAGACTATGCCACAATTATCCGCACACACGACCTGTCTTCACTGTCCTTCGGTGAATACGAGGATGTCTATGACTATTTTATTGGCGGCGGCACCCCTTACTATCTTACCGAAATAGACCACGCTTATTATTTAACAGAGCACCGTCTTCCCGGCCACTCCCTCTGGCGTTTCCAGGTGGAAGATAATGAGATCATTCAGGTAGAAACTATCTACTAAGTATATGCTGCAGTATTCTGCCGCTCTCAATACATGAATAGCTCAGTGTCCTCCTCCCTGAATCTTACCTTTCTGGCATTCGCGTCCCCATAGAGTTCCAGATCCGGTATTGCCTGAAGGAATTTGGTGAATTGAGAGTAGCCATAGTTCTTAGGTTTAAACCCTGCATATTTGCGGTGTACACTATTGCTGAGCTCGTTCACCCGCATCCCCTTCTTACCGCTGAGCTTCACAAGTGTCTTGATATAATCTGTGATCTCCTCCTCAGACTCCCGATTTTCCTTCAATTCTACATTAATCCTTGTATTGTTTTTGACCAGTTTTAGGCTGGGAATTTCTTCCAGAAAGCGGGATAACAGACTATATCCGTAATTACGCACATCAAAATCCGGGTACTTATTCAACAACCTGCTCCCGATCTCCCCAAGTCCTGTCTCTTTGTCTTTATTCTCATTTTCTGTAATAATATTGATAATTGCACTCTCTATGACCTCTTTGCTGATCGAAGTCGATTCTTTCTCTTCCGCCGCTTTTTTGGCTGCCGCCTTTTTCCCTTTCGTTTTGCCGCCTGCTCCACGGGATGTCCCATGGACATTCTCGTTCGCCGCTTCCTGCGTTTCCTCTTGAAGCTCTTCATCATCTTCATCGATCAGATTCTCCAGTACAGTGAACTGGGAACATGCGGTGCGAAATGATCTGGGCGTTTTCTCCTCACCCATGCCCACCACACTCATACCAGATTCCCGCAGACGTATTGCAAGCCTCGTAAAATCCCCATCACTTGAGACAATACAGAATCCATCCACATTTCCCGTATACAAAATATCCATGGCGTCAATGATCAGTGTGGAATCAGTCGCATTCTTACCGACCGTGTTACTAAACTGCTGCATGGGTGTAATTGAATTTTCCATCAGCTTATTCTTCCACCCCTTAGCCTGGGTACTTGTCCAATCGCCATAGGCTCTACGGTACGTAACAATCCCATGCTTCGTCATCTCATCCATAATCGCTGAGATATATTTCGATGAAATATTATCTGTATCGATCAATATAGCAAATCTCTTATCTACCATCTAAAAAATTCCTCTTTTCTTCATTTCTGTTCTATTACTATATTTTAATATATTAAATCATAATATAATGTATTCACTAGGCTTAACAAAAACCCCTGTGATGATTTTTCTCTTCTTTATGAATAATCCCTTGAAATACAGTATTTCAAGGGATCTTTTCAATCTTTATTACTATGATAACTGTATGCCTGTCTTCATTTGAAGATATTCCTTAATCAGCTTCACACAATTGTCCCAGCCAACCTTAGAACTGTTTAATGTCAAATCATAATTTAGCGGGTTCTTCCAATCCCTTCCTCGTGTATAATATTTGTAATAATCCGAACGGTACTTATCTGTCTTGTGTACCAGTTCCTTCGCTCTGCTTTCCGTCACCTGCATTCTGTCCATAACAGTAGCTATGCAGTCTTTCTCCGGTGCTTCCACATAAATGCTGATCACGTTCGGCTCCTCCCGTAAAATGTAATCCGCACACTTACCGATCACTACACAGGATTCCGTCTTAGCCAATTCTCTGATGATCTCAGACTGGATATTAAACAGATTAATATCTGATGTAAATTCCTTATCTCTTGGTTCCACCACATACGTATATGGAATCTTAATCAAATGCTTCATCGCATAACTTCCCCGCAGCTTCTCATCTACTTCTGCAAATAACTGCTTGTTAATGCCACTGTATTCTGATGCCATATCAATCAACTGCTGTGCATAACAGTTGATTCCTAATTCCTCCGCAAGCTGTGTGCCAATCGCTTTCCCGCCGCTGCCAAAACCTCTTGCGATCGTAATCACATAATTATCCATAAGATATTCCTCCTCTCCATCTTGAAAATCTTCTGCCAGACGATCCAGGATCGCCTCATAACTTATTAGAACCCTATCCTGGAAAGCACCCCCGCGAAATTGCAGCTTCTATAGCAAACAGATTCTGCAATGATATCCACTACACCATCCGGTGTAACCAATACCATTCCCAGTCCACCGCGATCCACACGAATATCATAGGTAATGTCCAGCTCCTAATCCGCCTGCACTGTATATGATCAGATTGTTTCCATTCCTTATCAGTCATTCCACAGCCGTACTAATCTGCATTTCCTGCTCCACTGCATCCAGATTATATGCATTCGGCTCACCCGTAATCTTACAATCATCATTATAAATTGAAGTCATCGGATTCATAGCCCAGCCTGAAAACAAGACCGTAACCATTGACAAAACTACTATATTCTTTTGCATCCCAGGCAATCTCATAGACAAAATCTTTCTATAAGTTTACCATACATCTTCCTTTGTTTGTATTGTAATTTCACAATTCCCCCAAAGAATCCATACAATCCATTACCTACACTTTCTCCATCCCTTTACCGGATCCACCCCTTGACCGTCAGGAAGAACAGCAGCACCGGCAGGATAAAGGTCACATAGAACCGCACGCCTCCGGGCATCCTGATACCCTCTCCGGTATTTGCTTCCTTCAGATAATGATCGAATCCCCATCCATATCTCGTCACACAGAACAACAGATAGACAAGGGATCCCACCGGCAGCATCATGTTGCTGACAATAAAATCCTCCAGATCCAGGATCGTGCTCCCTTCCCCAAGCGGCTGGATCGCAGACCAGATGTTATAGCCGAACACACAAGGCAGCGACAGCACAATCAGAGCCACCAGGTTGATCAGACAGGATTTCTTCCTGCTCCAGTGGAAAAGATCCATGCCGCAGGATATGATATTCTCAAACACTGCCAGGATCGTGGAGAAGGCCGCAAACGTCATAAACACGAAGAACAGCGTCCCCCACACGCGTCCGCCCACCATATGATTAAAGATATTCGGCAGCGTGATAAAGATCAGGCTCGGCCCCATATCCGGACTGATATCAAAAGCAAAACAGGTCGGGAAAATGATCAGCCCCGAAACCAGCGCCACAAAAGTATCCAGCATCGCGATATTCACCGATTCCCCCAGCAGGGTACGGCTCTTATCAATATAGCTGCCAAAGATTGCCATGGAGCCGATCCCCAGGCTCAGCGTAAAGAACGCCTGATTCATGGCCGCCGTAATGGTCTCCAGAATACCTACATCCCGCATTCTCTGCACATCGGGAAGCAGGTAAAACTTCAAACCCTCCGTTCCGCCTTCCAGCGTCATACTGCGCACCGCCAGCACCACAATGATAAAAAGAAGCAGCAGCATCATGACCTTGGTGATCCTCTCCACCCCTTTCTGCAGTCCAAGGGAACAGATCAGGATACCCGCCGCTACGATGATCACCATCACCACCGTCAGCACCGTCGGACTCTCAAGCATCTCCTGAAACAGGCCTGCCACCTGCTCTTTATCTTTGCCGGTAAATTTTCCGGTCAGCATCTGGTAAAAATAATACAG
>CATOJY010000050.1 GCA_951800685.1 uncultured Lachnospiraceae bacterium
GGAGGTAAATAACAATGCGTCATATTTATATTCGTGGGATCATTGGACTGATCTGGCTGGTTGCAGCCATTGTATGTGGGGTATCCGGTAACTTCCCAATGATGGGGCTTTATCTGGTATTGGCAGGTGTATTCCTGTACTCTGCATATGCGGCATGGAAAAAAGAGAAGGACGGCAAAGGGGGGAGGTAAGATGGGAGAAACGCTCCTGACGATTAAAAATCTAAGTGCGTGGTACAGTGAAGAGAAAAGGATACTTTCGGGGTTTTCTTTTTCGCTGGCGGAGCATGAAGTGGCAGGCCTGATCGGTCTGAACGGAGCCGGGAAAACTACATTTCTGAAGGTGCTTTCCGGCCTGCTCCCAACCTTCCGTTCAGACGGTATCTGCTTTAGCGGCGCTCCTGTGGATTTCCGGAAGCAGGATTTTAAGCTCTGCCGCTATACGGTGTTTGCCGAGGACAATTCCTTTTCGTATTTTACTTTCCGGGAATACCTGGCTTATGTATGCGCTGCCTACGGGAAGAGTGTGCCGGATGTGTCGGAGCTGGTACAGGGCTTTCACTTTGAAGAATATACAGATACCCTGTTACGGGAGTTGTCAACCGGGAACCGGAAAAAAGCATTTCTGATCACGGCTTTTGCCCTGAAACCCAGACTGCTCCTCCTGGACGAGCCGGTCAATGGTCTGGATTTCCAGAGCACGGAATATCTGTATCAGCAGATTCTGGGCTATAAAGAGTATGGGACTGTGCTGTTTTCTTCCCATATCCTGGAGAGCATCACGCTGACCTCTGACCGGGTATTTGTCCTGGAGGACGGTAAGATCCGGCAGACCTTTGAAGGCGGACAGATCAATGCCGCGGATATCCGGGAGGCGCTGCATGATGAAAATGACAGGTAAAGCCTTTGCCAAAAAACTGTTTGGGGCAAGATACGAGCGGCTGTCCCGGACACTTTTGATGGATGTGATTATATTTTGGGGGCTGTATATCGCAGGCTTTCAGGTGCAGATTGCGGCATCTGTGCGGATCCTGATGATAAACGCCTTTACCGCAGGCATAATGTGGCAGGCCCTTTCTTCCAGAGATAACACTGTGGAGCTGAAACATATGCTGATGCTGCCGCAGCAACCCAAAGAATTTGTCTTCTCCTATGTGGCGGTGCTGGGAGGCTATACGGTTCTTACAAAGACAGGTCTGCTTTTGGCGGTTCTGCTGGCTGTGTCTGCATGGAAGCCCATAGAGCTGGCAGGAATGGCCATCAGTATGCTTCATGCGGTTCTTATGGCCGCCGCAGCCTATTCCCTGAGAAAATACTGGTATGCGGGTGGGTTCTGGGCTGTTGCCATGGTGTCTGCAATTTTATTTTGTGGAAGTAGGACATGGTTTGGACTGTTGCTGCTTGCGAATAGTTTCATCGCTATTCTGATCTTGCGGAAGGCAGAGGTCTATGCTTTTTATCAGGGGGAGAGTGAGAAACACCATGCGATCCGGCAGAGGAAGAAAGCTTCCTTATGGCGGTACTTTTTTCGGTATCTGAGCTGCCACAAGAATTATCTGGTCAATACTGGTGTGATGTGGTGCGTAGCCATTGTAATGCCGTATTTTTTAAGAGAAATGGCCGGGCTGTCTGTTGTCCCAGTGGGGTTTTCGATTCTATCCTTAAATACCCCTATTTGTATCCTGCTGTCCTGCGACCGTGACCTGGAGCAGGCAGTCCGTTTCCTGCCCGGACAGAGACGGCGCTTTTGCATCCCATACTGTCTGTTTATCTTTTCCTGTAATATGGCTGCAGATGCGATATTCCTCTGTAGCTGGCAGATACAAAACGGCGGTGTCACTGTCCTGATGATTGCCGGGGCTGTTTTCTTTGCCCTGCAGAGTGCGGTGCTGTCTGTGCTCCTGGAATGGTTTTATCCCATCCGTGGCTGGAAGATTGAAAGCGACCTGTGGCATCATCCCCGGAAATATGTGGTTCCGGTGGTAATACTGCTGCTTGCAGGAGCCGTCTGCGCCTGGCCGGTACTGCTGTATGTCCTGTTGGCTCTGTTGGCTGTGGAGATTCCAGTTTGCTGGTGCAAACTGCTCGCAAACGCTTAGCTTTTTGCTCGTATCGCCGCTTAAAAAGAAGCGGCTCAATTGCAATTTTACTTTTTATATGTCGGAGGCATCCTGAGTGATGGATAAAAATGAATGAAAAAAAAGATATTATATGTAGAAGATGATTTAAGCCTGATTGAAGGCCTGAAATACACACTTGAGAAAAATGGTTTTCTGGTAGATAATGCCCGTACCGTAATGGAAGCATATCAATTCTTCCGGGCAGGCCAGTATGACCTTCTGCTGCTGGATGTCACGCTGCCGGACGGGACAGGCTTTGATATCTGTAAAGAAGTAAGAAAGACATCTGCTGTCCCGATCATATTCCTGACAGCTTCGGATGAAGAGATCAGCATTGTAAAAGGGCTGGACATGGGCGGGGATGACTACATTACCAAACCCTTTAAATTAGGGGAGGTCCTTTCAAGGATCAACGCATTGCTGCGCCGTTCTGGGCAGCAATTTCATAAGAGTGATACGATTCTGGAATCCGATGGGATCCGGATTGACCTGTCTGAACGGATCTGTTGGAAAGGGGAAACAGAGATTCCCTTAACATTGGTGGAATATAAGCTGCTCTGCCTGTTTTTGAAGAATCCAGGCCGCATCCTGCCAAGGGAACTGATCTTAGACCGCCTTTGGGATGGGAACGGCAGCTATGTGGATGACAATACCCTTTCCGTCTATATACGCAGGCTGAGGAGGAAGATTGAAGATGACCCGAATTCCCCCACAAAGCTTCTGACGGAGATCGGGTTTGGCTATAAATGGGCCGGGGAGTGATGGAAGATGAAAACAATGGGAAAAGAAACAAGGAGGATGCTGTGCTGCCTGCTTGCCATCTGTCTGGCTACGGCGGCAGGTTTCACGGTCGTTTTGTCTTATATGACGAATGATTACCAGAAAACAATGGTGGAGCATGATTATGGGACGGCAGGGTATCTGGTAAACCACCCGGACACAAATGTGGCAGCCGCGTTTACGAAAGACAAAACGGACTCTGACCTGGAGGCCGGAAGGCGGATCCTTAAGGAAGCGGGTTACCATGGAAATGCAGATCCCAGACTGATCCCTGCCGTATACGCTTACCGAAAGCATACCGCCGCCTGGTTCGGAGGTATGTTTTTTTGTGCTTTTCTAGCTGTTTTTCTGACAGTCTGGATCTACATCCGGAAACAAAACAAAGCGATAGCAAAGGCAGATACTGTGATTACCCGGTTCCTTTCAGGGGATACGGGACAGAGGATTGACAGTGAGGAAACCGGGGACTGGTACAGCCTGTTCCATAGGATCAATGAACTTGCCGCTATCCTCTCTGCCCAGGCAGAACATGAAAAACAGACGCGCGAATTTCTGCAGGATATGATCTCAGATGTTTCCCACCAGTTAAAGACGCCCCTGGCGGCGCTTAAAATGTATGATGAGATTATGGTGCAGGAGGGTACGGACAGGGAGACAATCCAGGAATTTACTCGGAAATCCCTGCGGGAAATACGCCGGGTGGAAGATGTAGTTTATACGCTCTTAAAAATAGCCAGGCTGGACGCAGGCATGGTTAGGATGGAAAAGGCAGAGGAAAACATAGAAATGCTCCTTACGGATGTGACGGAACGCTTTGAGACATTTGCCACTCAGGACGCGAAAGAAATTGTATTATCCGGGAACAGCGATGTTTCCCTTTACTGCGATGCCCTCTGGATGTCGGAAGCTTTGGGGAATGTGGTGAAAAATGCGCTGGAGCATACCAAAAGAGGCGGGAAAGTAGTAATCAGCTGGGAGAGGACGCCCCTTCTTACAAATATTGTGGTGGAAGACAACGGAACAGGGATCCACCAGGAGGATATCCATAATATCTTCAAACGGTTCTACCGGAGCCGTTTTTCCCAGGATATCCATGGAATCGGCCTGGGGCTGCCGCTGGCAAAATCCATTGTGGAAGCCCATCAGGGGACGATTTCTGTAACCAGCAGGGTCGGCCGGGGAAGCAGGTTTGTCTTAAGCTTTTTCCATCTTACAAAAGAGTAAGATGAAATTCATGTGAAAGTAAGACCCATTGGGTATGATAATTCCCGAAAGGCAGGTAATGAATATGAATATTCTTGAAGTACAAAATCTATGCAAGACCTATGGAAAAGGGGAAGCGGAAGTCCGGGCGCTTGACCATATTTCCTTCTCCGTGGGCAAAGGGGAATTTATCGCAATCGTAGGCGAATCCGGATCCGGAAAAAGCACGCTTTTAAATGTGGTGGGGGCTTTGGATAACCCGACCTCCGGGAAAGTGTTGATCGATGGGAAAGACATTTTTTCCATGCCCGAAAAGAAGCTTACGGTGTTCCGCCGCCAGAATATCGGGTTTATCTTCCAGTCCTTTAACCTGATCCCGGAACTGAATGTAGAGCAGAACATTACATTCCCCTTGCTTTTGGATTACCAGAAGCCGGATCAGAAGTATGTGGAGGAGCTGTTGGAGATCCTGGGATTAAAGGAGCGCAGGAAGCACCTGCCCAGCCAGCTTTCCGGAGGCCAGCAGCAGAGGGTGGCAATCGGGAGGGCGCTGGCGGCCCGCCCTGCCATCATCATGGCGGATGAGCCTACCGGAAACCTGGATTCCAAGAACAGCCAGGAGGTCATTACCCTTTTAAAATCCATGTCGGCCAAGTACAGGCAGACGATCCTGATGATCACCCACAATGAGAACCATGTGGATGCAACAGACCGGGTACTGCGCATGACGGACGGCAGGCTGAAGGATTTGGGGGTGGCGGCGAGATGAGAAGTTATCTTGGGCTGATACCCCAGTATGAAAAGATCCACCGCAAAAACAACCGGATCTCCGTACTGTGCATCACGCTTTCGGTATGCCTTGTAATGGCGATCTTCAGTATGGCGGACATGGCGATGCGCTCCCAGAAGAATTATTTTATTAAAACCAATGGCGAATACCATGCGGCGCTCCATGATGTGGAGGCGGAGACGGCAGAACTGGTGTCAGCAAGGGTTGACGTGGCTTTATCAGGATGGGTCTACCAGGGCAGTACGGGGATGCTGTCCGGCAAAGCCGTCAGTTTTGTGGGGGCAAATGAAGAAACCATGGAATCCCTGACCGAAATGGATATGACGGCCGGGGCATACCCTTCCCTGCCGGACGAGGCGCTGCTGAATGAAAACGCCATGGGGCAGCTTGGTCTGTCCATTGGCGATAACGTGACGGTTACGGTCCCGGATGGCTCACAAAAACAGTACCGGATTACCGGAACCCTTGCGGATATGGGCTCCATGCTGAAAGCGGATATCTGTGGGATGGTGCTCTGCGAGGAGGGCTTCCTTGCCATTGCAGATGAAAACGCGGCAGATGGCACCACCTACCGCATCCAGTTTAAGAGCGGCGCCCATATTCAGGAGGCCATAAAGGAAATCAGGAGCCAGTTCGGCCTTTCTGATGGACAGATCTCAGAAAATACCGCTTTGTTGGGGCTGATGGGACAAAGTGAGAGTAACATCATGCAGGCACTCTATCTGATCGCTGCGATCCTGGTTTTCCTTGTTTTGATTGCGGGAACGGTGATGATCTCCGCAAGCTTTAACACCAATGTGTTGGAGAGGACACAGTTTTATGGGCTGTTGCGTTGCTTGGGAGCATCCAGGAAACAGGTAAAGCATTTTGTGGTTCTGCAGGGGCTACGGCAGAGCGCGAAGGGCGTCCCCATTGGCCTGCTGGCAGGCCAGATTGTGACATGGGCCGCCTGCCTGTTACTGAGATCCATCAGTGGAGACCGGTTTTCAGAGGTCCCGTTATTTGAATTCAGTATCGCCGGTATATTGGTAGGGATTGTGGTGGGCTTCCTGATCGTCCTCCTTGCTTCACTTTCCCCGGCGAAAAAGGCCTCCAGGGTTTCGCCTGTCACGGCGATCAGCGGAGGCTCCCAGCTGGCACAGAATAAGCGTGCGGCAAATACAAAGCTGTTCCATGTGGAAACAGGCATGGGCATGTTCCATGCGTTGTCAGGGAAAAAGAATCTATTCCTGATGACCTGTTCCTTTGCTATCAGCATCATGCTTTTCCTTGCTTTCCAGGTGATGGTCGTCTTCCTAGGCCAGGGGATGCCTGCATTAGCCCCGTGGGCGGGGGATGTATCTGTGACAGCCTCTGCAGGGCTGGAAACCTCTGTAATAGAAGAAATCGAAGCCGTCGAGGGTGTGAAGCGTGCCTTTGGCAGAATGGAATACGGAGGGTTATCCGTTTCTTCCGATACCGAGAGCGGAACGGCCACGCTGGTTTCCTATGAAGAAAATCAGTTCAAATGGGCAAAAGAGGAACTGAACGGGGGAAATACCGATGCGGTTTCAGGAGGAGATGGGGATATCTTAGTGTCCTACCGGGATGGCATGCAATGGAAAGTCGGGGACACCGTGACGCTCCATACGCCTTTGGGGGAGAAACAGGTGAGAATTGCGGGAATCCTTTCTTCTACAAATGCGTCAAGTGAAGCCGGAAGCCTTGGATACATCATATGCTCAGAACAGCTGTTTACAGAGAGCATCGGCGGGTTAGGTTATACGGCTGTGGATATACAGCTTGCAGGCAGCAGCACGGATGAGACAGTATCGGCAATACGGAGCCTGCTTCCGGTTGATGCCTCCATTGCAGATAAACGGCTGTCAAATTCGGAATCCCAGAGTTCCTATTATACAGGTGCGGTGTTCATCTACGGGTTCCTGCTCATCATTGCGCTGATTACCGTGTTCAATATCTTTAACAGTATGAATGCCAGCGTGGCGGCAAGGACCAGACAGTATGGCGTGATGCGTTCCATTGGAATGGGAGCCGGGCAGCTTTATAAGATGATTGCAGCAGAGGCAGCCACTTATGCAGTATTGGGATGTGCTGCCGGTTGTGTCCTGGGCTTACCGTTGAATAAGATGATGTTCCAGTTCCTGATTGCAGATAAATGGGGAACAACCTGGCAGCTTCCAGTTGCCTCTCTGTTGCTGATTGTCATGTTATGTTTGGGCTCTGCGGCGCTGGCGATCAGGCGGCCAATCAAAAGAATCGGGCAATTGTCCATTGTGGATACCATAAAGCAGCAGTGACATATGGATACTGACTAAAAATTTTGAAATGTCCGAGCTTTGTAACAATTCGGGCTGTTTTTAAGCCGATCGGATGAATGGCTCGGACATTTCTGTGACATTGGTGCTATATGATAAAAGAAATCAATACAAAATTGGATAAATGAGAAAGATGCTTTCAGCTGACGCTGACAGGGAAAGGAAACCGATAATCCAATTGGGGACAGGAGGGGAAGATGTGGATTTGCTTCTTATAAAATTGGAAAGAATAGATGATAATTTTTATAAAAGCCTGATAAAGTTCATATCGGATCATGGGTATACGCCAGAGGTCGTTGTCCGCAATACAGACAGCTTTTCCATCAATGGATTGGAGATTATTTCTTCAAAACGCCAGTTGTTTCTCCATAAGAAAGAAGTTCCTATGACAAATAAAGAATTTGACATCTTAGAACTATTGGCAAGGAATAAGGGACAGGTATTTAGTAAAGACCAGATTTATGATCAGGTTTGGGGAGAGAACTATTTTTCTGACAGCCGAAATATCATCGCATATATTAACAAAATCCGTAAGAAGATAGAACCCGACCCGGCTCATCCGAGTTATATCTTGACGGTCTGGGGAATTGGATATAAATTTAATGAGAAAATAGAATAGGCAGTGATGCATGGATTATACCGTCATTGCTTATTTTATAATGTAAGAATATTGTACTGGAGAAATGAGGTGAGAAAATGAAAAATGAAATTATTGAAAAATTGGAGCTGTTCTTGCAGAATTTACGATGCGAAGATGCAGGAAGAGAAACATTGGTACATTTAGATAGCTGCCAAGCAGAATCAAAAAGACTTGCCGAACTGGAAAAAGAATACAGGCAGGTAATGAGCGGTTTAGAAAATTCTTCAAAAACCATCATGGTATCCTATACGGAGCAAATGCAGTCAAAGGCTTTTGCCGAACAGCAAGAGGCATATCTGCAGGGAATGATTGACGCTTTCCAGATATTGTTTGGTCTGGGTGTCCTGTCTGCCAATGAAAATGTGGAAAAAATAATATCAAAGCTAAAAAATGGCTCACCGGAATAAGTGGTGGGCCATTTTCTCATAGAATACTCTTTTTTGAAAGTGGACAAAAATTCTATCCATATTCTACATTTCTGCAATAAAAATCCTATTTTTATACCTTACCATTATCCTTGACAGAAGAATCCGCCAGGAGGGCTTCCGCTGTGGCAAGCAGGACAGACAGCTTGTATTCATCGCACAGGCTTAGCAAATTTATCAGGGAAATATAGATGGGGTTGTCCCGGTTTTGGTCTGACCATACATAATCGTCAGAGGAAATATGTAATGACCTCATTATTCTGCGGAACATAGGGACGCTTGGCATCCCTTTCCCGTTTTCAAGATTCTTGTAATATTGAGGGTGGCATCCAACCAGTTCCGCTACTTCTTCCTGTGTAAGCCGACGCTCAATACGTGTCTTTTTTATCAGTTCTCCTAATTTTGGATCAACTTCTGCCATATCATTCACCTCGTATGCTTTCTTTTAAGTAGTGTATAACAATACTTGGTGAAAGTGAAAAGTGTAATAGATGAATATTTAGTAGTTTATTAGACTACTTAAACACTCAATAACCTTTGAGATAAAAAAACACAGTCCTCAAAGGCTTATTTGAGTGTTTTCTTTGTGCCTTTCGACTGTGCAGGAGCAGGAATGTACGAAGATAGGCATATTGGGAAAGCGTGCTGCCATGTCTGCCAGCATGATATTGTAAGCTTTTATCAGGCGGCAGAGGGAAAGAGAGAACAGGTAAATCAATTAAAAAAATCTTAGTAGGTTTCCTTTCCAAAAACACACTTGAAGGTAGTGTATCAGAGTACATTTTTGTATGTAAAAAGAATATTGTCATGATAAAAAACGCCAGACGGAGCCATATCTGTCAGGGCGTTTTTTCTATATTTGAAAATTTTTTAAAAATTTTTGGAAAGACCCGTCAAAACGGGCATTCCCATTCGGGAGAAAGAGTGAGGGGAGGTTTTATGCCCTCTCTTTCTGCCAGTTGGAACGGGAAGGAGGTGAAACCAAATGGATCAATCTCCTTCCCAGGATGAATTGACGGTCATGCACCAGTTTGACCGTCTGTGCCAGTTAGCATTGGACGGCGAGGCAGCAGATTACCACAGGCATATGGAGTACCGGAGGAATCACGAAGTAAATTTCTCGGATATGACGGAAACAGAATTGAACAGTATTTCCGTAATGGATGAATACGATCTGGATCATTCCCATTTTCAAGTCCTGGGCTATGACATTGAGGTCAAGGACACACTGCTTGTGGAAGCGCTGCAAGCTCTGACAGAGAAGAAGCGGAACGTAGTCCTGCTGTCTTATTTCCTGGAAATGAGCGACGCCGAGATAGCAAGGGAAATGAAACTGGTACATAGCACTATACGGGAGCATCGGATACGCTCTCTTGAGTTACTGAAAAAACTTATGGAGGAAAATATGGATGGAGCAGAAGAATAAGCAAACGGAAGAAAGAAATTTGCTGCCTTTTCATATTATTAAGGCGGCATCTGAAGGGGATGTGGAGGCAATTCATGCGGTGTTGGCGCACTACGAGGGCTACATAGCAAAATTATCCACCAGGAAAATGTACGACGAGTTTGGGCAGGTACATTACTGTGTGGATGAAACATTGCGCAGACGGCTGGAAACAAAACTGATTGCCAAAACATTGGCTTTCCGCCCGGTTCCATATAAGGGCGTACAGGCATAAAACAGGCTGGCTGATTTTTTGTACCTTGATAATTTCATATTGAGTATCCTGCAGGACGTATGAAACAGCGGAGCCATTTAATGAATACGCTAGGACTACCTGTATCCGTCACTTTGCGACATGATGTCGCAAAGTGACGGGTATTGAAAATGAAGAAATGTTGATACGGGCATTGAAGTAAAGGTACGAGCGATAAATATTTGATTATTGGCAAAGAGGTAGGGACTTTGCGGCGATGAGGCTGTTTCTGATAATGATACTTTCGGATATAAGCTGATCCGGTCTGAAAAGATGGTGAGATTCCAATGGCGCTGTTTCCTGACGGCCGCCTGCAGGATTTAGAAAAGGAACATAATGGACAATCAAAGGAGAATATAGTGAATAAAGGAAAGTCGAGGAATTTAGGATGAATCAGGCAGAATTAGAAGAATTGAAAAAGGTGGATATCCGCACAGTGGATGTTTCAATTTTAGAAGATATAGAGAAAATAGAAATTGACAGTTCCCTTTCAGCTAGAGAGAGGTGGATGGATTTTGCGGAGAAGATTAAGAATCCGTTTTGTTTTATCTGTAACGGCATGGTCGTAAAGATTTCCTACTCAGAAGCAAAGGAGAGCCTTGAAAACAAACTGGTTCAGCTATGTATGAGTATGGAAGGGCAAAGTCTTTGTTAGAGCTTTCTATGGACATTTGCGGTCTGGAATGGTACAATGATTACGGACGAAGCAGAACCCCAAATAGGAAAGGTTTGACAACAAACAAGACTATTTGAGGTGATGAAATGAATGCAAATCTGAATACTGAAGTATATGATGCTGACGTTTATCTGCGCCTGTCGAAAGAAGATGGGGATAAGGAGGAAAGTGACAGCATTACGAATCAAAGAGAGCTTATCTTAGAGTTTCTAAAATCCAAGGAGGACATCAGAATCCATGCCGTTAGGGTAGATGATGGCTATTCCGGGGTGAATTTCGAGCGTCCGGCATTCCGGCAAATGTTAGAGGATATTAAAACAGGAAAAGTGAACTGCGTGGTAACGAAGGATTTATCACGTTTTGGGAGGAACCACATCGAGGTAGGGAAATATATTGAAAAAATATTCCCATACCTGGGTGTCCGTTTTATTGCAATCAACGATAACTATGACAGTCTAACTAATGACGCACAGACAAATAACATTATCATTCCATTCAAAAATCTGATCAATGATGCATACTGCAGAGATATTAGTATTAAAATTCGGAGTAACTTGGAAGTGAAAAGGAAAAAGGGGGATTTTGTAGGACCCTTTGCCCCTTATGGCTACCAGAAGTCGGAAGAAGATAAAAATAAGCTGGAGATAGACGAAGAAGCTGCGGAGGTGGTGCGGTCTATCTTTCAGATGTATCTGCAGGGAAGCAATGCATATAAAATAGCGGAGAAGCTGAATAAGAAAAACATACTTACGCCGATGGACTATAAAAAAGAGAATGGAAGTGCGTTTTATACAGGTTTTAAGAAAAATTTGAAGAGCCAGTGGACACATATGCATGTACTACGCATTTTAGGGAATCCCGTTTATACCGGAACTTTGGTGCAGGGAAAGGAAACCACGCCAAATTATAAAGTAAAAAAGAAAGTAAAACGTGACCAGAGCAAATGGAGTCAGGTGGAAAATGCCCATGAAGCCATCATCCCAACGGTTGATTTTCAAAATGCGCAAGAGCAATTACAGATGGATACAAGGACAGGAACCGAAAAAGAGAAAGTGTATTATCTGTCCGGCGTTGTAAAGTGCGGTGACTGCGGCGCAAACATGGTCAGAAAGACGGTTCCTTCCGGAAAAAGAAAATTTATTTATTATGTATGTGGAAACCATAAAGGAAATAAGAATATTTGCAGTTCCCACAGCATCAATGCGGAGGCTTTGGAAGAAAGTGTACGGAAACTGTTGAACCATCAGATTAAGAATGTAACAGATTTGGGACGCATTCTGGATAAACTGGAAGATGCACAGATTAGGAAAGGGGAGCTAGGAAAGAGAAACCGTCAGATTACAAAGAAAAAGGAAGAGGTGGAGAAATATAACCATTTGCGCTTGGATTTATATGAAGATTACAAAGATGAGCTGATTACGAAGGAAGAATATCTGGAGCTAAAAGAAATTTATGAAAAACGTATTCAGACAGCGGAGCAGATGTTGGAGGCAATGGAAGTGGAGATGGCATTTCTTGCTGAAGGAGAGTGGAGTACATGCGATTGGATCAATGAGTTTAAGAAATATGGGTATTTGGAATCTTTATCGAGGGAAGTTGTTGTTTCTTTGATTGGGCAGATACTTGTCTATGAAAAGAAGGAGGGAGAGCGTTATCCAAGGATAGAAATACACTTCAAATATGCAGATGAATTTCAGGCATCTTTAAGCCTGTTGGAAGAATTGCAGGGGGAAACTTTCACAGGGGATACAGGCAGTCTGTCTGCCAATCATGGGGAAAAGGAGGGTACATATGGCAAGGACAAGTAGAAAACAGGGAAGCCCCCTTCGGGGATACCATGATGCCATACGGCAAGAAGAAGGAAATGCTGCAGGGCAGCTTAAAACGCCTGCTGTAGAGGCGGGGCTGTATGTCCGTTTGTCCAATGAAGATAATGGCGGCAGAAGTGCAGATGGAATAGAGAACCAGCTTGAACTGTTATTGGAATTTGTAAATCAGTTTGAAAAAGTGAAAACCGTTGAAACTTATATGGATAATGGGAAGACAGGGACTGATTTTGAAAGGCCGGGGTGGGAACGTATGATGGAGGACGCAAAATGCGGCCGAATTAATTGTATCATTGTGAAAGACCTTTCCCGGTTTGCAAGGAACTATCTGGAAGCAGGGGATTATCTTGAGAAAATATTCCCATTCCTGGGTATCCGTTTTATTGCGGTCAATGACCGTTTTGACAGCGCAGGGGAGATTTTTCCTCCGAAGGAACTAATTACAGAATTTAAAAACCTGGCAAACGATTATTATTCAAAAGATATATCGAATAAAATTATGTCGGCGTTCCGGGTGAAAAAGGAACAGGGACAGTTTATAGGCAGCAAAGCTCCGTATGGGTATGTTCTGGAAGATAATAAATATGTGATAGATCAGCCTGCGGCAGATATCGTAAGGCGTATTTTTGAAATGAAAATGCAGGGGATAAGCGCCTATAAGATTGCAAACATATTAAATCAGGAAGGCATCCCGTCCCCCAGCAGATATGCGGGGGAGCAGGGAATGAAAAAGTATAAAAATTGCAGCCATATTTTATGGCAGCAGGAAGCAGTCAGCAGGATTTTATATAACAGGGCGTATGTTGGGGATCTGGTGCAGGGAAAATATAACTGTTCCATTTATTCCAGAGAAAGACGGGGTAAAAAAGAAGAAAGTGCGTGGGAAATCATAGAAAATAATCACCCGGCAATCATTGACCTGGAAGTATTCCAAAAAGTACAGGAAATACGGGAAAAAAACCGAAAAGTATGGAAAGACAGGCAAGGTGGACCGGGATATGGGAATGTGCTGGAAGGGATTCTGGTATGTGGAATCTGCGGTCATGCGATGTGGCGGAATAAAGATGTGAGGAATGGAAAGGCACGGTATTATTTTTATTGTGGATCTGCCTATGGACATTCCCAGATAAAGTGTAATACATCGTCTATTGTAGATTATAAAATTTTAGATATGGTGAAAAAGCAGATAAGGCTGCAGATAGAATTGGCTGTAGAAGCTGATAGTCTGTTGGAACGGATGAGAAAATCGGATAGCCAGTCTGCCGTTTACAGAATGAAAAAGAAAGAAACGGAGCAGGCAAGGGATGAGCTGCAAAGATATGTATATCTAAAAAACAGTATTTACGAAGATATGAAACAGGGGATCTTGACAAAAGATGAATATTTAACCGCAAAAGAAAGGTATACAAGAAAGATTTCTGATTTGGAAACAGAATGGAACAATAAACAGGCTGAATTGGATAACTTTAAGCAATGTATGAGTGGGGAAAACCGCTGGCTGAAAGCGTTTCTGAATTTCAGGGATGTAAAAGAGCTTACGAGGGATATGGCGGTAAACCTATTGGATAAAGTGGAAGTGTATGAGGATAAAAGAATCCATATCCGGTTTCGTTTTCGTAATGAATATGAATATTTAACATCAGTGCTGCAAAGCGGTAATGACGTTATGGGTAAGGAACATCGCGGATTGCAAATATCCTTAGCGAGCCATTTAGCGGAAAGGGGTGGGGAGCGTGGCAGAGAGAATTTTGGCTGAATATCTTAGACTTTCCGTAGAGGATGGGGATATTGTATCGAAGGATGCGAAAGCAGAGAGTGACAGTATTGGCCATCAAAGAGATCTGATTACCAGGTATATCAGAGAGAAACAAATCTATCCCTTTATACAGCCATTGGAATTTGTGGATGATGGTTACAGTGGGACAAACTTTGACCGACCGGCAGTAAAGGAAATGCTGTCATTAGTAAGGGCGGGGAAAATATGCTGTATCGTAGTAAAAGACCTTTCCAGGTTTGGGAGAAATTATTTGGAGGTAGGGGATTACCTGGAGCAGATTTTCCCTTTTATGGGAGTCCGTTTTATTGCAATCAACGATGGATACGACAGTAATGATTACATAGGGACTACGGGAGGGATTGAGATTGCATTTAAGAGCCTTTTGTATGATATGTATAGCAAGGACTTGTCTGAAAAAATGCGTTCGTCGCTGCTGATAAGAAGAAAGAGGGGAGATTTTATCGGTCCCAGAGCGCCATTTGGCTATCGCTTCTCTGATAATAAGAAGATTCTAATGGTAGATGAAGTGGCTGCGCAATATGTGAAGCGGATATTTGGGCTAGCTTGTGAAGGGTGTGGGACTGGAAGAATAGCGAAACTGTTAAATAAGGAAAAGATACCAACACCAGGACAGTATAAGAATAGGGAGAAGCTGCAATATCATATTCTGGATGGGGAAGGGTATTGGGACAGCGGAAAAGTCCGGAAGATTTTGCAGAACAAAATATATACCGGAACTGTTGTCAATGGAAAAACCAGGGTAACGGAAGTTGGGGGCAGCCATTTTAGGCAGGTGCCGGAGGAAGAACAGATATGTATTCCTGGCAGGCATGAGGCGATTGTTACCGAACAGGAATATCTTCTGGCATTAGAAGTGTTAAAAAACAATGGATGCCAAAAAGGAAAAAAACATACTCCAAAACGGGATAGCCTCTTGCTTGGGAAAATACGGTGTGGACATTGCAAAAGAAGTCTTATCCGGATAGACTGTACTACAATACCTTACTTTATCTGTAAAAAGGCAGAATATGAGGATAATACTGAGTGTATCGGTGAGCGATTGAGTGAGCCGGAATTAGAGATAGCTATTTTAGAATGTATCAATGAGGAATTGGAACAAGGAATTTTGGAGGGGGGAAACCAAAGTCAGAAATCAGATACAGATTTTCCAGTGATGGATCATAAACAGATAAGAAAGATGTGCAAAGCATTGGAACAGAAACAGGATTCATTAAAGATAGAAAAACAGTATCTATATGAGCAATACAAAAGAAAACAGATGGAGCGGAAAACCTACTTGAATAGAGTAGGGGCATTGAGGGAAGAAGAAAGAAGATTAAGCGAGCAGATTCAAAATCTGCAAAAACAAAGGGAACAGTGTGAGGAAGAAGATAGGACACAACCGGAAAAGGCGAGACATAATGGAAAATTGGAAATTCTTACTAGAGAAATGGTGGATGAATGGATTGAAGCCATATATGTATATGGGAAATCACAGTTTGATATAGTTTATAAAGAAAAAATAAAGAAATCTAAAAAAAGTATAAAAAATTGTTAGTCCTTACTTGACAGCACCATATGGGGAGCGCTTGAAGGCGAACCTGATACGGGGGGCGCAGCCGCTGTCTGGCATATCAAACCGCCCAGACAGCAGAATTGGCTGGGGAAGCCTGTGCGTAGCGCGGTCGCTGCCGGGCGGCTGATTCTTTATGCACACGGTCTGGCTCTTTCTTACCCGGTCAGCCGGTGAATGTCAAAGGTGTCGGCGAGCAGGAGCCAGTTTGCGCGGAACAGCCGCATGATTTGCCAGTATCCCATCCCACGCAGGTCATATTCCGTGATGAGCTGGAATTTTTCTTTCATGCTGCGCACGTCCTCAAACCATACCTCGTGCTGTAGCCCGTTTTTTTCATAGCGGAAATAGGGGGACATCGCGGTCTGGTCAAACTGTATTACCGCATCATTTTCGATGGCGATCTGCACCGCCTCCACGTTGCTGATGGTGCGTGCTTTGGAGGAGCCTTGGACAAAGGGAAGCGTCCAGTCGTAACCGTAATTGGGGATGCCAAGGTCAATCTTTTCAGTCGGAATCTCTGTGACAGCATACTCCACCACCTCGCGCACTTTGTTGATCGGCGCGACAGCCATGGGCGGGCCATAAGTATAGCCCCATTCATAAGTCATGAGCAGGACACTGTCTGCCGCGGCTCCAAGCAGCTTATAATCTTTGCCTTCGTATAACAGTCCTTTTTGGTTGGCAGAGGTTTTGGGCGCGAGTGCCACGGAGACGAAATAACCCTTGGGGGACGCCTGTGCCCTGACATTGGCGACAAAGTCGGCGTATGCCACTCTGTCCTCCGGCAGAATATACTCAAAGTCGAGGTCAATGCCGGCAAAGCCCTTTTCCTCCATCACCAGAAACATCTGGTCAATTAAGTTCTGCTGTGCAGTCATGTTGTGGGTGATTTCACTGATGAGATAATTGTTAAACATTCCTGACTCGTCAAAGGGCGTCAGAACCAAAACGGGTGCGACGCCCTGCTGCCACGCTTCATGAAGCAAGCGGCTGTCATCTGTCTTGGGCGGAATCAGATTTCCGCTGGGAGTAAAGCCATAAGAAAATACGGATAGAGTGGTCAAATAGGGCAGAGTTTCGGTGAGTACTTCATTTCGTATATACGGATAGGCATAGCCGTTGACATATACCTCGCGTTTCTGAAAGTTCTCCTCATCTGTTGGAATCAACAGTGCCTGACCAACAGCCAGCGGATAGGGTGCGGCAATCTGGTTATCGTAGGCGATATCCTCCGCGCTGACCATAAATGCGGCTGAAATGCTGTCAAGGGTGTCATTTTCTTTGACGACGTAGATTTGCATATCGGATCAAAATCCTTTCAAGAGTTATCTATTATAATAGTATGAATATGGAACATGTAAAAGAACCCTCTGGTGATTTGAGGGTTCTGAACAGCTATCATCGTTTAAATATGCGTTTTAATTGCGTATCTATCTTTTTCTTCAGTATGATATCATCACATGAAAAGACAAGCCGCAGACTGTGATGTATATTAATGCTGAGTGCATAATGTTCGTTGTAGTTGCAATAATTCTGATTATCGCTGAACCATGCTTCCTTATCGTGCAGATCAGGGAGGCTTACGACAAGCCACCGCACAAATTCCATCTTTTCTTCATCTGTTCCACCACAAATCGAACATGGAAATGAATATTTTTTCAACAATGTATCACACGTCATGATAGACGTTCCAACAGACAGCTTATGCTCAAATTTTTCTTGGTAAATGTTAAATGCTTTCTGAAATAAGTATTTTTCAAAACTTCCGGCGAAGTAATGATGTTCCCAGTCTGTCACGACAGGATTATCATCATGCGTTGTTATCCTCAAATAACAATGTGTATCTGACCAGTGGTAAGAAAACAAAAGAAGCCCCTGCTGCAAATATTCTCTCGCCTCAAAATCTTCATCACAAAATAGCTCAAGAATGGTATGGAGGTTCGGCTCCATGTAACCGTCCCATTCTCTTTCAAGCAAACCGCCATCATTTTCGCCCATTGCCTTTAGGTAGTCAAGGTATACTTTTGGAACATAGTAACCGTACTCAGCACAGATGTTTTCTAATTGTTGAATTTGTTCGTCTGACGCAGGCACGCATTTACTGCTCCATGACTTGTCAAAATATGATATTGTTCTGTGCAGCCGTTCCATAACGGACTCCGGCGTCCCCTGATAAAATTGTACCATTATAAATTGGCCACCTCCTATGCGGGATTTGTATATTTTTTCACAATCGCTGTCATATCCTGCCATTTGGCTTCCATATCTGCGACGAGCTGGAACTGGGTTCTGGCCCGGTCGAGGTTGTGGTGGTCGCGGTGGATTTTGAAATAGTGGTCTCCTGTCAGGAAATCAGCCAGAAAACGGATACCGCACTCATAGGTCATCAGCTTCGCGCCCATAGGAAGCAGTTCGGTTTCTTTTGCGGTGAGACGCCCGGCACAGCCCTCGAGATAGCCTTTTGTGAAGGCTTCAAACAGTGACAGATCTAGCCCGACTTTTGACAAATCCGTCTCGTCCTCCGCGCCGGTGTTGGCGCCAAAACGGATGGAGTCACCAAAATCGTACAGCGAAAGTCCGGGCATAACAGTATCAAGATCAATGATGCACAGCGCTTTGTGCGTGTCCGCGTCAAAGAGAATATTGTTGAGCTTGGTATCGTTGTGCGTGACCCGGAGCGGCAGCGCGCCCTCGGCGAGCAGATTGACCAATACAGAGGTCTCTTTCTGACGCTCGAGGGCGAAGGCAATCTCTGCCTGTGCGAGCGCGATACGGGCTTGGTCGCCCTCTGCAACTGCCTTCTGAAAATCTGCAAAGCGAGAGGCTGTGTTGTGAAAATTGGGAATGGTTTCATGCAGGATTTCTACGGGAAAATCTGCTAACTGCTTCTGGAAATTGCCAAAAGCGACAGCACTGTCATAAAAATCTTTTTCGCTCTCCGCTTTTTCAAGGCATACAGAGCGCTCGATAAACGGGAAAAGGCGCCAGTAATTTTGGCTGCTGTCCTGAAACCAGTCTGCGCCGTCCCTTGTTTGGAGCACATTCAAGGTCTCCCGGTTCGGGTCGCCGCCTTGGGAGAGGATGCTTTTGCGCAGGTACTGTGTGACATGCACCACATTTTCCATCAGCTGCGGCGGATTTTTGAAGATCGTGTGGTTCATGCGCTGTAGAATAAACTTTTTTTCTGATTTTTCCGGCGTCTCGCAGCGGAGTAGAAAAGTATCGTTGATATGCCCGTTTCCATAGGGCCTGCTCTCCGTGAGACTGCCGTTTTGGGCAGTCTCTATGGGAAATGCAGCGATCGCTTCGTTTATATTGTTCATGAGTTCTCCTTCTTGTCCATCTGAAGCCACCGCAGTTCCATCGGCGCCAAAGCCAGTTGTGCAAAGAGCGTGCCCTGCACATACAAATCCGTCGCCTGCGGCTCTTTCGAGTTGTTGATGACAGCAATGTTTCCTGTCTGTTCAAAGACAGCAAGTTCTGTGTCCACGTTGGTGACATAGTATTTTTTGAGTTCGTCCTCATGGTGTGCGGCAAAATAAATTGCGCGCAGCAGGAGGCGGCAGTTCTGCGGAGAGTATGGCAGTCCTGCAAAATAAACGCTTCTGCCTTTGCCGTACTCGTTGACCACCAGACGGCTGTACTTTCCGTCCATGTTTAAGATCTGGTAGTGCGCACCCTGCGCATAAATGCGGCTCTTTCCCTCGCCAAAATCAATGTCGCCGGGAATATCTTCTAAGATAAAATGTTCCTTGTTCAGCGTATTGTACTTGTCTGTACTCATGGAGAAGCCAAGTTCTCTGTCCACGCCCAGCACGTCGCTGAGCTGGAAATAACGCCCTTGGTACTGGTATGCACTCGGCTCGCCGACACCGATGAAGCCGCCGCCCTCATCGACAAAACGGCGGAGGGCACAGACCACTTTCTCGTCTTTCCAGTTCTCGGCGCCGCTCCATGAGGTGTAGGCGTCGCCGGCATTGATAATGACACGTATGTCAGGAGAAATGCCATTTTTAACCTGTTCAAAGTCGATGAACTCCACGTCGATTGGCATACCGCTCAGGCACTCGATCACGCCGACATACGAGTAGATTTCCCGATACCACAGTGCATGGTGCACTTGATTCGACATCCAGCGCCGTATGCTGCCCCAGCAGTTTAAGACTGCCACTTTAAAGGGGGCAGTGTATGCCTTGGTGCCCTGCATGTTCTGGTGAATCTGCCGAAATTCGCCCACCACCTTCTGAATCTGGTCGATAAAGCCCGGCCACTGCGCAGCCAGCTTGAGATATCCGCCGTATCCGATGCGGTCAAGAGGAGAGCGCAGAATTGCCCTGCGCGCTTTTAACCAGTTGTCTTGTGCCTCTCCGATCGGGTCGCCGCCCTCCGTAAATACATCAGGGAAAAAGTAGGGCAGCAGGCGGCCTTCAGTATAGTTCACGTCCTTGATATCCGAGATCATGCGCAGTGTGACGCCGTCTCCCACAGAGCCGACAACAGCGTCAAGCCCGATATTTTTGAAATAATTTCCAAACGGTTCTGTTCCAATCCAGTGATCGCCCAGAAACATCATGGCTTCCTTGCCATAGCTGTGCACGATGTCCACCAGCTCTTTTGCCAGCTTGGAAACTTCGCGCTGCTGAAATTCTATAAAGTCGCGAAATTCCTTGGACGGCACGCGGAACGTCGAGTTGTGGTAGCCTTGGTCAACGATATATTCCGGGCGGAATGGATAACCTGCCCATTTTTCGAACTGCTCTAGGATATAGGGGCTGACGCTGGCGCTGTAGCCAAACCACTCCACATATTTTTCGCGTTTCTGGTCGTCAAAGGTGAGGGTAAACTGGTGAAAAAAGGTGGTAAAGCGCACTACATTGACATGGGGATTGTCCTCGCACCATTTTTTTAACTTCTCTTTGACATAAGCCTGCGTTTTGGGCTGGCGCACGTCATAAGTGAGCTGGTGCGGGGCATCCTTCCAGTCATTGGTGATAAAATTATACATATGTACAGGGTCCCAGATCAGAAAGGCGAGGAAGCTGACCGTGTACTGGTGGTAGGGGATTGTCTCGATGACCACTTCGCCGGCTGCTTCATCATAATTCCAGCGGTCTGTAGGGACAACCTCACCGGTCGTTCTGTCGATGACTTCCCACCAGCGTTTTGGGGAATCAATGGTGTTGACCTTGAGCTGTTCTGTATGAAAGCCTTTCATCAGCTCAATGCGAAGGTGCTCGCCTCTCGCCGTGACGCGGTCGCTGATCAGATATTCCTGCTGGATTTCCTCTGGATGCTGCATTGCCCAGTCATTGTCCTTGCGGGTAGTGTAGTATGTCGCGTAGATTTTGGCGTCCTGACTTAATAATTCTTCGGGCATGGTGGTTCCGTCGCAGTCTCTGAGGGCATCTGCACCCAGCAGATTTTTCAGCCGTATCGTCTCGTCAACCATGTCCACATCGGTAGGCAGTGTGAGCCTGCCTGTAGTTTCGGTATTCATTGTGGGACACCTCCTTATTGTTATTTATTCGTTTATTTATTGATATTTTTTGTTGTAGAGATAGAGCAGCGCCAAAATGCCCAGCAGTCCGACAAGCATCACCGCAAGCCCGCCGGGACCGATCTTTCGCTGTCCTGTGACAATCAATGCCATGCTGGCGATGAACACCAGCAAGTATAATAACCGGATGACATATTTCATACGCACACCTCCTGATTAACCTTTCAGTCCGCCAAGGCTCATGCCCTGCGTTAGTTTCTTTTGCACTAAGATATACAGAATCAGCGTTGGGAGCATGACGATCACAAGTCCTGCGTAGAGCTGACCATAGTTTGCCGCTGCCTTCTGTGCCTGCATGAGCTGCATCAGCCCGACGGGCAGTGTCTTGGAATCTTTGGTGAGCAGGGTCATGGAGATGATGTACTCATTCCAGAAGGACAGGAAATTGAACAAAATGACCGTGATAATGCTTGGCAGTGCCATGGGCATCATGATCTGGACCATTGTCCGAAAGTATCCGCTGCCGTCCATGTAAGCGGCCTCCTCATAGTCGCGCGGGATGGTGACAAAGAAGCCGGAGAGCAGATAGATGGTAAACGGCAGTGCCGTGGAGGCGTAGACGAGCGCCACGACAAAGAGATTGTTGAGGAAAAATCCGTCCGTTCCCAGAAGCCGCAGGAATTTGTCCGCGTCCACAAACATCAGGAAAATAGGCACTACAATATAATTGACATTGATAAACAGTCCGCCCATGAACATAATGTTGATGAGCTTGCTGCCAAAGAAGCGGTAGCGCGCAAGGACATAGGCAGCAGGCAGTGCGACCACCAGCAGGATGACAAGCGCCAATGCGGTCACAAAGATGGAATTGAGGAAATATTCCCCCATTTTTGCCTTCTCGAAGGCATCTATAAAGTTCTGGAAATAAAAGCCTTTTGGCAGCGTCCACGGATTGCCGTAAAATTCAGAGTTTTCCTTGATGGATGCCAGAAAGACCCAGCCGACAGGAATCACAATGCTGATGGCAAGCGCCAGCAGGGCGACGTAAATAAATAGTTTATATAATTTGCCTGAACTCATTTTTTATCCCTCCCTTAAAATTCCAAAGGCTCTCTCTTGGTGACAAAGTTGATCAGCGCGGACAGTCCAAAGGAGAACAGGAATACGACAACGCCGATTGCCATACCATACCCGTAAGAGGAATTGGTGTACGCCTGTTTGTACATATAGCTTAGGAATACTTCTGTTGCGCCGTCGGGACCGCCGTTTGTCAGCGCTTTGACAATCAGGAAGCTGATGTTGATCGAGCTGATGACAAAGAAAGTCAAAGTCGTTCGGATGTTCGTCCAGATCAGCGGGAGCGTGATGGAGAAGAACTGGCGGATTTTGCTCGCGCCCTCGAGATTGGCAGATTCATACAGACTCTCAGGAACGCTTGCCATACTTGCCATGTACATGACCATATAGTAGCCGATTGCCTGCCAGATCATCGCGATCACCAAGCTGTAGATGACGAGTTTCTGGTCGCCAAGCCAGAGAATCGGCGTTTTTTCAGTCCCTCTGAAAATACCGATGATGCTGTTCAAAAGTCCGCTGTTTGGGTCATAGATCGCTGAAAAAATAGCGGAGATCACGACAACAGACAGGATATTCGGGATGTAAAATATCACACGGAAAATATTTTGCCCCTTGATTTTTTCACGGGAGAGAATCGCTGCAAAAATCAGGGAAAGCGCCATGGTGACAATGGTCACGCAGACAATTAACAGAACCGTATTCTGGAAGGAACGGAAAAAGTTTGAGTCCTCCATCAGAATCTTAAAATTATTCAGCCCGACAAACTGTTTGTTGTTGGAGTAGCCGCCCCACTTGTACAGTGACATCTTAAAGACGTTGAAGGTGGGAATCAGCATAAAGATGATAAACAGGATGACCGCCGGGGCTACGCAAATCGTGATAAACAACGTTTTTTCTCTGACTTTTTTCACACGCATACCTCCATTTTCTGTAACAAAAACGCTCCAAAGGCGGAAACCTTTGGAGCGCTCCTAAAACCTTATTCCATTGCCGCTCTCAATTTGTCGCTTGCTTCCTCTACAGCCGCCTGCCAGTCCGCAACGGTCTTGTCACCGCTCACGATACTGTTGACTGTGCCGCACAAAGTATCGAGCATGTTCACGCCCTCAACTGGTGCAGTGGAAGCGAAGCCGCCCATAACTGCGGTTGCGCCGTTGTCATAGATGCTGTAGAACATCTTGTTGTCGCCCTCGAGAGAGTCGCTGACGCCTGTGATTGGCTGGATTGCCGTAGCCTTTGCAAAAATCTGCGCTGCCTCGTCAGAGTACATATATGCTACAAATTCCTTTGCCATATCCTGATTCTGTGCCGCTGCCGGAATCCACATCTGCTCAAACCAGCAGAAGGAGCATCCTGAACCGCCTGCGTTCACTGACGGGATTGCCATAAATCCCCACTCGAAACCGTCAGCGCGCGGTGCTTCTGCCATCTCGCCCGGCAGCCATGTGCCGTTCGGGCAGAAAAGTGCCTTGTTGTCAAGAATCAGCTGCTGGTTCTTTGTAAAGTTGTCATTGTTTGCATTGGCCACTGTCGTGCCTTCTGTATATTTTGCAAGCTGTCCGATGAGCTCGAATACCTTGGTCGCCTCGCCGCTTTCCCAGATGCCATCCTCGTAGGTCATGCAGCTGTTAAAGAAATCAGCGCCGCCGGATGATGCCAGTGCCGCGTATGTAAATGCGTCAAAGTAACCGGTTGTGGGATAGGTAAAGAGAGCGATGCCTTCCTCAGCCGCCTTGTCGGCAAGTCCCCACATCTCATCCCATGTCGTGGGTACGTCCCAGCCTTTTTCCTTGAAAAGTCCAGCGTTGTAGAACAGTCCGCAGGGGCTGTAGAACATCGGTGCATAGTAGGTCACGCCGTCCCCATAAGGATTGGTTGCCAAGGTGTCAAGGAAACCGGGAATGATCTTGTCTTTGACCTTTACGCTCTCGCCGGGAACCGTCATCTCGAGCACATCGGTCAGCGGAAGAAGTGCTTTCTCCTTTGTGAGTGTCTCTGTCAGCGCTGCCTCACGGCCAGTTGCAAGATGTACTACGTCTGGATAATCGCCAGCCTTCATGCCGGGGCTGATGACATCCTCGAGTTTTTTGTCAATCGTGAGTTCCACCGTCACGCCGGGATGGGAAGCCTCGAAAGCTGCCGTGACTTCGGACCACATGTCTGCGCCGTATCCGCCCTCAAAAGCAGCCACCTTCAAAGTCTGCTCCTCCACGGGTGCAGCGTCCGCAGGTTCCTCAGCCGGTGTCGTGTCAGCCGGTGTGTCAGCTGGCGCCGCATCCGCATTGCTGTTGGATGCAGTGTTGTCAGCCGGCGTGTTGTTAGCCGATGACGCTGGCTGGTCGCCAGAGCCGCCGCATCCAGCGAGAAGTGTTGTAGCCATAGCAGCCACTAACAGAGATGAAATAACTTTTTTTGATTTCATAAAAATCCCTCCCTTTCGAACTGTGCTCGAAGAAATTTAATGCAGTCCAGAATGCATTAAGTAGTTTTAAGTATGACTTTAGTATAGCGAAATCATATTTGGGAATCAATCTGATTCTTGCTTGATATTTTAGAAATATTGCTTTTTGTATAAAAATATTTAAAAATATGGCGGCAAAATCAAACAATTGTATAAAATTAATACTAAAATTGAATTTCGGACAATTGTTTTATGCAATATATGGAAACAAAAAAGTATTTGAAAAAAATTCTGATGAATATAGTGTACTCTATTCACAATCGGGTGAAAATCAATTTTTAGAAATTTTTAGAGGGCTGTCTTTGTGGACAAAATATCTAAATTCTGCTATATTTTTAATATAGAAAGGGGAGAGTGTATGGGAAATACCAGACACTGTATTGATGATAACAAGTTATCCTGCTTTGACTCCGTCAAGCTCCTGTATGTCTCAACTTCAAAGTATGAGGGGGACTGGCAGAGTATTCTGCATTCCCATCCGTTTAGCGAACTGTTTTATGTGGTGCAGGGCAGCGGCTCCTTTATCACAGAGGGCATGGAATTTTCGGTGGGAAAAAATGATCTGGTGATCATCAATCCAAACGTGCAGCATACGGAGAAGTCGCTGCCCACAGCGCCGCTTGAGTATATTGTACTGGGCATTGAGGGACTTTCCTTTTCCTTTGAAGAGATTGCCGCCACAAAAGAGGGGGTGTGCATGCAGACTGCATTTGGGGATGTGTACAAGTATAACACGCAAAATTCAAATATATATGCGTACTTGAATATCCTGCTGGAGGAGATTCGCAAGAAGGCGGCAAACTATGAGACGGTGTGCCAGAACCTGCTCGAAGTGATCATGATCTGTATGCTCAGAAATAACAATCTGTCGATCGTGCAGAGCAGCAATGCACTTTTGAACAGAGAGTGTACACAGATCAAGAATTATCTGGATGCAAACTATGCGGAGAATATCACGCTGGATATGCTGGCGTCACTCTCCCATATGAACAAGTACTATCTGGTTCATGCCTTCACGAAATGTATCGGCATCTCCCCGATCACGTATCTTCTGCAAAAGAGAATACAGGAGGGCAAATCGCTGCTCGAATCCACATCCTATTCGATTTCCCAGATTTCGGCTGCCCTTGGGTTCTCCTCACAGTCCTATTTTTCGCAGGCATTTAAAAAGGCGACAGGAAAGACGCCGGTGCAGTACCGGAATGCATTTAAATGGGGGCGGTGACTCACGGTAAACGCACGATTTTATGTCTATCCGCCAAAGAAAAAATCTGATATATTATATTTAGTAACTGACAATCCCCGCACAATCGTGTACAATTATTTCTATACTTCTTGAAAGGAAATGATTGG